>NZ_JTDM01000021.1:0-1000345 GCF_000831325.1 Thauera sp. SWB20 | reverse complement strand
CTCGACGTAATCGGCGAAGTGTGCGCTGCCCTCGGCGAAGTAGGCCAGGTCACGGTCGGGCAGGTGGATCATGTGGCGCGCCATGTCCTTTCTCGCAAGCTCGATGAAGTACGTCGCGATCGCGTTGCCGATGCCCCGGCTGCCCGAGTGCAGCATCACCCAGACGCGCTCGTGCTCGTCCAGGCAGACCTCGATGAAGTGGTTGCCGCCCCCGAGCGTGCCCATCTGGTTCGCCCACTTGGAGAACTTGCCGAAGGCCTTGAGTAGTTGCGGGTGGCGCTCGGTCAGGGCCTTGAGGCCTGGCTCGAAGGGGCGCACTGCGTCGACCAGTACCCGGCCGTCCGCATGCTGGTCGCGGCCGACCGGCACATCGCGGCTGATCTGATCGAACACCTTTTTCAGCCGCCTCTCGTCGATGTCGTTGGCGGTGAGCGACAGCCGCGCGGCGACCATGCCACAGCCGATATCGACACCCACCGCCGCCGGGATGATGGCCTGGTGGGTTGCGATGACCGAGCCGATGGTCGCGCCGATGCCCAGATGCACGTCGGGCATCGCGGCGACATGGTGGTGGATGAACGGCAGGCTCGCGATGTTGGCGAGTTGCGCCTTCGAGCCTTCGTCGATGTCGTCGGTCCAGATCCTGACCGGTACGGCGCTGCCGTCGAGGACGGTCTTCACAGGCATGGGGGCGTTCCTCGCAATTCCTTTTCTACGCGTGACACCTGCAATCGGCTAACCAAGCGCCGTCACCTCGTCCCGAAGGTCAAACACGCAGTTGGGCCAGCGCTCTGCCCGGAGCGTGCATACAAACACCTGCAGGCGAGCGACGATCGGCTCGGCTGCAGGATCGTCCTGCATGACCTTCAGCGTCGCGCCCGGTGCCACGCGTTTCGCCAAGGCCTTGAGCTGACCCAGCGTACCGGTGTCCGACAGCAGCGCTTCGTGCAGATCGCGCTGCGCCATCGCCTGGATGAAGCTCGCGACCACCAAGGCCTCGCCCTCCCCTTCAGCGAGCACGAACTTGAGCCAGTCGAGCACCGCCGGACCGACACCGATTCGGCTCAGCTCAGCATAACTTTGCGGCCATTCGGCCTGCGGGTGACTGTGCAGCCACTGTGTCAGGCCCAGCGGGGTAAGACCTGTGTAATGCGGTTCGGCACGCCAGTAACGCGGATCGTCCCGGGGTGGCTGCCTAGCGTCCTGGTTCGAGCCTCGGCGCAGGAACGCCGGGATGTCATAGTTCCCTGCTTTCTTGAGCGTATCGCGGCGATCCGACCGTCGTCCCGAGCGCAGCACCACGGGCGCATCGAAGGCATCTTCGAAGTCGAAATACGCACCGCTTACCGCAGCCGGTGAGCCATAGTGCTCCGGCGCCTCATTCACGGTGAGCGGCGCCATGCAGGGGTCGACGCAGAAATCGAGGCTGCCGAGCCCGCCAAAGCCGGCAGGCAGCATCGAGGGCACCTTTACGAGATCGGGCATGTCCGCCGGCTTGTCGGCTTCGGCACGCGTCTCGACGAGCAGGAAATGCGTCAGCGGGCTGACCAGCTGATAGGCGACGGCCAGTTCCAGCGCCTGACGCGAGTGGGCGACCTCGGCGGCGAGTAGGGTTTCGATCTGCGCGGCCACGGCCATACGGCTGAGCGCCGAATCATGCTCGGCAGCAGTCAGGCTGGCCTCGCCCAGCGACTCGGGCGCCTCGGCATGCGCGCGCGTGCCGACCAAACGCACCGTCCCATCCGGCACCTGCGCAAAGCGTGCCCATACGGTCACCGCGTCGCCGTCGAACACCGAGCCCGGTAGCGCGCTCATCCAAACGGGCTTCGCACCTGCGGGCCACACCAAGTCCAGGGACGCCATGCGCTGCGAGCGCAGGCGCGCAAACATGCGCAGGACGGCCGGTTCCACGGCCTCTCCCGGTGCGACGAAGTCACAGGCCCCGCCGGTCTCGTCGGCCAGGCGGCGCAGCACACCCTCGGCAGGGGCGCTGCCAATACCGACGACGAAGACCCGGTGACCCAGCGCGCGCGCTTTCGCTACCGTGCGCTCGATCGCGTGGATCTGTCCGTCCGTGATCAGCAGCAAATCGACCGGCGCGGCACCTTCCCCAGCGCCGGGGCTTACCGATGCGTCTCCGGCCAGGGCCAGGGTGGAGTCCAGCGCCTTCTCCATCTCGGTCCCACCCAGATCCGCCTGCAACTGCGCCGCCCAGCGCTGCCCCGCCAGCCGGGTCGCGGGGCTCGTGCGCCACAGCGCGCGCGAGCGATGCTCGACGGTGCTGCCGAAGCGTGACAGCGAGAACCGCTCACCCTCGCGCAGGCCGGCGACGATGGCCTGCAGCGCACGTCGCGCGGCGGCGATGCTGTCGCCCTGCATCGAGCCCGAGCAGTCCACCAGGATCTTTACCGCGAGCGGATGAGCCGACGCCGGCACACGCGGGCAGAAGCTCGCCAGCACGCTGACCGCGCCCGGCTGCACCGTGTCCTGCGCGCACAGGGCGAGCGAATCCTGCACGACCTCATCGAGCACGAGGATGAAGTCGCGATCGAGGCGGCCACCGCGCGCAAGCGACACGACCATCGCCGTCGTCTCGCCCTCGCCTTCGAGCCGCATCGACAGCGGATGGCTCGGCGAGCCGATCCGGGCGCGTGCGAGGGCGCCTTCGACGCGCAGGCTAAGCTCGAACGGATACGACACCATCAGGTCATGCTCGACCACCTGGTGCGGCTTTAAGCCGGCATCGGCCACCGGATCGCCATAACGCGGGGCGATCACGGTGGGCACCACCAGGCGCAGGCCATGCTGCTCGAACTGGACCACCTGGGCGTAGCGTAGCCGCACCACACAGGTCTCCCCAGGTGCGAGGTTGCCCAGGTTCAGGGTGTAGCTGTCATCGAAATTCTGCTCGAGCAGGATGGCGGTGTTGCCTTCGGCAATTGCGTCCTCATAGCCCTGCTCAGCCTGCTTCTTCTCGACCACCGCACCGGACAGGCGGCGATCGCCAATCTGGACCTCGACCCCGAGCAGCACGGCCGCCCAGGGCAGCGGGAAGGTGTAGACGAGCTCGACATGGCGATCGAAGGGGTTCGCAAAGCGCTGCTCGAGGTTCGCCTCGAACAGCGTGCCGCGCAAGCTGCCTTCAAAGCGCACGCCCTTGAGCGTCAGTGCCTCACCCGCGCGCGACTCGAGTCGTGCCGATTGCTGCTGCATCATGGTTCTCTCGCCTGTCGTTCGTTCTTGTTCGTGTTCGCCGGATCCGTCGGCGAAGCACCGTCTTCTTCGCCCTGCGCCGCCTTGAAGGCGGCCATCACGCCCTGGATGAACTGCCGTACCGCCTCGGGACTCAGCCCCGCCCGCTGCGGATCGATCCACCACCTCCGACGCCCTGCGGCCACCGCCAGATGCTGCGACCATCCGAGCAGCGGCTGTCCTTATCGGCGCGTATCGCGAGCTGGCGACACGCGCGGCGGGCCACGGTGCAGCACTCGCGATCGCGCTCGAGGACAGCGTGTCGCCGTGTGCAGCTCATCTGGCGGTGGCCGAGGGCGTCGAGGTGCGTGATCGATCCGCAAGCGGGCGGGGCTGAGTCCCGAGGCGGTACGGCAGTTCATCCAGGGCGTGATGGCCGCCTTCAAGGCGGCGCAGGGCGAAGAAGACGGTGCTTCGCCGACGGATCCGGCGAACACGAACAAGAACGAACGACAGGCGAGAGAACCATGATGCAGCAGCAATCGGCACGACTCGAGTCGCGCGCGGGTGAGGCACTGACGCTCAAGGGCGTGCGCTTTGAAGGCAGCTTGCGCGGCACGCTGTTCGAGGCGAACCTCGAGCAGCGCTTTGCGAACCCCTTCGATCGCCCATGTCGAGCTCGTCTACACCTTCCCGCTGCCCTGGGCGGCCGTGCTGCTCGGGGTCGAGGTCCAGATTGGCGATCGCCGCCTGTCCGGTGCGGTGGTCGAGAAGAAGCAGGCTGAGCAGGGCTATGAGGACGCAATTGCCGAAGGCAACACCGCCATCCTGCTCGAGCAGAATTTCGATGACAGCTACACCCTGAACCTGGGCAACCTCGCACCTGGGGAGACCTGTGTGGTGCGGCTACGCTACGCCCAGGTGGTCCAGTTCGAGCAGCATGGCCTGCGCCTGGTGGTGCCCACCGTGATCGCCCCGCGTTATGGCGATCCGGTGGCCGATGCCGGCTTAAAGCCGCACCAGGTGGTCGAGCATGACCTGATGGTGTCGTATCCGTTCGAGCTTAGCCTGCGCGTCGAAGGCGCCCTCGCACGCGCCCGGATCGGCTCGCCGAGCCATCCGCTGTCGATGCGGCTCGAAGGCGAGGGCGAGACGACGGCGATGGTCGTGTCGCTTGCGCGCGGTGGCCGCCTCGATCGCGACTTCATCCTCGTGCTCGATGAGGTCGTGCAGGATTCGCTCGCCCTGTGCGCGCAGGACACGGTGCAGCCGGGCGCGGTCAGCGTGCTGGCGAGCTTCTGCCCGCGTGTGCCGGCGTCGGCTCATCCGCTCGCGGTAAAGATCCTGGTGGACTGCTCGGGCTCGATGCAGGGCGACAGCATCGCCGCCGCGCGACGTGCGCTGCAGGCCATCGTCGCCGGCCTGCGCGAGGGTGAGCGGTTCTCGCTGTCACGCTTCGGCAGCACCGTCGAGCATCGCTCGCGCGCGCTGTGGCGCACGAGCCCCGCGACCCGGCTGGCGGGGCAGCGCTGGGCGGCGCAGTTGCAGGCGGATCTGGGTGGGACCGAGATGGAGAAGGCGCTGGACTCCACCCTGGCCCTGGCCGGAGACGCATCGGTAAGCCCCGGCGCTGGGGAAGGTGCCGCGCCGGTCGATTTGCTGCTGATCACGGACGGACAGATCCACGCGATCGAGCGCACGGTAGCGAAAGCGCGCGCGCTGGGTCACCGGGTCTTCGTCGTCGGTATTGGCAGCGCCCCTGCCGAGGGTGTGCTGCGCCGCCTGGCCGACGAGACCGGCGGGGCCTGTGACTTCGTCGCACCGGGAGAGGCCGTGGAACCGGCCGTCCTGCGCATGTTTGCGCGCCTGCGCTCGCAGCGCATGGCGTCCCTGGACTTGGTGTGGCCCGCAGGTGCGAAGCCCGTTTGGATGAGCGCGCTACCGGGCTCGGTGTTCGACGGCGACGCGGTGACCGTATGGGCACGCTTTGCGCAGGTGCCGGATGGGACGGTGCGTTTGGTCGGCACGCGCGCGCATGCCGAGGCGCCCGAGTCGCTGGGCGAGGCCAGCCTGACTGCTGCCGAGCATGATTCGGCGCTCAGCCGTATGGCCGTGGCCGCGCAGATCGAAACCCTACTCGCCGCCGAGGTCGCCCACTCGCGTCAGGCGCTGGAACTGGCCGTCGCCTATCAGCTGGTCAGCCCGCTGACGCATTTCCTGCTCGTCGAGACGCGTGCCGAAGCCGACAAGCCGGCGGACATGCCCGATCTCGTAAAGGTGCCCTCGATGCTGCCTGCCGGCTTTGGCGGGCTCGGCAGCCTCGATTTCTGCGTCGACCCCTGCATGGCGCCGCTCACCGTGAATGAGGCGCCGGAGCACTATGGCTCACCGGCTGCGGTAAGCGGTGCGTATTTCGACTTCGAAGATGCCTTCGATGCGCCCGTGGTGCTGCGCTCGGGACGACGGTCGGATCGCCGCGATACGCTCAAGAAAGCAGGGAACTATGACATCCCGGCGTTCCTGCGCCGAGGCTCGAACCAGGACGCTAGGCAGCCACCCCGGGACGATCCGCGTTACTGGCGTGCCGAACCGCATTACACAGGTCTTACCCCGCTGGGCCTGACACAGTGGCTGCACAGTCACCCGCAGGCCGAATGGCCGCAAAGTTATGCTGAGCTGAGCCGAATCGGTGTCGGTCCGGCGGTGCTCGACTGGCTCAAGTTCGTGCTCGCTGAAGGGGAGGGCGAGGCCTTGGTGGTCGCGAGCTTCATCCAGGCGATGGCGCAGCGCGATCTGCACGAAGCGCTGCTGTCGGACACCGGTACGCTGGGTCAGCTCAAGGCCTTGGCGAAACGCGTGGCACCGGGCGCGACGCTGAAGGTCATGCAGGACGATCCTGCAGCCGAGCCGATCGTCGCTCGCCTGCAGGTGTTTGTATGCACGCTCCGGGCAGAGCGCTGGCCCAACTGCGTGTTTGACCTTCGGGACGAGGTGACGGCGCTTGGTTAGCCGATTGCAGGTGTCACGCGTAGAAAAGGAATTGCGAGGAACGCCCCCATGCCTGTGAAGACCGTCCTCGACGGCAGCGCCGTACCGGTCAGGATCTGGACCGACGACATCGACGAAGGCTCGAAGGCGCAACTCGCCAACATCGCGAGCCTGCCGTTCATCCACCACCATGTCGCCGCGATGCCCGACGTGCATCTGGGCATCGGCGCGACCATCGGCTCGGTCATCGCAACCCACCAGGCCATCATCCCGGCGGCGGTGGGTGTCGATATCGGCTGTGGCATGGTCGCCGCGCGGCTGTCGCTCACCGCCAACGACATCGACGAGAGGCGGCTGAAAAAGGTGTTCGATCAGATCAGCCGCGATGTGCCGGTCGGCCGCGACCAGCATGCGGACGGCCGGGTACTGGTCGACGCAGTGCGCCCCTTCGAGCCAGGCCTCAAGGCCCTGACCGAGCGCCACCCGCAACTACTCAAGGCCTTCGGCAAGTTCTCCAAGTGGGCGAACCAGATGGGCACGCTCGGGGGCGGCAACCACTTCATCGAGGTCTGCCTGGACGAGCACGAGCGCGTCTGGGTGATGCTGCACTCGGGCAGCCGGGGCATCGGCAACGCGATCGCGACGTACTTCATCGAGCTTGCGAGAAAGGACATGGCGCGCCACATGATCCACCTGCCCGACCGTGACCTGGCCTACTTCGCCGAGGGCAGCGCACACTTCGCCGATTACGTCGAGGCGGTGCATTGGGCGCAGGAATACGCGATGGCCAACCGCCAGGCGATGCTCGATCTCGTGCTCTTGGGGCTGGCGCGCCACCTGCCGCCGTTTACGGTCACTACCGAGGCGGTGAACTGCCACCACAACTACGTCGCCCGCGAGCACCACTACGGCGCCGACGTGTGGGTGACGCGCAAGGGCGCGATCCGTGCGGGGCAGGGCGAGTTCGGCATCGTCCCTGGCAGCATGGGCGCGCGCAGCTACATCGTGCGCGGGAAGGGCAACCCGGAGAGTTTCTGTTCCAGCGCGCACGGTGCCGGCCGGCGCATGAGCCGCACGGCCGCGACCAAGCGCTTCACCGAAGCCGATCTCGCACGCCAGACCAAAGGGGTGATCTGCCGCAAGGACAAGGGCGTGGTCGACGAGATTCCCGGGGCGTACAAGGACATCGATGAAGTGATGGCCAACCAGCGCGACCTGACCGAGATCCTGCATACCTTGAAGCAGGTGGTGTGCGTGAAGGGGTAGACGTGGTGACCAAGGACGGGTGGGCTCGGCGCTTTGCGAGGTGCGCAACCCTGATTGAGCAGGCAGACGGCGTGCTGAATGCTCATCAAATGCAGCGTCTGGATGGCTGCATGGGCGATGTGTGACCTGCAGGTTCGTGGGCGCCAGGGGTCGATGAGCGCCGCCTGCATGCTGTTGAACGACCTGCGGTCCGGTGTAGAACTCCACAGAAGTTCGAGTGGCAGCGATATGCGAACGGTTAGCTTAGCCCCGGCGAATCAAGGGCACGAGGAGGTCAAGGTCAAACCGGAGCAGATCTACGAGGTCTGTGACCGACGCGCCAGCCGAAGTGCAAGCCGAGTCGATGTTCGCGCCAGCTTTGAAAGACATTAAAGCCGCTCGGTTGCGTGCCTTTCCAATGAGGCTCGCCGGTGGAAGATTCAGCCGCACCAAGAGTGATCTTATCCAGGTGCACGAGCCCCCCAGTAGCTTTGCCATCGCCGCGTTACTGAAATTCGAACGGAAATAGGCCTCGGCGACTTCAGTGGCCGTGTGAGCCCCGGCCGGTTTGCTCCCACTGGGACGCGAGCGCTTTGCGCGAACTTTCAGCGACTCTGGTGCCTCCTGCGCGTTGGTCAAGTCCGAGAGCGCCTCGTCCGCGTCACTGTAAAGAGCCGCCAGTGCGACGGCGTAGGCCTCGGGTCGGCAGATGGTCGCAGGCTTCATCACGCCGTCCAGGGACGCGGCAAAGACTCCTGGCCTTGTTTTCTGGCTGAGAAAGGACGGGAGAAGGCGAGCGATCCAGTCCCTCGGCGCTGTCTCGAGTACCAAGTCAGAAAGAATCTTCCGTTTTCCTGTTAACGCCCTCCGCAGCCCTTGCTGTTTCGCACGGGCCGCAATTATGCCGCTGGCTTGTCTCACGGGCATACTCTCGCATCTCGCCATCAGGGCCGTTGAGATGGCAGCGTACCGTTCTACGACCTCGTTCTGCGGGCCAGGCCATTCCGTTGAATCTGATGGAGCAGCCGTCCAAGAGAATCTCTGGATTCGGGAGATGTGGCGTGTGTCGAAACCCGTGGAGATCAGTGGTTGCGCATGCTTCTCGCACCATTCGACCCCAGGGATGTGGTGACTTACCCGTATGATCGGAAATCCCCAATATGCCAGGTCTTCTTGCTTGCAAGCATCGCAGATCCTGAAGGATGGCACTTTGACCCGGAGTGCTTCATAACGTAGGTGGCTCTCCCGATTTTCGCCATGGGAATGGGGTGTCGCGCCGCACGTGAAGGCCTGCTGAAAGGGGGCGAGTGTGTGAAACCGTAAAAACTCCGAAACGTCCACATCGGCGACCCATGCGAGAAACTGCGCCTTGGGGACTTTGGGATCAACTACACCATCGGCGGATACGGCAGCGATCAACGACTCGAGAGAGTCGGCTTCATTCAGCACCAGGACGCGCAGTGCGTAGCTGTGTGCCAGTTCGTCGGGCAGGATGGTTGGACGCTGCAGCCATCGCGGATGTAAGGTCCTCCCGACGAGGCGGACGGCATCCTCGACAATCATTTCGGATCGCCAGTCTTGTAGAGCGTAAGCAACGGCGCCAATGATCGGATGACGGCCCCAAGCGCCCGCGCCTGTTCTTCCGAACCATCCCAGATAGATGCGATCGCGCTGACCAGCTCCTGGTTCTGTGCCACTCGGAGTGTCGAGATGGGGCTCTTCCGGCTGACCACATATGCGCATATACGCCGATAAGCTTTTGCGGTCGGAGAAACCCCTCCCGACAACACGCGGCTGACATGAGGTTGTGTCACGCCCGTCGCCAAGGCGATCTCGTCCTGATGTATGCCCATTGACCTGACGAGTCGAGAGAGTTCCTCGATGGGCAAGGTAGATTCAGTCCCGTGCATGACCACAAAATACATAAAAGTATATGCGGATGCAAGGGGAATCTATCTCTCCGTGAGCCTGCTATCGATCACCAAGGATCGATCCATTCCAAGAACCGCGTATAGAGCATGGACATGGTTATGCTTTGGTCGGGCGATCGGAGAGCGATACGGATCAACTGAGCCGTGGCGCTCTGGGCGAATTTCGGATTCGGGCATCCTTCGCAAGGAATCGGTTAGCCAACATTGCCTGGACCACTCAAGGAGTGGGGTTCCGGTTGGGCCCGCGATTGTATTTTGGCTGCCGACCTTCAGAGCCTGACGTTTGGCGAAGCGGGGGAGGGCCTTCCCGGTACCGGTGGTTTCCACAGACGCTGACTTGGGCTACGAGAACGATAATGCACGCCGACGCGCGCTATTCAGTTAGCGGCTCTGAGGTCGCGTAGGTCGTCTAGAAGGCTTTCGATGTATTTCCGGGATTCGGGGAGGCGCTCAAGGCGTGGCTTAAATGGCAGCTTGGGCAGTCGCCGGAGGATTGCAGGCGCCTTTAGAATCTCATTGGCGGACAATTCCAGGCTCTCGGCGACGATCTGCAAGGCCGCCAGGCATTGTGCGTCGCGTCCGGACCAATCGACCCGAGGGACACGCTTGTGTTCAGCCATGCCAGTGCGTACGGATTTTCGAACTCGACTGCGCAGCCATAGTCGGTCATGGCGAAGGAGCCAACTGTATCCGATTCCAGTGGTCGCCCGGACGACTGGCATCGTTGCCTCGGGGTTCAGCGCGAGAAAGTCATCGAGGCGATCTCGCTCGATCTTTCGACGACGTTCCAAAGCGCTTGCCTTCCAGGTTGCACGCAGAGTGCTGTTGTCGTTGAGAATTCGGTCGACGGTCGACTTCGACAGGGAGGTCTGGGCGCAAACGTCACGCAGTGGGTGTCCTGCCTCCAGTAAGGAGACCACCAATCTCCTAACCGCATTGGTTACCACTCGCGGCCGGCGTGAGATATCGGCCAGACCCAGGCGCCCGATCCAGCGCATCGCGGTGTTGATGTCGACACCCTCAGCGGTGCACAACGCCCGAAGGGAACCTTGTTTCGTTCGGTAGCCGTCGGCTATACGATTCAGTGCTGAAGCGAGGTCAGTTGGGGGCAATTCATCGTCGCGCGACGTAAGAAGATCGGTGCAGTTGAAGGAGAGAGACAACTGACTCTCCCACCGATAAGCTGAGACAAATCTTTCCCAGTCCCCAAATAGGAATTCAATTAGCAGCAAGTGGGTCAACGTCGGTATGCCGTTTCGTGGCTTCCTGATGAGCCTTAGCAAACTGCTTGAACAAGACGTGGAGACGACCCGATGAAAGGGTGAGAGCGACGAGATTGGCCGGAAGTGTGCAGTGACTGCGCTAACGAAGTCGTTGGCACGGATGAAACCTGCTGGAGTCAGCAATCCCAATTGCGAGAGGCCAAATCGATAGCATGCCTGCAGTGACGCCTCGTTATATCCGCCCGGCAGCGACTTGGTGAGTGTCGCGGCGCTGAGAGCAGAGAAGCGGCGAAGGATGGGTAAGGCATCAGGTGTCAGCTCCAATGCCGTTGCCCGCACATTCAGATCCTGATCACCGGGCAAGAAAAGCTGGCTCCGGCCGAGGCCATTGAGCCTCACTTCTGAGGTGAGGAGGAGTTCGTGATGAATCGGACACAGATAAGATGCAGGAAGTTGATGAATGCGATGCCAATGGGCGCGACCATCGCGATTGATATCTACGTCAGTGCAGGTCTTGCAGAAACTAAGTGGGTAATTGGCGCCAGCCGGACTTGCGGGTAAACCGAGTATGAATTTAAGGCGATTTACCGTGTTTCCTGCCATTGCAATGATCGCGCGATCAACAACGTCCTGATTGCGGAATGCCGTGAAGTAGGGAAGCACGGAGTGCTGCATCGCGAGCACCTCAGGTGTCCCGAAAACGCCGCGAGTTCGTCGCGAAAACTCGTCCAGATGGCTCGGGAAGTCATGCCGCAGTCCGGCGACTGGACTTCCAAACAAGGTGGCGCAGGTTACTTCGGCCCTGGAATCGGCGCGCAAGCGCTGCGTGGCGGTGAGCAGCGAATATAGTGTCTCTCCCTCGTACAGTGCTGGAAGCATGTCACGACGTTTTTTCAGAGCTCTCACGAAGCTCTGCGAGGCCTTCAAGCGCGTGCTGGACGAGTCCATTCTTGCGCATGTCTTCTTCCTTGAGCGTCTTTTCGAGGCGTTCGCGCTCCTTGGCAGCGTTGGCTTCGCGGGTCTCTTCAGCAGCTAACTTCGACTTGCCAGGTTTCTTGCCAGACCTCATTTTCCTCGGGGGGGGCGTCGGTTGCCGCGCCGAAGCGGTAGCGGAAGCGCTCTCGTCGGGCGGCAAGCCCCAGATCTTTCCGTAAAACGCTGATGCGACATCGGGATAAGGCGCAAACAACTCGGGTTTGCGATAATTGAAGCCGTCGGCTAACGGCCGCAGATCGTCGAAGTCCGTCGATTCGTAAACCGATTGAATATCCTCGGGGACCACATATTCGCGACCGTGCAGGAGAAGTGCCTGCAACTGGGCGCTTGTCCAGAGCGTAAGGCCGAGGCGCGCGATGCTGCCGCTGCGCTGAAGCAAGATTTGCGCGCAGTCCTCAGGCCGCTTAGGTGGCTCACATAGCAGGTAGTAAGAAATGATCCCGTCGGCAAGCGTCGACGCGTCTGCATCGGCAAGCAGCTTGGCTTGTTGGGCGATGGGCACGTCAGGATCACCGGGAATTAGCGAGCCTGGAGGCGAAAATCGTGCACTCGCAACCAACTTCAGTCGCGAAAGATCCTGGCTGTATTCGACCCAGTCGAATGCTCGTTCATTACCGATGAAGACGGTTGGGATTCCACTGTTCATCAGTTGCAGCAGGAATAGCTGTATCAGGTCGGCGTGCCCGCACTGCACGAGGTTCCTCAGTTGCCCCTCGTCTATGAAGAGGATTCCTGTGTGGTGCGCGATGAGTCGCGCGATCAAGGCAACCGTCAGCTGTTCAACGGTGCGAAACTGCTTCCTTAGCGAAACTGCATAGCCTGTCCCTAAGGCGCGATCCATCTGCAGCAGCGCTCCGGTAACGAAGCCGCCGCGGGACCCGTCCGCGCTCATGTCGACCTGCAGGTAGATCAACTGCGACAACTGCTTAAAGCCAGTAGCGTCGCACCCGCAGCGCTCGATAACCTGCGGGTAGATACCGCAGAACCGGTCTGCCGTGACAGATTTTCCGGTCCCGGTGGGGCCTTTAGCGACGTGGATGGCCATGCCCTTGCTGGGCAGTTTGGGTGGCTGGCCAACCGAACTTCCCGGCTCCATTAACGTCTGCCAATAATCGAGGCGCGCGGCGCTATTGAGCGGATTCCGCCGATCGAGCCCGGTGAGCAGCATGCCTTGCCAGGCGAGCCCGCATTGGACACTGACAGATGTCGGTTGGAGAGGAGATTTTTCCGAATTGAGAAGACCAATTCGAGTTGCTATATCAAGTGACTTGACGTCGATTCCGGCAAGTGGATCGAAGGCGAGCGCCGCCGCAATGCTGTCGAGGTCGGGGAAACGCGGGAGACCGTCGGTAAGGGGATTTCTTTGCTGAATCCAAGTGCTGCTAGCTTGGTTATTGTCAGGCATTGCGGCTCCTTTCAGCGATACGTCTCAAGATGCTCTGGACCAGAGGCGATGCGCTGGTCGTCGGGCTCGGCGGCAGCGCCTGAGTCGCGACGCTCGGAGGTTCGGCCTCAGGAGCGCGGCCTTCGGTGTCATCAGGCGAAGGAGGTTGGGCGGGCTCATCGGTTGGCTGGGAGTCAGCCTGGATAGGGTCAGTAGCTGGCAGTACGGGCATTCCAAAGACTAATGCCGCCTTCTCAGTTTCCCGGGTGGCTCTCTTGTCACGCTTCATCCCCGCCTTGGAGGGCTTCTTCGGCGCTTCGTCGAGGTCCCGCTGGTAGGCTGCCTTGGATTCTTGATTGGTATGGTCCTGGGCGTCCTCCAGGGCGCTCATGGCATCATCGCGGCCGACGCGAGCGTTGAAGCGGTCGAGGCTGCAGGTGTCTATCAGGTCCAACATGTCGGGCAGGGAACACTCAACGAGGCGCTCCGAGTCGTCGCTGTTTACTTTGGCGTCCAACTCCATCAGTTGGCCGCTGACTGGGTCCCGGTAGTAAATGTGAGAGGGGTGGTACGGGTCGTGCAGGAAATCGTCGTCCCAACTCTCGGGGGTGACGCGGCCGCGCATGACCCTCGCGCGGATGGTGCGCTGCACGAAATCCTTATCGCGGGCAATGTAACGTACGGGTTCGACGAATTCGCGCCTGTCGCCGCGGTCCGGGCGTAGCAACTTGACGCCATTCTTGGTGAATGTTCCGCGAATGGGCATAAGCAACTTCATGCGCGCCTCTTGGATGCCGATCAAGCTGGTTGCCACTTTGCCACGAGAAATATCCCATCGCGTTAGATTCAGGCGGGTGAGTGGGATACCCTGGGCGACCAGCTCGCGATGTGCAGCCAGCGTCGGAATTAAGTCCAGCGGCATCGTGTTGTGGGCGTGGATCACGCGCGCTGTTTCACGAATGGCTTCAATGATCGTATGGCAGGCGTCCTCGTCGGCTGATGCTTCTCCGCGCTCTTTTTTCTTGCCGTGCGTCGTTCCATGCATGTTGTGGTCGGACGCGCGATGAACGATGTGGTGAGCGCTCTCGACAGTGGAGTTCATGTCTGAGCGAGCAACAGGGACGAATTGGACACCACAGCTGATTGCCTGGAGGCATTTCTCTACAGCCGTGCAGCGCAGGTCCGTGTTGTCTGCAACCAGGCGGGCAAACTGTATCTTCAACCAGTCATCAGGGTTCTGTTCCTCCAGCCCAAGCCACGCGAGCCACTCAGTCTTGTCGGAGATTGCATGTAGCATTGCCAGTCGCACTGTTGTGGCGCTGGGTGCATCGAGGCCCAGATAAAAGCCCGGGATGTAGCCATATTTGGAGTCGATGATCAGGATGCGATGTGCGCCACCGATTCGCTTGATGCGATTGAGGACGCTCACAAAGTTGATGTCGACGCCCGTGGAGTCCATGGCGCCGAGCTGGCCGACCGCGGTCACGTTGTCGTTCGCGGAACCCAATAGCGCGTGATCGATCCGCGCCATGGTGAATTTTGTGAGTTGGGTTTTCCAGGCCTCGTGGCCAGGCGAGCGCTGGCGTCCCCAGGTTTCGAATTGCCTGCGTGTTGGCCGCTGGTTCGCGGGGTAGAGCGTGTGCACAGCCTGGCCGCGCTTGTTGGTCGTGATATCGGAATAGAATTCGCGCCAAGTGCGGCGCAGCGCCTTCGCGACGGTCTTCCCGCGAATGTAATAGTTGCGCCAGCCGAATCCGCATATGTCTTTGTCGTGATCGGAGAGCACGAAGCCTTCCTGCCCGCTATTTCCGGCTTTCGTCGGCGCGTTGCAGCGCCCGAGTTTTTTTCGTTGCGTACGCTCTTCTCCGCGTGCCCCGCGGGCATCATCGAACGGCGTTAGCGCACCCCTAGTGCTCCCTCCGGCCCAGTACTGATTCAGTAGGTCGTTGATCTGACGGGTCAGCCTCTTAACAGCAAGATCGTTTTTCTTTGACAACTCGGCGGCACGGGCTGCGATTGTCGCCACGCGAAACTGTCGGTCGAGTAGCCGAGTGCGGCTGTCAAAGTCACGGACCAGCGGCTCGATCAGGGCCCAGCGCTGCTCGCGCTTTTGGCGGGTTCCTGATTTTTCCTGCCCAGCCCTGCAGTACTTTCGATCAAGCTCTTCATCACTTGCAGTCGAGTCTGGACGGGGTGCCACTCCACCTTCGACGATTCGGCAACGCTTTAGAGCGAGGTCCTTTTCAACATCTGAAAGCCGCAAAGTGATCGGGCCTTGAAAATACTTCCTGCCCCGCGAGGTGATCGGTTCCACTGCAATTAGAACGACTCGGTCGCGTTCCCCTTGTTCTACCAGCAATACCCGCATGGTCTTTGCGATGAGCACCTTGGGCTGGGTGGGCGTGAGGATCTCGCCGGGAATGGGAACTCGTTGCGATGCTGCCGTCATTATGACCTCCCAAGAGCGTGTCGGGTGAGGACGTCCCGGACAGCTTTGCGCAGGCGTCGGCCGCCCCGAGGTGGTGGCTTCGCGGGATGGATATCGCGCGACAAGTCGCAGTCGATGGCCTGAGTCCAAAGGCAGTGATGGAGTAGGGTGGTCGCGTCTGCATGGCTTATGCCGCATGCCTCTGCGGCGAGCCTGATGCTGTCGGCAATGGGCTGTGCTTGTAGGTCTTGGGCATGCCCCACCAGAAGGTTGTCTCGCGCAGACGCGAGTCGACTGTTAGGGGCCAGCGTTGCCGCGCGCCGGTATAGATCGAGATTGGCGAAGAGCGGCCCGGCGTACTGAGTTCTATCGGCAACGATGTAGCCGACGCCGAGCTGTCGCGCGTAACGGCGCTCCCCTTCAAGTTTTTCCGGGCCACGGTCCAGCGGGTCAACGTGCTGGTATCTATCGGAATCTAGTGGCTTGATGCTGGCCAGCACCGTACGTTGGGCCGGCACCTCGATCCAAGGTAGGGTGAGGCAGAGGTCAATTGACCATATGTAGGGGATGTCAGTACCAACAAAAGTCCCATGGCCGATGCCCGCGTCGCGGCAAATCTTGATCATTCCAGGTGACCGTGCAAGCAACGCGTCATCCTCGAAGTTACGCCCGTGTTCAGGGTGAAAATGCGGCCAGGGCCAGGCTGGGAACTGCTCACGAATCAAGGCACCGGCCCAGCTAAACAGCAGGGCCATGTGGTATTCGGAGTAAGAAAAGAAGTGGCAGCGGCGTCGGAACGGGGGGAGCGTTTCTACCACCTGCACCGACACCGGTGAGGTGTTCCAGCGCTTGATCTGCAGGATTGGCTGGTAGAACTCGTCCAAACCGCTTCCGTGGCCGGCGGCGATCAGGGTTGCGACACGATCCCAAGTTACCTTCGGCGCGCGAGCCATTTAAGTGGCCCAGTGACGGTCATGTTGGCGCTGACGCATGTCGCAGCGCATCGGCACGCAGACTTGATTCCTCGTTGAGCAGGTCATCGATCATCTCCTCTACGCGATGGCGTTCCGGCCCGACTAGCAGGCGGTCGAAGCGGGGCGCGTGCGGCCTGCAAAGAGTCGTTAAGCACATCGCCGTGCGGCTTCTTCTTTGGCTGCCATCCTTCCCGCGGCTGCATGAGTCACACAAGAAGTATTAACAAGTTAATACTATTCTGACGCATGTAGCAGAAAGTTCAAGTTCTTTCTCAATAGTCCAGTAGAATTTTTTCGAGATGGACGGATGAGGCTCAAATGAACGAACCAATCGAACAAGCCGGCAACCTGAGCGATGGCCGCCCGACGTTTCAAGAGCGGCTTCGCCTCGAGCGTGAGCGGCTCGGTATGTCACAAGAGGCCTTTGGCATGCTAGGTGGCGTCGCAAAATCGTCCCAATGGATGTATGAACAAGGACGTCACTGGCCAACCGCTGAGTACCTGGAGTCACTGCGGCAGCACCGGGTCGACGTTGGATACTTGGCTACAGGCGTCAGGCAAGACTCGGAAACACTACGCCACGCGCTCGGCTTCGTGCTCAAGCTCGCTCGGCAGGAAGGCAGGAGTTTCTCTGATGCGCAGCTTTTCAGCGTCTTCCAGGCTGTGATCGATGCAGCGAGCGGCGTGACGCGTCCCGACCTAGCGGATCGGGATTTCACTGCAAGGACTGAGGTCACTCAAGGAGGAGAGCGATGAGCACCGAGGACGAGGATCTGCGGTGGATCCAGTCGGAACTCGCAAGGCTTTCTCGCGCTGCTAAAGGGCCGGAGGACTTGGGGGCCGCGATCATCGACCTTCTGGCCGCGGGCTACGAAGATCGGATTGCCGCTGAGCGGGTCGTCGAAACTTTCGCGCGTCGAAACTGGAAGCAGCGACTTTGGGGTGTGCTTCGCCGTGGACCAGTCCCAGACGTCCGTGTTGCGCTTTGGTCCATCTTCGTCGATGCCTTGTTCGCTCGTGGCGAGATCACCAAGCAGGAGCAGCGGGTGATCAATGTCTTCCGTGTCGTACGTTTTGCTCACGACGGAAGAACCGAGGTCGCTCTGCCCTCATGGGCAGCGTATCGTCGAGCAAAGGTAATGATGGCGGTATTGTCCGCAACGTCGTTGGTTGCCCTCTGGCTCGCGTGGGACGTTTTTTCGACGAGCGTCGTTGGGATCGCGATTAGCTCGACCCTGGGAGCCCTGCTGGGGTGGATTGCGCGCGACATCTATGACTCGGCCTGGGGTCGGGCACGGGTTGCACATGTTCTGGCGTCACGCTATCCCTGGCTGGTCCTAAGGGCTGAGTGATTGGCCACAGGGCAGCTTCTTGGGAGGAAAGTCGACGGATAAGCGCCGTGCTTGCTCTGCTCAAAGTCGTTGATTGGCGAGAGCGCACTTGCCGATTTCTGGCTGAAGGAAAAGACTCGCTCCCAGCCACGAAATGCAGACTGGTCTTGCTCCCGCCCGCCACGGACGGCAGTACTTTCAGCGTCAATCGAGATTGGTGATCACCGCAGAGCACCACCCTCTCAACGAGGACTTGTTCGCGAGTGCTGCCACCACAGCCTTGTCTGAAGCCGCTATGTCCGGGTCGAGTACGGAGCCTATCCCTATCAGCTAAGCCACATACAGCGGCGTCGAATGCAGTAGTAAAAGAAACGGGCGTCTATGACGCCCGCTTGTTTTACGAATATATTGCCAACGCTTCTGGAAAAGTTACGAATATATTGTCCGTGTTACGAATATATTGTCCAGAAACACCGGCTCCGGGAATCAGGCGAAGTTCTTCGCCGCGAAGTCCCAGTTGGCCAGCTTGTCGAGGAAGGTGGCGACGAAGTCCGGACGACGGTTGCGGTAATCGATGTAGTAGGCGTGTTCCCACACGTCGATACAGAGCAGGGCCTTGTCGCCGGTGGTCAGGGGGGTGCCGGCGGCGCCCATGTTGACGATGTCGACCGAGCCGTCGGCCTTCTTGACCAGCCAGGTCCAGGCGGAACCGAAGTTGCCGACTGCGGAGGCCTGGAAGGCCTTCTTGAAGTCGTCGAAGGAGCCCCACTTGGCCTTGATCGCGTCGGCCAGCGCGCCGCTGGGCTCGCCGCCGCCGTTGGGCTTCATGCTGTTCCAGAAGAAGGTGTGGTTCCACACCTGCGCGGAGTTGTTATACACGCCGCCGGCGGGGGCCTTCTTGACGATGGCTTCGAGGTCGAGGTTCTCGTACTCGGTGCCCTTGATCAGGTTGTTCAGGTTGGTGACGTAGGCCTGGTGGTGCTTGCCGTAGTGGAACTCCAGGGTCTCGGCCGAGATGTGCGGGGCGAGGGCGTCCTTGGCATAGGGCAGGGCGGGCAGGGTGTGTTCCATGCGTGATCTCCGTTGTTGGTCTGTCTGTGTTCGGGTCGGGGGTAGAAGACGGACTATTTTAGTCTGGATTTAGACCCCGAACAAGCTTGCTTCCCGCATGGTAAGCCCATGCGGGGGATTTGCGGAACCCGTGCGCTCAGGCCTTCCCGTGGCCGATGACCCGGGTGTCGAGGCGGCCGTCCGCGAGCTGCACGCTCACCGCGGCGCCCTCGGGGATGCCGGCGGCGCTGCGCAGGACGCGGCCTTGCTTGTCACGGGCGATGGCATAGCCGCGCGCCAGTACCGCCTGTGGCGCGAGATGCTGAAGGTGGGCGGCGAGGGCGTCGAGGCGCTGGCTGCGGGCTTCCAGCAGGCGGGTGGCTGCGCGCGCGAGGCGCCCACCGAGCATGTCGACGCGCGCGGCGAGCGCTTGCGGACGCGGCGCTGCGGCACGCAGGCGAAGCCCGGCGCGGGTGGCGCGCAGGTCGGCGGCCTCGAGCCGACGCGCGGCGGCGTGGTGCAGGCGCTCGCCCAGGCGCGCCAGCGTGTCGCGCTCGCGACGCAGGCGTTCGCGCGGATGCACCAGGCGCAGCGCGGCGCGGTCCAGGCGCTGCGCGAGCTCGCCGAAGCGGCGCTCGACGGCGCGGCGCAGGCGCGGTTCGAGCACTGCGAGTTCGGCGCGCGCAGCGTACCAGCCGGCGCTGGCGAGCTCGGCGGCGCCGCTCGGCGTGGGTGCGCGCAGGTCGGCGGCGAAGTCGGCGATGGTGAAGTCGGTCTCGTGGCCCACGCCGCACACCACCGGCAGCGGGCAGGCGCGCAGGGTACGCGCCAGGGCTTCGTCGTTGAATGCCCACAGGTCCTCGATGCTGCCGCCGCCACGCACCAGCAGCAGCACATCGACGCCATCTTCGGCGGCGCGCCGGCCGGCGCAGCGGACCGCCTCGAGCAGGCGCGCGGGAGCGTCGGCGCCCTGCACCGGCGCGGGGTAGAGCACCACCGGCAGATGCGGCGCGCGCCGGCGCAGCGTCACCAGCACGTCGCGCAGCGCGGCGGCCTGCGGCGAGGTGACGATACCGAGCGCGCGCGGGTAGCGCGGCAGCGCGCGCCGGCCGGCCTCGTCGAAGAGGCCTTCGGCGGCGAGCTTGGCCTTGAGCCGGTTGAAGGCCTCGAACAGGCTGCCGATACCGGCCGGGCGCAGCGCCTCGACGCTCAGTTGGTAGTCGCCGCGCGCCTCGTACAGGGTGACGAGCGCGCGCGCCTCGACGCGCATGCCATTCTCGGGGCGGAAGGCGAGCAGCTGCGCGCGGTTGCGCCACATCGCACAGCGCACCTGGGCGGAGGCGTCCTTGAGGGTGAAGTAGACATGGCCGGAGGCGGCGCGGACGAGGTTGGAGATCTCGCCGCCCACCCACATCAGGGGCAGCGCGGATTCGAGCAGCTCGCGCGCCATACGGTTGAGTTCGGAGACGCTGAGGACCTGCGCGGCGGGCGTCGCGGCGCCGTTTGCAGGCAAGAGGGGGTTCGCGGGCATGGCCGGATTGTAGCGGAATCCACAGGCTTTCGACCTTGTCAAGGGTGTGTTTGCAAGTCCTTGATCGATAAGGGGTGATTCTGCAAGTTATTGATTCGTAAAGGTTCGATGGCTTGCACAATTTTGCATCGGAGTGAGGGAAAGCCTGCCGTTGCGGGCTTTGCGGGCAGGATTCCGAAATCGTCCACAAACTTATCCACAGCTTCTGTGGATTGCCGCGTGCGCTCCCGATCTCCTCGTGCGCAGGCCATGCCCGTGCCCGCGGATGCCCGGTGCCCGCGTGCGCAGCGTGATGCATGCGGCTTGCCGGGCGGGGGGCGCGGCGCTAGAGTCTCGCCTTTCCAATCGAGAGGTGAGCCCGCGTGTTCGCGATCATCCAGGCCGTTGGCTGGCCGATCTGGCCCCTGATTCTGGCGTCGGTCATCGCGGTGGCGCTCATCATCGAGCGCTCGATCACCCTGCGCCGTTCGCGCATCGTGCCACCGGGGCTGCTCGACAAGGTCCTCGACGATCTGCGCCAGATCGGGCCCTCGGCCGAGATGGCCGAGCGCGTCGCGGCGCACTCGCCGCTCGGCCGCGTGCTCGCCGCCGGCCTGCGCAACGTGCACAGCCCGCGCGAGGTGATGAAGGAGTCGATCGAGGAGACCGGGCGCGCGGTGGTGCACGACCTCGAGCGCTTCCTCACCACGCTCGGCACCATCGCCTCCATCAGCCCGCTGATGGGCCTGCTCGGCACCATCATCGGCATGATCGACATCTTCGCCTCGCAGGGCGTGAGCGGCGCCAACCCGGCCCAGCTCGCCCAGGGCATCTCGATCGCGCTGTATACGACCGGGCTGGGCCTCATCATCGCCATTCCGGCGATGATTTTCTGGCGCCACTTCCGCGCGCTGATCGACAGCTTCGTGATCGACATGGAGCAGCAGGCGATCAAGCTCGTCGAGGTCTCCCACGGCGAGCGCCGGGCGTAAGGGAGGGGCGATGAACTTCCGTCGCGGCAGCCGCAACGGCGAGCCCGAGATCAACCTGATCCCGCTCATCGACGTGGTGTTGGTGATCATCATCTTCCTGATGCTGACCACCACGTTCTCCAAGGTCTCCGGGCTGGAGATCAAGCTGCCCACCGCCGAGGCCGAGGGCAGCGAGACCGAGGCGCGCGAGATCGTGGTCGCGGTAACCGCCGCCGGCGAGGTCCTGGTGAATCGCCAGGCAGTGGGTGAGCGCAGCGTCGAGGCGATCGCCGCCGCGCTCGGCAAGTCGGCCCCGGCCGACGGCGACACGCCGCCGGTGGTGGTGATCAACGCCGACGCGCGCACCCCGCACCAGAGCGTGGTGGACGTGATGCAGGCCGCGCAGCGCGCGGGGCTGCCGCACATCACCTTCGCCACCCAGTCGTCGGCGCAGTGAGGTCCTCCGGCCCGCGCCGCCCCGGAGACTGAACGTGGCTGCGCAGGCCCCAGCGTTCTGGCAGCGTCGCGGCCTGCTCGCGCAGGCCTTGCGTCCGCTCTCCCTGCTGTTCGGTTTCCTCGCCCGCCGCCGCCGCGCGCTCACGCAGCCGCAGCGCCTGCCGGTGCCGGTGATCGTGGTCGGCAACGTCGCGGTCGGCGGCAGTGGCAAGACGCCGGTGGTCGACTGGCTGGCCGGGGTGCTGCGTGTCGCTGGCCACCACCCCGGCATCGTCAGCCGCGGCCATGGCGGTACGGCGAGTGCGCAGGGCGGGCTCGCCCTTGTGCCCGCAGACGGCGACCCCGGCCGCTATGGCGACGAGCCGGTGCTGCTCGCCCGTCTTACCGCTTGCCCGCTGGTGGTGGGGCAGGACCGTCCCGCCGCTGCGCGCGCGCTGCTGCGCCTGCATCCCGAGTGCGACGTGCTCATCGCCGACGACGGCATGCAGCACTACCATCTCGCAAGAGACCTGGAGATCGCCGTGGTGGACGCGGCCACGCTGGGCAACCGCCTGCTGCTGCCCGCCGGGCCGCTGCGCGAGCCGCTCGCGCGCCTCGCCGAAGTCGATCTGGTGCTGGCCCACG
Source organism: Thauera sp. SWB20 (assembly GCF_000831325.1). Taxonomy (NCBI): domain Bacteria; kingdom Pseudomonadati; phylum Pseudomonadota; class Betaproteobacteria; order Rhodocyclales; family Zoogloeaceae; genus Thauera; species Thauera sp. SWB20. The sequence goes on along the minus strand of NZ_JTDM01000021.1, from coordinate 978,042 downwards.
GCGAGCTGGATGCCGAGCTGCGCGCGGCGATCGGCGGCGTGCCGGTGTTTCCGATGCGGCTCTTCGGCGAAGAGGTGGTCGCGCTCGCCGACCCTGCGTGTCGCCTCCCGCTCGCGGCGCTGCGTGGTCGCCGGGTGCACGCGGTGGCCGGGATCGGCAGGCCGCAGCGCTTCTTCGACCAGCTCGCCGCCGCCGGCCTGGAGGTGGTCGCCCATGCCTTCCCCGATCATCATCGCTTCGTCGCCGCCGATCTCGTCTTCGGCGACGCGTCGCCGATCCTGATGACCGCGAAGGATGCGGTAAAATGCCGGGCTTTCGCGCCTGCCGACTGCTGGGAATACCCGGTGCGGGCGCAGATCGGTTCCGGCGCCGCCGAACGCATCCTGGAGAAACTCGAAGATGGACGCACGTCTGCTTGAAATCCTCGTCTGCCCGCTGTGCAAGGGGCCGCTCGACTATCTGAAGGACAAGCAGGAACTGGTGTGCAAGGCCGACCGCCTTGCCTATCCGATCCGCGACGGCATCCCGGTGATGCTGGACGAGGAGGCGCGCGCCATGAGCGCCGAGGAAGTCGACGCCCTGCGCAAATGAGCGGCGGCATGTCCACCGACTTCCGCATCGTCGTCCCTGCGCGCTACGCCTCGACCCGGCTGCCCGCCAAGCCGCTCGCCGACATCGGCGGCAAGCCGATGATCGTGCGTGTGCTCGAGCGCGTGCGGCATGCCGGCGCCAGCGAGACTTGGGTCGCCACCGACCACGAGGGCGTGCGCGAGGTCGTGCAGGCTGCGGGCGGTGCCGTGGTGATGACGCGCCCGGACCATCCGAGCGGCACCGACCGCCTCGCCGAGGTCGCGCTCGCGCGCGGCTGGGCCGACGAGGATATCGTGGTGAATGTGCAGGGCGACGAGCCGCTGATCGACCCGGAGATCGTCGCTGCGGTGGCGCGCGCGCTCGCCGCCGACGGCGAGGCTGCCATCGCCACCGCCGCGCACGCCATCCACGATCCCGTCGAGGTCTTCAACCCCAACGTGGTCAAGGTGGTGTGCGATGCCGCCGGGCGCGCGCTGTACTTCTCGCGCGCGCCCATCCCCTGGGCCCGCGACGCCTGGGGTGACGGTGCGCGCGACCTGCCCGCAGGGCTGCCGGTGCTGCGCCATGTCGGCCTGTACGCCTACCGCGTCGGCTTCCTGCGCCGCTATGCGGCGCTCGCGCCCTCGCCGCTGGAGCACTGGGAGGCGCTCGAGCAGTTGCGCGCGCTCTGGCACGGCTATCGCATCCGCGTGCTCGAACTCGCCCAGGCACCGGCGGCCGGGGTCGACACGCAGGAGGACCTGGAGCGGGTGCGCGCGATCTTCGCCGCCGGAGGGGTTTGACCACCCGGCGCGCGTCGGTTAAGTTTCGGCTGCTTATTCGATAAGGAAACGGCCATTTTCGATGGCCGGCCATTCACGGGAGGGAGTATGCGTCTGATTCTGTTGGGACCGCCGGGAGCCGGCAAGGGTACGCAAGCCAACTTCATCAAGGAGAAGTTCGGCATTCCGCAAATCTCCACCGGCGACATGCTGCGCGCCGCGGTGAAGGCGGGCACCCCGCTGGGCCTGGAGGCGAAGAAGGTCATGGATGCCGGCGGCCTCGTGTCCGACGACATCATCATCGGCCTGGTGAAGGACCGCCTGCAGCAGGAAGACTGCAAGTCCGGCTACATGTTCGACGGCTTCCCGCGCACCATCCCGCAGGCCGACGCGATGAAGGACGCCGGCGTGCCGATCGACTTCGTGCTCGAGATCGACGTGCCGGACGCCGAAATCGTCGAACGCATGAGCGGGCGCCGCGCCCATCTGGCTTCGGGCCGCACCTACCACGTCAAGTACAACCCGCCCAAGGTCGCGGGCAAGGACGACGTCACCGGCGAAGACCTGGTGCAGCGCGACGACGACAAGGAAGAAACCGTCAAGAAGCGCCTCGACGTCTACCACTCGCAGACCAAGCCGCTGGTCGAGTACTACAGCAAGTGGGCGGCCTCGGGCGACGCCAAGGCGCCCAAGGTGCGCAAGATCTCCGGCCTCGGCGCGGTGGATGCGATCACCGCGAACGCCTTTGCAGCGCTGAAGTAGGCAGCACCCCGGCCGGGCATGCCCGGCCTCATCCGGCGCGGCCGCGCCCCCCACGGGGCGACGGCCGCGCGTGCTTTTGAACTCGCCGCAATCTCCGCCCGGCGCGGCGCGCGGCAACGCTCGAACGAGGCCCGGCCGATGCGCCAGCAGAACCTCCTGTATGCCCATTCCGGTGGCGTAACCGCCGTCATCAACGCCAGCGCCGCGGCGGTCGTCGCGGCCGCGCGCGCCTCGGGTCGGGTCGGCAAGGTGTTCGCCGCGTGGCGCGGCATCGTCGGCGTGCTCGAGGAGGCCCTGATCGATACCGCCGGCCTGGACGAGGCGGCGCTCGTCCGCCTGGCGCGCACCCCGGGCGGGGCCTTCGGCTCCTGCCGCTTCGATCTGCCGCACGACGACGGCGGCGCGGCGATGGATCGGCTGTTCGCGGTTTTCGACGCGCACGACATCGGCTGGCTGCTCTACAACGGCGGCAACGGCTCGATGGACGCGGTCGCGCGCATCCAGGCCGAGGCCGCGCGGCGCGGCCATGCGCTGGTGTGCGTGGGCGTGCCCAAGACGGTGGACAACGACATCGTCGGTACCGACTGCTGTCCCGGCTTCGGCTCGGCCGCGCGCTACCTCGCCACTTCGATGCTGGAGGCGGGGCTGGACACCGCGTCGATGGTGGGCAGCAAGGGCAGCGTCTTCGTCATGGAGGTGATGGGGCGCAACACCGGCTGGCTGGCCGCGGCCACCGCGCTCGCCGCGCAGGGCGACCCGGACCGCGCCCCGCATATCGTGCTGGTACCGGAGGCGCGCTTCGACGAAGCGGCCTTCCTCGCCCGCGTGCGCGAGATCGTCGAACGGCTGGGCTATTGTGCGGTGACGGTGGCGGAGGGCATCCGCCGACCGGATGGCAGCCTGCTGATGGAGAAGTCGCGCGATGCGCGCGGCTACGTCCAGCTCGGCGGCGCGGGTCTGGCAGTGGCGCGGCGGATCAACGAGCGCCTCGGCTACAAGTTCCACTGGGCGATCCCCGACTACCTGCAGCGCTCGGCCGGACACTGGCTGTCGGCGACCGACCGCGCGCAGGCCGAAGCGGTCGGAAGGGTGGCGGTGGAGTACGCGCTCGCCGGCCAGGGCGGGACCATGCCCGCGATCCGCCGCCTGCAGGATGCGCCCTACCGCTGGGATGTGGTCGCGGTGGACACCGCCGCGGTGGCCAACCTCGAGCGCAGCCTGCCGGACGGTTTCGTGCGCGCCGACGGGCTGCACGTGACCACGGCGGCCTGCGACTACATGCGTCCGCTGATCGAGGGCGAGATTCCGCCGCCGGTGGCGGGCGGCCTGCCCGACTACGGGCGCTGGGACTGGGCCCCGGTGGCGCGCCGGCTGGCGGCGTGGCAGGCCTGACGCGGATCGGCGTGCAACGCCGCGTACGTACGGGTGTGTGCTCGAGCCGATAGCGCCACTGCGCAGGGGTGGATCAATTGATGCGGAACCTCAATCTAGTCGTCGCGGGCGTACTCTTCCTCGGCCTGCTCTGGGGCTTGGAGGGTCTGCCGGACCGCGCCGGAGCCGGGCTTGCTCTGCTCGCCACGATCGCCTGGCTGTGGCTGACCGAAGCCCTGCACGTGAGCGTGACCGCGCTGCTGGTGCCCCTGCTCGCCGCCGCGAGCGGAGTGCTGGATTTTCCCGAGGCCTTGCTGCAGTTCGCCGACCCGGTAGTCTTCCTCTTCCTCGGCGGCTTCGCGCTCGCCGCCGGCCTGCAGCGCCAGGGGCTGGACCGCTGGATGGCGGGCCAGGTCCTGCGCCGCGCGGGGGCCAGCTTCGGGCGCGCGGTGCGCTGGCTGTTCTGGTTGACCGCCTTCCTGTCGATGTGGATCAGCAACACCGCGACCGCGGCGATGATGCTGCCGCTGGCGCTTGGCCTGCTCGCCCCGCTGCCGCTCGACGAACATCGCCGCACCTGGATGTACGTGCTGCTCGGCGTGGCCTTCTCCGCCAACATCGGCGGCATCGGCACCCTGGTCGGCAGCCCGCCCAACGCGATCGCCGCGGCAGCGGTGGGCATGGATTTCGCCGAATGGATGAGCTGGGGTCTGCCGCTGGTGCTGGTGATGATGCCGCTGATGGAGATCGGTCTGCGCCTGGTGCTGCGACCGCGGCTCGACGTGGCGGTGACGCCGCCACCGCCTCCCGGAGGATGGACTCCGGCGCAGCGCAAAATGCTCGCACTCTTCGGCTTCACCGTGCTGCTGTGGGTGTTCGGCGCGCCCCTCGGCGCCGCGCTCGGCTTTGCCCAGGGCTACGACGCCGCGGTGGCGCTGTTCGCGCTCGTGCTGCTGCACGGCTTGCGGCTGGCGGGCTGGCAGGACGTGGAGCGCAGCACCGAGTGGGGCGTGCTGTTGCTCTTCGGCGGCGGGCTCACGCTGAGCAAGGCGCTCGCGGCCAGCGGCGCGGCGGCCTGGCTCGCCACCCAGCTCGGTGGACCGCTCGCCGCACTGCCGGCCTGGGGCTGCATCGCGCTGATGGTGCTGTTCGCGTTGCTGCTCACCGAGGTCACCAGCAACACCGCGAGTGCAGCCCTGCTGATCCCGCTCTTCCTCGGTCTCGCCCCGCATGTCGAGCGCGCGCCGCTCGCCGTGCTGGTCGCGGTCGGCACCTCGTGTGCCTTCATGCTCCCCGTTGCCACTCCGCCCAACGCGATCGTCTTCGGCACCGGCCACGTGCCGCAGCGGGTGATGATCCTGGGCGGAACCGGGGTGACGGTGCTGGTCTATCCGGCGCTGGTGCTGGCGGCGTTGATTGCGGTGGCGTGAGGAGTGAGGCGTCTGGAGCGGAGAAGGCCGGACGGCGTCCGACCTTCCCGCCGCCCGGCGAGGATCGAGCGGCGGGAGGTTTCGACTTTGCACCCGACACCGGGCGCCCGACTCCTCACGCTGCCGCGGCCGTTTCCCCGGCCGCGGCCCCACGCTCCGGCATGTAGGCCGCCACCTGGCACAGGATCGCGGCCACGTAGGGGATGCACTGCAGGCACAGGATGCCGACCCACAGCTGGGTCTCGAGGTTGTTGGCGCCGCGCTGCGCGACCAGGGTGACGGCGCCCATCAGCAGCGCGACCAGCATGCCGATCTCCTCGCGGATGGGGTTGAAGAAGGCCAGCGCGCCACCGCCGCGCCAGCCCTTGGGCGTCACCACGAACACGCCTTTCTTTTTCACCAGGCCGGCGAACACGCCGCGCGCGATCGCGTGGGCGAGGCCCACCGACAGGATTGAGGCGCCGAGGATGTCCTTCCACGGGCAGTCCATCGTGCGCCGATAGAGGATGGGGCCGAGCGCTGCCTTGAAGATCATGAAGCCGAAGATCGGCAGCGCGAGCGACACCACCGGCAGGCCGAAGGCCTTGGGGAAGAGCAGGATGCCCAGGGTCCACAGCAGGCTGCCGAAGGCGAACACCAGCTGCAGCGCGTCGCCCAGCCAGGCGAACCAGCCGGTGAGGAAGTGGTAGCGCTGGGCGAGGTTGAGGGTGCTGCGCCCGATCATGTGGGGCAGGTGGGCCTTGAGGATCTGCATCGCGCCGAAGGCCCAGCGGAAGCGCTGGCTCTTGATCGCGGCGAAGCCCGAGGGGGTGAGGCCGCGGCCGAGGATATGGTCGATGTAACGCGTGTCGTAGCCCTTCTCGATCAGGCGCAGGCCGAGCTCGGTGTCCTCGCAGATGCACCACTCGGACCAGCCGCCGACCTCCTCGAGTGCGCGCCGGCGCACCATGGTCATGGTGCCGTGCTGGATCAGCGCGTTGCGCTCGTTGCGGTGGTGCATGCCGATGCGGAAGAAGCCGTCGAACTCCCAGTTGCACATGCGCTTGAAGGGCTGGCCCTCCCAGTCGCGGTGGGCCTGCGGGGCCTGCACGACGGCGACCTCGGGCTGGTCGAAGTGCGGCACCAGGCAGGCCAGCCAGTCGGGATCGACCACGTAGTCGGCGTCGACGACACCCACCACCTCGGCGCGCGGGTCGGTGACCTTGAGGCCGTAGTTGAGCGCGCCGGCCTTGAAGCCGGGCCAGTTGGCGAGGTGGAAGAAGCGGAAGCGCGGACCGAGCTCGGCGCAGCGGCGCTCGAGCGGCTTCCACAGGGCCTCGTCGCGGGTGTTGTTGTCGAGGATCAGGACCTCGAAGTTCTGGTAATTCATCTGCGCCAGGCTGTCGATGGTGGCGATCACCATCTCGGGCGGCTCGTTGTAGCAGGCCAGGTGGATGGACACGAAGGGCTGCTGCTCGGGCGGGTGCGGCGGCAGCGGGGTGAAGCGGCGCGCCCATTTCTTCTTGAAGAGCACCTCGCCGAACTCGAAGCCGTGCGACAGCAGCACCGCCGCGGTCATGCAGGTGGCACCGATCAGCAGCACCAGACCGATGAGGTCGCGCTGGGTGAGGTAGTACTCGACCGGCACGTTGATGCCGATGATCAGCGTCGAGATGCAGGCCTGGATCAGCGCGGCGAGGAAGAGGCGGCCGCCGATGCTCCAGCCGGGCAGGAAGAAGGCCGCCAGCATCATCGGGATGAAGGCGAGTGCGGCGGCGTTGCTGGCCTTGTGCGACCAGTGCGGGTCGCGTTCGACCACGCCCTCGAGCTGGTACTTGGGCTCGCGGTCGGCGTTGAACATGCCCCAGTAGGGCCCGGCCCAGCCTTCGACGTCCACCTTCCACGGCTGGTCGATCGCTTCCATCAGGAAGTAGTCGATGCGTGCGGTGCGCGGATGGGCGAGGAACTCGCGCACGAAGCGCGCCTGGTTGTCGAGCGAGGGGATGGCGGCGTCGATGGTCGGGCCGCGGCTCGGCCAGCCCACTTCGCCGACCACGATCTTCTTGCGCGGGTGTGCGCGCGCGACCTCGTCGTAGCGCTGGAAGGCGTACTCCACCGCCTTGTCCACCGGCAGGCCCTCGTGGTACGGCAGGAGGTGCACGGTGATGTAGTCGACGTGCTTGGCGAGTTCCGGATAGCGCAGCCAGACGTGCCAGGGCTCGGCGGTCGAGACCGGCTTGCGGATCGCCTTGCGCACCTCGTCGAGATAGACGATGAGCTCGTCGACCGTGACGTCGCCGCGCAGGATGGCCTCGTTGCCGACCATGACGCGCTCGATGTGGCGCATCTTGCGTGCCGCCTCGATCAGGGCTGCGACTTCGCGCGCGTTGGACTCGGGGCGGGCGTCGATCCAGGCGCCGGCCGTGACCAGCATGTCGCGCTCGCCGGCGAGATCGAGCAGCTCGGGCATGTCGTTGACGCCGTAGGTGCGCAGGCCGTCGGAGTAGCGTCCGAGCAGGTCGAGGTCGGAGGCGAGTTCGGCGCGCGTGGGGTAGGTCCCCTTGAGCGGGCTCTGGTCGCGCTGGAAGCCGTTGTAGGCGAAGCCCTTGATGCTCTGGTTGGTGCCGATGAACTCGGTGCTGCGGTTGAGCTGCTGCCAGATCCAGTATTGCGCGAAGGCGACCACCGCGGCGATGGCGATTGCGGTGAGGATGCGGATTGCGAAGGAGGCGGCGTTCTTCATCGTGGTTCCTGGGCGCCGTCCTGCAGGTACGGCGCGGATGTATTGCGAGGGCCTCGTGGGCCGCGTGTCGGGGTGACACCGGGCGGCTGCGGCGGGCAGGCCATGAAGGCGCTGCGCCGCCACGATCGCCGACCCGGCCGCACTGTGACAAAATGCGCGCGCCCGGCAGGGCGTCCGCCCTTCACACCGACGGCGCGCATTTTATTCGCCATTTCAGCCCCTTACGAGCCGCTCGGGGTGGCAATTTGCAACACTTTGCACGTCTTGTCGGCGTGTGCTGATTTTGAAGGGAAAGCGTATCCCAATGCCAACTAATTTGCTCAAATATGGCGTCGCCCGTCCGCTCCTTGCCGGACTCGCGCTCGCCGCACTCGCGCTCTGGTTGCGCCACGGCGTGCTCGAGGCCGGGGTGCTGCCGCGCGACTGCACGGCCGCCGATGCGCCCGCGCTGGCCTGCCTGTTCAAGCAGGCCTTCGTGCACAGCTTCCTCGACCAGCGCATCGGCTGGGTGAGCCTCGTCGCGGGCGTACTCGCCTTTGTGCGTGCCAGTCGCGGCCTAGCCTGGGCGGGCTGGCTGTGTGGAGTGGCCGGCCTGGTGCTGTACAGCTACGACCCGGCCGCGGTCGGCGCCCTACTCGCGCTGCTCGTGCTGGTGCGAGCGCACCAGCAGCACGGGCAGGGCCAGCGCGAGCCCGGTGAGCAGCCAGGCGACCGCCTGGGGGTTGGCCGGCTCGCTTGACCAGCGCGCGACCACGCCGATGAGGATGACCAGCGCGAGGGTGATCTCGCTGCGCGTGGTGTCGGCGCGCCACCAGCCGACGACACCGAGCACCACCGCCGGCACCAGGTAGAGCAGGGTGGGGAAGTCGCGGTAGCGCGGATCGACCCACAGCAGCAGCGCGGCCACCGCGGCTGCGAAGAGCAGCAGGCCGCGCAGCAGGCCGAGCGCGCCGGCCTTGGCGCGCAGGGGTTCGCCATGCCGCAGGATGCGCGCGGCGCGGCCGGTGGCGGGCACGGGCTCGCCATGCCAGCGCGCGAGCGTGAGCGGCAGCAGGGCGCCGAGCGCGGCGACACCGCCGAGCAGGCTCCACTCCAGCGCATCGCGGTAGGCCAGGTGGGCGTGTTCCCAGTGCAGCACCGTGATCATTCCGCCGAGTGTGCCTGCGGCGGCGATCGCGCTTGCGCGCAGGCAGCGCGTGCGTCGGCCGGTGGTCGCGAGCAGGAAGGCGAGCACGCCGCCGACCGCAGCGCCGCCGACCGGACCGGCCACGCCTTCGCGCTCGGCCACCGCACCGGCGAGCGGGAACTTGGGCTCCAGGCTGTCGGCGTCGAGCATGCCCCAGAAGCCGCCCACCGTGCCTTCGAGGCGGCGCTTCCAGGGCTGGTCGATGGCCTCGATGAGGTTGTAGTCCCAGCCTTCGGCATGCGCGCGATGGACGAACTCGCGGATGTAGCGCGCCTGGTTGACCCGGGAGGGCTTCGATTCCTCGCGCTGGCGGCCCGCGCTCGGCCAGCCGGTCTCGCCGATGAGGATCTTCTTGCCGGCGAAGTGCTCACCGACGTGGCGCCGCGTTTCGGCCACGTGCTGGAGCGCGAGCTCGATGTCGACCGGTTCGTCCTCCCAGAAGGGCAGGATGTGCACGGTGACGAAGTCGACCTCGTTGGCGAGACTGTCGTGGCGGGTCCAGAACTCCCACACGTCGGCGTAGGTGACCGGCACCTTCGCATGCGCCTTGGCGTGACGGATGAGTTCGCGCATCTCGTCCTCGGTGCGCTCGCGGCGCAGCAGGACCTCGTTGCCGACGATGAGCGCACGCACGACGTCGGCGTTGGCGTTGGCGAGCGCGATCGCGCGCTCGAGTTCGCGGGCGTTCTTCGTCTTCTCGTAGCCGATCCAGGCGCCGAGCAGCACTTTCAGACCGAGCGGACGGGCGAGCTCGGGGACGTGCTCGAGGCCCTGGTCGATCGAGTACAGGCGCACGCAGTCGGTGATCTTCGCCAGCGCGGCGAGGTCGGCCGCGATCTGCTCGCGCTCGATGCGGGTGTCTTCGAGGAGCGGGGTCTGCCCCGGGCGATGATAGGGGGCGTAGGACACGCAGCGCAGCTTCTCGCCCTCGGCGAGGTGCAGGTCGTGCATGCGCACCGGGCGCGTCTGCAGCCACAGCATGGCGGCGAGCAGCAGGAGCATGGTGGTGCTGGCGATGAGCAGGGCGAGCCAGAGCTGGCTGCGGTTGGTGCGCGGAGCGAAGATCACCGTGTCCGGTTCCTTCCAGGTTCGGGGGGGTAGGTGGTGGGGAGGGCTGGCGGCAAAAAAAGAGCCACACCCGCGGGCGTGGCTCTTGCTGCCGAGGCTGGCGGATTCTACCAGCGCTCGGGGCGTGGTTCGCCGCTGCGGGCGGCGCTCACTCGGCGTAGTCGCTCATCGGCACGCAGGCGCAGAACAGGTTGCGGTCGCCATAGACGTCGTCGATGCGATTGACGCTGGGCCAGAACTTGTTCTCGGCCACCCAGGGCAACGGGAACACCGCCTGCTCGCGCGAGTAGGGCCGCTTCCAGTCGCCGAGGAAGTCGGCCTGGGTGTGCGGCGCGTGCTTGAGCGGGTTGTCCTCGGCCGGCCAGTTGCCGGCTTCGATCTGGCGGATCTCGTCGCGGATCGCGATCATCGCGGCGACGAAGCGCTCGAGCTCGCCGAGGTCTTCCGACTCGGTCGGCTCGACCATGATCGTGCCTGCCACCGGGAACGACATGGTCGGCGCGTGGAAGCCGTAGTCCATCAGGCGCTTGGCGATGTCGACCTCGGAGATGCCGGTGGTCGCCTTGATCGGACGGATGTCGAGGATGCACTCGTGCGCGACCCGGCCCTTGCTGCCGGTGTAGAGCACCGGGTAGTGATCCTTCAGGCGTGCGGCCAGGTAGTTGGCGTTGAGGATCGCCACCTCGGTCGCCTGCTTGAGGCCTTCGCCGCCCATCATCGTGATGTACATCCACGAGATCGGCAGGATGCTCGCTGAGCCGAAGGGCGCGGCCGAGACTGCGCCCTGGCCCAGGTTGGGCCGGCCGGCGCCGCCGGTGGGCTGGATCACGTGGTCGGCCATGAAGGGCGCGAGGTGCGCCGCCAGGCCGATCGGCCCCATGCCCGGACCGCCGCCGCCGTGCGGGATGCAGAAGGTCTTGTGCAGGTTCATGTGCGACACGTCGGCGCCGATCGTCGCCGGCGAGGTCAGGCCAACCTGCGCGTTGAGGTTGGCGCCGTCCATGTACACCTGACCTCCGTACTGGTGGACGATGGTGCAGATCTCGCGGATCGACTCCTCGAACACGCCGTGGGTGGACGGGTAGGTGATCATCAGTGCGGCCAGGTCGGCGGCGTGCTTCTCCGCCTTGGCCTTGAGGTCGGCGACGTCGACGTTGCCGTTGTCGTCGCACTCGACCACCACCACCTGCATGCCGCACATCTGAGCGGTCGCCGGGTTGGTGCCGTGGGCGGACTTCGGGATCAGGCAGATCTTGCGGTTGGCCTCGCCGCGGCTGGCGTGGTAGCGCGCGATCGCCACCAGGCCGGCGTACTCGCCCTGCGCACCCGAGTTCGGCTGCATGCTGATCGCCGGGAAGCCGGTGACCGCGCGCAGGTAGTCGGCCAGGCCCTCGATCATCTCGAGGTAGCCGGCGGCCTGCTCGCGCGGCGCGAACGGGTGCAGGTTGGCGAACTCCGGCCAGGTGATCGGGATCATCTCGCTGGTGGCGTTCAGCTTCATCGTGCACGAGCCGAGCGAGATCATCGAGTGGTCGAGCGCGAGGTCGCGGTTCTGCAGCTTCTTGAGGTAGCGCAGCATCTCGTGCTCGGTGTGGTGCGTGTTGAACACCGGGTGCGCGAGCACGGCGTCGCTGCGCAGCAGTTCCGCCGGCAGGGCGCCGCCTGCGGCCGCGACGCGGGCGTCGATCGCGCTGACGTCGGTGGAGGCGCCGAAGCAGCCGAGGATCGTGGCGATGTCCTCGCGGGTGGTGGTCTCATCCACCGACAGACCGAGCGTGGTGCCGGAGACGCTGCGCAGGTTGAAGCCGGCTTCCTCGGCCGCGCGCAGGATGGTGGGCGCGCGCGCGCCGACCTCGACCTCGACGGTGTCGAAGAAGGCACGGTCGTGCAGGCCGAAGCCCGCCTCGCGCAGGCCGGCGGCGAGCACCGCGGCGAGGCGGTGGATGCGCGCGGCGATGGTGCGCAGGCCCTGCGGGCCGTGATAGACGGCGTAGAAGCCGGAGAGGTTGGCCAGCAGCACCTGCGAGGTGCAGATGTTGGAGTTCGCCTTTTCGCGGCGGATGTGCTGCTCACGGGTCTGCAGCGTCATGCGCAGCGCGGTCTTGCCACGCGCGTCCTTGGAGACGCCGATGATACGGCCGGGCATTGAGCGCACGTAGCTTTCGCGGGTCGCGAAGAAGGCGGCATGCGGGCCGCCGAAGCCCATCGGCACGCCGAAGCGCTGCGCCGAACCGAGCGCGATGTCGGCGCCCATGGCGCCGGGGCTCTTGAGCAGCACCAGGGCCATCAGATCGCTGGCGACCGCGACCACGGCGCCCTTGGCCTTGAGTTCTGCGATCGGGGCCGTGAGGTCGACGACCTCGCCGCGTGCGTTCGGGTACTGCAGCAGCGCGCCGAAGCAGTCGTGGCTGCCAGCCTCGGCAGCCTTGCCGTAGACCAGCTCGTAGCCGAAGTAGTGCGCACGGGTGCGCACCACGTCGATGGTCTGCGCGAAGCAGGCCTCGTCGATGAAGAACACGTTCGACTTCGACTTCGATACGCGCCGGGCCATCGTCATCGCCTCGGCGGCGGCGGTGGCCTCGTCGAGCAGCGAGGCGTTGGCGAGCTCCAGGCCGGTGAGGTCGATCACCATCTGCTGGTAGTTCAGCAGGGCTTCGAGGCGGCCTTGGGAGATCTCGGCCTGGTAGGGCGTGTAGGCGGTGTACCAGCCCGGGTTCTCGAGCACGTTGCGCAGCACGACCGCGGGGACGTGGGTGCCGTAGTAGCCCTGACCGATCAGGGACTTCTTCACCACGTTGCGGCCGGCGATGGCCTTCAGGCGGGCAAGCGCCTCGTGCTCGGGCATCGCGCCGGCGAGCGGCAGCGGCGACGCGAGGCGGATGCCGGCAGGCACGGTCTGCGCGATCAGGGCGTCGACGTCGGCGACGCCGATGCTCGCGCACATGCGCCCGATCTCGCCCGCATCGGGGCCGAGGTGGCGGTGGACGAAGGCGTCGCGCTGCTCGAGGCGGGCGAGCGGGGCGGAGAGCAGGGTGTCGGTCATGGTCAGGCCTGGGCGATTTCCGCTTCGTAGGCTGCGGCGTCCATCAGCGCGGCGACGTCGGCGGCGTTGGCCGGCGCGAGCTTGAACAGCCAGGCGGAGTACGCGTCGGCGTTGACGCTCTCGGGGGCGTCGATCGCGTCCTGATTGTTGGCGATCACTTCACCTGCCACGGGGGCGTAGATGTCGGAGGCAGCCTTGACCGATTCGATCACCGCGCAGGCTTCGCCGGCGGACAGCGCGCGGCCGGCTTCCGGCAGTTCGAGGAAGACGATGTCGCCGAGGGCCTCCTGGGCGTGGTCGGTGACGCCGATGGTCAGGGTGCCGTCGTCCTCGACGCGGATCCATTCGTGGGACTTGGTGTACTTGAGGGTGCTGGGGACGTTGCTCATGGTGCTCTCCGGTCGGGAAGATGGGGTGTGCGGGTGAAGAAATGCAGTGTCACGTCCGGCTCGTCGGTGATGTGCGGCTGCGACATGAAGGGCGGCTCGATGGCCGCCCTCGGACATCGGGTCAGACGAGGGCCTTGCCGTTACGTACGAAGGGCAGCTTGACGGTGCGTGCCTTCAGGCGCTTGCCGCGAATGTCCACCTCGACGGCCTCGCCCGGCTGCGTCGCGAGCGGGACGCGTGCGAAGGCGATCGACTTTTCCAGCGTGGGCGAGAAGCTTCCGCTGGTGGTCTCGCCTTCGCCGCCGGAGGTGAAGACCTTCATGTGCGAGCGCAGCACGCCCTTGTCCTCGAGGATGAGGCCAAGCAGGCGCTGGCTGGCAGGGTTGGCCTGCAGCGCGGCGCGACCGAGGAAGTCGCGCGCCTCGTCCTTCATGTCCACCGTCCACGACAGGCCGGCGTTCAGGGGGGAAACGTGGTCGTCCATGTCCTGGCCGTAGAGGTTCATGCCGGCTTCCAGGCGTAGGGTGTCGCGCGCGCCCAGGCCGCAGGGACGCACACCGGCGGCGGCGAGCGCATTCCACATCGCCTCGGCGCGGCTCGCGGGGACGGCGATCTCCAGTCCGTCCTCGCCGGTGTAGCCGGTACGTGCGATCAGCAGGTCGCCCACGCGAGCGCCAAAGAAGGGGGCGGGCACGCCGTTGGCGGTGGAGAGCTCCGGCAGGGCCAAGGTGGCGCGCTCGATCGCGCGCGGACCCTGGACGGCGATCATCGCTAGGTCGCGGCGCGCCTGCAGGGTCACGTTGGCCCCGGTCGCGGCGATGCGCTGGCGCATCCAGGCGACGTCCTTGTCGGCGGTGCCGGCGTTTACGACGATGCGGTAGTCGGCATCGCTGAAGCGGTAGACGATCAGGTCGTCGATCACGCCGCCGCGCTCGTTGAGCATGCAGGAGTAGAGCGCCTTGCCGTTATCCTTGAGCTTGGCGACGTCGTTGGCGAGCAGACCGCGCAGCCAGGTGGTTGCGTCGGGGCCGGCGAGGTCGAGGGCGAGCATGTGCGAGACGTCGAACATGCCGGCGTCGCGGCGCACGGCGTGATGCTCCTCGATCTGCGAACCGTAGTTCACCGGCATGTCCCAGCCGGCGAAGTCGACCATGCGTGCGCCGGCGGCGACGTGGGCGGCGTGGAGGGGGGTCTGTTTGGCAGCGATAGTCATCGCGAAGGCGCTCTGTCAGGGTGAACGAGAAAGGGGCGGGTACGGTTTGTCACCGAGCACGCCCCATCTGTCCTTTTACCTGAGAGATTTTCCCGTGATCGCGTGGCATCTGCAGACATATATGTATGCGATGTTACGGCTGACGACGGTGTGCCCCTTCGGTGGATACGCCGGCGCCTTGCGCCCGTACCGCTCTCCAGACTTTTGCTGCGCACGCGGTCCTTTTGCCTGAGCGGTTCCGGGGGTTGCGCCTTCGGCGACTCCATCGAGGAGTTCTCTCCCGCGTGTCGCGCGGACGATATCACTTGCCCCACGGTGCCGCAACCGCGACAGATGCGTCCGCGCGCGCCATCGTCGCGAAGCTTAGAGCGCCTGGCATCGACCTCCGGGGGCTGCAAAGCAACTCTCGCGATGCAGGTACGACGCAAGTGGCGCATCGGAGCGCAATTGCCATTGGAGCGCGGTGCCGATCCGATCGGCCGTTCGCGGTTGTCGGATGCAAGGGGGGGGCGGGGATTTCTTTGGTTGGCGTCGTGCGAGGGCGACGCAGGTCGAGTGTGCTTGGCGTGGATGGCCTGTGGTTTTGCGCGGCGTGGTGCTTGCGGCTGGTGTGCTGGTGCGGGTGTTCCTGGATTGGTCGGAGAGGTTTTTTGTTGTTTTTTTCTTGACGTCAGGATTTGGTTGTCTATAATGCGCACCTCTTCCAGCGCAGCGGTGCTTGAGTTCAGGCGCAGCGGGGCGGGAAGGGAGAGGCAGTCGGGTGTTGCGGGTCTTGTTGTTCCGTGTTTTTGGCGGGGCGGCGCAAAAAAGATTCGCGAGATGCTTGACAGGGTGATGTAGGTTCTACATAATCTCGCTTCTTCGCTGCGGCAGCGCAGCGATTCTTTAAAAACTTGGACAACCGATAAGTGTGGGTGCTTGGTTGTTGTGGTCGGCGACTTTGGTCGCACAGGTATCACAATGATTGGTGCTCATGCTGATGTAAGTCAGTATTTTGAGTGCTTTGCTGGATTGAACTTAAGAGTTTGATCCTGGCTCAGATTGAACGCTGGCGGCATGCTTTACACATGCAAGTCGAACGGCAGCGGGGGCTTCGGCCTGCCGGCGAGTGGCGAACGGGTGAGTAATGCATCGGAACGTGCCCATGTCGTGGGGGATAACGTAGCGAAAGCTACGCTAATACCGCATACGCCCTGAGGGGGAAAGCGGGGGATTCTTCGGAACCTCGCGCGATTGGAGCGGCCGATGTCGGATTAGCTAGTAGGTGAGGTAAAGGCTCACCTAGGCGACGATCCGTAGCGGGTCTGAGAGGATGATCCGCCACACTGGGACTGAGACACGGCCCAGACTCCTACGGGAGGCAGCAGTGGGGAATTTTGGACAATGGGCGCAAGCCTGATCCAGCCATGCCGCGTGAGTGAAGAAGGCCTTCGGGTTGTAAAGCTCTTTCGGCCGGGAAGAAATCGTGGTCTCTAACATAGGCCATGGATGACGGTACCGGACTAAGAAGCACCGGCTAACTACGTGCCAGCAGCCGCGGTAATACGTAGGGTGCGAGCGTTAATCGGAATTACTGGGCGTAAAGCGTGCGCAGGCGGTTTTGTAAGACAGATGTGAAATCCCCGGGCTTAACCTGGGAACTGCGTTTGTGACTGCAAGGCTAGAGTACGGCAGAGGGGGGTGGAATTCCTGGTGTAGCAGTGAAATGCGTAGAGATCAGGAGGAACACCGATGGCGAAGGCAGCCCCCTGGGCCTGTACTGACGCTCATGCACGAAAGCGTGGGGAGCAAACAGGATTAGATACCCTGGTAGTCCACGCCCTAAACGATGTCGACTAGTCGTTCGGAGCAGCAATGCACTGAGTGACGCAGCTAACGCGTGAAGTCGACCGCCTGGGGAGTACGGCCGCAAGGTTAAAACTCAAAGGAATTGACGGGGACCCGCACAAGCGGTGGATGATGTGGATTAATTCGATGCAACGCGAAAAACCTTACCTACCCTTGACATGTCTGGAACCTTGCTGAGAGGCGAGGGTGCCTTCGGGAGCCAGAACACAGGTGCTGCATGGCTGTCGTCAGCTCGTGTCGTGAGATGTTGGGTTAAGTCCCGCAACGAGCGCAACCCTTGTCACTAGTTGCCATCATTTGGTTGGGCACTCTAGTGAGACTGCCGGTGACAAACCGGAGGAAGGTGGGGATGACGTCAAGTCCTCATGGCCCTTATGGGTAGGGCTTCACACGTCATACAATGGTCGGTACAGAGGGTTGCCAAGCCGCGAGGTGGAGCCAATCCCTTAAAGCCGATCGTAGTCCGGATCGTAGTCTGCAACTCGACTACGTGAAGTCGGAATCGCTAGTAATCGCAGATCAGCATGCTGCGGTGAATACGTTCCCGGGTCTTGTACACACCGCCCGTCACACCATGGGAGTGGGTTTCACCAGAAGTAGGTAGCTTAACCTTCGGGAGGGCGCTTACCACGGTGAGATTCATGACTGGGGTGAAGTCGTAACAAGGTAGCCGTATCGGAAGGTGCGGCTGGATCACCTCCTTTCAAGAGATCAGGCCATGATGGCCAAGTATCCACAACTTATCGGTTGTTCAGGCGAGAAGAGCCTCGGATGAGGGTCTGTAGCTCAGCTGGTTAGAGCACCGTCTTGATAAGGCGGGGGTCGTTGGTTCGAACCCAACCAGACCCACCAATCAAGGGTTGCTCGAGACAGGGGGGCTGTAGCTCAGCTGGGAGAGCGGCGGCTTTGCAAGCCGTAGGTCGTCGGTTCGATCCCGACCAGCTCCACCAGGACTGTCCAAGCAACAGGTTCGAGAAGTAAGAGATGTCGATGGCGCTCGAAGATCGTGGCGTCGTCATCTCTTACTTCTTGGTCGGCAGCTTCGGCTGTCGCGCGTAGAGGTTTGCTCTTTAACAAAGTGGAAGAAGTGTAGTACGTACCGAGCCGGTGCGTACTGCAAGTTGTGTGATTGCATCGATCCAGGCTGAGCTTGTCAGCGCAGGCTGGATCGCACAAACGAGTTCGTTCCTGTACGCGGGCCTTCGGGATGGCAACATCGAAGAGGGTCCAAGGTTATAGGATCAAGCGACTAAGTGCATGTGGTGGATGCCTTGGCGATCACAGGCGATGAAGGACGTGTAAGCCTGCGAAAAGCGTGGGGGAGCTGGCAATAGAGCATTGATCCCACGATGTCCGAATGGGGAAACCCGGCCCGCAAGGGTCATCTCACACTGAATACATAGGTGTGTAGAGGCGAACCGAGCGAACTGAAACATCTAAGTAGCTCGAGGAAAAGAAATCAACCGAGATTCCGTAAGTAGTGGCGAGCGAACACGGAAGAGCCTGCACGACTAAACCATCAGCTTAGCAAAACGGTCTGGAAAGTCCGACGATACAGGGTGATAGTCCCGTATGCGAAAAGCCGGTGGCGGGTCTGAGCGTGCGACAAGTAGGGCGGGACACGAGAAATCCTGTCTGAAGATGGGGGGACCATCCTCCAAGGCTAAATACTCGTGATCGACCGATAGTGAACCAGTACCGTGAGGGAAAGGCGAAAAGAACCCCGGGAGGGGAGTGAAATAGATCCTGAAACCGCATGCATACAAACAGTGGGAGCCTCGAAAGGGGTGACTGCGTACCTTTTGTATAATGGGTCAGCGACTTACGTTCAGTTGCGAGCTTAACCGAATAGGGGAGGCGTAGCGAAAGCGAGTCTGATAAGGGCGTCAGAGTAGCTGGGCGTAGACCCGAAACCGGATGATCTATCCATGGCCAGGATGAAGGTGCCGTAACAGGTACTGGAGGTCCGAACCCACTAACGTTGAAAAGTTAGGGGATGAGCTGTGGATAGGGGTGAAAGGCTAAACAAATCCGGAAATAGCTGGTTCTCCCCGAAAACTATTTAGGTAGTGCGTCGTACGGACACTTGCGGGGGTAGAGCACTGTAATCGTTGGGGGGGTCATTGCGATCTACCCCGCGATAGCAAACTCCGAATACCGCAAAGTGATATACGGCAGACAGACATCGGGTGCTAACGTCCGGTGTCAAGAGGGAAACAACCCAGACCGCCAGCTAAGGTCCCAAATGCATGGCTAAGTGGCAAACGAGGTGGGAAGGCATAGACAGCTAGGAGGTTGGCTTAGAAGCAGCCATCCTTTAAAGAAAGCGTAATAGCTCACTAGTCGAGTCGTCCTGCGCGGAAGATGTAACGGGGCTCAAGCCATGAACCGAAGCTGCGGATGTGTCTTTGACACGTGGTAGGGGAGCGTTCCGTAAGCCTGCGAAGGTGTCTCGTAAGGGATGCTGGAGGTATCGGAAGTGCGAATGCTGACATGAGTAGCGATAAAGGGTGTGAAAAGCACCCTCGCCGTAAGCCCAAGGTTTCCTGCGCAACGTTCATCGGCGCAGGGTGAGTCGGCCCCTAAGGCGAGGCAGAAATGCGTAGTCGATGGGAAACAGGTCAATATTCCTGTACCGCTCTTAGATGCGATGGGGGGACGGAGAAGGTTAGCTCGGCCATCTGTTGGAATAGGTGGTTTAAGCGTGTAGTCGTGCCGCGTAGGCAAATCCGCGTGGCTTAGATGAGGCGTGATGACGAGGATCCTCGGATCCGAAGCGAGTGATACCCAGCTTCCAGGAAAAGCCTCTAAGCTTCAGTCTAAGAGTGACCGTACCGCAAACCGACACAGGTGGGCTGGTAGAGAATACCAAGGCGCTTGAGAGAACTCAGGAGAAGGAACTCGGCAAATTGATACCGTAACTTCGGGAGAAGGTATGCCCCTGGTACGTGAAGGCCCTCGCGGCCGGAGCGGAACGGGGTCGCAGAGAATCGGTGGCTGCGACTGTTTATTAAAAACACAGCACTCTGCAAACACGAAAGTGGACGTATAGGGTGTGACGCCTGCCCGGTGCCGGAAGGTTAAGTGATGGGGTGCAAGCTCTTGATCGAAGCCCCGGTAAACGGCGGCCGTAACTATAACGGTCCTAAGGTAGCGAAATTCCTTGTCGGGTAAGTTCCGACCTGCACGAATGGCGTAACGATGGCCACACTGTCTCCTCCTGAGACTCAGCGAAGTTGAAATGTTTGTGAAGATGCAATCTCCCCGCGGCTAGACGGAAAGACCCCATGAACCTTTACTGTAGCTTTGCATTGGACTTTGACGGGACTTGTGTAGGATAGGTGGGAGGCTTTGAAACCGGGACGCCAGTTCCGGTGGAGCCAACCTTGAAATACCACCCTGGTGTCGTCGAGGTTCTAACCCAGGCCTGTGAATCCAGGTCGGGGACCGTGCATGGTGGGCAGTTTGACTGGGGCGGTCTCCTCCCAAAAGGTAACGGAGGAGTACGAAGGTCACCTAGGTACGGTCGGACATCGTACTGATAGTGCAATGGCAAAAGGTGGCTTGACTGCGAGACCCACAAGTCGAGCAGGTGCGAAAGCAGGTCATAGTGATCCGGTGGTTCTGTATGGAAGGGCCATCGCTCAACGGATAAAAGGTACTCTGGGGATAACAGGCTGATTCCGCCCAAGAGTTCACATCGACGGCGGAGTTTGGCACCTCGATGTCGGCTCATCACATCCTGGGGCTGTAGCCGGTCCCAAGGGTATGGCTGTTCGCCATTTAAAGTGGTACGTGAGCTGGGTTTAAAACGTCGTGAGACAGTTTGGTCCCTATCTGCCGTGGGCGCTGGAAGTTTGAGAGGGCCTGCTCCTAGTACGAGAGGACCGGAGTGGACGCACCCCTGGTGTACCGGTTGTGACGCCAGTCGCATCGCCGGGTAGCTATGTGCGGAAGAGATAACCGCTGAAAGCATCTAAGCGGGAAACTCGCCTCAAGATGAGACTTCCCCGGGGCCTCGAGCCCCCTGAAGGGTCGTTGAAGACCACAACGTTGATAGGCCGGGTGTGTAAGCGTGGCAACACGTTCAGCTAACCGGTACTAATTGCCCGTGTGGCTTGATCCTATAACCTTCAAAACAAAACGAACTCAACCCCCTGGTTGCCAAAACAACGCAACCAGACAATCACACAACACTTCTTCCTAACTTTGGCCTGCAAACCACGCAGGCAACAAGTCAAAGTCTGACGACCATAGCTGTGTGGAACCACCCCTTCCCTTCCCGAACAGGACCGTGAAACGCACATGCGCCGATGATAGTGAGGTCCGCCCTCGTGAAAGTAGGTCATCGTCAGACTAACCACACCAACACAACGCCCCACGCACACATCCGTGCCTGGGGCGTCGTGCCGTCTACGCAGAACGCAACGGCAGCCCGCGACGCCAGCGCCGGGCGCCGACCCGGGCTGCGAACGAAGCCGGCCTGCAAACGTTACGGTGCAGGACCGCCGCAAGGCAAGAATGTGGCCGTGATGGCATGACGACTGCGCCGAGGTGACGGCGGACTTCCTCCGTGGCTTATTCGTAAGCGCTCCACGAACCCCATCCTTCCCGGGCTCTTTACGCCGTGATCAACTGCTCAGCCTTGAGATTCCAGGGCAGGAGGGCCTCGAAATGTTCGACGTTGGTCGCGGTGGGCAAGGCGCGCAGCACGTGGCGCAGCCACAGATACGGCTCGAAGCCGTTGGCCTTGGCGGTTTCGACCAGCGAGTAGAGGAGTGCGCTGGCACGCGCACCGGCCTGAGTGTCCGAGAAGAGCCATGCCTTTCTCCCGACCACGAAGGGACGGATGGCGTTTTCGGCGGGGTTGTTGTCGATCGGCAGATCGCCGCGCTCGAGGTAGCGCGTCAGACGCGGCCACTGCCGATGCAGGTAGCCCAGGGCACCCCCGAGCACCGAGGTGGGCGGCACGGTGGGGAGCACTTGGTCGAGCCAACGGCGCAGTTCGTCGATGACGGCGCGGCTTCTGCTCTGGCGTAGCGCCAGGCGCTGGGCGTCGTTCAGTTCGCGCGCGTCCTTCTCGATGGCGTAGAGCTTGCCGATCAGGGCCAGCGCTTCGTGGGCGCGGCCGCGCTTGCCGGCAGGCAGCACCTTGCTGGCATCGACGAAACGACGTCGCGCGTGCACCCAGCAACCGAGCCGGGTCACCCCTTCGGTGAAGGCAATTGCGCCGTAGCTCTCGAGCCCGTCGGCCATCAGATGCCCCTTCCAGCCTTCGAGCAGGCGTAAGGGCACCGCCTGCGCGCGGCTCGGATCGTACTCGAAGAGGACCACCGGCTTGCCCGGCGGTCCGCCGCGCTGCACCCACATCTGGCTCTTGCTCGTGGCTGCCCGGCCAGGCTCCTTGAGCACCTGCACCGGGGTTTCGTCCATGTGGATGACGTCGTGCCCGAGCAGCACGTCGCGCATCAGGTTGGCGAGCGGCTGCAGCGCCTGGGCGGTACCGATCACCCAGCGCGCCAGGGTCTGGCGCGGCACAAGCACGCCTGCGCGAGCGAGCACGTACTCGAAACGCGCCAGCGGCAGCCCATCGACGTACTTGATGACGATCAGCAAGGCCAGCAGGTCGTTGCTGGCGTTGCTCTTGGGCAGCACCTGCGCCGGGGCGCGGGCGGTGACCGGCGCCTGGTCGCCCTCGGGGCAGCCGTAGCGCTTGCGGATATGGCGCAGCACACGCACCTGCATCGGGACGATGTCGAGCTGTTCGCTGACGTCCTGGCCGATCTCGACCATGGGCGTGCCGCAGGCGCAGGTGCGCTCGGCCTCGGGGACGTCATGGACGACGTCGATGCGCGGCAGCTCGATGGGCAAGGGCTTGCGCTTACCACGCGCCTTCTTCTTGCCGGTGTCGGCGGACGCCTCACCCGTCGTCTCGGTGGCCGGCGGCGGCAAGGTTGCGGTGTCGAGCGCCTCGGGTGCGGACTCGGCCAGCGCCTCGGCCTCGTCGAAGAGCCAGGCCTGGCCCGCGTGCGATTCGCTGCTGGGCCCGAACATGCGCCGACGCGCCAGGCGAAGCTGCTCGTAGAGCTCGAGGATGCGTGCCTCGAAGGCCTTTTGCAGTTCAGCCTCCCGCGCATCGAAGGCTCTTTGGCGTTCAGCCTCCCGCGCATCGAAGACTTTCTGGAGTGCGGCCTCACGGGCCTCGAAGGCTGCCTGCCGTTCGGCTTCACGCGTCTCGAAGGCACGCTGCTGTGCCAGCAACAAGGCTTTGAGCGTTGCTGGATCGTCGGGCAACAGCTCGGCCAGGACGGATGCGCACACGCCAACGGAAGGGTTCGAGCGAGGGGCGGCGGTACGTTGCGGCATGCCGGAATTATACCCGATCACGCTACGTAACTGATTGGTATTGCAGCGTTTTATGCGGCCTTGCCGCCCACAGATCGAAGCCCTCAAGCAGCCATTCGAGCTCCTTCATCGTCAGTACGCAGGTGGGCTCGCCCGCCTCGGCCGCCGGCCAGGCGAAGCGCTCGGCTTCGAGCCGCTTGTACCAGAGGCAAAAGCCGTTGCGGTGCCAGTACAGCGCCTTGAGCTTGTCGCGGCGACGGTTGATGAACAGGTACAGTGCGTCGCCGAACGGGTTCAGCCCCAGCTCCTGCTCGACCAGTGCCGACAGTCCGCCGATGGATTTGCGAAAGTCGATCGCCGGCCGGTACAGATACACCGCACCGATCGAATGCCCCGGGTGCATCAGCGCCCCCGCTCGGCAAGGGCCACCGACAGCGCGGCCAGCCAGTCGACGCCGGGCAGCATCGCGCATTCGAGCCGCAACTGCGCGTCGATCACCACCGTGCAGCCCGCGCGGGGCGTCATCGAGGGTTCGATCTGGATCGGGACGAATCCGCCAAGCTTGGCGCGGCTACGACGGCCACCGGCCACCAGGCGCTTGCGCCACTGGTAGAGCGCCTGCGGCGACAGCCCCTCGCGCTCGGCGTACGCCTTCGTGGTGATGCCCTCGGCTTCGATTGCCGACAGGTGCGACAACCAGAACGTACTGCGCTCCGACATGCTCGTGCTCCCCGAAAAACGGAAGCCGAAGCATGAGGGCTCAACGGGGGCTACGTAAGGATGGGGTTCGTGGAGCGCTTACGCTTATTCGGCCTGGCCGATCTCGAACTCTATTTTGCCCGCCCCTTGCACCGAGCCTTCCAGGCGATCTCCCGGTCGGACGGGGCCGACGCCTTCCGGTGTGCCGGTGTAGATCAGATCGCCAGGCTGCAGGTGGTAGTAGGACGACAGATCGGCGATGATCTCCGGGATGCTCCAGATCATGTCGGATAGATCGGCACGCTGGCGGACTTCACCATTGACCCTTAGCACGATCTCCCCGTTGCGCAGGACCTGGCCGGCGGCGGGCTGGATTTCGCCGCACACGGCCCCACTCTCCACGTTCTTGGCGAGATCCCAGGGATTGCCCCTGGCCTTGGCCGTGGCCTGCAGGTCGCGCCGGGTCATGTCGAGGCCGCAGGCATAGCCGTAGATCATGCGCCGGGCGGAGGATTCGCTGACGCGGAAACCGGGCTCGCCGATCGCAACCACGAGTTCCATCTCGTGATGGTAGTCGCGGGTTTCGGGTGGGTAAGGCGCCGTACCGCCCGAGAGGGCGAGGTTGGCGGAGGACTTGGTGAAGTACACCGGGCGCATGCTGGCCTTGTCGACCGAGCTGCCCATCTCGATCGCGTGGGCCTGGTAGTTGCGGCCGACGAAGAACAGGCGATTGACCGGGAAGCGGGCGCCGGTACCGCGGACGGGCAGGGACACGGGCGCCGGGGGCGTCCACAGGTAGTTGATTTCGGGCATTTCGGGCCTCTTGACCATCGAGCCGCGGAGTCTACAACGACCGGGGCGGCCGAAGGGGCTCGGTTATAATGCGGGCCTGCCCGCGGACACCCCATCGGGGGTCACGGTGGCCCGTTCTGGCGCCTGTTCCGCACTGCCCGTATCCGACCCGGTTCTCGAGAACATGACTTCGATCCTCAAGCTGCGTGGCGCCCCGGCGCTGTCCTCCTCCCGTCTGGAACGTCTTTCCCGCGCCGTCGGCGAGGTGTTGCCCAAGCTGGCCGGACTGGCCGCGGAGCACTGGTACTTCGTCGAGGTCTCGGCTGCGCTGGACGAGGCGGAGCGTGCGCGTCTGTTGGATCTGCTCGACGCCGGGCCGGCAAGCACGGCAGCCCCCACCGGCACGCTGCGCCTGGTGGTGCCGCGCCTGGGCACGATCTCGCCGTGGTCGTCCAAGGCCACCGACATCGCGCACCAGTGCGGTTTCGATAAGATCGTGCGCATCGAGCGCGGCATCGCCTATTCGATCGACGCGCGCGGGGTGGACGGCAACACCGCGCTGGCGGCGTTGCTGCACGACCGCATGACCGAGTCGGTGCTCGACAGCATGCAGGCGGCCGAGGCGCTCTTCCACCACTACCAGCCGCAGCCGCTCACGACCGTGGACATCCTCGCCGGTGGTCGCGCCGCGCTCGAGCGTGCCAACGGCGAGCTCGGCCTCGCGCTGTCCGAAGACGAGATCGACTACCTGGTGGAGAACTTCAGCCGCATGGGGCGCAACCCCACCGACGTCGAGCTGATGATGTTCGCCCAGGCCAACTCCGAGCACTGCCGGCACAAGATCTTCAACGCCGACTGGGTGATCGACGCGCGGCCGATGGAGAAGTCGCTGTTCGGCATGATCAAGGACACGCACAAGGCCCACCCCGAGGGCACGGTGGTGGCCTACTCGGACAACGCCTCGGTGATCGAGGGCGCGCGCATCGCCCGCCTGTACCCGGACTCGGACGGCGCGTTCCGCTACCACGACGAGGACACCCACATCCTCGCGAAGGTCGAGACCCACAACCACCCGACCGCGATCTCGCCCTTCCCGGGCGCGGCCACCGGCGCCGGCGGCGAGATCCGCGACGAGGGTGCGACCGGCCGCGGCTCTCGTCCCAAGGCCGGCCTGGCCGGCTTCACGGTTTCCAACCTCAACATCCCCGACTTTGGCCAGCCCTGGGAGAAGCCCTACGGCAAGCCCGAGCGCATTGCCTCCGCGCTCGACATCATGATCGAGGGCCCGATCGGCGCCGCCGCCTTCAACAACGAGTTCGGCCGCCCCAACCTCGCCGGCTACTTCCGCACCTTCGAGCAGGCAGTGCAGGGTGAGGTGCGCGGCTACCACAAGCCGATCATGATCGCCGGCGGCTTGGGTAGCATCCAGGCTCGGCAGGCCGAGAAACCCACCTTCCCGCCGGGCACGCTGCTGATCCAGCTTGGCGGCCCGGGCATGCTCATCGGCCTGGGTGGCGGCGCGGCCTCGTCGATGGCGACCGGCACCAACACCGCCGACCTCGACTTCGCCTCGGTGCAGCGCGGCAACCCCGAGATCCAGCGCCGCTGCCAGGAGGTCATCGACGCGTGCTGGCAGCAGGGCGAGAACAATCCGATCATCGCCATCCACGACGTCGGTGCCGGCGGCCTGTCGAACGCGATGCCCGAGCTCGCCGATCACGCCGGCCTCGGCGCCCACTTCGAGCTGCGCGAGGTGCACATCGAAGAGCCGGGCATGAGTCCGCGCGAGATCTGGTCGAACGAATCGCAGGAGCGCTACGTGCTCGCGATCGCGCCCGAGAGCCTGCCGATGTTCCAGGCCTTCTGCGAGCGCGAGCGCTGCCCCTTCGCGGTGCTTGGCACCGCCACCGCCGATGGCCACCTCACCGTGTCCGATCGCCACTTCGGCAACAAGCCGGTGGACATGGACATGAAGGTGCTGCTCGGCAAGCCGCCGAAGATGACGCGCAACGTCTCGCGGCGCGCGGTGCATCTGCCGCCTTTCGACACCACCGGCTTCGATCTCCAGGAGGCTGGGATGCGCGTGCTGCGCGTGCCCGCGGTGGCCAGCAAGAGCTTCCTGATCACCATCGGCGATCGCTCGGTCGGCGGCCTCACCGCGCGCGACCAGTTCGTCGGGCCTTGGCAGGTGCCGGTGGCCGACGTCGCGGTCACCGCGATGAGCTTCCAGGGCTACCGCGGAGAAGCCTTCGCGATGGGCGAGCGCACGCCGCTGGCCTGCGTCGATGCGCCGGCATCGGGCCGCATGGCGATCGGTGAGGCAATCACCAACATCGCCGCCGCCGACATCGAGAAGCTCGGCGACGTCAAGCTCTCCGCCAACTGGATGGCTGCCGCCGGCCACCGCGGCGAGGACGCGCGTCTTTACGACACCGTAAAGGCCGTGTCCGAGTTCTGCGTCAGCGCCGGCCTGTCGATCCCGGTCGGCAAGGACTCGCTGTCGATGCGCACTGCCTGGCGCGATGGCGAAGAGGACAAGCAGGTCGTCGCTCCGCTGTCGCTGATCGCCACCGCCTTCGCCCCCGTGCAGGACATCCGCAGCACGCTCACCCCCCAGCTTCAGTTGGCCGATGGCGTCGAGACCGAGCTGTTGCTGATCGACCTCGGTAATGGCAAGAACCGACTCGGTGGCTCGGCCTTCGCCCAGGCTTACGAGTCAGTCGGCGAGCATGCGCCGGATGTCGATCCCGCCCAGCTCGCAGCGTTCTTCGAAACCGTGCAGCGACTGCGCCGCGACGGCCTGCTGCTGGCCTATCACGACCGTTCCGATGGCGGCCTCTTCGCCACCGTGTGCGAGATGGCCTTCGCCGCGAAGTGCGGCCTGTCGCTGATCCTCGATACCGTTTGCTACGACCCCTACATGATGGACGTCGATGGTCTGGAGAAGAAGCCGGACACGCTCAAGGGCCGTTTCGACGACCGCCTCTTCGCCGGTCTCTTCGCCGAGGAACTCGGCGCGGTGATCCAGATCCGCCGCGACGACCGCTCCCGCATCACCGAGGTGCTGCGCGCGGCCAGGCTCGCTTACCACTTCATCGGCGAGCCCAACGACAAGGATGAGATCCGCTTCCGCCGCAACGCCAAACTCGTGTTTGCCGCCAGCCGGGTCGAGCTGCTGCAGGCGTGGTCGGAGACCAGCTATCGCGTCGCCAAGCTGCGCGACGATCCCGAGTCGGTGCAGCAGGAATTCGACGCGCTCGCCGACGCCGGCAACCCCGGCCTGTCGGTGGCGCTGTCCTTCGACGTCAAGGAGGACGTGGCGGCGCCCTTCATCGCCAGCACTGCGCGTCCCAAGGTCGTCGTGCTGCGCGAGCAGGGTGTCAACTCCCAGTTCGAGATGGCGGCAGCCTTCGAGCGTGCCGGCTTCACCCCGGTCGACGTGCATATGTCGGACCTGCAGGCCGGTCGCATCGACCTGGCCGACTTCCATGGCCTCGCAGCTTGCGGCGGCTTCTCCTATGGCGACGTGCTCGGCGCCGGGCAGGGCTGGGCCAAGTCCATCCTGTTCAACCCCCGCCTGCGCGACGAGTTCGCGGCTTTCTTCGGGCGCAGCGACACCTTCGCCCTCGGGGTGTGCAACGGCTGTCAGATGATGGCCCACCTCGCGCCGATCATCCCCGGCGCCGAAGCCTGGCCCACCTTCCACCGCAACCGCAGTGAACAGTTCGAGGCCCGCTTCGTGATGGTGGAGGTCGCAGACAGCCCCTCCATCCTGCTCCAGGGCATGGCCGGCAGCCGCATGCCGATCGTGGTCAGCCATGGCGAGGGCAGGGCGGTGTTCCACAGCGAGGCCGACCGCGAGCGCGCCCTCCTGGCGCTGCGCTACGTGGACAACCACGGCAATCCGGCACAGACCTATCCGGCCAACCCCAACGGCTCGCCGGAGGGTGTGACGGGCTTCACCACTGCCGACGGGCGCTTCACGATCATGATGCCGCACCCCGAGCGCACCGCGCGGACCCTGCAGATGTCGTGGGCGCCGCAGTGGCTGGTCACGGACAGTCCCGACGCCTCGCCCTGGCTGCGCATGTTCCGCAATGCCCGCTTGTGGCTCGGCTGATTGCAGGGACCACGCGATCCGGGTAACGCGATGTGAGTTTCCGCTCAAGTCGCCGAAGCGTCAGCCGTTAAGAGGTTCCGGCTGGTCACGGTGGCGGACAGCATTGCGGGGGAATGGATTGAACCAGACGATTTCGACGCGCGAATTGAAGATCGGCATGTTCGTCGTCGCTATCGATCGTCCATGGACCGAGACACCATTCATGATGCAGGGCTTCCTGCTGGAGAATGTCGACCAGCTCCGGGCCCTGCAGCACTACTGCCGTTCGGTCACGATCGATCGCACACGCTCGATCGGCGACCAGTACAGCGCCAAGGTCTTCGACAAGGACGCGCCCCTGCGTGGCGCGGACGGGTTCGTGCGCAAGCACCCCGACGTCACCGAATCGCGTGTCGGGGCGCAGCGCTTCATCAAGGTCGCGCGCGGCTTCAAAGGCAAGATCCACACCCTCCGTCAGCCGCACGTCCCGCGCATCCGCATCGAGGACGGGCGCAGCCGGCTCGAGTCCGAGCTGCTCTACTCGGCACCGATCGTCGATGACGTGTTCCGGGCCTTGCGCGAGACCCAGCTCGCGATCGACAGCAATGTCGCCATCGACGTCCCCCAGATCAGCGGCCTGGTCGGCGAGATGGCCGCCGGCGTGCAGCGCAACCCCGACGCACTGCTCTGGCTCACCCGCCTCAAGCGCACCGACCAGTACGCCTACGACCACGCGGTGAACGTCTCCGTGCATGCGATGGTGTTCGCGCGCTTCTTGGGCCTGAGCGGCAAGCAGGTGCATCAGCTCGGCCTCGCCGGCCTGCTGCAGGATATCGGCAAGGTGCAGATCGACTACGGTCTGCTCAGCAAGCCCGGGCCGCTCGACGAGCGTGAGTTCGAGCACGTCAAGGCCCATGTCACCCACACGGTGCGCCTGCTGCAGGCGCACCGGGACTTCGACGCCGAGGTGCTGGCGACCATCGCTGCGCACCACGAGCGCTTCGACGGCACCGGCTACCCGCGCGGGCTCGAAGGCATGAGCATCCCGCTGCCGGCGGAGATGGCCGGCATCACCGACGCCTACTGCGCGATGACCCGCGACCGCGTCTATCGCGAGGCCGTCTCCAGCCAGCGCGCCATGGAGACGCTGAACCAGCTGCGCAACACGCAGTTCCGCGACACCTTGGTCGACCAGTTCCTGCAGTGCATCGGCCTCTATCCGATCGGCACCCTGGTCGAACTCAACAGCGGCGAGGTCGGCGTGGTGATCCAACAGAACCAGGTGCGCCGATTGCAGCCGCGTGTGCTCGTGCTGCTCGCCCCCGACAAGAGTGTGGAGCGCTTCCCGCGCACCCTCGACCTGCTGATGCAGCCCGACACCGCCGACGGCGAGCCCTATCGCATCTTGCAGGCGCTGCCGCCCAACGCCTTCGGCATCGATCCCAACGACTTCTTCCTCGCCTGAACATGGATTCGCTGATCCCCAACGGCTTTCTCTCCGCGCTCACCGAGGTCTCGGCGCGGATGGCCGAGATCGCGACCGAGGGCCGGGGAGTGGGGGTCATCTCGCTCTATGCCCAGCCCGATGCGGCGCTCTATCGCCTCCCGCTCGAGCACCTGCGCCGCTTCGAGCGCGCCATGGAGCGTCAGATCCGCGCCCAGCTGCGCAGTCGCGACCGCCTGTTCGCGGTCGATGGCAAGGAATGGCTGATCGTGCTGCCGAGCGTGGCCAGCAGTGCGGTCCTCACACTCGGCATGCTGCGCTTCGAGCAGGCCTTCAACGATGGCCTGCTGGTGGTCGACGGCCTCGACCTGCCGGTACGCGTGGTGTGCGGCGCGGCGATGTCGCCCGACCACGGCAAGGACGGCTTCCACCTGCTGCAGTCGGCACGCATCGCCGGTCTGGTCGCCGGGCGTGCGGACGGCGGCAGCCTGCTCTTCGAAGCCTCGATGGAGCGCAGCGCGCCCAACGTCGCCCTGCTCGAGCGCGACCTGCGTACCGCGTTTTCCGGGGGGCCGGAGCTCGAGCTCTGGCTGCAGCCCAAGGTCCACCTCGCCAGCACGGAGTGCCGCAGCGCCGAGGCCTTGCTGCGCTGGCGCAACAGCGCGGGCGAATTCGTGCCGCCCCCGGTCGTGATCGGCCTGATCGACCGCTTCGGCCTGCGTCACCGTTTCAATCGCTGGCTGTTCCAGCAGGCGGCGCAGGTCCTGCACGAGTTGCGCATGGAAGGCCTGGAGATCGACATCTCGATCAATCTCTCGGCGACGGACCTCTACGACGCCGAGGTTCCCGACCTGATCGGCCAGGCCCTGTCGACCTGGAACCTCGAGGCGGGCCGGCTGTGTCTGGAGATCACCGAGACCAGCATGATGGACGAGCGCTCGGGCAGCAGCGTCTCGGAGGTGCTCCAACGCTTGCGCCAGCTCGGTGTCGCCCTGTCGATCGACGACTTCGGCACCGGCTTCTCGGGCATGAGCCGGCTCAAGCGGCTCGCCGTGCAGGAGGTCAAGATCGATCGCAGCTTCGTCATCGACCTGCTCGCCTCGGCGCGCGACCGCGAGATCGCCGCCGCGATCATCGACCTCTCGCACCGTCTCGGCATCGAGGTCACTGCCGAGGGCGTGGAGGACGGTCGCACCGCCGAACTGCTCGCCGGCATGGGCTGCGACTACATCCAGGGTTTCCTGCATGCCCCGGCCCTGCCGCTGACGGATTTCGTCGCCTGGGTGCGCGCTCGCGAATGCATCGGCCGGCAGCCGGTGCAAACCTGACCACGATCAATTCAAGCACGGACCGATCCGGTAGAATCCGCCGTGTTGTTGTGGCTTCCACGGATCCGATCCCCCCATGCAGCGCTTTCGTCATCGTCTTCACGTCTGGATCGCGATCTTCGCGATGGCGTTGAGTGCGCTGGCGCCGGCAGCGAGCCGCGCGATGGGGCCCGACGACAACGGCCGCTACCTCGTGCAGATTTGCTCTGCCGTCGGGATGGAGTGGGTGGAACTGAGTGTCGACGAGGCCGCCTTCCATGGTGACGTCGGTGCGATGAACGCCGACTCCGATTCGCACCCGTCCTCCCTCCCGCTCGAGGAGTGTCCTTACTGTCTCGCGCAGTTCGGCAACGTGCTGGCGCCCGCGGCCGACCTCTCGCCTTCCTTCGCCGTCGCCGGCGGGACGCCACTCCCCACGCTTTTCCTCGTCGCCCCGCGACCGCTCTTCGCGTGGACGTCCGCGCATCCGCGCGCGCCGCCCGCGCGCGCCTGACCCTGCGCACGCGCGAACGCCGCGCGTGTTCGCCGTAGCGGTCCTTTCCCCCGCCCGAAGTCCCTTCCCCGCCCGCCGGCCTGCCGGTCGTGCGAGCCCTTCGCACGCAAACCCGCGTTCTTCGCTGCCTTTGCCGGAGCGCGCCGGCACGTCGCGTGCGGACCGCAATCCTCCAACGATCGGAGATCCACGATGCAGAAGTCGTTCCTGGCCGCACCGCTGCTGGCCGCCCTCGCCCTTTTCGGCAGCGCCGTCGCTCACGCCGAAGTCACCGTCGCCGAGCCTTGGGTGCGCGCCACCGTGCCCGCGCAGAAGGCCACCGGGGCCTTCATGCGCCTGAAGTCCGACACCGACGCCCGCCTCGTGTCCGCCGCCTCGCCGGTCGCTGGCGTGGTCGAGATCCACGAGATGCTCATGGACAAGGACGTCATGAAGATGAACCGCATCCCCGGGCTCGACCTCCCTGCCGGCAAGGACGTCGAACTCGAGCCTGGCGGTTACCACGTGATGCTGATGGATTTGAAGGCTCAGGTGAAGGAGGGCGACCAGGTACCGGTGACGCTGACCGTCGAGAACAAGGATGGCAGCCGCCAGACCATCGAGCTCACCGCGCCGGCACGTCCGCTCAATGCGCCGATGAAGATGCAGCACGGCAAGCACTGAGCCTCGGGGATAACAGCGATCCACCGACGTGCATTCGGGCCGCCCTGACCGCCGCGGCCCGCGAGTTTCCTTTTCGACAATCGAATCGATGTCCGATCGCCCACGGGCGAGCGGGCGGGCGTTCTCATGCCTGCGATCCGTGTGGGTCCGGCGGAAGGCCCGATCAGCGAGAACACTCATCATGAAGAAGAACTTTCGACGTCTGCCACTCGCCGTGGCGATTTCCCTTGCGTTACCGGCGCTCGCCCTTGCCCAGGAGACGACGCTCGGGCGCGTCATCGTCACAGCGCCCGAGGCCGCGGCCACTAACAGTGGAACCGTGGTCAACGCCCCTGCACTGCAGTCTCTGAAGCCCGCCACCAGTGATGCTGCGTCGCTTCTTCGCGATGTGCCGGGCGTGAGTCTCTACGGCTCGGGCGGGGTTTCCAGCCTGCCGTCGATTCGCGGTCTGGCCGACGATCGCATCCGCATCAAGGTCGACGGCATGGACCTGATCGCGGCCTGTCCCAACCACATGAACCCGGCACTGTCCTACCTCGACCCCTCCAATGTCGGCCTGCTCGAGGTCTATCCGGGCATCTCGCCGGTGAGCGTCGGCGGCGACAGCATCGCCGGCACCATCGTTGCCGAATCCAAGGCGCCGGTGTTTGCCGAGGACGGCAAGACGCTGATGACGGGTGAGGTCGGGGCGTTTTACCGCAGCAACGGCAATGCACGCGGCGGTAATCTCGGCGCCACTTTCGCAAGTGATTCGCTGAGCGTCAGCTATGCAGGTTCGACGGCCGAGAGCGACAACTACGAGGCCGCGCGGGCGTTCAAGACGCGGACGGCGACGGGCCGGGTGGGGCATACCTTGGCGCTCGACGAAGTGGGCTCCACCGCCTACAAGAGCCGCAACCACGAACTCGGCTTCGCCTTCAAGGGCGGCGACCACCTGTTCGAGGCCAAGGTCGGCCTGCAGGACATCCCCTATGAGCTGTGGCCGAACCAGCGCATGGACATGCTCGAGAACGACCAGAAGCGTGTGAACCTGCGCTATCAGGGCAAGTACGACTGGGGCAAGCTCGAGGCGCGCGCCTACCACGAGAAGGTCGAGCACTTCATGGATTTCGGTGCGGACAAACGCTACTGGTATGGGGGAAGCGTAGCGAACTACGTCATCATCGGCTCCGGAGGCCCGACAGTTCTCAACGGTACGCCGTGTTCGCCGCTCAGCCCGTCCTGCGCAGCGGGCATGCCGATGAACACCGAGAGCAAGAACACGGGCTTCGCGCTCAAGGGCGACGTGGATCTTTCGGCGACCGACCTTCTGCGCGTGGGCGCCGAGATCCAGCGTTATCGTCTCGACGACTGGTGGCCGGCATCGGGCGGCGGGATGTGGCCGAACACCTTCTGGAACATCAACGACGGCGAGCGCGATCGCAACGCGGTCTTCGCGGAGTGGGAGGCGCAGCCGAGTGCGCAATGGACCACCCTGGCGGGCGTGCGCTACGAGCGCGTGAAGACCGATACCGGTCCCGTGCAGGCATATAACAACGCTGTGGCCCCTGCCACGATGCTCGTGCCCGCTTTCAACAGCGCTGATCGCGAACGCACGGACAACAACTGGGATGTGACGCTGCTGGCCAAATACACCGTCGATCCCACGCTCGACGTGGAGGTGGGTTTCGCGCGCAAGGTGCGCTCGCCCAGCCTCTACGAGCGCTATAGCTGGTACAGCCGCGGCATGGAAATGCTGATGGTGAACTGGTTCGGCGACGGCAACGGTTACATCGGCGACATCAACCTCGAGCCCGAGAAGGCGCGCACCGTATCGGCGACCTTCGACTGGCACTCGATCGACCGCAAATGGGAGCTGAAGGCGACGCCGTTCTACTCGCGGGTCACCGACTACATCGATGCAGTACGCTGTCCGACGAGTCTCGGCGGGTCATGCTCGGCCGCCAATCTCTCCGCGACCAACAGCTTCGTCTTCCTGCAGCTCGCCAACCAGTCGGCTCGCCTGTACGGCATCGACCTCTCGGGCCGCATGCCGCTGGCGAGCACGCCCTATGGCGAATTCGGGCTGCGTGGGGTGCTCAACTACACCGACGGCAAGAACCGCGAGACCGGCGACAACCTCTACAACATCATGCCGCTCAACGTGAAGCTCACGCTGACGCACCAGCATGGTGGCTGGGACAACGCGCTCGAGTGGTTCGCCGCACAGTCCAAGGACGACATCTCGGCGGTGCGCAACGAGCAGGAGACCTCGGGCTACAACCTGGTGAACCTGCGGACGAGCTATTCTTGGAAGCAGGTGCGCGTCGACTTCGGCGTGGAGAACGTGTTCGACAAGTTCTACTACCTGCCGCTCGGCGGCGCCTATGTCGGCCAGGGAACGACGATGACCAGCAACCCGGTCGGCGCGGTTCCGCTGTGGGGCACGCCGGTCCCGGGTGCGGGCCGTTCGATCTACGCGGGCATCAACTACAAGTTCTGAGTCATTCTTCAGACGATAAAAAACCCCGGTCCCGCAACAGCGGCACCGGGGTTTTTTCTGCTGCCCGCGAATGCTTACTTCTTGCGCATCGGTGGCAGGTCGGTGCAGCTGCCGTGGGCCACTTCGGCGGCCATGCCCACCGTCTCACCCAGGGTCGGATGCGGGTGGATGGTCTTGCCGATGTCGGTGGCGTCGGCGCCCATCTCGATGGCCAGGCAGACCTCGCCGATCATGTCGCCGGCCGACGGCCCGACGATGGTGCCGCCGATCACGCGGTGAGTCTCGGCGTCGAAGATCAGCTTGGTGAAGCCGTAGTCGGCGCCGTTGGCGATGGCGCGCCCGCTGGCCGCCCACGGGAACTTGGCGGTATCGACCTTCTTGCCCTCGGCCTTGGCCTGCGCCTCGGTGTAGCCGACCCAGGCCACTTCCGGATGGGTGTAGGCCACGCCCGGGATCACGGTGGCGTCGAAGGCCGCCTTATGGCCGGCTGCCACTTCCGCGGCGACGTGCCCCTCATGCACTGCCTTGTGGGCGAGCATGGGCTGGCCGACGATGTCGCCGATCGCGAAGATGTGCGGCACATTGGTGCGCATCTGCGCATCCACCGGGATGAAGCCGCGCTCGCCGACGATCACGCCCGCCTTCTCGGCGCCGATCTTGTTGCCGTTGGGCGAACGGCCTGCCGATTGCAGGATCATGTCGTAGCGCACCGGCTCGGCGGGGGCTTTCTCGCCCTCGAACTTCACCCACAGGCCGTCGTCCCTGGCCTCGACCGCCACGGTCTTCGTCTTGAGCATGATGTTGTCGAAGCGGTGGGCGTTCTGCTTCTCCCATACCTTCACGGCGTCGGCGTCCGGACCCTGCATCAGGCGGTCGAGCATCTCGACCACGTCGATGCGTGCGCCCAGGGTCGAGTACACCGTGGCCATCTCCAGGCCGATGATGCCGCCGCCGATCACCAGCATCTTGCCCGGCACCTGACGCAGCTCGAGCGCACCGGTGGAGTCGACGATGCGCGGGTCGCGCGGCAGGAAGGGCAGGTGCACCGCGGCCGAGCCGGCGGCGATGATGCAGTTGTGGAACTTCACCACCTTCTTCGCGCCGGTCTTGTCCTGGCTCGCGCCGGTGGTCTCCTCGATCTCGAGGTGGTTGGGGTCGAGGAAGCTGCCGTAGCCGCGCAGGATGTCGACCTTGCGTGCCTTGGCCATGCCGGCGAGCCCGCCGGTGAGCTTGCCGATCACGCCGTCCTTGTGCTTGCGCAGCGCGTCGACGTCGACCGAGGGCTTGGCGAACTGGATGCCGGCGGTATGCACGTGCTCGGCCTCCTCGATCACCGCCGCGACGTGCAGCAGCGCCTTGGACGGGATGCAGCCCACGTTCAGGCACACGCCGCCGAGCGTCGAATAGCGCTCGATGATCGCGGTCTTGAGGCCGAGGTCGGCGGCGCGGAAGGCCGCCGAGTAGCCGCCCGGGCCGGCGCCGAGCACGATCATGTCGTATTCGGCGTCGGCGCCGCCGGCGTGGCTCGCCGCCGCCGGGGCGGCGCTCGGCGTGGCCGCAGGAGCGGCGGAAGCCGCGGAGGGTGCAGGTGCGGAGGCCGGCGGGGAGGCAGGCGCCGTGTTCGCGGCTTGCGCCGCTCCTGCAGCGGCACTGGCGGCTTCGAGCCGGATCAGCACCGCGCCCTCGCCGACCTTGTCGCCCAGGTTGACCAGCACTTCCCTGACCACGCCCGCGGCGGAGGAGGGCACGTCCATCGTGGCCTTGTCGGATTCCAGCGTGCAGATCGCATCGTCCACCGCGATGCTGTCGCCGACCTTCACGAACAGCTCGATCACCGGCACCGCATCGAAATCGCCGATGTCGGGCACCTTCACTTCAATCATTTGACTCATCTTCATCACCTCGTGAGGAGTTTCCGGAAGAGGAAGGCGTCGAGGGGAGGAGCTTTTCGCCCCCCGACCCCTCACGCCTCACTCCTCACCGTGTCAGAGCATCACCCGGCGGAAGTCCGCCAGCAGTTGCGCGAGGTACACGTTGAAGCGGGTGGCCAGCGCACCGTCGATGACGCGGTGGTCCGCGGTCAGCGACATCGGCAGCGTCAGGCGCGGCACGAAAGCCTTGCCGTCCCACACCGGCTTCATCACCGACTTGTTCACCCCGAGGATGGCCACTTCGGGCGCATTGACGATGGGTGCGAAGTAGGTGCCGCCGATGCCGCCGAGCGAGCTGATCGTGAAGCACGCGCCCGACATGTCGGCCGGGCCGAGCTTGCCGTCACGCGCCTTCTTGGCGAGCGCGCCGGTCTCGGCGGCGATGTCGAACACGCTCTTCTTGTCGGCATCCTTCACCACCGGCACGACCAGGCCGTTGGGGGTGTCGGCCGCGAAGGCGATGTTGAAGTACTTCTTGTAGACCAGGTTGTCGCCATCGAGCGAGGTGTTGAACTCGGGGAACTCCTGCAGCGCGCGTACCGAGGCCTTGATGATGAAGGCGAGCATGGTGAGCTTCTTGCCCGACTTCTCGTACTCCTTGTTCATCTGCACCCGGAAGGCTTCCAGGTCGGTGATGTCGGCGTCCTCGTGGTAGGTCACCGCCGGGATCATCACCCAGTTGCGGGCGAGGTTCTGGCCGGAGATCTTCTTGATGCGCGAGAGCGGCTTGACCTCGATCTCGCCGAACTTGGCGAAGTCGACCTTGGGCCACGGCAGCAGATCCAGCCCGCCACCCAGGCTCGCGCCCGCCGCGGCGGCGGCCGGGGTCTTGCCCGGGACCACGCCGCTCGTCATCGCCGCCTTTATGAAGCCGGCGACGTCTTCCTTGAGGATACGACCCTTGGGACCGGTGGCCTTGACCTGGCCGAGATCGACGCCGAGCTCGCGCGCAAACGCGCGTACCGAGGGGCTGGCATGCACCTTGCCACCGAGCGTGACCGCAGACGGGGCGGCGGGCGAGGCGACCGGCATCGAGGTCGGGGCGCTCGCGCTCGGGCCGCCGTCGGCGAGCGGGGCGGCGCCGGGTGCGCCCGCAGGAGCGGCGCTTGCCGCGAGCGGAGCGGGCGCAGGCGCTGCATTCGCGCCTGCCGCTGCTCCCGCAGCGGCCGTCTCGACCTTGATCAGCACCTTGCCCTGGCCGACCTTGTCGCCGAGGGCGACCAGCACTTCCTTGACCACGCCGGCGGCCGACGACGGCACGTCCATCGTCGCCTTGTCCGATTCGAGCGTGGCGATCGCGTCGTCCACCTTGATGGTATCGCCCACCTTCACGAACAGCTCGATGATGGGCACGGCGTCGAAGTCGCCGATGTCGGGCACCACCACCTCGACCACGCCGCCACCGGCCGCCGCGGGGGCTGCCGGAGCGGGCGCCGCTGCAGGTGCGGCAGCGGGGGCTGCAGCGGACGCGGGTGCGGCGGCCGCAGCCGGCGCCGGGGCCGCCGCTGCGGCGCCCGCCGCCTCGAGCTTGATCAGCACCGTGCCCTCGGACACCTTGTCGCCGATCGCGACCAGCACTTCCTTGACCACGCCGGCGGCCGAGGACGGCACGTCCATGGTGGCCTTGTCGGATTCGAGCGTCGCGATCGCGTCGTCGACCTTGATGGTGTCGCCCACCTTCACGAACAGCTCGATCACCGGCACCGCGTCGAAATCGCCGATGTCGGGTACTTTCACTTCAATGAGTTGGCTCATGTTCTCAGTCTCCTTGCGCGCTCAGACCGACATCGGGTTCGGTTTGGACGGGTCGAGCTGGTACTTGACCATCGCCGCGGCGACCTTGTCGCGGCCGATCGTGCCCTCGTCGGCCAGCGCCTTCAGCGCGGCCAGCGTCACCCAGTGGCGATCCACCTCGAAGAAGTGGCGCAGCTGCTCGCGGGTGTCGGAGCGGCCGAAGCCGTCGGTGCCCAGCGTGACGTAAGTGCGGTCGAGCTGCGCGCGGATCTGCTCGGGGAACATGCGGATGTAGTCGGTGGCGGCGACGACTGGGCCTGCGAAGCCGGCGAGCTTCTGCTGCACGTGGGTCTTTCGCGGCTCTTCCATCGGGTGCAGCAGGTTCCAGCGCTCGACGTCGTGGCCGTTGCGGGCCAGCTCGTTGAAGCTGGGCGCGCCCCAGATGTCCGACTCCACGCCCCAGTCGGCCTTGAGCAGCTCGGCGGCGGCGATCACCTCGCGGAAGATCGTGCCCGAACCCATCAGCTGCACGCGCGGGGTCTTGGCCTGGCCGCCCTGGCGGAACAGGTACAGGCCTTTGAGGATGTCGGCCTCGGCGCCAACCGGCATCTCGGGATGTTCGTAGTTCTCGTTCATCACCGTGATGTAGTAATACACGTCCTCCTGCTCGGCGAACATGCGGCGCAGGCCGTCCTGCACGATCACCGCGACCTCGTACTGGAAGGTCGGGTCGTAGCTGATGCAGTTGGGGATCATGTTGGCCATGATCAGGCTGTGGCCGTCCTCGTGCTGCAGGCCCTCGCCGTTCAGGGTCGTGCGCCCGGCGGTGCCCCCGATCAGGAAGCCGCGGGTGCGCTGGTCGGCGGCCGCCCAGCACAGGTCCATGGTGCGCTGCAGGCCGAACATGGAATAGAAGATGTAGAACGGGATCATCTGCACGTTGTGCACGCTGTAGGCGGTGCCCGCGGCGATCCAGTCGGCCATCGCGCCGGCCTCGTTGATGCCTTCCTGCAGCACCTGACCGGTCTTGCTCTCCTTGTAGAACATGAGCTGGTCATGGTCTTCCGGCACGTAGTTCTGGCCTTGCTGGTTCCAGATGCCGTACTGGCGGAACATGCCCTCCATGCCGAAGGTGCGGCTTTCGTCCGGGACGATCGGCACGACATGCTTGCCGATCTGCTTGTCCTTCAACAGCGTGTTCATGATGCGCACCACCGCCATGGTGGTCGACAGCTCGCGGCCTTCGCCCGAGGCCTTGAGCAGCGCGGCGAAGGTGTCCAGGCCCGGGATCTCGAGCGCGGCGGCCTTGCGCCGGCGCTGCGGCAGGAAGCCGCCCAGGTCCATGCGGTGCTTGAGCAGGTACTTGTGCTCGGGCGAGTCCTCGGCGAACTTCAGGTAGGGCAGTGCCTCGAGCTGGTCGTCGGGCACCGGCAGGCCGAAGCGGTCGCGGAAGCGGCGGATGGCCTCGACGTCCATCTTTTTCTGCTGGTGCGAGATGTTCATCGCCTCGCCGGCCTGGCCCATGCCGAAGCCCTTGATGGTCTTGGCCAGGATCAGCGTGGGCTGCCCCTTGTGCTCGTTGGCGGCCTTGTAGGCGGAGAAGATCTTGAAGAGATCGTGGCCGCCGCGGTTCAGGTTCCACACCTGCTCGTCGGTCCAGTCGGCCACCAGCGCGCGCAGCTCGGGCGTGTTGAAGAAGTGCTCGCGCACGTAGGCGCCGTCCTTGGCCTTGAAGGTCTGATACTCGCCGTCGCACAACTCCATCATGCGCTGCTTGAGGATGCCCTTCTTGTCGCGGGCGAAGAGCGCGTCCCAGTGCGTGCCCCAGATCACCTTGATGACGTTCCAGCCCGCGCCGCGGAACTCGGACTCGAGCTCCTGGATGATCTTGCCGTTGCCGCGCACCGGACCATCGAGGCGCTGCAGGTTGCAGTTGATCACGAAGACGAGGTTGTCCAGGCCCTCGCGGCCGGCCATGCCGATCGCGCCCAGCGATTCGACCTCGTCGGTCTCGCCGTCGCCCAGGAAGGCCCACACCTTGCGCTGCTGCGCGCGTGCCGGATCGATCAGGCCGCGGCTGGCCAGGTATTTCATGAAGCGCGCCGAGTAGATCGCGCACAGCGGACCCAGGCCCATCGACACGGTGGGGAACTGCCAGAAGTCGGGCATCAGCCAGGGGTGCGGGTAGGACGAGATGCCCTTGCCGCCCACTTCCTGGCGGAAGCTGTCCATCTGCTCTTCGGTCAGACGGCCCAGCATGAACGCGCGCGCATACACGCCCGGCACCGAGTGGCCCTGGAAGTAGATCAGGTCGCCGTCGTGCGCCTCGGAGGGCGCGTGCCAGAAGTGCGAGAAGCCCACGTCGTAGAGCGCCGCCGCCGAGGCGAAGGAGGCGATGTGACCGCCCACGTTGGTGTCCTTGTTCGCCCGCACCACCATCGCCATCGCGTTCCAGCGGATGTAGGAGTGGATCTTGATCTCCAGATCCGGATCGCCCGGGTAGGGCGGCTGGCGCTCGGCCGGAATCGTGTTGATGTACTCGGTCGTGGCCGAGTAGGGGATGTTCACCCCCTCCTGGCGCGCCGTGGCGATCAGGGTCTCGATCAGGTAGTGGGCGCGCTCGGGGCCTTCGTGTTCGACGACGGCGGCGAGCGCGTCCAGCCATTCCTTCGTTTCCTGCGCATCCGTGTCGGTTTGCGGGAGAACGGTGCTGATTCCGGTCATGGTTTGTCTCCTCATGACGTTCAGTTGGCGATTCCTGTCTGGCGGGACAGGCGGGTTGTTGGTTACGGGCACGACCATGCCGGCTGCCGCACGGTCAGCGTTTCAAAATATAAAACGTCTTTTCGCAATGTGCAATATGTTTTCACCTGGTGAACACGAAATCGGCTCCCTGATCGCTCGCGCTCATGGTCCCGGCCTCTCCGGCGCCGCCTCGTGGGCGAACACCACGGCGCCGTCGCGGATCTCGCCGAGGTGGATCTGGCGCGCGCTGCGCAGGGTTTCGTGGTTGTCGCGGGAGAAGGGGCGGCGATAGCGCATGATCACGCCATCGACCTCCGCATCCAGGTTTTCGAGCGCCTCGCGGATGCGCGGACCGTCGAGGCTGCCGGCCTGGCGGATCGCCGCGGCGAGCAGCTGCATCGAGTCGTAGCCCTGTGCGGCCGCCGGTGGCACCGGGATACGCACGCTGCCGGTGGCGCGCTCCCACGCCGCGAGGAAGGCCGCCTGCGCCGGGCTGCGTGCCTCGGCGATGAAGGTCTGTGGCATGCGTGCGCCCTCGGCGTTGCGGCCGGCGAGTTCGATGAAGCTCGACATGGCCAGCGTCCAGCTGCCGATGATCGGCACCTGCCATCCGAGGCGGGCCATCGAGTTGGCGATGTGGGCGAGCTCGGGGCCGATGCCATAGGTGAGCACGGCTTGCGCACCGGCGGCGCGTGCGCGTTCGAGCTGCGGTCGCATGTCGGTCTCGCGCAACTGGAAGCGCTCGACCACCACCGCGGTCCGCCCGCGCGTGCCCAGGGCTGCGATGAGATCCTGGCTTCCCAGCACCCCGTAGTTGGTGGCGTCATGCAGGATCGCGAGCCGGGTCAGGCCGCGCCGGCCGACAGCCTCCTCGACGATCACCGCGGCCTGCAAGGTGTCGCTGGCGGAGACGCGGAACACGTAGTTCTCGGTGAAATCGGGGGGCTGGAACTGCTTGGTGATCAGCGAGCCGGTGGCGACCGAGGTGATCACCGGGATGCGCGCCATCTGGTAATGGCGCTGGCTGGCGAGCGCGACACCGGTATTGACGATGCCCAGTCCGGCGGTGACACGTTCGCGATGGATGAAGTCGCGCACGATCTGCGCACCAAGCTCGTTGCTCGCCTCGTCGTCGCGCTCGACGAGCTCGATGCGCCGACCGAGCAGGCCGCCGCCGGCGTTGAGCTCCTCGGCGGCGATGCGGATGCCCTCGCGCATCGACAGCCCCATCGGCGCCGACGGACCGGAGAAGGGCCCCGACACGCCCACCCGGATCGGTGCCCGCTCGCCGCCGCTCGGGCGTGCGCCCGCGCCCACGGCCTCTGCCGGGACGGCCTGTGCCGACAACTGCGGCGCCAGGAGCAGAAGCGTCACGAAGGCGCGCCCGAGCAGCGCGAGGAAGGGTTTCATCCTTGCACTGTAGGCAGCGTGAACAAGCGCACAAATTGGCGGAAACCCCATCGCCGTCTGCTGCGCTGCCGCATCCACACCGGGTATGCGTCCCCCGATCAGGGTTACACCGGATGACGCGGGCGGTCGCGCTCGACAACAATCCTGCTCCCGATCCGCCTCCCCGCGCCGCTCGTCCGGCCATCCTCCATGCAAGCCTCCGCCGCCGCCCGGGCGACCCTGTCGCGCTGGTACTGGGCCATGCCCTATCTCGCGGTGACCGTGCTCGCGCTGTCGATGCTCGCGGTCGTCTGGCTGCTGCAGGCGCGCGAGACCGCGGTCGAGCGCGACGCGCTCGCGCGCGACCTGCAGTGGACCGAGCAGTCGATCCGGCGCGCCATGCTCACCACCGAGGAGTTTCTCGTCCAGCTCGCGCGCGACCTGTCGGCGGGCACGCTCGACCACGACGACTTCCAGCTGCGCGCCAACGAGCATCTGGCGATCAACCCCGCGCTCGCCAACCTCGCCTGGGTGGACCGCGAGCACGTGATCGCCTGGTCGGCGCCCTTCGACACCCGTGACCTGCTCGCCGGCGAGATCCTCGTGGATGACCAGGTGGAGGCCTTCCAGAACAGCGCCCTGTCCGCCCGCCTGACCTACGGCCGGCCCTACATCGACGCGCGCGGCAGCGCGGTGATCGAGGTGTACGCGCCCGTGCTGCGGCGCGGCGATTCGCTCGGTGCGATCGTCGCCGTGTATTCGATCGAGCGCATGCTGAGCCGGCTGGTGCCGGCGCGCTTTGCCGAAAAATACCG
Source organism: Thauera sp. SWB20 (assembly GCF_000831325.1). Lineage (NCBI taxonomy): Bacteria > Pseudomonadati > Pseudomonadota > Betaproteobacteria > Rhodocyclales > Zoogloeaceae > Thauera > Thauera sp. SWB20. Next base: position 934,699 of record NZ_JTDM01000021.1, on the reverse strand, counting down.
GCTTGCGGTGCTCGACCGCGATGGCGGCGTGCTGACCCTCAGCTCGGCCCTGCCGCCCGCGCAGGAGGCGCTCTCGCTTACCCTCGCGCTCGATCCGCCGGGCAACGGCCTCGCGCTGCAGGCGATGGCCTTCCGGCCCGGTGGGGCGGTGCTGCGCTACCTGCCGGCGGTGCTCATCGTGGGGCTGTCGCTGCTGGTGCTGTGGAGCCTGTGGACGCTGCGCCGCCACGTGCAGCGCCGGGTGCGGGTGGAGAAGGAGCGCGACCAGCTCTTCGACCTTTCGCTCGACCTCTTGTGCGTCATCGATCTCGATGGTCGTTTCGGGCGCTGCAACCCGGCCTTCGAGCGCGTGCTCGGGCACGACCCCCGGAGCCTGCCCGGGTGCTCGCTGATCGACTTCGTGCATCCCGAGGACGTTTCCGAGACGCTGGCGATGTTGCGCCGCCTCGCCGGCGGCGAACCGGTGCGCTTCGAGACGCGCTGCCGCTGTGCCGACGGCAGCTACAAATGGCTGATGTGGAGCATCAACCCGGTACGCGAGGAGCGTCTGGTCTACGCCGTGGCGCACGACGTCACCGGACGCAAGGCCACCGAGGACGCGCTGCGCGCCGAGTCCGCCTTCCGCAAGGCGATGGAGGACTCGGTCGTCACCGGCCTGCGCGCGATCGACCTGTCGGGACGCATCATCTATGTGAACACCGCCTTCTGCCGCATGATCGGCTTCGACGAGGACGAGCTCGTCGGCGCCGGGCCGCCCTTTCCCTATTGGCCACCCGAGCAGCTCGCCGAATGCGAGCGCAACCTGTCGATGACCCTGTCGGGGCGCGCGCCGCGCAGCGGCTTCGAGATGCGCATCCTGCGCAAGAACGGCGAGCGCTTCGATGCGCGCTTCTACCTTTCCCCGCTGATCGACCTCACCGGCCGGCAGACCGGCTGGATGGCCTCGATCACCGACATCACCGAGCCCAAGCGCGTGCGCGCCGCGCTCGAGTCGGCGCACGAGCGCTTCGAGGCGGTGCTCGACGGCCTCGACGCCGCGGTGTTCGTGGCCGACGCGCGCACCGACGAGATCCTCTTCGCCAACCTCGCCTTCAAGCGCATCCATGGTTTCGACGCGGTCGGGCGCACCGTGCGCGGGGTGGCGGTGCCGCAGCCCGAGCGCGGCGACTACCGCGTCGATCCGCGCAACCTGTCGCCCGCCGACGTGCCGCGCGAGCTCTTCGACGGCGAATTGCTGCACCCGCAGTCGGGGCGCTGGTACCACGTGCGCGAGCAGGCCACACGCTGGGTGGACGGGCGCGTGGTGCGCATGGGGATCGCCACCGACATCACCGACCGCAAGCAGACCGCCGCGGTGGCGCGCGAGCAGGAGGAGCGCCTGCAGCGCACTTCGCGCCTGATCACCATGGGCGAGATGGCCTCGACGCTGGCGCACGAGCTCAACCAGCCGCTGGCGGCGATCGCGAACTACTGCGCCGGTTCGGTGACGCGGCTGCAGTCGGGCAAGGCGAGGACCGAGGACGTGCTCGCGGCAATGCAGAAGGCGAGCTTCCAGGCCGAGCGCGCCGGCAAGATCATCCGCCGCGTGCGCGAGTTCGTGAAGAAGAGCGAGCCGCAGCGCTGCGCGGTCGACCTCGTCGAGGTGCTGGAGGACGCGATCGGCTTCGCCGACATCGACGCCCACCGCACCCGCATCCGCATCCACACGGAGCTCGAGCCCGGGCTGCCGCCGGTGTACGCCGACCGCATCATGATCGAGCAGGTGCTGCTCAACCTGATCCGCAACGGCCTCGACGCCATGGCCGACGCCTTGCCCGAGGCGCGCGTGCTGACGGTGCGGGTGCGCACCGTCGGCGCGGACGCGGTCGAGGTCGCGGTGATCGACCGCGGCCACGGCATCAGCGAGGAGGGCAGGGCGCAGCTGTTCACGCCCTTCTACACCACCAAGGCCGAGGGCATGGGCATGGGGCTCAACATCTGCCGCTCGATCGTCGAGTTCCACAACGGCAGATTGCTGGTCGACGCCAACCCCGAAGGCGGTACCATATTCACGTTTACCCTGCCGACGGAGTCCGCAATTGAGCGCAGTGCCCGCAGCGCCTGACCAGATCGTACATGTCGTCGACGACGACGAAGCCTTGCGCGACTCGCTCGCCTGGATGCTGGAGGCCAACGGCCACGCGGTCTCGGTGCACGAGTCGGGCGAGGCCTTCCTCGCCGCGTGCACGCCCGGGATGACCGGCTGCGTGCTGCTCGACGTGCGCATGCCGGGCATGAGCGGGCTGGAGGTCTTCGAGGAGCTCGGGCGGCGGCGCTGCGGCCTGCCGGTGGTGTTCATCACCGGCCACGGTGACGTGCCGATGGCGGTGTCCGCGCTCAAGCAGGGTGCCGTGGATTTCGTCGAGAAGCCCTTCGGCGAACGCGAGATGCTGCGCGTGGTCGAGCAGTGCCTGCGCCTCGAGCGCGAGACCCGCGACCGCCGCCTGCAGGAGGCCGACACGGCGCGCCGGCTCGGGCAGCTCACCCAGCGCGAGCGCGAGGTGCTCGAGCTGATCATCGTCGGCAAGCTCAACAAGCAGATCGCCGACGTGCTCGGCATCAGCATCAAGACCGTCGAGGTGCATCGCGCGCGCGTGATGGAGAAGATGGGGGCGCACTCGCTGGCCGAGCTCGTGCAGCACGTGGTCGCGCTCGAGCCCGGCGCCTCCACGCGCTGACCTCGGCGCGCTTCGCTGCGCGACATCCGCGCGGGCACGCGCAGGAACTTTCGCCCGTCCGCACCTCTCCGCAGTGGGGGGCTGCCGCGTGCGCCCCGTCTTGCCGAACGCCCTCCCAACCGGCCGAACCCCAACCTCGCCTCCGCATGACCGGAATCAACGCGCTCTTCCTGCTCACCGGCCTGCTGCTGTTCATCAGCGTGCTTGCCAGCACCATCTCGGCCCGGCTCGGCCTGCCGCTGCTGCTGCTCTTTCTTGGGGTCGGCATGCTCGCCGGCGAGGACGGGCCGGGCGGCATCGTCTTCGAGGACTTCTTCATCGCCTCCCTCATCGGGCAGGCGGCACTCTCGGTCATCCTGCTCGACGGCGGCCTGCGCACCCGGGTGAGCAGCTTCCGCGTCGCGCTCAAGCCGGCGGCGGTGCTGGCCACCTGGGGGGTGATCGGCACCGCGGGCCTGCTCGGGCTCTTCGCCACCTGGATCCTCGATGTCGACTGGCGGCTCGGCATGCTGCTCGCCGCGATCGTCGGCTCCACCGATGCGGCGGCGGTGTTCGCGCTCCTGCGCAACAGCGGCGTGCGGCTCAACGAGCGCGTGCAGGCCACGCTCGAGATCGAGTCCGGCGCCAACGACCCGATGGCGATCCTGCTCGTCACCGCACTGGTGGGCATGCTGCTGCAGCCCGAGACTGCCAGCGTAGGCGGCTTCGTGTGGATGCTGACGAGCCAGCTCGGGCTCGGTGCCGTCCTCGGGCTCGCGGGCGGGTGGGTGCTGTCGCGGCTGATGGCGCGGCTGACGCTGCCCGACGGGCTGTACGCGCTGCTGATCCTGTCCGGCGGAACGCTCATCTTCGCCGCCACCAACCTCATGAGCGGCAGCGGCTTCCTCGCGGTGTATCTCGCCGGCGTGGTGGTCGGCAACCGTCGCAGCCACGCCACCGAGCATGTGTTGCGGGTCATGGACGGCCTGGCCTGGCTCGCCCAGGCCGGCATGTTCGTGGTGCTGGGGCTGCTGGTGACGCCATCGAAGATGCTCGACTACGCCACCGAGGCCTTCGCGATGGCGGTGTTCCTCACGCTGGTGGCGCGTCCGGTCGCGGTGGCGATCGGGCTGGCGCCTTTCCGCTATCCGCGTAATGAGCTGCTCTACGTGAGCTGGGTGGGGCTGCGCGGCGCAGTGCCGGTGACGCTGGCGATCGTGCCGGTGGTGATGGGCGTGCCCGATTCGCAGCTGCTGTTCAACGTCGCCTTCGCGGTCGTGCTGCTGTCGCTGCTGGTGCAGGGGGCGACGGTCCCGCTGGCGGCGCGTCGGCTGGGCGTTGAGGTGCCGCCGCGCGACGAGCCGCGCGACAAGCGCGAGGTCTGGGTGGGCGATGCGGCTGCGGTGGACATGCTCGAGTTCTGCGTCGAGGCCGGCGCCAAGGCCGAGGGGCGCCACCCCGACGAGCTCGGTGGCGACCACCCCGGCCACGATGTGCGCTGCGTGGCCCTGGTGCGCGCCGGCAGCCTGCACCGCCTGACCCCCGACACTCGCCTGCACCCCGGCGACTCGGTGTGGATGATCGCGCCCGACGAGATCTCCGAGCAGCTCGCCCGCAGCTTCGCCGGCAGCCGTGGCGAGCTCAACGCCAACGCCAGCTTCTTCGGCGAGTTCGTGGTCGATCCCGGCAGCCGCGCGAGCGACCTCGCCGACGCCTACGGGCTGCGCATCGAGGAGGCCGAGCGCGAGCTGGCGATGGGCGAACTGCTCGCTGTTCGCCTCGGCCGCCCGCCCGTGGTCGGCGACCGCGTCGACATCGGCGCCTTCGTGCTCACCGTGCGCGAGATGGGCGACAAGGGCCGCATCACCGCCCTCGGCCTCAAGTGCCCGGCGCTCGGCGCGGGGCGTTGAGCGCTGTGCGGGCCGCCGTCGCTGCGATGCTGTAAAATCCCTGGTTTTTTCGGGGGCTTGAAGGATGACCGCTCGCATCATCGACGGCAACGCGCTGTCCGCGCGCGTGCGCGGCGAAATCGCCGAACGTGCGGCTGCGCTCACGGCGCGTGGCGTGCAACCCTGCCTCGCGGTCATGCTGGTCGGCGCCGATCCGGCCTCGGCCGTCTATGTGCGCAACAAGGTCGCCGGCTGTGAGAAGGCCGGCATCCGCTCGCTGCGCTTCGACTACCCCGAGACCGCCACCCAGGCAGAGGTCATGGCCAAGCTGGCCGAGCTCAACGCCGACCCCTCGGTACATGGCATTCTGGTGCAACTGCCGCTGCCCAAGCATCTCGACGAGACCGCGGTGCTCGAGGCCATCGACCTCAAGAAGGACGTCGACGGTTTCCATGCCGAGAACGTCGGCCGCCTGTCGCAGTGCCGCGAGGCCTTTATCCCGTGCACGCCGCACGGTGTGATGAAGATGCTGGAGACCGCCGGCGTGCCGGTGCAGGGCGCCGAGGCGGTGGTCATCGGGCGCTCGAACATCGTCGGCAAGCCGATGGCCACGCTGCTGACCAACGCGGGCGCCACGGTCACCGTGTGCCACTCGAAGACCAAGGACCTCGCGTTCCACACCCGCCGCGCCGACATCCTGGTGGCGGCAATCGGCAAGCCGCGCTTCGTTACCGGCGACATGATCAAGCCGGGCGCCACCGTGATCGACGTCGGCATCAATCGCCTCCAGGACGGTCCCGACGCCGGCAAGCTGTGTGGCGACGTGGATTTCGAGTCGGCCAGGGAAGTGGCCGGCGCGATCACCCCGGTGCCGGGCGGCGTGGGGCCGATGACGATCACCATGCTGCTGGAAAACACGGTGATTTCCGCCGAACGCACGGCCGGGAAATAGGGGGCTGTCCCCTATTCACCCGCGAAGAATCGGGGTCTGTCCCCTATTTCCTTTCAGGATTGCGAGATGAGCGAAACCCAACCCATCGTCGGCATCATCATGGGCTCCAACTCCGACTGGCCCACGATGAAGGCCGCCGCGAAGATGCTGGAAGACTTCGGCGTGCCCTTCGAGGCCAAGGTCGTCTCCGCCCACCGCACGCCCGACCTGATGTTCGAATACGCCGAGGCCGCGCGCAGCCGCGGGCTCAAGGCGATCATCGCGGGCGCGGGCGGTGCGGCCCACCTGCCGGGCATGGTCGCGGCCAAGACCACGCTGCCGGTGCTGGGCGTGCCGGTGCAGTCGAAGGCGCTCTCGGGGCAGGATTCGCTGCTCTCGATCGTGCAGATGCCCAAGGGCATCCCGGTCGCCACCTTCGCCATCGGCGAGGCGGGCGCGGCCAACGCGGGCCTGTTCGCGGTGGCGCTGCTGGCCGTCGAGGACGTCGCGCTGGCGCAGAGACTCGCCGACTTCCGTGCCCGCCAGACCCAGGCGGTGCTCGACATGAGCCTGGATTGAGAGCCGCAGCATGATCCTCCCGCCAGCCACCCTCGGCATGCTCGGCGGCGGCCAGCTCGGTCGCTTTTTCGTTTCGGCCGCGCACGAGATGGGCTACAAGGTCTGGGTGCTCGACCCCGACCCGCACAGCCCCGCCGGCCTCGTCGCCGACCGCCACCTGGTCGCCGCCTACGACGACTACGTCGCCCTCGACACCCTGGGCAACGAATGCGCGGCGGTGACCACCGAGTTCGAGAACGTCCCCGCCGACACGCTCGACTACCTCGCCAAGTTCATCCCGGTGCATCCGGCGGCGGGCGCGGTCGCGGTGTGCCAGAACCGCATCGCCGAGAAGACCTTCCTCGCCGACAACGGCCTGCCGCATGGGCCGTTCGCGGTCATCCGCAGCGAGGACGACGTGCGCGCCGCCAATGCCGGGCTGTTCCCCGCCATCCTCAAGGTCGCGCGCTTCGGCTACGACGGCAAGGGCCAGGCCCGCGTCGCCGACCGCGACGCGGCGGTGGCCGCCTTCCAGCACTTCAAGGGCGAACCCTGCGTGCTGGAGAAGATGCTGGCGCTCGACTACGAAGTGTCGGTGGTGCTGGCGCGCGACGAGGCGGGCACGGTGCGCGCCTTCCCGGCCGGCGAGAACCGCCACCGCAACGGCATCCTGGATGTGACCATCGCGCCGGCGCGCGCGTCGGCCTTCCCCAGTGAGGGTACGCAACTGAGCGCGCAGGAGATCGCCGAGCGCATCGCCGGCAAGCTCGGCTACGTCGGCACGCTGGGGGTGGAGTTCTTCGTCTGCCGCGGCGAGCTGGTGGTGAACGAGATGGCCCCGCGCCCGCACAACAGCGGCCACCACACCATCGACGCCTGCGACGCCAGCCAGTACGAGCAGCAGGTGAGGGCGCTGTGCGGCCTGCCGCTGGCCACTCCGCGCCAGCATTCGGCGGCGGTGATGGTGAATCTGCTTGGCGAGCTGTGGTACGAGGATGGCAAGGGCCATGGTGCCTACCGCGAGCCCGACTGGTCGGTGCTGCACGCGGTGCCCGGCCTGCGCCTGCATCTCTACGGCAAGCACCACGCCCGCCCGGGGCGCAAGATGGGCCATTTCGTGGTGATCGGCGACGATGCCGCCGTGGTGCTCGAGCGCGCGCTCGCCGCGCGTGCCGCGATCGGCATCCGCGACGAGTGAGCGCCGGCCGATGAGTACCCCCGGGGCCGGACGGCGCGGCCGCATCGAATCCTCCACGCCCGCCGCGATCGCCGAGGCTGCTGCCCTGCTGCGTGCGGGCGAACTCGTCGGCATGCCGACCGAGACGGTCTACGGGCTGGCCGCCGACGCGCTCGACCCCGAGGCGGTGAAGAAGATCTTTGCCGCCAAGGGCCGTCCCGCCGACCACCCGCTGATCGTGCACCTGCCCTCGGTCGAGCACCTGCCGCAGTGGGCCGCCGCCATCCCCAAGGACGCGCTCGCGCTCGCGCGCGCCTTCTGGCCCGGCCCGCTGACGCTGATCCTGAAGCGCACACCCGACGTACCCGACGAAGTCACCGGCGGGCAGGACACGGTCGGCGTGCGCGTGCCCGCGCACCCGGTCGCGCTCGCCCTGCTGCGGGCCTTCGACGGCGGGCTGGCCGCGCCCAGCGCCAACCGCTTCGGCCGTATCAGCCCCACCACCGCCGCGCATGTGCATGAAGAACTCGGCGAGCGCGTGGCGATGATCCTCGACGGCGGTGCCTGCGCGGTCGGCATCGAATCCACCATCCTCGACTTCTCGCGCGACGTGCCGGAGATCCTGCGCCCGGGCGCGATCACGCCCGAGGACATCGCGCGCGTCATCGGCCGCCGGCCGCGGGTGCCGGGCGAGTCGGTCGCGGAAACCGCTTCCGCGCGGGCAGGGCAGTGCGGCGACGCATCCGGACTCGCGGAAGCCGCCGCCCCCAACGCCGCAGCCGATGCAGCGCAGCCCGCTCCGCGCGTCTCCGGCGCACTCGCCGCCCATTACGCCCCGCGCACCCCGCTGCGCCTGGTCGAGCCCGCGCTGCTCGCCGACGAGGCCGCCGCGCTGGCGGGTGAGGGCAGCCGCGTCGCAGTGCTCGCCCACTCCACCTCCGATCCGCGTGACGCCCGCCTGAGCTGGCGCAGCCTTCCGGCCGATCCCGCCGCCTACGCCCAGGGCCTGTACGCCAGCCTGCGCGCCCTCGACGGCGTCGGCGCCGACTTCATCCTGATCGAGGCGCTCCCCGGCGGCCCCGGCTGGCGCGCCGTCGCCGACCGCCTCGGCCGCGCCGCCGTCGGCTCCGGCGCAACTGACTAGCCCTGCCGCGCCCTCGCGCTACCTGCCCCGCAGGAGCGACGCAAGTCGCGATGACGGCCTCCGAGCCTTCGCCGACGCCTCATCACCGCCCCACCGCCGGATCGCGACTCGCGTCGCTCCTGCAAAGGGCACACGTAGGAGCGACGCAAGTCGCGATGACGGCCTCCGAGCCTTCACCGACGCCTCATCACCGCTCCACCGCCGGATCGCGACTCGCGTCGCTCCTGCAAAGGGCACACGTAGCCTCGAACGGCGCAAATGTGCGCAAGGCACTTCCCTTTCGCGCGGGGTCTCACTATAATGCGCGCTCTTTCAGGGCCGATAGCTCAGCTGGGAGAGCGCTGCGTTCGCAATGCAGAGGTCGGGAGTTCGATCCTCCTTCGGTCCACCATATTCAAGGGCTCGGATTTTCTCCGGGCCCTTTCCTTTTGGTGCGTCCCCCGCGTAGCGCGGGGTTCCGGCGATCCGTGCTGCGGGTGGTCGCCTGCCGAAACGCCTGCAACGGGCCCCTTTCTCGGCCAGCGCCGTCTCTTTTCTCCGTTTGTGCTGCGGGTAGGCGCAATGCGCGGTCTCTAAGAATCAAGGGCTTACGCGCGGAATTTCGTCGTCAACCAAGGCTAGCGGTCAGGCATCGAACCCTGCCAGCACCTCCCGCTGCGCCGTCCAGTCACGCGGCAGTGGGTTGTGCTGGAACCACAGCAGGCTCATGCACCGGGGCTGCTTTCCGGCCAGGATGGTCTGGATGATGGCGGGCTCCAGCAGCGTCAGTCGGAGCAGTTCGTTGACCGTGGAGTGGTGCAGGCCCTCGCGTTTGGCGATCTCATTGCCGCTGCCGAGCACGCCGTCGTCGAGTAGCTGCTGCCAGTAGAACGCCCGGGTCAGCGCCACCATCAGGGGCGCATCGTGCTGGGTGTCTGCCGTGCCCGGTGCAGTGACGTCTCCATCTGGGCGCACCACCACCTTGCGGGTGCCACGCTTGCGGATCTTCAACGGGATGAAGGTCGACAGCTTGATTTCCCCGCCATCTCGACGCTCGCGGGCGATCGGGGCACCCGTCGCCGTGATCCTGGGTTTCACAGGGACTCCTCCAGTTCCTGCAACTCGGCACCGATGGTTCCGGGCGCCAACTCGGCCGCCAATTCCGGCCAGCCCTGATCCCGCCAGAAGACTTCCAGGCCGCCGTCGGCGATCACCACGCGCTCGATGAGCAGTTGCGCCAGCCGGCACTGCTCGGCGGGGAACAACTGCGCCCACATCGTGGCCAGCCGGCGCATGGGCAGCACCACCTCGGCTTCGGACATCTCCGGGTGGGTTTCCCGAATCCGATCCCACACCGACTGCACCACGTGCGGCGCCGACAGTGCGGCAATGATCTGTTCGACGACCAGCGCCTCGATCGGTCCAGCGGGCAAGGAGCCATGTTGGCTGGCCCAAGAGCCGAACCGACGGTGCTTGACCGGGGTGTAGTAGCGATAGGTCTTGCCCCGCTTGACCGTGAAACTGGGCACCAACCGTTCGCCATCGGGCGTGAACAACAGTCCGCGCAGCAGCACCGGCTCGCGCATCCGGTCATTGGTTTCACGCCGCCGCTCGACGCCGTCAGTGGCGATCAGCGCATGCACCGCGTCCCACTGTGCCGGGGTGATGATGGCTGGGTGCTGGCCGGTGAAGCTCTGCCCCTTGTGGACGATCTCCCCGAGGTACACCCGGTTGTTCAGCATCTTGTAGATGGTCTGCTTGGTGAAGGACTTGCCACGCTTGGTCCCCACGCCTTCCGTGACGTAGGCCTTGACCATCAGCGTGGCCGAACGCATCGCGACGAAGTCGGCGAAGATGCGGCGCACCAAGGCCGCCTCGGTCTCGTTCACCACCAGCATCCGGTCGCGGACGTCGTAACCGAGTGGCAGCGGTCCGCCCATCCACATCCCCTTGGCCTTGCTCGCCGCGATCTTGTCCCGGATCCGCTCGCTGGTGACCTCGCGCTCGAACTGTGCGAAGGAGAGCAGGACGTTGAGCATCAGGCGGCCCATCGAGGTCGCCGAGTTGATCTGCTGGGTGACGGCGCTGAAGCTGACGCGGTGGCGATCGAAGACATCGACCATCCGCGCGAAATCGGCCAGCGAGCGACTGAGGCGGTCGATCTTGTAGACGACGATGATGTCGATCTTGCCCACTTGGATATCGGCCATCAGGCGACGCAGGGCGGGCCGCTCCATGTTGCCGCCGGAGTAACCGCCGTCGTCGTAGTCGTCGGTAACGGCAATCCAGCCCTCATGGCCCTGGCTCTTGATGAAGGCGTGGCCCGCTTCCTTCTGCGCATCGATGGAGTTGAAGGATTGGTCCAGTCGTTCGTCGCTGGAAACGCGGCAGTACACCGCGCAGCGCCTTGGTGGCACCTGCAGGGGCGCATTCATTGCTCACCCCCCTTGCCGTCGCGCAGGCCGAAGAACTTCGGCCCATTCCAACGCGTGCCCGTGATGTGGCGTGCCGCCGCCGACAGGCTCTTGAAGAGGTGACCATCGAGGGCGTAGAGCCCCTCCGGGGTGACCGTCACGCGGTATTCGCGCTCCTCCCATTCGCGGATCAGCGTCGTGCCGGGCATCAGCAGCGTCTGTGTGCCGCGCCCGACGTGGGTCTTGATCTTGGAGTGTTTGGCGCCGGCCTCGACCAGCATCTTGCGCACGTTGGTCGGCAGCGCCCCGTAGGCCTGTTCCTGGATGCGGTACGCCAGGCGCGACTCGACGTAGTTGCGATTGTGGTGGCTGGGCCGCCGCGGGAAGTGCTGGTCCCACAGTGCCCAGAGCTCCGTCATCCGCATGGAGGGCAGGGCTGCCAACTGCGCCGCGATGGTGTGTTGCGGATCCGTCATGATCTCAGTCCTCCCACACGGCGGTGCCGCCCAGCGTGATCCACAGGCGCTCCTCGTTGGCGGTTGCCATCTCGCGCGTGGCCACACCGCTGGCGCAGTGCGTGCCGGATTTGCCGGTGAACCAGTACGTGCGCCCGTCGTGCACCACGCGGTAGGGGCCGATGTGATCGAAGTCGGCTTGGATGGTCATCACGCCGCGGGGACGGTGGTTGGTGTCGGTGACCTGTACGCGCAGGGTTTGGTGGGTGCTCATTGCTTTCTCCAAGAGGGGTTTGCGGACCTCCATGAACGCGCTGTGCCGAGCAGAAGCCAAGTCAAAACCAGGCTCTGCCCGGCGGGCTCGGAACGCCGTCAGTTGTTGATCGTGACCACGGTCGCCGCAGCGAAAGGGATCTCCTGCGGGCGCTTGCTCGGGGGATTCGGATCGGGTGCGTAGATCGGGCGCTCGTCACTCGCAGCGCCGGGGTGATAGACGTACAGCACTCCGGGTGAAATGCCGTATTCCTTCAGGCGCTGCGAGATCTGCCGTGCTAGCGCATCGTCCAGTCCGTGGTACTGCCGGTTCAGCTCGGCCAGATCCGAGAACGCGAGCCCCTCGATCAGGTTGGGCAGCAGATCCCCCTGGTTGGGCTTGCCGATCAGGGTCATGTCGTAACCCGTGTTGCGGTCACCCTGAATGCTGTAATGGGCCAGACGCAGGGAGCCTTTCAGCGTCGACTCGACGGTCCTCATCTCCTGCCAGGCCTGAACGAAGGCACGTGCCGCCGTCAGCATCCGTTCTGCGCTGGGCTGGAATACGCGCTTCATCTCCTCGTGGATGAAGACCTCATCGACGTCGCGGGCCATCTCGGCGGCAAGGTCGACGATGTACTCCTCCAGGGCCTTCGCGCGTGCCGGTGCCTCCAGTACGAGTTGGGCAGCGGCCCGGCGCGCGGCCTGCTCAGCAGCGATCTTCTCTGCATGCTCTTGGTCGAACTGCGCCAAGGCCTCCCGGTCCCCCATGGCTTCGAGTACTTCGCGGCGTACCGACCAGATCAGATCCGGTTCGGGCTTGGGGTCCCAGCCATTGACGACGCGACGGGCGGCAATCAGCGCGTTGATCGCGGTTTGGTACTGCTGGTTGCGCGCTTGCAGTTGCTGCAGCATGGCCGCCAGCGCATCCAGATCTCGAATGTCGTCGGCGGGACTGGCTGGCACCGCTGGCACGTCTGGCACGGTCGGCGCGGGCGGTTCGATGGCCGGCGCGGCGGGCTTGGCCGACTTCTTGGAGGCGGTTTTGAGTTGAGAAATCAGGTTCATGATGGCTCCAGGGGGGTGAGGGTTCAGGCTTGCAAGTCAGCGGGGTAGCGCGGGTCGCCGGGGCGAACGGTCGTGCTGACCCAGATCTGCGGCCCGAACTGCTTCCTGATCGTGACGGGGGCGCCGGGACGTGGATTTAGAGCCCGGATGACGTGCCAACCGTCCGCCGCCGCCGATGGGGCGACGGCGGTGGCAGCCGGTTGCGGCGTCTCGGCCGCAGGCTGGGGGTTCAGCCCGAGGGCCTTGCTCCAGACGGGATGGAGGTTGTGATTAGTCACGCGGGTCTCCGTAGCGAATGCCGCGCTCTGCGCCTCGCGGCGTGGCGTTGGGGGTCAAGTCGGAAACGGGCCGGGCAGGCGTGCCGGCGCACGCATCGCCCATGCGCCGTGCGTTCGGACGCGCAGAACCCTCGGTCGTTGGGGCTGATGAATGGAGCGGGGGGTTTGGTGGCGTAGGGGGGGGTATTCCCCCTTGCTCTCTACATTTGGCAACTGCGAAATCGCTCGCGTAAGGCGTGGCAAACCCACCTTCTGCACCAAACCCCCCTACGGTCGGCTTCACCTGCCACTTCGAGACGCCGTGTGCGCGTCCACCCCGCTCGATGCGAAGCCCCTCGCAGATCCGCCCGGCCATGCGCTCGATCCAGCGCCCCAAGCGTCGCGAGTTGATGCGCCCGTGTTCGCCGGCGATCTCCATCAGCACGTCCTGCAGCCGCCCCCGGTCGCTGTCCGCGGGGATGCGGCCGCTGACCACCGGGTCGGTCGCGAGCGTGATCGCCTCAGCCACCGACTTCGGCTTGTCGCCGAAGAGGGCGTGCCAGCAACTCAGCAGGCTGCCGAGCTTGCGCGTCTCTGGATCCTCCTCGTAGGAGGAGTCGATGGCGTCGCACGGATCAGCAACATCGAGCAGTCCCGCCTGGCCCACCCAGAGCACCGTCTGGCGGACCAGGTCCGACCAGTCCTCGAAGCTGGCAGTGCGGTCGGGCGTGATCGGTGTGCCCGTGCTGAGATAGCCGCACACGAGGACCAGCGCGTGACGCACGAGCGTCTGGCGGTGCTCGCGTACATTGCGCTCCGGGTCGAGGGCAAAGGCGCGGCGGTAGGGCTTGTCGCTGTGCGGATCGATGCGACAGGCGAGCAGGCGGCGATTGAGGTCGCCGACCAGCGCAACGTTGTTGCCGGTGGCCAGAAACAGTCCGGTTGCCGGCACCGAGATCGTCACCGAGGCCCCCAGCACGCGGTCGCCGTACTCGCGTGCGGTCAGGTAGGCGCACAGCGCGGCGCTATCGAGTTGGCCGGCGATGTTGTCGAAGATGAGTGCCGGTTTGCCTTCGCGTAGCGCGGCCAACAGCCGCTTGCGCAGTTCTTCTTCCTCCAAGGTGGGGGGCATCAGCGAGGCCGGATCCGCGCCGGCCAGAATCGACAGGCAGGTCGCCAGCAGCGACTTGCCGCTGCCCGCGCTCGGTGCAGTAAAGAGAAACCCCGGCGCGGTCGGCAGCACCGCACGCAGCGTTGCAGTGAGCAGGGCTGCGAGCATCACCCCGCGATCGATCGGCCCGACGAACGGAAAGTCCTTGAACGGAAACCAGAGCGCGTCGATGGCTGCGCGCAGTTGCTCGACGCTCGGGTGCAAGGGGATCGCGGGCTGCTCGGGCTCGTTCAGGATCAGCAGCAGCCCGGTTTGTGGGTCATGACCGTCGCGATCGAGCACGCGGGCATCGAGGGTCAGGACCGGCGCGGTCAGCACCGCCCGCAGCTTGGGGAGCCCGTAGCTGCCGCGCATCGCCAGCACGCGCTTGGCCAGATCGAGCGGGCAGTCGACGGCGTACCAGTTGCGGGCTCGCTGGCTCAGCCGCTCGAAGTTGATCAGCGCGCTCAGATGCACGGTCAGCCATTCGGCGGTCACCGGATAGACCGCGCCGCGCGGACTCACGTGCACGAGCTCACCACCACGATCGAACACAGTACCGTCGAGCCGCATCAGGTCGAGCACGCTGCGCACCAATCGGTGCAACTCGCCGCCGACCAGGCGCAGGGTGCGCGCAGGGCGATGCAGGGTGTAGCGCGTGCCGCCGTGTGCGTGACTGTAGATATAGGGGCGACCGGCATTGCGCAGGTTGATCCACGCGATGCGCGCATCGTGCTGGTAATCGGGCTCCAGCGGATCGGCGCAGCGGCGGTTGTGATAGCGCTCCGGATCGTCGAGCATCGCACCGACACTGACGCGCTCGCCGTCATCGAGCACCAGATCGAAGTCCCCCATCAGGCGCTTGTCGCGCACCGCGCGCAGCAGGAGCTTGCGACCGCTCTCGGCATCCGCTTCCGGATGGCGGCTCTGCCAGCTCGTCAGACGCTCCTCGACCCAGGCTGCATGGGCAAGGCTCACTTCATTCTGAAGATCGGGCTCCTGTTCCAGGGTGCGCTTGAGCGCAGCGAGTTGGGCTTGCTCGGCCGCGCTGAGTTCGGCCAGGGTGGCGACCGTATCGATCGGCGATGCATCATCGTTGAAGATCACCGGATCACACAGGCGCTGCACCAGGGGCGGTTCGCACTGCGCACCGCCGCAGAAGTCCAGCCGTTCGGGTTGCCACACGGCTGCATCGACGACGGTGCGTTCGAGCAAGGCGCCCGAGCGCGAGACATCGAAGCGGCCGTGACCCGCGAGCCACAGTCGATCAACCAGCACTTGGCCAGCGCGGGGGATGTCGGTCGCGTCGGCGACGACGATGTAGAGGCGTTGACCCGTGATCCCGCGCAGGACTTCGCCCGTCTCGATGTTCTCGATGCACGACGACGCCGAAGGACGCCACAGGTGGGGCGCGAGTTGCAGTTGCGGCCACACGGCGTACAGGACCTCGCGCCACGCCTGCGGGGCGAGTGCTTCGCAGCCGGGGGCAGGGTCGTAATCGAGCATCATCAGGCCCGGGCTGGCAGGCCAGTCAAAGTGTTCGCGGGTGCGAGAGACGATCGGCTGCTCGCAAGGGCGATGGAGGAGATTCGGGTGATGGGCCTCGCGCTTGGGGACGATGCGAACGGTTGCGAATCGGGTGATGCCGAAAGCGGCGGCGTTGGCAGGGGTGAGTGCACTCAGGATCGAGGCGAACTCGGCCAGGCTCGTCATCGCCACTTGCCGCGCCCGTCCGCTGACCAACACGCCACCCGACTCACGGGTCAGCGTGCCGTCGGCGGCGAGGCGAAAGGCCTTCGAGAGCCGCCGCGGTTGCTGCGCGTGAAACACGGTGAAGCGGATCGGCTGTGCGCTCGGGACGTTCATGAGCACTCCTCGTCGGAGAGCCGCGCCTTGAACCAGTCGCCGGTAATCTGGATGCAGTAGTACTCGCGCCCTGGCCCGGAAGCGTTGCGATCGGGCACGATCCACAGTTTCTCGACGGGGTCGTAGGTCCAGGCGCCGACGCCAAAGAGCGCATCGAGGAACCGCGGCATACCCCCGTTGGCCAGCGCGCGTTGTACCTCGCGCTTGAAGTACCGTACGCGACGACGAGAGGGGGAGGCGGGGCCGCTCACGAACGGGGCTCCTGATGCTTCCGCACGACGAGCCCCTGGGCTTCACACGCCTGGACTGCTTCGAGCGGATACAGTACGCGGCCGACGACGCGCAGGAAGCGCGGTCCAGTCCCCCGGCGGCGCCAGCGCTCCAAGGTCTTCTCGCTGATCTGCCAGCGGGCCGCGAGCTGTTGCGGGGTGAGATGCATTGCTGTCCTCCTGAGGGCGGTGACCACTGATCGACCGGTCCCTCGATGGGGCTCGGCGATCCGTCGTGATGCTCATGGAGTGACAGTATGGGAGATTGAAAATCGAGGAAAAGGTCGCGTATTCAATGGATTGGTGCTGATGGGCGACCTTCTCCGCTGACCTCCGCTAAAACGCGTTATTTCTCGATCGGGCCCGAGCTCGGTGCTTGCATGCGTAGCGCGAGCCCCTTTCGTGTTCGCCTTCGCAGCCCGGCTCAAGGGTGGGTTTGTAGGATTAGGGGGGTGTTCCCATCCTTACGCGAGCGATTTGGCAGATGGCATTTATATAGAGCAAGGGGAAGTAAACCCACTTATTCCACCAAACCCACCTTCTGTGCCGGATGCAGGGGCTTCAGGTGCCGGTGAGCGACGCCCGCCACCCTGCACAGGCAAAAGGGGTCCTTCCCGCCCGAATCGCCATGCGGGGGGCGCGAGCGCAGTGCTTCGCTACCGACAGCGTGCAAATTGAGGTTTGCAGGGGTTTGCGGTTGGCGGCCTGGGAGGTCGCGGCGTGCCTGAGGACGATCGGGGACGGGGAGAATGGAGCCGGAGAAAGGGGCGGAACTGAATTCCCGCCCCTTGGGATGCAGCCTGCGCCGGAGCGCAGACCCTTGGCTTCGGCCAGACGATCCGGTACGTGCGCTCGCCGTCGGCGCGCTTCTCGGAGATGATCGCGAGGCCGAGTTTCTTGCGCAGGGTGCCAGACAGGGCTCCGCGCACGGTGTGGGCGAGCCAGCCCGTCGATGCGCAGATCTGCGCGAGGGTCGCGCCTTCGGGGCGATGCAGCATCTCGATGACGAAGGCCTGCTTGGTGTGCTGGCGGGTGCGGCATGGGGCAGCGGGTGCTGCCGGCGCTTCCCGGCCGATCGCCGCGTACCCCGCGGTGGTCATCAACCAGTCGTCGCCGTCGGCACGTACCAGATCGCGGGCGAGCAGCGCTTGCAGTATCTTGTTGCGTGCGCCGCCGCGCACGCCGGTAGGAAACTCGACCACTTTGCCTCCGTGGAGGTCGGCGGCGCGGGTGAGGAGGAGCTGCTGGGCGGCGGTGAGTGCGATCGTGTCCATGTCGTTGCTCCGGGTGATGGTTGATCCAGGCACCATGAACGCGCTAACCGATGGAGAAGCCAAGCGCGAAGGGATCGCCGGGGTTCAGGGAGAGCAACCTTCTGCAAAGTTGCAGAAGGTCACCGGTAGGCAACCAGGACTACCGCTGTGCAACCTCCGGCAAATTTGCCGAACGTTCACGGTCGGTGGGTGCGCGCATGTCGTCGCCTGTGGCGCGCGTCAGCCCGCATCCGGCATGTTGATCTCGCAGTGGATGACGAAACCGACCAGATACGGCAGGCCCGCGGGGATCTCGTAGTCGCGGGCGGTGGCGCGATCGATGCGCCAGGCCATCCATTGCGTGGTCGCGGCGGCGATCGCGGCCTTGAGATCGGCGCCGTCGAGCAGCGCGTTCAGCACCGCGTCGGCGAAGTGTCGGCCGTGCCGACTGTCGAGAAAGGTGCGGGCGCCGTCGAGGCTGGTGTGGGTTGCGGTGACGATGGCGGCGATGGCGAGCGGCCACGCGGCGCGGGCGTGGCGGCCCATCGCGCCGTAGAAGCCCCAGGATTCGTTGCCTGTGCTGGGGGTGGTCATGGTGTGCTCCCGGGTGATTGATGACGACACCATGGACGCGCTGATCAAGCGGGAAGGCAAGCGGACTTTGATGCTCTGTGCATCATCACGTGGTCCTCACCGGCGAGAACTGATAGATTACGGCGTTTGTCACGCAGCTCGATTCGATGTGACCCGATCAAATCCTGCCGAAGCTTCTTCATGAGTGAGGGGTGGCTTTCCGTCGAGCAAATTGCGGAGCAACACGGTGTGACGCGCGATTCGATCTACCCGTGGATCGTCCGCGAGGGCTTGCCCGCTCACCGCGTGGGCCGGGTGCGGAAATTTCAGGCCTCCGAAGTGGACGAGCGGGTGCGCGCCGGCGGTGCTGACGAGAGTGCGCCGGCGGCCAACAAGAACGACGAGACCGATTGAATGAATGTCCAGCAACTCGAGAGCGAACTCTGGGAGGCCGCTGACCAGCTGCGCGCCAACTCCAAGCTCACTGCTGCCGAATACTCCATGCCGGTGCTGGGCCTGATCTTTCTGCGCCACGCAAACAACCGTTTCAACGCCTACCTGCCGGAGATCGAAGCCGCCATCCCGCCGCAGGTGCCGGCCGTCCAGCGCGAGGACCTGATCAGGCTGGACTTTCAGGGCAAGGCGGCCATCTACCTTCCTGAAGCGGCTCGCTTTGACCGCATCGTCAATCTGCCACAGGGTGCCAGCGTGGGTGCGGCGATCGACGCAGCCATGGACCAGATCGAGGCCGAGTACGAGGTGCTCAAGGGTGCGCTGCCGCGCGGCTACACGGCCTTCGAGCCCGATCTGCTGGCCGAACTGGTCAAGATCTTCGATCGGCCTGCCATCAAGGCGGCCACCGGTGACGTGTTCGGCCGCATCTATGAATACTTCCTCAACAAATTTGCGATGAGCGGCGCGCAGGAGGGGGGCGAGTTCTTCACGCCGCCCTCGCTGGTACGCATGATCGTGGGCGTCATCGAACCGGACCACGGCCTCGTGCTGGACCCGGCCTGCGGCTCGGCCGGCATGTTCGTGCAGACCGGGCACTTCATCGAGGACGTGCGCCATGCCGTCACCAACGACCTCGTCACCTTCCATGGCCAGGAAAAATCGGACACCAACACCAAGCTCGCGCGCATGAACCTGGTGGTGCACGGGCTTGACGCCTCCAACATCCGCCAGGGCAACACTTTCTACGACCAGATCGACCATCTTGTCGGCCAGTGCGACTTCGTGATGGCCAATCCGCCGTTCAACGTGGACGGCGTGGACACCAAGAAGGTCGAGGGCCAGGTCGATTCAACCGGCCGCCTGCCTTTCGGCCTGCCCGGCACCAACGCCAAGACCGGCGCCATCTCCAATGCCAACAGCCTGTGGATCCAGTATTTCTACAGCTATCTCAATGACACCGGCCGCGCCGGCTTCGTCATGGCCTCCAGCGCCTCGGACGCCGGCAACAAGGACCGCGACATCCGCGAAAAGCTGGTCAGGACCGGCCACGTCGACGCGATGATGGCCATCGGCAACAAGTTCTTCTACACCCGTAGCCTGCCGTGCACCCTATGGTTTTTCGACAAGGGCAAACCGGAGGACCTGCGCGACCAGGTGCTGATGATCGATGCGCGCAACGTGTATCACGTGGTCTCGGCGCGCTCGCATGTATTCACCGACGAGCAACTGGCCAACCTCAATGCCATCGTCTGGCTGTATAGGGGCGAGCAGGAGAAGTTCGTGGCCCTCGTCGGCCGCTACCAGCGCCAGGTCGATGACTGGCTCGCCGGCCTGCCCGAACGCATCGCCGCCGACACTGCCGCCGTTGCAGCCTTGGCCTCGCCGCTGAAGGCCTTTGCCAAAGGCGCTCGGCTCGCGGAATTGAATGCCGACCAGCCCGAGGAAGCACAGCTCGCGCAGACCGCGCTGGATGACTTCAAGGCCGATCTGGCCGCCGCCCAGGCGGACACGCAAGCCCCTGAGGCCATCGCCGGCCTGCTGACCGCCTGCGGCGCGGCCCGCGTGGCCATCGCCGCGGCCAACCTCGCCAGCCATGCCGGGCAAGCGAGCCTGCAAATCGCGCTGGATGCACTGGCGCCGCAGCTCAAGGCCGCCGGCAAGACGCTTGAAGCCCGCCACAAGCAGTGGCTGAAGCTGCTGGACACGGCCGAGAAAACCCTGCGTGCACGGCTTTCCAAGGCCTTCGATGGCAGGGCAGCGCGCGAGGCCAAGCGCGCGCTGCTGGCGGCGGACACCAGGAAGAACGAAGAACCGACCGTGCGCGATGCGATGCTGGAAGCACTCAAGCAGACCGTGTATTTCATCCACCAGGTGCACTGGCTGCACAGCCGCTTCCCCGATGCGCTGTTCGAGGACGTGCCCGGCCTGTGCAAGGCGGTGACCATCGACGAGATCGCCGCCAACGACTGGTCGCTGACCCCGGGCCGTTACGTCGGCGTGGCGCCGGCCGGCGCCGAGGACGAGGAGGATTTCGCCGAGAAGCTGCGGGAGATTCACGACGAGCTCGCCGAACTGAACGACAAGGCGGTGGACCTGGCGGGGCGGATTGCCGGCAACTTTGAGGAGTTGTTGGGATGACACGGCTGGGTGACGTGGCCGACATGCTGGTGGGCTTCGCCTTCAAGAGTGCGGGCTTTCTGGATGCGGATGCAGATGGTGTTCGCCTGCTGCGTGGTGACAACGTGCAGCAGGGCTACATCCGCTGGGGCGATAAGACCAAGAAGTGGCCTTCATCGGAGTGCGATGAACTGGGGCGTTACCAGCTCGCTGAGAACGATGTGATCCTTGCCATGGATCGCCCCATCGTTGGGGATGGACTGAAGATGGCCTGGATCAAGCCGGAGGACTTGCCTGCGCTACTCGTCCAGCGAGTTTGCCGACTGCGCGGTAAGCCAGGCTCGGCACTGACGAGCTTCATTCGCTACGTCTTGGCGGCTCCCGAGTTTTCCGCGCACATCCACCGGATCACCACTGGTGCCAACATCCCACATATCAGCGGCAAGGACATTGCCGCCTATGAGTTCAATCTGCCTGACTTGGCAGACCAGTCGTGCATCGTTGAATGCTTGTCTGCCTACGACGACCTGATCGCCACCAACCAGCGCCGCATCGCCTTGCTCGAAGACGCCGCCCGCCGCCTCTACCGCGAGTGGTTCGTGCACCTGCGCTTTCCTGGTCATGAGTCGGTGCTGGTGAAGGATGGTGTGCCGGAGGGGTGGGCCAAATTGTCACTTGGTGATGTCGCGGAAATCACGATGGGCCAGAGCCCCGAATCCAGGTACTACAACACCGATGGCGATGGGTTGCCTTTTCATCAAGGCGTGTCCGATTTTGGACATCGATTCATCACTCACGAAACGTTCACAAGGCAGGCCACACGCGTTGCAGCGGCGGGAGACATCCTGTGCAGTGTCCGTGCCCCTGTAGGTCGGCTCAATTTGACCCGGGACAACATAGCGATTGGGCGGGGTCTATCTGCCATGCGTAGCCGCGCTGGCCACCAATCGCTCCTTTTCTATCAGTTGAGGGGGCTCTTCGTAGAAGAAGACATGATCGGTGGCGGCGCGATTTTTGCGTCAGTCGGAAAGAAGGAACTATTCGGTCAATTGATCCTGCAACCCGAGGCAGAGATCGCCGCCGTGTTTGACCGGATAGCCAGCGACATTGACCGCCAGATCGACACCCTGGATGCTCAGAATCGTAGTTTGGCGGATGCCCGCGACCTGCTTCTACCCAAACTGATGTCCGGTCAGCTCGATGTCTCGGGCGTTCGCCTGCCCGAGGAGGTCGCCGCATGACCGAACCGGTGGCGAGCTACGTCATTCCTCAGGCCGGCGGCAGCCATAGCGACTACATCGTCTACGTGGACGAGAGCGGCGACCACAGCCTCACGTCCATCGACCCGGACTACCCGGTGTTCGTGCTGTCGTTCTGCATCTTTCGCAAGGATGAGTACGCGCAGACGGTGACGCCGGTTATCCGGCAACTGAAGTTCGCCACCTTCGGCCACGACATGGTCGTGCTTCACGAGGCGGAAATCCGGCGCAAGAAGGGGGCGTTTTCGCGGCTGTCGAAGGAGCCGCGCGAGGCGTTCCTGAACGCGCTGACCGACATCATCGGCGCCGCAGACTTCCAACTGGTGGCCGTGGTGATCGACAAGCGCAAGCTCAAGGACCGCTACAACAACCCCGCGCACCCCTACCACCTGGCGCTGGAGTTCGGGCTGGAGCGCATCTATCGGCTGCTCAAGGGCGCGGGCCAGGACGATGCGTTGACCTACATCGTGTGCGAGGCGCGCGGGGCCAAGGAAGACACCGAGCTGGAACTGGAATTCCGCCGCATCCGTGACGGTGCGAACTACTTCCACCGTCCCTTGCCGTTCGACCTGATCGTTGCCGACAAGAAGACCAACTCGGAAGGCCTGCAATTGGCCGACCTGACAGCGCGGCCGATCGGTTTGACGGTGCTACGGCCGGATCAGGCCAACCGGGCGGCGGAGGTTCTGGAGGGGAAGTTCTACCGGGACAAGGCCGGCAACAAGCTGGGCATGGGGCTGAAGGTGTTTCCGTGACCAGCGAAAACCTAACCCCAGAAAGCAGAAGGGCCCCTGTAGTACCAGGAGCCCAACGCCGGCCGCGTAGTCGCAACCCATTTGGCCGGGATGATAGCGGATCGACCATGACTTGACAAGACGGCCGGGCGCTGCTCGTGGTGGGCCCGGGGACCAAAGGGAAACAAGAAGATGGCCAAGAAGGACTATTCCGAAGACCTGTTGATCCAGGCGCCGACGGCCAAACTGCTGGAAAAGCAGCTCGGCTGGCAAACCGTGTTCGCCCAGGACGACGAGGACTTTGGGCCCGACAGCCTTCTGGGCCGTAGCAACGACACCGAGGTGGTGCTTTGCCGCGAGGTGCTGGGCGCGCTGAAGCGCCTGAACCCGGGCTTGGCCGCAGAGGCCTACAGCCAGGCACTGGCGCAGGTTCTGCAGGACGACATCACCAAGACGCTGATTGCGCTGAACGAAGAGAAGTACAAGCTGCTGCGCGACGGCGTGCCGGTGAAGTATCGGGACGCAGCAGGCCGCTTGGTGGACAAGCGTCTGCGCCTGATCGACTTCGACCGTCCTGACAATAACCGCTACCAGGCCGTGCGCGAGCTGTGGGTGCGGGGGCGCCTGTGGCTGCGCCGCCCGGATGTGATCGGCTACGTCAATGGACTGCCGCTGGTGTTCATCGAGCTCAAACGCTTCGAGGTCCACATCGACAGCGCCTACAAGAAAAACTACAGCGACTACCTCGACACCATTCCGCACCTGTTCCACTGGAATGCGCTGGTGGTGATCTCCAACGGCCACGATGCGCAGTACGGCTCGCTGACCAGCACCCGCGAGCACTTCTACCGCTGGAAGCGGCTGGACGAGGACGACCCCGAGCCGGGCAAGGATCAGCCCCTGCTGCCCATCCTGCTCAAGGGCATGCTGGACAAGGCCCGGTTGCTCGACATCATCGAAAACTTCGTGCTGTTTGATGCCAGCGAAGGTGGCACGCACAAGATCGTGGCGCGCAACCACCAGTACCTGGGCGTCAACCGGGTGATCGAGCGCCTCACGTCTGACGATCCGACGATCAAGGCCGAGGTGAAGGTTGGGCAACTGGGCGTGTTCTGGCATACCCAAGGTTCGGGCAAGTCGTATTCGATGGTGTTTCTGACCGAGAAGATCCACCGCAGGATATCGGGCAGCTACACCTTCGTGGTCATCACCGACCGCACGGAGCTGGACGACCAGATCGCCTCTACCTACACCAATGCCGGTCGCGCCAACAGCAAGACCGACCAGGCCTCCAGTGGCGAGGCCCTGCGCAAGATGCTGCGCGACCAGAACCGCCGTTACGTGTTCGGCCTGATCCAGAAGTACCGTGAACTGGTGAAGGAGGCCTATTCGGAGCGCGAGGACATCATCGTCATCAGCGACGAGGCGCACCGTACCCAATATGGCCGCCTGGCGCTGAACATGCGCAAGGGTCTGCCGCGTGCCAAGTTCCTGGGCTTCACGGGCACGCCGTTGATCGACGCCGGCGAGAAGCAGCTAACGCGAGAGGTGTTTGGCGACTACGTGTCGATCTACGACTTCCAGCGCGCGGTGGCCGATGGCGCGACTCTGCCTTTGTTCTATGAGAACCGGGGCGAAAAACTGAAGATCGTCGACCCCAAGGTCAGTGAACGGATTGCGGACCACATCGAAGCTGCGCGGCAGGCCGCCACGCTTGACGATCCGTGGACCGACGAGAAGGAGGAAAAGCTCTACCGGGAGCTGGCGCGCGACTACCCCATCTTGACCTCGCCCACGCGGCTGGAGAAGGTGGCGCAGGATTTCGTCGATCACTTCCACCAGCGCTGGAAGGTGGTCGACACCGGAGGCGGCAAGGCCATGATGGTCTGCCTGGACAAGATCACCTGCGTGAAGATGCACGATCTCGTCAAGGCCAAGTGGCAAGAGAAGGCCGCCCAGTTGGAGGCGAGCGTGGCCGTCGAGGAGTCGCTGTTCGCCGCCAAGGGCAAGGCACTGCCGAAGCTGCTGCAACAGCGGCGCGCACAGGTCGAATGGATGAAGGCCAGCGAATGCTGCGTGGTGGTCTCGCAGGAGCAGGGCGAGGTGGCCGAGTTCGCCAAGTGGCGCAACTTTCGCGACGAGCCGCTGGACATCACGCCGCACCGCGGGAAGATGGTCAAGCGCAACCTGGAAAAGGAGTTCAAGCAGGCCGAGAACCCTTTCCGCATCGCCATCGTTTGCGCCATGTGGCTCACGGGCTTTGACGTGAAATGTCTGGCCACGCTGTACCTCGACAAGCCAATGCAGGGCCACACGCTGATGCAGGCCATCGCTCGCGTCAACCGTGTGGGCGGGGGCAAGAAGCACGGCCTGATCATTGACTACAACGGCATGCTCAAAAGTCTGCGCAAGGCGCTGGCCACCTTTGCGCAGGGCGACCGTGCGGGCACCGGTAAGGGTGAAGGCGAGCAGAACACCGTGCGCGACGACTCTGAAGCGCTGGCCGAGTACGCCCAGAGCCTGAAGGCGGCCAGGGACTTTCTGATGGACCTCGGCTTCGATCTGGATGGGCTGATAGCCGCCAAGGGCTTCGACAAGCAGCAGCAGATCCTGGTCGCGGTGAATCTACTGTGCGAAAGCGACGAGCGCCGCAAGACCTATCAGGTGATCGTGGAGGATGTGCAGGCCCGCCACCGGGGCCTGTTCCCGCACCCGGGACTGTTCGACTTCGATGCGGAAGAAAGCGCCGTCAATGCGATCTACAACAAGCTGCAGGATGCACGCGAAACGCCCGACGTCAGCGCGCTGCTGCAGGACTTGTACGAGGTGGTCGACACAGCACTGACGACGGACGGCAAACCAGTGCCTGCCGTGGCCAACCAGGGCCATGCGCGGTACGACCTCTCCAATATCGACTTTTCACGACTGCGGGCCGAGTTTGAAAAATCGCCGTTCAAGAACGTGGTCACCCTGAACCTAAAGGAAAAAATCGAAGAGCGGCTGGCGATGATGGTGGCGCGCAACCCGACCCGGGTCGACCTGTACGAGCGCTATCAGGAGATCGTTCAGGAATACAACAAGGACAAGGATGCCGCCGAAATTCAGAAGGTGATGGATGAGCTGTTCACCTTCAACGACAACCTCAACGAAGAAGAAAAGCGTTACCTGCGCGAGGGGCTAGAGAGTGAAGACCAATTGGCCGTTTTCGACCTGCTCCAAAAAGACAGCCTGACCAAGGGTGACCGTGATGCCATCAAGAAGGTGGCCAAAGAGCTGTTGGACAAGCTGAGCAGTGGCAAGCTGCAGATCGATCACTGGCGGGAGAAGGCCACGGCGCAGGCCCAGGTCAAGGCCGAGATCATCAAGCACCTGTTCGCGCACTTGCCGTCAGGCGCCTACGACGCTGATGAGATCAACCTCAAGGCGGACGCCGTGTTCGCGCACATCTACACGGCTGGGTTTGGTGAGGGCGCGAGGATGTATCACTGACAGGTAGCCGCGATGCAATTTGTCAAGAACGGCCCCGACATTCCAGAGCGGCTATTACAGGCGCACGAGGACGGTCGCGTCGTGTTCTTCTGCGGCGCGGGCATCTCCTATCCGGCGCGCCTACCGGGCTTCGCCGGGCTGGTGGCAAAACTCTACTCAAGCTTGGCCGCGATACCCAATGCGGTGCAGCAGGCGGCCATCAACGCCGGGCAGTTCGACACCGCCATAGGGTTGCTGGAAGCGGAGATCGTCGGAGGCCGCGAGACCGTTCGCCGGGCACTGGCGAGTGTTCTTACGCCTGACCTCAGCGCCTCAAACGCGATCGCGACCCACGAGGCCTTGCTGACGCTGGGCAAGAGCCGTGAAGGCCGCTTGCGACTCATCACCACCAACTTCGATCGCTTGTTCGAGGAGGTGATTGCTGCGAAGTCGCTGTCCATCGAGCGCTTCAAGGCCCCGCTGTTGCCTGTGCCGAAGAACCGTTGGGATGGCCTGGTGTATCTGCACGGCCTGCTTGGCATCGCACCGCACGCGAGCGAGCTCGATCAACTGGTCGTCTCAAGCGGCGATTTCGGCCTGGCTTATCTCACCGAGCGCTGGGCGGCGCGCTTCGTCAGCGAGCTGTTCCGTAGTTACACCGTCTGCTTTGTTGGTTACAGCATTAACGACCCGGTACTGCGCTACATGATGGATGCTCTGGCCGCCGACCGTCTGCTTGGCGAGTCACCACCCGAGATGTTCGCTTTCGGCAGTTTCTCGAAAGGCAAAGACGAGGAGCGCGGCAACGAGTGGCGAGCCAAGAACGTCACGCCCATCCTCTATCGCGAGCACAACCGGCACGCCTACCTGCACAAGACCCTACGCGCTTGGGCCGAAACTTACCGCGATGGCGTGCGCGGTAAGGAACGGATTGTGGTCGACTGCGCCATGGCCCGCCCCTTGGCAAGCACCCGGCAAGACGACTTTGTCGGCCGCCTGTTGTGGGCGTTGAGTGATCCTGGTGGCCTGCCGGCTAGACGCTTCGCCGAGCATGACCCGGTGCCATCGCTGGATTGGCTGGAGCCCTTCAGTGAAGATCGGTACCGGCACGCCGACCTGGGCCGCTTCGGCACCCCGTCCAAGACGACCGTGGATGACAAACTCGCCTTCAGCCTGACCCGCCGGCCGTCGCCTTATCACCTGGCGCCATTGATGTGTCTTGTAGATGCGGGCGCGCGTGGTAGCCGCTGGGATGAGGTGATGCGGCAACTGGCCCGCTGGCTGGTCCGTCATCTCGACGACCCGACCCTGTTGCTATGGCTGGCAAAGCGTGGCGGTCAGTTGCATGACGATCTGGTCTGGTGGATCGAACATCGCTTGGACGAGTTGGCCAAGCTCGAACGAGAGAGCAACACGACGGAGTTGACGCGGATTCGCGCGAACGCACCCAAGGCCATCCCCGGCCCGCTGATGCACACTTTGTGGCGACTGCTGCTTACCGGGCGCGTGAAATCGTGGCTGCGCGACTTCGACCTGTACCGATGGCGCGACCGATTCAAGCGCGATGGCCTCACCGCCACCCTGCGCCTGGAACTGCGCGAGATGCTAACGCCGCGTGTCTCGTTGCGCGAGTCGTTCCGCTTGTCCGCCGAGGACGGCGAAAGCCGCGAGCCAGAGCGCATCAAGGATCTGATCGAATGGGAGATCGTGCTGTCGACGGATCACGTGCATTCCAGCCTGCGCGATATGCCCGAGGATGAGCGCTGGACCGCCGCATTGCCGGAACTGCTGTCCGATTTCAGCGCTTTGTTGCGCGACGCGCTCGATCTGATGCGCGAGCTCGGCAGCGCCGGGGACAGGAGCGATCTGTCCTATATGCATCAGCCCTCGATCAGCGAGCACCCACAGAACCGGGACTTCCACGACTGGACCGCATTGATCGATCTGACGCGCGACGCCTGGCTTGCCACGATGGCGCAGTCACCGGCGCGGGCAGCGCTCGTGGCCGAGAACTGGTGGCACGCGCCTTATCCGCTGTTCCGCCGTCTCGCCTTCTTTGCGGCCGCACAGGACGGTGTAATAGCCCATCGTCGCGCACTTGACTGGCTGCTGGCGGATGCGCACTGGTGGCTGTGGTCGGTTGAAACCGAACGGGAAGCCATGCGCTTGCTGGTGGCCATGGCGCCACAACTCGATCAGGCGATGCTCCGGGAACTGGAAGAGGCCGTCTTCGCCGGGCCTCCCCGCGAAATGTTCAAGGACGACATCGCGCCCGAGCGCTGGACCAGGATCGTGGACCGGGAAATCTGGTTGCGGTTGGCAAAGATCGATGAGACCGGCACGGTCTTGGGTGCGGCAGGCAAGGAACGGCTCGAGGCGCTTTCGGGCCAGTATCCGGAATGGACGCTGGCGACGGATCAGCGCGATGAGTTTCCTTATTGGATGGGTGACGGCGACGAGTGGCGCAAGTTCGTTACTACGCCGCGTCGTCGCCGTGATCTGATCGAGTGGCTCAGGCAGCAACCCAGTAGAGACCACTGGCAGGAAGACGACTGGCGGCAGCGTTGCCGCGATAACTTTGCTACTACCGCTTGTGCCTTGTTCGCATTGGCCAAGGATGGGGTTTGGCCGACGGATCGCTGGCGCGAGGCCCTGCAGGCATGGTCAGAGGAAAAGCTAATCAAGCGCGCCTGGCGCTACATGGCGCCGATCCTGACCACGGCCGCGCCTGACGATGTGCTGCAAGCCCTCGCCCACGGTGTCAGTTGGTGGCTGCAAGCCATTGCCAAGACCTTCGAAGGCCACCAAGCATACTTTTTTACCCTCTCGCGCCGTGTCCTGGCGCTGGACCATCAGGACGGCGTCGATACCGACGAACCCGTCATGCGCGCGATCAATCACCCGGTGGGCCACGTGACGGAAGCACTGCTGCGCTGGTGGTATCGACGCTCGCTGGAGGATGGACAAGGCTTGCCTGAGGAGATCAAGCCCACGTTCACCGAACTTTGCGATGTTCGAATGGATAAGTTTCGGCATGGCCGCGTGTTGCTGGCAGCCAATGTAATCGCGTTGTTCCGCGTGGACCGGGAATGGGCGACGCAACACCTGCTGCCGCTCTTCGACTGGCACTGTTCCGAAGCGGAAGCGCGCGCGGCTTGGGAGGGCTTCCTGTGGTCGCCACGCCTGTATCGCCCCTTGATGGAAGTGCTCAAGCTAGCCTTCCTCGACACTGCGCGCCACTACGCGGTATTGGGCAAGCACGACGGGCAATACGCATCGCTGCTGACATTCGCCGCCCTCGACCCGGGTGACACATTCACCATCGCCGAACTGGCCGGCGCGACTCGTGCACTGCCACCGGACGGGCTGCACGACGCAGCACAGTCGTTGGTGAGAGCGCTGGAGGGGGCAGGCGATCAGCGTGCCGACTACTGGTCTAACCGGGTTACGCCGTATCTGCACGCCATCTGGCCGAAGACACGAGGCAACATTTCACCGGCCATCGCTGAAAGTCTCGGCCGCCTGTGTGTCGCGGCGCAGGATGCGTTTCCGGATGCACTGGCGCTGCTCCGCGTCTGGCTGCAACCGCCATCCTATCCGGACTACCTTGTGAATCGTAAGCGCTCCACGAACCCCATCCTTACGTAGCCCCGGGTGAGTCCGCATGCTTGGGCTTCCGTTTCTCTGGGAGCACGAGCATGTCGGAGCGCAGCACGTTCTGGTTGTCGCACCTTTCGGCGATCGAGGCCGAAGGCATCACCACGAAGGCCTACGCCGAGCGCGAGGGCCTGTCGCCGCAAGCGCTTTACCAATGGCGTAAGCGCCTGGTGGCCGGCGGTCGCCGCAGCCGCGCCAAGCTTGGCGGATTCGTTCCGATCCAGATCGAGCCTTCGATGACGGCCCGCACGGGCTGCACGGTAATGATCGGCGCACAGCTGCGGCTCGAGTGCGCGACGCTGCCCGGCGTCGACTGGCTGGCCGCGCTGTCGGCGGCGCTCTCGGAGCGGGGGCGCTGATGCATCCGGGGCACACCATCGGCGCGGTGTATCTGTACCGGTCGGCGATCGACTTTCGCAAATCCATCGGCGGGCTGTCGGCGCTGGTCGAGCAGGAACTGGGATTGAACCCGTTCGGCGACGCGCTGTACCTGTTCATCAACCGCCGCCGCGACAAGCTCAAGGCGCTGTACTGGCACCGCAACGGCTTCTGCCTCTGGTACAAGCGGCTCGAAGCCGAGCGCTTCGCCTGGCCGGCGGCCGAGGCGAGCCAGCCCACCGTAAGCGCTCCACGAACCCCATCCTTACGTAGCCCCCGTTGAGCCCTCATGCTTCGGCTTCCGTTTTTCGGGGAGCACGAGCATGTCGGAGCGCAGTACGTTCTGGTTGTCGCACCTGTCGGCAATCGAAGCCGAGGGCATCACCACGAAGGCGTACGCCGAGCGCGAGGGGCTGTCGCCGCAGGCGCTCTACCAGTGGCGCAAGCGCCTGGTGGCCGGTGGCCGTCGTAGCCGCGCCAAGCTTGGCGGATTCGTCCCGATCCAGATCGAACCCTCGATGACGCCCCGCGCGGGCTGCACGGTGGTGATCGACGCGCAGTTGCGGCTCGAATGCGCGATGCTGCCCGGCGTCGACTGGCTGGCCGCGCTGTCGGTGGCCCTTGCCGAGCGGGGGCGCTGATGCACCCGGGGCATTCGATCGGTGCGGTGTATCTGTACCGGCCGGCGATCGACTTTCGCAAATCCATCGGCGGACTGTCGGCACTGGTCGAGCAGGAGCTGGGGCTGAACCCGTTCGGCGACGCACTGTACCTGTTCATCAACCGTCGCCGCGACAAGCTCAAGGCGCTGTACTGGCACCGCAACGGCTTTTGCCTCTGGTACAAGCGGCTCGAAGCCGAGCGCTTCGCCTGGCCGGCGGCCGAGGCGGGCGAGCCCACCTGCGTACTGACGATGAAGGAGCTCGAATGGCTGCTTGAGGGCTTCGATCTGTGGGCGGCAAGGCCGCATAAAACGCTGCAATACCAATCAGTTACGTAGCGTGATCGGGTATAATTCCGGCATGCCGCAACGTACCGCCGCCCCTCGCTCGAACCCTTCCGTTGGCGTGTGCGCATCCGTCCTGGCCGAGCTGTTGCCCGACGATCCAGCAACGCTCAAAGCCTTGTTGCTGGCACAGCAGCGTGCCTTCGAGACGCGTGAAGCCGAACGGCAGGCAGCCTTCGAGGCCCGTGAGGCCGCACTCCAGAAAGTCTTCGATGCGCGGGAGGCTGAACGCCAAAGAGCCTTCGATGCGCGGGAGGCTGAACTGCAAAAGGCCTTCGAGGCACGCATCCTCGAGCTCTACGAGCAGCTTCGCCTGGCGCGTCGGCGCATGTTCGGGCCCAGCAGCGAATCGCACGCGGGCCAGGCCTGGCTCTTCGACGAGGCCGAGGCGCTGGCCGAGTCCGCACCCGAGGCGCTCGACACCGCAACCTTGCCGCCGCCGGCCACCGAGACGACGGGTGAGGCGTCCGCCGACACCGGCAAGAAGAAGGCGCGTGGTAAGCGCAAGCCCTTGCCCATCGAGCTGCCGCGCATCGACGTCGTCCATGACGTCCCCGAGGCCGAGCGCACCTGCGCCTGCGGCACGCCCATGGTCGAGATCGGCCAGGACGTCAGCGAACAGCTCGACATCGTCCCGATGCAGGTGCGTGTGCTGCGCCATATCCGCAAGCGCTACGGCTGCCCCGAGGGCGACCAGGCGCCGGTCACCGCCCGCGCCCCGGCGCAGGTGCTGCCCAAGAGCAACGCCAGCAACGACCTGCTGGCCTTGCTGATCGTCATCAAGTACGTCGATGGGCTGCCGCTGGCGCGTTTCGAGTACGTGCTCGCTCGCGCAGGCGTGCTTGTGCCGCGCCAGACCCTGGCGCGCTGGGTGATCGGTACCGCCCAGGCGCTGCAGCCGCTCGCCAACCTGATGCGCGACGTGCTGCTCGGGCACGACGTCATCCACATGGACGAAACCCCGGTGCAGGTGCTCAAGGAGCCTGGCCGGGCAGCCACGAGCAAGAGCCAGATGTGGGTGCAGCGCGGCGGACCGCCGGGCAAGCCGGTGGTCCTCTTCGAGTACGATCCGAGCCGCGCGCAGGCGGTGCCCTTACGCCTGCTCGAAGGCTGGAAGGGGCATCTGATGGCCGACGGGCTCGAGAGCTACGGCGCAATTGCCTTCACCGAAGGGGTGACCCGGCTCGGTTGCTGGGTGCACGCGCGACGTCGTTTCGTCGATGCCAGCAAGGTGCTGCCTGCCGGCAAGCGCGGCCGCGCCCACGAAGCGCTGGCCCTGATCGGCAAGCTCTACGCCATCGAGAAGGACGCGCGCGAACTGAACGACGCCCAGCGCCTGGCGCTACGCCAGAGCAGAAGCCGCGCCGTCATCGACGAACTGCGCCGTTGGCTCGACCAAGTGCTCCCCACCGTGCCGCCCACCTCGGTGCTCGGGGGTGCCCTGGGCTACCTGCATCGGCAGTGGCCGCGTCTGACGCGCTACCTCGAGCGCGGCGATCTGCCGATCGACAACAACCCCGCCGAAAACGCCATCCGTCCCTTCGTGGTCGGGAGAAAGGCATGGCTCTTCTCGGACACTCAGGCCGGTGCGCGTGCCAGCGCACTCCTCTACTCGCTGGTCGAAACCGCCAAGGCCAACGGCTTCGAGCCGTATCTGTGGCTGCGCCACGTGCTGCGCGCCTTGCCCACCGCGACCAACGTCGAACATTTCGAGGCCCTCCTGCCCTGGAATCTCAAGGCTGAGCAGTTGATCACGGCGTAAAGAGCCCGGGAAGGATGGGGTTCGTGGAGCGCTTACAGCCCACCTGCACGCTGACGATGAAGGAGCTCGAGTGGCTGCTCGAAGGCTTCGACCTGTGGGCGGCAAAGCCTCATAAAACGCTGCATTACCAATCAGTTACGTAGCGTGATCGGGTATAATTCCGGCATGCCACAGCGTACCGCCGCCCCTCGTTCGAATGCCAATGTCGGCGTGTGCGCGTCCGTCCTCCCCGCGCAGTTGCCCGACGATCCGGCGGTGCTCAAAGCCTTGCTGCTGGCCCAGCAGCGTGCCTTCGAGACGCAACTCAATACCCAACTTACAGTCCAGTTCGAGACGCTTCGACGCGCGCAGGAAGCCACCCTCAAGGCGTACGAGGCCGACCTCCAGAAAGTCGTCCATACCCGCGAAGTCGAACTCCAGAAAGCGTTCGATGCGCGTGAGCTCGAGCTTCAGAAAGCGTTCGATGCCCGCGAGGCCGAACTGCAAAAAGGCTTCGAGGCACGCATCCTCGAGCTCTACGAGCAGCTGCGCCTGGCGCGTCGGCGCATGTTCGGGCCCAGCAGCGAATCGCACGCGGGCCAGGGCTGGCTCTTCGACGAGGCCGAAGCGCTGGCCGCATCCGCATCCGAGGCGGGCGATACCGCGACCCTGCCGCTCTCGGCCACTGAACCGTCTGGCCAGACGCCCGTCGACGCCGGCAAGAAGAAGGCGCGCGGCAAGCGCAAGCCCTTGCCGATCGAGCTGCCGCGCATCGACGTCGTCCACGACGTCCCCGAGGCCGAGCGTACCTGCGCCTGCGGCACCCCCATGGTCGAGATCGGCCAGGACGTCAGCGAACAGCTCGATATCGTGCCGATGCAGGTGCGCGTGCTGCGCCACATCAAGAAGCGCTACGGCTGCCCCAAGGGCGATCAGGCGCCGGTCAGTGCCCGCGCTCCGGCGCAGGTGCTACCCAAGAGCAACGCGAGCAACGACCTGCTGGCGATGCTGCTCGTCACCAAGTACGTCGATGGGCTGCCGCTCGCGCGTTTCGAGTACGTGCTCGCCCGTGCGGGCGTGCTCGTGCCGCGCCAGACCCTGGCGCGCTGGGTGATCGGCACCGCGCAGGCGCTGCAGCCGATCGCCAACCTGATGCGCGACGTGCTGCTCGGGCATGACGTCATCCACATGGACGAAACCCCGGTCCAGGTGCTCAAGGAACCCGGTCGGGCGGCAACCAGCAAGAGCCAGATGTGGGTGCAACGCGGTGGCCCGCCGGGTAGGCCGGTGATCCTCTTCGAGTACGATCCGAGCCGCGCGCAGGCGGTGCCCTTGCGCCTGCTCGAAGGCTGGAAGGGGTATCTGATCGCCGACGGGCTCGAGAGCTACGGCGCAATTGCCTTCACCGAAGGGGTGACCCGGCTCGGTTGCTGGGTCCATGCACGCCGTCGTTTCGTCGATGCCGGCAAGGTGCTGCCCGAAGGCAAGCGTGGTCGCGCCCACGAGGCGCTGGCCCTGATCGGCAAGCTCTACGCCATCGAGAAGGAGGCGCGCGAACTGAGCGACGTCGAGCGTCTGGCGCTACGCCAGAGCCGAAGCCGTGCCGTCATCGGTGAGCTTCGCGCTTGGCTCGACCAGGTGCTCCCCACCGTGCCGCCCACCTCGATACTCGGCGGTGCCCTGGGCTACCTGCATCGGCAGTGGCCGCGACTGACGCGCTACCTCGAGCGCGGCGACCTGCCGATCGACAACAACCCCGCCGAAAACGCCATCCGCCCCTTCGTCGTTGGGAGGAAGGCATGGCTCTTCTCGGACACCCAGGCCGGTGCGCGTGCCAGCGCACTCATCTACTCGCTGATCGAGACCGCCAAAGCCAACAACGTCGAGCCGTACCTGTGGCTGCGCCACGTGCTGCGCGCCTTGCCCACCGCCACCACCGTCGAACACGTCGAGGCCCTCCTGCCCTGGAATCTCAAGGCTGAGCAGTTGATCACAGCGTAGCGAGCCCCGGAAGGATGGGGTTCGTGGAGCGCTTACTGTGAATCGGCTTCATGAAGCCGGTCTTTGCGGCAGATTCCCGGAGCAGGCGCTAGACTTTTTGAGCTTGGTGATAGGCGACCAAACCCAATGGCCACCGAGTGACCTTGGCGCCTGTTTAGAAGCGATCCGGACAGCGGCACCAGCACTGGAAAGCGACCAGCGGTTTGAGCAGTTGATGTCGTATTTGCGTCACCACGGGCGAGGATGAAATTCGATTGTTTGCGGAATTCCGCAGCAACCCTCGCCAGTGCCCATAAGCTCGGGAGGCCAGTCAGCACGTGGTCAACCACCCGCCACCAAGAATTTCTAGCAAAAACAGCGCATTACACTTTGCAGTGTGATGCGCTGTTTTGCTTTGTATGGCAGGTTTTTGCTGAGTCAGTGTGGCAAAGTTGTGCCGGGTAGTGCCTTTGCCAAGTGCATAGCAAAGCCGTGCCGCTATCATGCGGACTACGCCGCAGTGGTCTTCCGTCCCTTCCTGCAGTCGGTTTGTCGTCTGCTGCGTGCTTGACGACCTCATCCAGGTCGCGTTGGCCAAACGCAGCAAGCGACAGATTTCCGGATGGCGCAGACACCGCAAACCCTCCAGCCAAAGTGCTTGATCTTCGATCTTGAGACGGTTCCGCGAGCAAACGGTGGCCGGCAGCAGATCATCAAGATCGGAGCATTGCGACCGGATACCGGTGAAAGGCTCGAGCTGAATACCGGCGCGGGGCTTCGTGCGGCGCTCGTCCGCCTCGATGCGATGTCCGCGGGGGCGAGCTTCGTGCTCGGGCACAATGTGTTGGCTCATGACTTGCCCGTGTTGCGCGAGGTTGCGCCCAACTCTGCGCTGCTGCAGCTTCCGGTGATCGACACACTGCACCTGTCGCCGCTCGCCTTTCCGCAGAACCCCTACCACCGGCTGATCAAGGACTACAAGCTGATCCGCGACAGCCTGAACTCGCCGCTGTCCGACTGCCGCTCGACACTGACGCTGTTCGCCGACCAGCAGAACGCTTTCGACAAGCTGTTCGAGGCGAATCCCGAGGAACTGCTGTGCTACCAGGCCTTGATCGCGCCGCGCACCGGAGCGGGGCTGGGTAATTTCCTGTTTGCGCTGACCCGGCGGGCTCCATTGTCGCTCGAGGACGTTGCCGGTCGTCTGCCGGCCTTGCTGGCAGAATCCGATCCCGGGATCGAGCGTGAGCTCACGGTCTGCCGCACCCGGCTGAAAGGTCTGCTAGAGGACGATCTGCGACGGCCCGAACTGCATTGGCCGATCGCCTACGTGCTGGCATGGCTGCGGGTGTCGGGTGGTAATTCGGTGCTCGCCCCTTGGGTGCGCCACCAGTTCCCGGCGGTGGGGCAGCTGATCGCCGAGTTGCGCGATCGGCCTTGCGACGACCCCGGCTGCACCTACTGCCGCACGACGCACGACCCCCGGCGGGAACTCAAGCGCTACTTTGGCTTCGACGATTTTCGCTACGAGGCGGAAGGCCGCAGCATGCAGCACGACATCGTCCTGGCCGGCATGCGAAGCGAGCCGGTGTTGGCCGTGCTTGCCACCGGTGGCGGCAAGTCGATCTGCTATCAACTGCCGGCGC
The DNA here is from genome assembly GCF_000831325.1 of Thauera sp. SWB20. Lineage (NCBI taxonomy): Bacteria > Pseudomonadati > Pseudomonadota > Betaproteobacteria > Rhodocyclales > Zoogloeaceae > Thauera > Thauera sp. SWB20. Next base: position 898,328 of record NZ_JTDM01000021.1, on the reverse strand, counting down.
TGAATCGCTATCACCGCAACGGCAGCCTCACAGTGATCATCTCGCCGCTGCAGTCGCTGATGAAAGATCAGGTGGACGGCCTGCTCGCGCGCAACGTCCAGTGTGCGGCCGCATTGAACGGCTTGTTGACCATGCCCGAGCGGGCCGACGTGCTGGAGAAGATCCAGTTGGGCGATGTGGGCATGCTGCTGGTGTCGCCCGAGCAGTTCCGAAACAACGCTTTTCGCAAAGCGATCGCCAATCGGCAGATCGGTGCCTGGATCTTCGATGAGGCGCACTGCCTGTCGAAGTGGGGCAACGATTTCCGACCGGACTACCTTTACGCGGCGCGTTTCATCCGTGAGTTCACCGGCGAGGGTGAGCTCGCCCCGATCGGGTGCTTCACCGCCACCGCCAAGCAGGATGTGCTGGACGATATCCGCAAGCATTTCCTCGATGAGTTGGGCGTTCGCTTCAAGTCCTTCATCGGCACGCCCGAGCGCCCGAACCTGCATTTCGAGGTCTTTCCGGTAGCGGCCGGCGAGAAGTTTGCGCGCACCCACGACTTGCTCCGCGACGAACTCGAGGGGCGTGAGGGCGGTGCCGTGGTGTTCGTCGCCAGCCGCAAGAAGGCGGAAGAGTTGGCCGATTTCCTCATCGGGCAGAACTGGACCTGCAGGCATTTTCACGCTGGACTGCAGCCACACGAGAAGAAGGACATCCAGGACGCTTTCATTCGTGGCGAGCTGCGCGTGATCGTCGCCACCAACGCCTTCGGTATGGGCGTGGACAAGCCGGATGTGCGCCTGGTCGTCCACGCTGATATCCCCGGCTCCTTGGAAAACTACCTTCAGGAAGCAGGCCGTGCCGGGCGGGACCAGGACGATGCCCGTTGCGTCTTGCTTTACGACCCGCAGGACATCGAAACCCAGTTTGGGCTCAGCGAGCGTTCACGGCTGAGCTATAAGGACATCCAGCAGATCCTGAAGAAGCTCCGATTCGAAGCCGCCAAGCGCAAGGGCGGACAGGTGGTGATCACCGCGGGCGAAATTTTGCAGGACGAGACCGTCCAAACCAGCTTCGAGTCGGATGACCGGGATGCGGAAACCAAAGTCGTTACCGCCATCGCCTGGCTGGAGCGTGGGCAGTTTCTACGGCGACAAGAGAACCACACGAAGGTTTTTCCCGCCAAGCTGTGCCTGACTGAGGAAGAGGCGGCAAAGCGGCTCGACAACGCCCGCCTGCCTCAGCGGCGTCTCGAGGAATTCCGCGCGATCCTGCGCTACCTGTATTCAGCCGACGCAGACGAGCGCATCAATACCGACCAGTTGATGTTGCTGACCGGGCAGACGAACGAGGAGGTCAGCGCTGCGCTCAGGCAGCTCGAGGCGCTTGGCCTGCTGGAGAACGATTCTCAGCTTACGCTTTACCTGCGTCACGGGATTGCCGGGGCGTCGAGCGAGCGCCTGCAGCGCTGCCTGGCGCTGGAGGCGGCGCTGTTCAAGGTCTTGCGCGAGCTCGCGCCGGACGCGGACGACGGGTCGTGGCAGGACGTCAACCTGCCGCCGCTGACGGCTGCCCTGCGCGAGCGCTGTGGCCAGGCCGAGCTGCTGCCCCTGCATGTCTCCCGCCTGCTTCACAGTCTCGCGCTCGATCGCGACGGCGACAGCCAGCAGCGCAGCAGCTTCGAGCTCCGGCAGGTCAACCGCGACCATCTCAAGCTGCGCATCCGCGGCGGATACAGCTGGTCGCAGGTCGAGGGGCTGGGCGACAAGCGGCGGCGCATCGCCGCGGCGGTGCTGCCCTTCCTGTTCGGCAAGTTGCCACCCGGGCAGCGCGGCAAGGACTTGCTGGTGCAGACCACCTTTGGCGAGCTTCAGCATCTCCTCGCAGCGGACCTGGAACTGTCCACCACGATCAAGCCGGAACAGCGTCTCAAGGCGCTGGAGCACGTGCTGCTCTACCTGCACCACCAGGAGGTGCTGACTCTCAACCACGGCATGACCGTGATGCGGCGGGCGATGACGATCGACATCAACCCGGACAAGCAGGGCCAGCGCTATGTGAAGGACGACTTCCAGCGCCTGGACGAGCACTACCGGGAGCGCCGCATCCAGGTGCATGTGATGCGCGAATACGCCGAGATCGCGCTCAGGGAGATGGCCGACGCCTTGCGGCTGGTCATGCATTACTTCACCCGCAGCAAGGACGATTTCCTGCGCCACTACTTTCCGGGCAAGGAAGAGATCCTGCAGCTTGCCACCAGCGAGGGCTCGTGGAAGGCGATCATCGACGCGCTGAACGCCACGCAGAAGGCCATCGTCACGGACCACCGGGACCAGAACCGGCTCGTGCTCGCCGGCCCGGGTTCAGGCAAGACGCGGGTCGTAGTGCATCGCATCGCTTACCTGTTGCGTGTGCGGCGCGTGCCGGCCGCGGCGATCATCGCGCTCACCTTCAACCGGCATGCGGCCAACGAGATCCGCAAGCGCCTGTTTGCCTTGGTCGGCAACGATGCGATCGGGATCACTGTGCTCACCTATCACGCCATGGCCATGCGGCTGACCGGCACCAGTTTCGATCGCCGCGACAAGGTGGAAGAGGGCGAGCTGGATGCCGTCCTCGACCGCGCTGCGGAACTGCTGGAAGGCCGTGCATCGGTCGAAGGCGAGGACGATCTGCGCGAGCGTCTGTTGCAGGGCTATCGCTACATTCTGGTGGACGAATACCAGGACATCGACGACCGCCAGTACCGGCTCGTCAGCGCGCTCGCCGGGCGGCACGACGAACAGGAGGGTGACCTGTGCATCCTCGCCGTCGGTGACGACGACCAGAACATCTATCAATGGCGGGGCGGCAGCAACCGCCACATCGCACGTTTCTGCGAAGAATACGACGCGCAGATCAGCTATCTGGTCGAGAACTACCGTTCCAGCCGGGCCATCATCGGCGCCGCAAATCACCTGATTGGCCAGAATGCCTCGCGGCTCAAGGTGCAGCATCCCATCCGCATCGATCCGGCGCGTGCGACCGGGCCGGCGGGCGGCGCGTGGGAAGCGCTCGATCCCGAGCGGCGCGGCAGCGTGCTCCGGCTTCGCATTCCGGGGGCGGACCGCAACTGCGGCAACCTCCAGGCCCAGGCTGTAATCGCAGAGTTGGACCGGCTCCGGGCACTGGAGGTGCGGGATCACTGGCAGGGTGTGGCAGTGCTGGCGCGCAGTCACCGCTACCTGTGGCCGGTGCAGGCCTTGTGCGAGCGCAAAGGCATTCCGTATTTCCTTGCGGCGGACAAGCAGAACGGCTTGCCGCTCACCCGGCAGCGTCCCTTCGTCCGCCTGGTCGCGCATCTGCGTGCCCTTGCCGTGCCTTCGCTCGCTGCTGCGGCGCTAGCGCAGCACGCCAGCGAGCTGACCGCGGATCCGGTCTGGCGGGATTTCTTCGCGACCGCGCTTGAGCAACTCGGCAGCGAGTATGGCGATTGCCTTCTTGCGCCGGGAACGATGGTCGACTGGCTCTACGACTACGCCCGCGAGATTCGGCAGCAGCCGCGCCCGGGGCTGTTCCTCGGCACGGTGCACTCGGCAAAGGGGCTCGAGTTCCGCCACGTCGCCGTGCTGGATGGAAACTGGGAGGCGTCGGCCGAGCAGATGGAAGAGGCCCGCAGGCTCTACTACGTAGGCATGACACGGGCGGAGGAAACGTTGACGCTGTGCGACTTCGAGCCCGGCAACGCATTCGTCACGACGCTCAGCGCCGCTACGCAGCACCGCCGTTTTGAAGGCGATCATGACCCAGCGCTGGACGTGCAGTATCAGTTGCTGAGCCTCGGCGATGTCGACATCGGCTTTGCCGGCCGGCAGCGTCCCGGTGCATCGGTGCATGAGGCGATCAGCCGGCTCGAGCCCGGCGATCCGCTGGCGTTGCGCGCCGACGGTGATCGCTACGTGCTCCTCGACCTTCGCGGCAACATGGTCGGACGCACTGCAAAGGCCTTCAAGCTGGCGCTCGAGCCCGAGAGGTGCGAGGTCGCCGGCATCGTCGTGCGATACAAGGAGGAAACCGAGCCCGCGTACATGGATGCGGTCAGGTGCGAGCAGTGGGAGGTCGTCGTTCCGCGGTTGCGCGGCAGCCAGAAGGCCTGACCCCCTGCTGTGCGCGTCTCATCTGCGATAATCCAGCCCAGTTTTCCACCTGCGAGTACGCGCCTTGCATCAACCCAGCATCACGCTCGCCCAGCTCGAATCGCACCTCTGGGAGTCGGCCAACATCCTCCGCGGGCCGGTCGACGCGGCCGATTTCAAGACCTACATCTTTCCGCTGCTCTTCTTCAAGCGCATCTGCGACGTCTGGGACGAGGAATACCAGGAGATCGTCGACGAGACCGGCGACGAGCAGCTCGCGTGGTTCCCCGAGTCGCACCGCTTCCAGATCCCCGACGATTGCCACTGGAACGACGTCCGCGCCAAGGCTGCCAACGTCGGCGCGGCGCTGCAGCACGCGATGCGCGAGATCGAGAAGGCCAACCCCGACACGCTCTATGGCGTGTTCGGCGATGCCCAGTGGTCGAACAAGGAGCGCCTGTCCGATGCGCTGCTCAAGGATCTCATCGAGCACTTCTCGAAGCTGCCGCTCGGCAACGGCAACGTCACGTCCGACCTGCTCGGCGACGCATACGAATACCTGATCAAGAAGTTCGCCGACGCCACCAACAAGAAGGCCGGCGAGTTCTATACGCCGCGCAGCGTGGTGCGGCTGATGATCGACATGCTCGACCCGCGCGAAGGCGAGACCATCTACGACCCCGCCTGCGGCACCGGCGGCATGCTGCTGGCCGCGGTGCAGCACGTGCAGGAGATGCACGGCGACGTGAAGCGCCTGTGGGGCAAGCTCTACGGGCAGGAGAAAAACCTCACCACCTCGTCCATCGCGCGGATGAACCTCTTCCTGCACGGCATCGAGGACTTCAAGATCGTTCGCGGCGACACGCTGCGCAACCCGGCCTTCTTCGACGGCGACCGCCTGTCCGCCTTCGACTGCGTCATTGCCAACCCGCCGTTCTCGTTGGAGAAATGGGGCGAGGATCTGTGGCTCAACGACCCCTTCGGCCGCAACTTCGCCGGCCTGCCGCCCTCGTCGAGCGGCGACTTCGCCTGGGTGCAGCACATGGTCAAGTCCATGGCCGACGGCACCGGCCGCATGGCGGTCGTGCTGCCGCAAGGTGCGCTGTTCCGCAAAGGCGCCGAGGGCGGCATCCGCCAGAAGCTGCTCGAGCTCGACCTCATCGAAGCGGTGATCGGCCTGGCGCCCAACCTGTTCTATGGAACCGGTCTGGCCGCGTGCATCCTGGTGCTGCGCAAGAAGAAGCCGGCCGCGCGCCGGCGCAAGGTGTTGGTCGCCGACGCCTCTCGCCTCTTCCGGCGGGGTAGGGCGCAGAACTATCTAGAGGCCGAGCACGCCGCGCAGATCCTCGGCTGGTATCGCGACTTCCAGGACGTGCAGGACGCGGTGAGGGTCGTCGCGCTCGACGAGATCGAGGCCGAGGACTGGACACTCAACATCTCGCGCTACGTGCTGCCGCCGCTGCAGGAAGACATCCCGCCGCTGCCCGAGGCGATCGCCGCCTTCAAGGACGCGCTCCAGCGCTGCCGCGAGGCCGAAGAGCGCCTCGCCCAGGTCATGGCGGAAGGGGGCTGGCTGAAATGAGCAGGCGCATCACCCAGCAAGAACTCGAAAGCTACCTCTGGGGCGCGGCCGTGTTGCTGCGCGGGCTGATCGACGCCGGCGACTACAAGCAGTTCATCTTCCCGCTGCTGTTCTTCAAGCGGGTCTCCGACGTCTGGGACGAGGAGTACGAGGTCGCGCTGGCCGAGTCCGATGGCGACCTGTCCTATGCCAAATTCGCCGAGAACCATCGCTTCCAGATCCCCGCGGGCGCGCACTGGAACGACGTGCGCCAGACGCCGCGCAACGTCGGCGCCGCCATCCAGCAGGCGATGCGGGCGATCGAGTCTGCCAACCCGGACCTGCTCGACGGCATTTTCGGCGACGCGCCGTGGACCAATCGCGAGCGCCTGCCCGACGAAACGCTCAAGAACCTTATCGAGCACTTCTCCACGCAGACGCTCTCGGTCGCCAACGTGCCCGAGGACGAGCTCGGCAACGCCTACGAATACCTCATCAAGAAGTTCGCCGACGACTCCGGTCACACCGCGGCCGAGTTCTACACCAACCGCACCGTCGTCCACCTGATGACGCAGCTCCTCGCCCCGCAGGCGGGCGAGTCCATCTACGACCCCACCTGCGGTACCGGCGGCATGCTGATCTCCGCGCTGGACGAGGTGAAGCGCTCGGGCGGCGAATACCGCACGCTCAAGCTCTACGGTCAGGAACGCAATCTCATCACCTCGTCGATCGCGCGCATGAACCTCTTCCTGCACGGCGTCGAGGACTTTCAGATCATCCGCGGCGACACCCTCGCCGAGCCGCGCCACATCGAAGGTGACCGGCTGCGCCGCTTCGACGTCATCCTCGCCAACCCGCCGTACTCCATCAAACAGTGGGACCGCGAGGCGTGGACGCAGGACAAGTGGGGCCGCAACTTCCTCGGCACCCCGCCGCAGGGGCGGGCGGACTACGCCTTCCAGCAGCACATCCTCGGCAGCCTGTCCGACCGCGGTCGCTGCGCCATCCTGTGGCCGCACGGCGTGCTGTTCCGCAACGAGGAACAGGCCATGCGCAGCAAGATGATCGAGCAGGACTGGGTGGAGGCGGTCGTCGGCCTCGGTCCCAACCTGTTCTACAACTCCCCCATGGAGTCCTGCATCCTGATCTGCAACCGGCGCAAGCCGGCCGAACGCCAGGGCAGGGTGCTGTTCATCGACGCGGTGGGCGAGGTCACGCGCGAGCGCGCGCAGAGCTTCCTCAAGCCCGAGCACCAGCAGCGCATCCTCGGTGCCTTCAAGGCCTTCGCCGACGCGCCCGGCTTTGCCCGGGTGGCGACGCTCGCCGAACTGCACAAGAACGCCGGCAATCTGTCGATTCCGCTGTACGTGAAGCGCCCGTCGGCCAGTGCCGCCGCCGCGGCGGCCGGCGGCGACCAGCCGGCCAGCCTCGCCGAGGCCTGGGACGCCTGGCAGGAGAGCGGGCGGGCGTTCTGGCAGCAGATGGATGCGCTGGTCGAGACGCTGGACGGGCTCGGCGTGGCGAAGGAGGCAAGCGATGCGTAGCGCGCAGGAACTGCTCGACGAGCTCAATGCCAGCGACGAGTCGCCGCGCATCGAGGCCAAGCGTGCGCGGGAGGTCGGCAAGTCGGTGCTGGAGACCGTCATCGCCTTTGCCAACGAGCCCGGCATGGACGGCGGCCACTTGCTGCTCGGCGTCGATTGGTCGATCAACGACAAGGGCGACACCGTTTATCGCCCCGAGGGTGTGCCCGACCCCGACAAGCTGCAGCAGGATCTGGCCTCGCAATGCGCGAGCATGCTTAGTTTTCCATTGCGTCCGGAAATCAGCGTCGAGCGTATCGACGGCAAGACCCTGGTCGTGGTGTATGTGGCCGAGGTGGATAGCGGGCACAAGCCGGTCTATCTCAAGGCCACCGGCCTGCCGCGCGGAGCCTTCCGCCGCATCGGATCGACCGACCAGCGCTGCACCGACGAGGATCTGTGGGTGCTGCGCGGCGACTCCCGCCCGCAGAAGGGGCCGGACCAGAGCATTCTCACCGATGCACGCCTGGACGATTTCGACCCCGCCGCGCTGGCCGAATACCGCCGCGTGCGCAGCCGCTTGAACGCCAGCGCCGAGGAGCTCGGCTACAGCGACGATGATCTGCTCGAGGCGCTCGGCGTGGTGCGCCGCGTCGATGGCGAGCCGCGCCCCACGTTGGCCGGCATCCTGCTGTTCGGCAAACCGATGGCGCTGCGCCGCATGCTGCCGATGGTCAAGATCGACTACATCCGCGTGCCTGGCATCGAGTGGATGGAAGACCCGCACGAGCGCTTCCAGTCCATCGAGATCCGCAAGCCGCTGCTGCTGGCGCTGCCCCTGGCCGAAGCCAGCATCATCGACGAGCTGCCCAAGGGTTTTCATCTGCCCGAGGGCGAACTGCACAGCGTCCAGGAGCCGATCGTCCCGCGCAAGGTGATCCGCGAGGCGCTGGCCAATGCGGTGATGCACCGCAGCTACACGCAGCACAGCCCGATCCAGATCATCCGCTACAGCAACCGCATCGAGATCCGCAACGTCGGCCACTCGCTCAAGCCCGTGGCCGAGCTCGGCATTCCGGGTTCCCGGCTGCGCAACCCCACCCTGGCCGCCGTGCTCCACGACCTGAACCTGGCCGAAGCCAAAGGCACCGGCATCCGCAGCATGCGCAGGCTGGCCGCCGAGGCGGGACTGACGCTGCCCGAGTTTCACTCCAGCCGCGAGTCGGACGAGTTCCGCGTCACGCTTTTCCTGCACAACCTGCTCACCGAGGACGACCACGCCTGGCTGCGCTCGCTGAGCAGCGAGCCGCTGGATGCCGACGAAACCAAGGTGCTGATTTACGCTCGCGCCACCGGTGCGGTGGACAACACGGCGTGCCGCGACTTCAGCGGGCTGGACACGCTGACCGCCAGCCGCGTGCTGCGCCGCCTGCGAGACAAGGGCTTGCTGGAAAAACATGGGGGCGGCAGCCACACGTATTACGAACTGGCCAGCCCAACAATCCCCCCACCGCTTGCAATCCCCCCAAGCTCCAGTGCGCCAGCAGGGGAGGCTTGCAACCCGAAGCATGCAACCTTGCCTCTCGAGCTTGCAACCTTGCTTGCAACCCTACAGGGCCGCGTCAGCACGGAAGCCTTGCGTGGCGCCATTGTGCGCCTGTGCGCATGGCAGGCTTTGGGCGTGGACCAGCTTGCAAGCTTTCTGAACAAAGACCGGCACTACTTGCGCAACAAGCACCTGATTCCAATGGTGCGAGAGGGGCAGCTGCGCTTTCGCTACCCCGAAAGCGCTAAGCACCCGCACCAGGCCTATGTCGCCGCCGGGGCTGAGGACAAGAACAATGGCTGAGAAGCAACTGAAACCCGGCTGGAAGGTGTGGCGCTTCGACCAGATCGCCACCAACGTCAACGAGCGGGTCGACAACCCTTCCGAATCCGGCATGGAGCATTACGTCGGCCTCGAGCACCTCGATTCCGATTCGCTGAAGATCCGGCGCTGGGGCAGTCCGGACGACGTCGAGGCGACCAAGCTCGTCTTCCGCAAGGGTGACATCATCTTCGGGCGCCGCCGGGCGTATCAGCGCAAGCTCGGGGTAGCGGAGTTCGATGGCATCTGTTCGGCGCATGCCATGGTGCTGCGGGCGAAGCCTGACGTCGTGTTGCCGGAGTTCCTGCCGTTTTTCATGCAGAGCGACGTGTTCATGAATCGGGCGGTGGAGATCTCGGTTGGGTCGCTGTCGCCGACGATCAACTGGAGGACTTTAGCGGTACAGGACTTTGCTCTACCACCACTTGATGCTCAGGGTGCAATAGTTGAATTACTCAACGCGTGCGCGGAAAGTACCCGGCGTTCGGAAGATGCACTTAACGCCGCAAGGCATGTCCTCCAAGCGTACAAAGACACTCTGGTTGGCAGAGCAGGGCCCGGCAAGTCAGAGAGTTGCCTATTGAGCGGCCTGTTGCTTCAGTCTCCAGAGAGTGGATGCAGTGCGCCACCGCGGGACGCAGTTACCGGCCACTTTGTGTTGGGCTTGGCATCATTGTCCCGCACCGGATACGTGTCGGGAGACTTCAAATCAGTTGAGCCGACCAGCAGAATGCTCGCTGCGAGGCTTGCTGTCGGCGACCTCCTGATATCTCGATCGAATACAGCAGATCGTGTCGGATACGTGGGGATCTTCACTGACGAACGAAATGACGTTTCTTTCCCCGACACAATGATGCGGTTGAAGCCGAACCCTTTCCTGATCGATCCTCGCTACCTCGAAGCATTGATGCAAGCGACTCCCGCACGGGAATATCTCATGAGGATTGCTGCAGGAACGAGCGCGAGCATGAAGAAGATAAATCGCGCCAATCTGCTCAATATGCCACTGAGGGTGCCACCGCTTGAGGACCAGCGAGTGTTTCTGGCAACTCTGGGTACGCTCAGGAAAGCTATGAATGCGCAGTTGGAACGACTCGAGACGGCGCGTAGTTTTGCGAGAAAAGCTGCGGCAACGGCGCTGGATGGAGGTTAGATGTTCACTGAATCCAACACCGTCGAGGCCTACCTGTCCGACCTCCTGGCGGACTTAGGCAACCCCCTCGCTAATAAGGCCGAAGAGCCCTCTCCCAACTACCTCCGCAAGCCAAGGCGCACTGGTTGGCACTTCGCAGCCCCCGCCGACATCCCCCGCCAGCCGCATGAGCTCCTCGTCGAACCCTGGCTGCGCGACGCCCTCATCCGCCTCAACCCCGAAATCGCGGCCCGGCCCGATCTGGCCGACGAAGTCCTCTACAAGCTGCGCGCCATCGTGCTGTCGGTGCGTTCCGACGGCCTGATCCGCGCCAACGAGGAAATGGCCGCCTGGATGCGCGGCGAACGCTCGATGCCGTTCGGGCCGAACAACGAGCATGTGCCGGTGCGGCTGATCGACTTCGACGACCCGGCGTGCAACGACTTCGTCCTTACCCGTCAATTCACTTTCCGCGCCGGCTCCGCCGAGCGTCGGGCCGATCTGGTGCTGCTGGTCAATGGCCTGCCGCTGGTGCTGATCGAGGCCAAGACGCCGGTGAAGAAGTGCATCAGCTGGGTCGACGGCGCGCTGCAGGTGCATGAGGACTACGAGAAGTTCGTCCCCGAGCTGTTCGTCTGCAACGTGTTCTCGGTGGCGACCGAGGGCAAGGAATTCCGCTACGGCTCGATCGGCCTGCCGGTGAAGGACTGGGGGCCGTGGAACCTGGATGGCGGGGTGGACGACGCGCGCGGCCAGACGCATCCGCTCAAGTCGCTGCGGCAGTCGGTGGAGAGCATGCTGCGTCCGCAGGTGGTGCTCGACATCCTCGCCAGCTTCACGCTGTTCGCCACCGACAAGAAGAAGCGCCGCATCAAGATCATCTGCCGCTACCAGCAATACGAGGCGGCCAACAAGATCGTCGAGCGCGTGCTGGCGGGCCAGCCGAAGAAGGGCCTGATCTGGCATTTCCAGGGCTCGGGCAAGTCGCTGCTGATGGTGTTCGCGGCGCAGAAGCTGCGTATGCACCCGCGGCTGAAGAACCCCACGGTGCTGATCGTGGTGGACCGGATCGACCTCGACACACAGATCACCGGCACCTTCACCGGCGCCGACATCCCCAACCTGGAAAAGGCCGATTCGCGCGAGAAGCTGCAGCAACTGCTGGCGCAGGACGTGCGCAAGATCATCATCACGACGATTTTCAAGTTCGGCGAGACGCCAAACGGGAAAGCCGGGGCGCTGAACGAGCGCAGCAACATCATCGCCCTGGTCGATGAGGCGCACCGCACCCAGGAAGGCGACCTCGGCCGCAAGATGCGCGAGGCGCTGCCCAACGCCTTTCTGTTCGGCCTCACCGGCACCCCGATCAACCGCGCCGACCGCAACACCTTCTACGCCTTCGGCGCCGACGAGGATGAGAAGGGCTATCTGAGCCGCTATGGCTTCGAGGAGTCGATCCGCGACGGCGCCACGCTGCGGCTGCACTTCGAGCCGCGGCTGGTGGACCTGCACATCGACAAGGCCGCGATCGACGAGGCCTACAAGGACCTGACCGGCGGCCTGTCCGACCTCGACCGCGACAACCTCGCCAAGACTGCCGCCAAGATGGCGGTGCTGGTAAAGACGCCCGAGCGCATCCGCCGCATCTGCGAGGACATCGTCCAGCACTACCAGAGCAAGGTCGAGCCCAACGGCTTCAAGGGACAGATCGTGACCTTCGATCGCGAGTCCTGCCTGCTGTTCAAGGCCGAGCTCGACAAGCTGCTGCCCGCCGAGGCCACCGATATCGTCATGTCGGTGCAGCCGGGCGACCGCAAGGAACGCCCCGAATACGCCCGCTACGACCGCAGCCGCGACGAGGAAGAGCGCCTGCTCGACCGCTTCCGCGACCCGGCCGACCCGCTCAAGCTGATCATCGTCACCGCCAAGCTGCTCACCGGCTTCGACGCCCCCATCCTGCAGGCGATGTACCTCGACAAGCCGCTGCGCGACCACACGCTGCTGCAGGCGATCTGCCGGGTGAACCGCACCTATTCCGAGCAGAAGACGCACGGCCTCATCGTCGATTACCTGGGTATCTTCGACGACGTGGCTGCCGCCCTGGAGTTCGACGACCAGAGCGTGAAGCAGGTCATCAGCAACATCCAGGAGCTGAAGGACACGCTGCCTGAGGCGATGCAGAAATGCCTTGGCTTCTTTCCCGGCGTCGACCGCAGCCAGCAAGGCTACGAAGGCTTGATCGCCGCCCAGCAGTGCCTGCCGAACAACGACACCCGCGACGCCTTCGCCGCGGAATACAGCGTGCTCGCGCGCATCTGGGAAGCACTGTCGCCCGACCCGCTGCTTGGACAGTACGAGACCGACTACAAGTGGCTGTCGCAGATCTACCAGTCGGTGCAGCCGTCGAGCGGCCACGGCAAGCTGATCTGGCATTCGCTCGGCGCCAAGACCATCGAGCTGATCCACCAGAACGTGCATGTCGACGCCATCCGCGACGACCTCGACACCTTGGTGCTCGACGCCGACCTGCTCGAGGCCGTGCTGTCGAACCCTGACCCGAAGAAGGCGAAGGAACTCGAGATCAAGCTCAACCGCCGGCTGCGCAAGCACCAGGGCAATCCGAAGTTCAAGGATCTATCCGAGCGGCTGGATGCGCTCAAGGAGCGCTTCGAGTCCGGCCAGATCAACAGCGTCGACTTCCTCAAGCAGCTGCTGCAGATCGCCAAGGAAACCCTGCAGGCTGAAAGGGAGACCCCTCCCGAGGAAGACGAGGACCGCGGCAAGGCCGCGCTGACCGCGCTATTCAACGAGGTGAAGACCCCCGAGACGCCGATCATCGTCGAGCGCGTGGTGACGGACATCGACGAGATCGTGCGCCTGGTGCGCTTCCCGGGATGGCAGGGGACGCAGGCGGGGGAACGGGAGGTGAAGAAGGCGCTGCGGAAGGCCTTGTTCAAGTACAAGCTGCACGCGGACGAGGAGCTGTTCGAGAAGGCGTTCAGTTATATCCGGCAGTATTACTGAGCGACCCGAGCATCAACGGGCAAAACGACACATGACCACGCAGACCCATTTCAGCCTTCTGCCGCCCGTTACACCCCGGATTGACAACGCGCGCCAGCGCGGAGTATCAGTCACTCCCCCTGCAGCAAGCGATCCGCACAACCGTCAGTCTCGACGCGAGAAGACCCGATGACCGCAGCACAACCCAAGAATCCGCTCCATGGCCTGACGCTCGAACGGATCGTGACCGACCTGGTCGCCTGCTTCGGCTGGGCGGGCCTGGGGCGGCGGATCGACATCCGCTGCTTCAACCACGAACCGAGCATCGCCTCGAGCCTCAAGTTCCTGCGTCGCACGCCGTGGGCGCGCGAGCAGGTGGAGGCGCTGTATCTCGATACCCTGCGTGCGGCCGCCCGGCCGGGCGCGGCAACGGACCCCGACACCCCGCGGAGCACCCCGAACACGTGAAGACCCCGAGCAGAATTGAACCGCTGGTGGCCGACGGCCTCGTCGACCACGTCCTGCGCCAGCTCATGAGCGGCAAGGAGGCCATGGTCTATGTCGTGCAGTGCGGCGACGAGCTGCGCTGCGCCAAGGTGTACAAGGAGGCCAACAAGCGCGGCTTCCACAAGGCGGCCGACTACACCGAGGGGCGCAAGGTCAAGAACAGCCGTCAGGCGCGCGCGATGGCCAAGGGCTCGCGCTACGGCCGCCAGGAGCAGGAGGCGGCGTGGCAGCACGCCGAGGTCGACGCGCTGCGGCGGCTCGCCGCGGCCGGGGTGCGCGTGCCCGTGCCCTACGACTTCCACGAGGGCGTGCTGCTGATGGAGCTGGTGGCCGACGAGGACGGCGAGCCGGCGCCGCGGCTCAACGATGTGGTGCTCGACGAGGCGGATGCGCGGCGCTTCCATGCCGAGCTGGTGCGCCAGGTCGTGCGCATGCTGTGCGCCGGCATCGTCCATGGGGATCTGTCGGAATACAACGTGCTGGTCGATCGCGACGGGCCGGTGATCATCGACCTGCCGCAGGCGGTGGATGCGGCGGCCAACAACAACGCCCGCGCCATGCTCGAGCGCGATGTCGGCAACCTCGCCGCCTACTTCGGGCAGTTCGCCCCCGACCTGCTCGACACCGCGTATGGCAAGGAGATCTGGGCCTTGTACGAGTCGGGCAAGCTGCAGCCCGAGAGCGCGCTCACCGGGGTCTTCGAGGTGGAGGCCGGGCACGCCGATGTCGATGAGGTGATGCAGGTGATCGAGGCGGCGCGTCGTGAGGAGGCCGCGCGCCAGGCGGGCCGGGCAGAGGCCGCCGGCCAGCGCTGAGCGGCGAGGCGGACTCCGATGCGCGCTTGCCCGGGCGTCTCGCCCGACGGGGTCGAGTGCGATCGGCCGATCCGATGTTCCATTGGTCGGTCCGGATCGTCGGTGACGTGCGTCGCAGACTCGACAGCATTCGTACGCGCGCGGACCGCGCGCAGGCTGCCCGGCTCGAGGGCTGGCTGGGGGCGGTGCTTGCCGACCGCTCGGACCGGAGTCCGGGTTTCGACCTCGACTGCGCTCAGGTGTGGGGGAGGCGCGTGTCGCCCGGCCCCCGCCATGGCAGAGGCGGCGCCACGAGGCGTCGCGCCCGGCCGTCACCGACCGCGCCGAAGCGCTCGTCGCCGCGCTCCCACGCGGCCTGCGCCTGCGCGATGTCGGCTCTGCTGAAGCCGACGAAGTTCCACCACATCTGCACCGGTTCGTCGAACGGCTCGCCACCCAGGAACAGCACCCGCGCGCCTGCGGGCAGGGCCAGGTGCAGCTCGCCGCGTCCTTTGCCGAGGTAGGCGAGCTCGTCTGTACGGATCGTCTCGCCGTCGATCTTCAGATCGCCCACGAGCGCCATCAGCCCGTACTCGAAACTGGGGTCGAGCGCGAGCGTGAGCGCGCTCGCCTCGTCGCAGGCGATGTCGATGCCGACCAGCGCGGAGTGGATGCGCGCCGGCGCGGTCCGTTGGCCGTAGCGGCCGGCGAGCAGGGTGAGTTCGGCGCCGCCTTCGCGCCATTGCGGCAGCGTGGGGTAGTGGTCGAAGGCCGGGGCGCAATCCTGGTGCTCCGGCGGCAGGGCGATCCACAGTTGCGCGGCGTGCAGCCGCACGCCGTCGTGCAGCGAATCCTCGGTATGGGTGATGCCGTGGCCTGCGGTCATCAGGTTGACCTGTCCCGGGCGGATGAGCTGCTCGTTGCCCAGGCTGTCGCGGTGCAGCACCTCGCCCTCGATCAGCCAGGTGAAGGTCTGCAGGCCGATATGCGGATGCGCGCCGACGTGCAGGCCCTTGCCGGGCTCGAAGTGCACCGGCCCGGCGTGGTCGAGGAAGCACCACGCCCCAACCATGCGCTGCTGGCGATTGGGGAGGGTGCGGCGGACGCGCATGCCGTCGCCGAGGTCGGCGCTGCGGGGCTGGATGCGGACGAGCGGGTTCATGGTCGGTGTCCTCGTGGGGCTGCTGCCTTGGGCGTCGTGGGGATTCCCCGTGGAGAGATTCTTGCGGCGCGTCGACCGCGGTGGGCTGTTCGGGTGCCGAGTCCCGGCGGGGTTCTTCAGTACAATGACCAGAGGCTCGACAGATCGATGTGTCGAGGCGCCGCTCGCTGGAAAAGTGGACAGCGCGTGACGAGATCGACGAATGAGGATTTCCATGAATTGGATCATGGCAGTGTCGATCGGTTTCTGTGTCCTCCTTTCGAGTGGCACGGCCATGGCCGCGGGCGCCGGACAGGAAGGGGGGATGGCGAGCGTGCAGGCGCCCGCGCAGCAGCAGGAGAAGAAGGAAGGCGCGAAGACGGCAGTGACGGAGGCGGACCCCGGCAATCGAGCTTCGTTGCTGTATATCGTGCTGATCGGTGGGGTGATGGTCGTGGCCATGAAGATGGCGATCGCTTACGGCAAGAAGAAGCTGGACGAGGAGCGCGAGGCCGCCCGAGAGAAAGCTGCGCGTGAGGAGCGACAGAACAAGTCGCAAGCGCAGGGGTGAGGCAGGCGGGGCCCTGCGTTTGAAAACGCGGAATCGATCCCCATATAGAAACGATTGGCCATCCTGGCCACCCACCCCCAGGAACTTCCGGAGACCATGTGATGGGCTGCTGCGGCCGCGCGAGATTCGCCTTGTGCATCGACCAGGCACATGCCTGGCCCCGGCCTCGATAGCGCCTTGCCGGCGCGGATCGGCAGGCCGGGGTCGGTGGAGTGTCTTTTCCTCTCGTCTCGAAGGTCCTGCCATGGTTCGCGCGCTGTACTCCCGCGCCGGCTCGCATGCCGGCGTCGGTCTCCTCCTCCTGGTGTTGTTCTTCCTGTATGCCGAGCGGGCGTTCGGGTTGCTGCCGGCCGATCATGCCGTGCAGGCCTGGCTCGATCCGGTGCGCAATGCGGCGCTCGCGCTCGCCCTGTTCACCGGCGCGCATCTGCTGCACGCGCTCGCGTCGGCGCGGCTGTCGCAGCGGCGCAAGGGGCGCAAGCCGGTGCCCAAGGTGCTGCTGGACCTGCTGCGGGTGTTCCTGTTCGCGCTGGCGGCGCTGGGCGGGCTGTCGCTGCTGTTCCGCCAGGACCTGTCGGGGATCCTGACCGGCTCGGGCCTGGTGCTGGCGGTGCTGGGCTTCGCGATCCGCAACGTGGTGGCCGACACGCTGTCGGGGATCGCGCTCGGGATCGAGGCGCCGTTCCGCATCGGCGACTGGGTGCGCATCGAAAACCTGGCCCAGGGGCGGGTGCAGGAGATCGGCTGGCGCACGACGCGGCTGGTGACCGGGGACAGCACCTACGTGATCCTGCCCAACAGCCAGATCTCGCGGCAGCGGATCACCAATTTCAGCGCGCCGAAGAAGGAATATCGCGACCATGCCGAGCTCACCCTGCCGGTCGCGCTGCCGGTGGCCGAGGCGCGGGAGCTGATGCGCGCGGCGCTGACGCATGCGGCGAGCATCGCCGAGGACAAGCCGCCCGAGGTGCAGCTGGTGTCCTATGGCCCTGGGGGCATCACCTATCGGGTGAAGTACTGGGTGCCGCAGCACGACCGCGAGCCGGTCTGCCGCGACGAGGTGCTCGGGCTCGTCGATGCGGCGCTGCGTGCGCGCGGGGTCGTGCTGGCGCAGCCGCTGGCGGTGTCCGCGTGCCAACATGCGGAAGCCGCGTCCTAGGAACAGGCTTGCCTGCGCGGCTCGTCGGGGCGGGGTGTGGCGCTGTCGGTCTTTTTTACACTCGGAGACGGGTGTCGACGGAAGTCGTCGATAAATCAGCGGCTTACGGTTTGGTTCGGTTCTTGCTTGAGTCTTTTCGGGGAGTGTTGGATACCGGGGAGGAGCGAATCATGAGGCAGGCTTGCGCATCGATCCTTGCAACTGCGGCGCTGGTCACGGCGCTCGGTTCCGGCACGGCAGAGGCGGCCGTGCTCGATGTCACGGTTCGCGGCAGCGACGCGATCTTCCTGGCGGGGAGAACGGACATCACGATTCCGCTGGCGTCTGCGCCTTGGAGCTCTCCCACCGGCATGCAACGCCACGGGGGGGCGACGCCCGAGGAGATCCAGGAGACCTTCCCGCCATACCTCGGCGTGGCTGCGGGCGACGTCATCCGCCTCGCGGATCCCTCGATCGGCGGCATCAGCTACTTCAACGGGGTCGGTGCGCCGTTCTATGGCCCCGAGGGCAACAACGCCGATTGCGCGGGGTCGAGCTGCAGCGATCTCTCGTCCTTCGGCGGCATCAGTGGCTACTTCGGTCCCGAGGGGGCACTCGTCGGCGTCTTCCTGGACAACAGCATCCCCAGCGCTGGCGCACCCGCGCGCCTCGACTTCAGCACGACCGGCCTGGGCCGCAACTTCACGACACTGAGCCCCGGGCTCGGGCAGATCTTCTATATCGGCAACGGCGTGACCACGTCCTCGATTTTCCAGGAGTTCATCGCGCCGAGCGGCGCCACGAGGCTGTTCCTGGGGATCCCGGACGGCTTCGGCTTCGATGGCGTGCCCGGTGCCTACGACGACAACGATGGCGCCTACCGCGTCCGCATCGGCGTCAACGAGGTGCCCACCGTGCCGGAGCCGGGCGTGCTCGCGCTCCTCGGGCTGGGCCTCGTCGGCCTTGCCGCCGCGCGCCTGCGCACTCCTCAAGGGAGCAAGGTGCCGGGCTGAGCACGCCGCCGCGCCGGCTTCGCCACGGGCTCGGCGCCCTTGGCGAAGCCGGCGGGTTTCGTGTGCTCCGGAGCGCTTTCAGTCGTGTAGCGGCGCGACCATCACGCGGTTGCGGCCGGCCTGCTTGGCTTGATACATCGCGCCGTCGGCGCGCTTCAGCGCGCTCTCCAGGCTTTCGCCCTCGGCCAGGCGGGTGACGCCGGCGCTGAAGGTGATCACGATCTTCTGCATTTCGGCCATGAAGAATTCGCGGGTGAGCTCGCGCTGCAGGCGCACGAGCGCCTGTTGGGCGTCGGTGTCGCCGGTCTCGGGCAGCAGGATGACGAACTCCTCGCCACCATAGCGGGCGAGCACGTCCTGGGGGCGCAGGTGCTGGCGCACGACCTTGGCGAGGTGTACCAGGGCGTCGTCGCCACCTTTGTGGCCGAGGCTGTCGTTGAGCTTCTTGAAGTGGTCGATGTCGAGCAGCGCGACGGCGAGCCGCGTGCCGCGACGCTGGGCGCGCGCGGATTCGGTCTGGAACATCTCGTCGAGGCCACGGCGGTTGAGCGCGCCGGTGAGCTGGTCGTGGCGCATCAGGCGGCTGGCTTCCTCGAGCTCGTTCTGCAGCGTGACGACGCGCTCCTGCGCCGCCGTGGCCTCGCCGCGGGCGACGATGAGCTCGTCGCGCGAGCGGCGTGCCTCGTCCTGGATGCTGCGAGTCTCGGTCATGACCTCGTCGAGCAGGGGGCCGATCTCGGTGATGTCGTTGGCCTGGGCGATACGCTGGGCGCACTGGCCGATGCGGTCGTGGTAGGCGCCGGTCGATTCGGAGAAGCGCGCGAGCTGGTCGACGAAGCCGGCGAGCATGTCGCGTAGGTGGCGCTGGGACTGGGCCAGGGTGTGCTTGAGCTGGCCCTGCTTGTGGATGAGTTCCTTGAGGCGGCGGCCGGCGTCGTCGATCTTGCGCGGGTCGGGACGGCTGTCGACGATCTCGCGCAGCATCTCGATCTGGCCGGCGAGCCAGCGATCGTCGAGCACCAGTTCGTCGATGTTGCGAAGCAGCATGCGCAGCAGCTCGAGCATGCCGGCGCGGATTTCGGCCTCGTCGGCGGCGGCCAGCTCGAGCTCGTGTGCGAAGGCGCGCAGGCGCGTGCCGACCTCGCGCAAGCCAGCGGCCTCGCTGCGACTGGCAGCTTCGGCGCAGAGCGTGGCGGCGGTCTCGCGCAGCGGCGGTTGTTCCTCCAGCAGCGGCGGCAGGGCCTCGCCCAGGCTGATGGTGACGAGCTCGCGCAGGGCGTCGATGGTGGCGGAGTCGACGCCTGGAGTGGAGGCAGGGGGGGGCGCGGCAGCGGCGGTGCGCGCGGGCGTGGCGGGCCTTGCGGTGCTTGCGTCGGCACGGGGCGAAGCGCTGGCGTCGGGTTCGTCTGCCGCGTCGGGCACCTCGACGGCGAGCGCATCGGCATCGGTCATGGCCTGCGTCCAGCTCTTGAGCAGGCCCTGCAGGCGGGTGTACAGCGCCGCCGGGTCGGCTGCGCCCAGCACGCGGTCGAGGGCCTCGCGCTTGCGCGCCGGGGTCCAGCCGGTCTGACGCGCCTCCCACTGGCGCAGCAGGTTGCCGATGAGCTCGTTCCAGGCCTGCGGTTCGCCCAGCTTGAGGCTGTCGAGGTAGCGCTCGAGTGCGGCCTCGGCGGCCTTGTCGCGACCGTCGGCGAGCGCTTGGTCGAGCTGGTGGCCGTGGCGCTGGCGCTCGGCGCTGTCGCGCGGCAGGCGGCGGGCGAGTTTGCGCACGAAGGCTTCGGGCAGGGCGTCGTCGTCGGGCCGGGTGCCGGCGATCTCGTGATAGAGCTTGCGGTAGTTGTCCGGCGTGGGGGCAATCCGGCGCAGCGCGAGCTGGCGCAGGGTTTCGCGGGCGATCTCGGAGGGATTGCTGGGCGTGGACATGTTGAGCGGTGGAAATTCCTGGGTCTGGCGCATGTTTCCGGCATTCTGACAGGACTTCCCGTGCTTTCGGTGAGGAAGTTCCGAGGGCGGGCACGGAGGGAGTCGAGCCCCGGTGATCTGCCGATCCGTAGATATTAATCAAATGCTTATATTTCTGGCTGGCCTAGACTGGAAAAGCAGGTCGTCTCGGCGGAGGAACGGAAAATGGGCAGGCGGACATTCGACTGGCGGCGCTGGATCGGCGGGGCCTTGATCCTCGCGACGAGCATCATGGCGGGTGCGGCAAGCACGCCCGCAGGGGGGGATCTTCCGGTGGCTGCGGCCGGCGGCAAGGCGGCGAGCACGGCGGACCACAGCAGGTTCAAGGAACTGCAGGGCCCGTTCGAGAGCGGGCCGGAGGTCACCAAGGCCTGTCTCGCCTGTCACAACGAGGCCGGGCACCAGGTGATGAAGAGCGTGCACTGGACCTGGGAGGCGATCAGCCCGACCACCGGCAAGAAGCTGGGCAAACAGCACGCGGCCAACAACTTCTGCGGCTCCATCCTTTCCAACGAGCCGCGCTGCACGAGCTGCCACGCCGGCTACGGGTGGACGGACAAGAACTACGATTTCACCAACCAGAACAACGTGGATTGCCTGGCCTGCCACGACACGACGACGACCTACAAGAAGATCGCCACCGATGCCGGCCATCCGCTCTACGCGCCGCGCGAGCTGCCCAAGGGCAGCGGCAGGATCGTGCAGCCGCCCGACCTGGCCAGGATCGCGCAGGCGGTGGGCAAGCCGGGGCGGCACAACTGCGGCGCGTGCCACTTCAACGGCGGTGGCGGCGACGCGGTCAAGCATGGCGACCTCGACTCCTCGCTGGTCAAGCCGCCGAAACACGTCGATGTGCACATGTCGCCCGATGGCGAGAACATGAGCTGTGCGGACTGCCACACCTTCAACGCCCACCAGCCCTCCGGCAGCCGCTACGCGGCTACCGCCAAGGACACCAAGGGCCTGGACATGAAGCATGAGGACCACAAGCGCGCGACCTGCGAGTCCTGCCACGACCTTCGCCCGCACAAGAACGAGCGCCTCGACAACCACGCCAGGCGAGTGGCTTGCCAGACTTGCCACATCCCCGAGTTCGCGCGCGGCGGCATCGCCACCAAGGTGCTGTGGGACTGGTCGACCGGCGGCAAGCGCGGTCCGGACGGCAAGCCGCTGTTCATCCAGGACGACCACGGCCACCTGATCTACTCGGCGGAAAAGGGCGACTTCAAGTACGGCGAGAACGTGCGCCCGACCTACAAGTGGTACAACGGCGTGGTCCATCAGATCGCGCTCACCGACAAGATCGACGACAGCAAGATCCTCGAGCTGAACCGCGTCGAAGGCTCGGCGAGCGACCCGAACGCGCGCATCTGGCCCTTCAAGGTGATGGTCGGCAAGCAGCCCTACGACCCGGTGAACAAGACTCTGGTGGTGAACCACGTATACGGCCAGGACGACACCGCGTTCTGGGGAAACTTCGACTACGCCAAGTCGATCAAGGCCGGCATGGACTACGCCGGCCTGCCCTACAGCGGCCAGTTCGGCTTCATCGAGACGCGCATGAACTGGTTCATCACCCACATGGTGGCGCCCAAGGAAGACGCGCTCAAGTGCAGGGACTGCCACACCCGCTCGGAAGACGGCCGCCTCGCCGGGATCACCGACCTCTACCTGCCCGGTCGCGACCGCAACGGCTGGGTCGATCTCCTCGGTGGGCTGGCGATCATCGGCGCGATCGGCGCCGGCTCGATCCACGGCATCGCCCGCATCCTCACCCGTCGCAAGGGGCACTGAAAATGAGCGCGAACCGCATCTACATCTACAAGCGCTATGAACGCTTCTGGCACTGGTCGCAGGCGCTGCTGATCATCGTCATGATGATCACCGGCTTCGAGATCCACGGCAGCTATACTCTTTTGGGCTTCAGGAAGGCCGTGGATGCGCACACGATCGCGGCATGGACGCTGCTGGTGATCTGGGCCTTCACGATCTTCTGGCAATTCACCACGGGCGAGTGGCGGCAGTACGTCCCGTCGATGAAGAACGTGTCGGCGATGGTCCTCTACTACACGGTGGGGATCTTCAAGGAGATGCCGCATCCCTTCCGCAAGACGACGGTGCAGAAGCACAACCCGCTGCAGCGCCTGGCCTATCTCGCGCTGCTTGCGTTCATCTCGCCGCTGATCTGGGGCTCGGGCCTGCTTTACCTGTTCTATGGCAACTGGGCGCAGCTCGGCATCGACGAGATGTTCTCGCTCGAGGGCGTGGCGCTCGTGCATACCGCAGGTGCGTTCATGATCACCGCGTTCTTCTTCATCCACGTGTATCTGACGACCACGGGGCACACGATCTTCGCGCACATCAAGGCGATGATCACCGGCTGGGAAGAGGTCGATGACGACCACCCGCCCGCCGCGGCCGAGCAAGGCGGGCGCACACCCGGCGCGGCTTGAGTGCTTGCGCCGTATCGCGGCACCACCAAGGGACGCAGACGCCTCGCGGCGGATTCAGCGCGGGGCGTCTTCGTCCGGGAGTTCGTAGCGGTCGGCGATGTAGGCCGGGCCCTTCATCACGAACACGATGAAGGCACCGATCGCAACGGTGAACACCACCGTCCAATGCAGGATCACTGCCGCCAGCACCCAGATGTCGACCATCTGCAGCGCGCGCACCGCCTCGATGCTCTCGTCGCCCCACCAGTGCAGCCGGGCGAGCAGAGACACGGCCACGCAGGCCGCGGTGCCGACGAGCGCGACCATGGGCAGGCGCGCCAGCACCTTGCGTTCGAATCCTGCCGGTTCGGTGCGCGAGCCGGGCAGGCGGCGCCAGCGCTTTTCCATGATGTTTCCCCGAGGTGTGTGGTGCGGCAGCAAGCCGGTTCCGTTCGATCCGATGCCTGGGTGCCAGACCGATGCGATCCGTGGCAAAAATCACCACGTCCGGCAGAAGCCCGGCGGACCGGGGGTAGAATGCCGGAACAGCACTCGACTCGCACAGTTCGCGGCACCGCTCCGGACGCGAGGTTTCCGGACTGCTGTTCAGACACCGATCCGCGTACCAGAGTTCTCCCCGAAATGACCCTTCAGCAAGCCGAAACCGCCGCCCCCGCGCCCCTCAGCACCAACGCGCAGGACCAGGCCAAGCAGCCGCGCATCGAACCGCGTGCCATCCTCAAACGCCTGCAGGCCGAATCGCCGGCATTTCGCGACAGCAAGCCGTTGGCGCTGAAGATCGACACGAGCATCCTGGCCCGCTTTCCCGATTTCGACCGCAAGAACCTGCGCATCGCCCTGCGCATGTACACCGCCTCGACCAAGTACCTCAAGGCGGTCGAGCGTGGCGGCGAGCGCTTCGACCTCGACGGCAACGCCTCCGGAGAGGTTACCGAAGAGCAACGCCAGCACGCGGCCACCACGCTGAAGGAACGCTTCGCCGCGGTGGCCAAGCAGCAGCGCGAGAAGCGCGAGGCCGAGGAGGCCGAACGCCGCCGCACCGAGAAGCTCCAGCAACTGGTGAGCAAGTTCGGCCGCTGAACCCGGGCGGGCCTACGCTCGGCGCAGATCGCGCCGTACCGAGTCGGCCCGCGCCATCCAGATCCCTGCCCCGGCCGCGACCGCCACCACGAGCGCCCCGCCAGGATGGCCGGTTCCGATCATCAGGCCGGCGAGCAGGCCGAGTGCGAGCAGCACCCTGGAAGTGATGGTTTGCATGGTGGTCTCCTGAGCTTTTCGACTGTGCGAAAACTGTATATATAAACAGTTGTCCGTGCAAGTTCGCGTGCATGCAGGGGCTGCCCGTGCGTTTCCTCCGACGCGATGGCTGAGTGGCGTCTTGCGCTATAATCCGCACCGCCTTGCCGGCATAGCTCAGTTGGTAGAGCAGCTGATTTGTAATCAGAAGGTCGTGGGTTCGATTCCTATTGCCGGCACCAGAATTCCTCCGGTGCTTGTGCGGCGCAAAAAGTTCTTGCCTTCTCGTAGTTCACCGTTTATAGTTCTGTTTCTCCGACGCGGGGTGGAGCAGTCTGGCAGCTCGTCGGGCTCATAACCCGAAGGTCGCAGGTTCAAATCCTGCCCCCGCAACCAAAAAAGTCATTAAAGCCAATCACTTAGCGGTGATTGGCTTTTTTGCGTCTGGAGTGTCGTGCCCACGCCGATCGGGTCTTAGCGTCCTGAGCGCCGACATTCATGGCTCTTTGTGTCACGTGCCGCCATGTTTTCCTGTCAAGTCAGGGTGTTGCCCGCGTGGAGCTTTTCACTCCCCAGTTCTCCGATCGAGCAGGTCGGTTCGCAGGCAGCTGGCGGCGACGGGCGAGGCCTGGGCACGGCGTGCGGATCGGCACTCGTTGCCGATCGCGTGGCTGGCGCGCCGGGGTTGAGAGTCCGAGGAGAGTGCGGGTGGTGCGGATGCCCTCGACAGGCTTGCGACCGGCGGGCTTGACGTCTTGCCGATCAAGCCGATCACGCGCGACGCCTTCGCTCAGCGGCCGCGGTCCTCCACGGCGGCGCGCAGCGCGCGGAAGCTCTCGTCCTCGCCCTGGCCCGAGGTATCGACCACATGGTCGGCGCGCAGGTACTGCGGTTCACGCGCGGCGAGGATGCGGCGCAGGTCTTCCATCGCTTCCGCGCTACCGGCCATCGGACGCAGGTCGCCCTGCGCGCTGACGCGCTGCATGTGCTCCTCGGGCGAGGTGCGGAGCCAGATCGTCAGACAGCGCGACAGCAGCAGGTCGTAGGTCTCGGTCTGCGAGACGATTCCGCCGCCCGTGGCGAGCACCGTGCGTTCACCGCTGTCGAGTGCGCGCCGCAGGCAACGCTGTTCGATGCGGCGATATCCCGACTGGCCGTAGAGGGCGAAGATCTCGCCCATGGGCATGCCGGTCTCGCGTTCGATCTCGGCATCGAGCTCGACGAAACGGAAGCCGAGTTCGGCCGCCAGCCTGCGGCCCAGTGTGGTCTTGCCGGCGCCGCGCAGGCCGATGAGGGCGATCCGGTTGCGCCGCGCGGCCTCTTCCTGGCCGTAGTCGCGCATCAACCGGAAGACCACGTCCTCCAGCCGGTGGCGCGGCAGTTGTTCGAGGATGCGCCGCACCAGGCGCTGCTCGACCGACTCCTCGGCGCCCAGGTTCAACATCTCCGGCAGCGACAGCCCCAATGCGCTGGCGATATGGCGTAGCAGCACGATCGAGACGTTGCCCTCGCCGGCCTCAAGATGGGCGAGATGCCGCTCCGACACCCCCGCGTCGCGAGCCAGCTGCTTGCGAGTCAGGCCACGCCGGTCGCGCGTCTCGCGCACGCGCCGGCCGAGCGCGAGCAGGAACTCCCCGTCGCTGCGCGGATCGGGTCGCACCGCCGGGTGCGCGACCGATACAGGCGCGTCGGAGGCTGCGAGGGTCGGATTCTGGTCGCTCATTACGGAGCGGAGGTCGGAGATTCGTGTTTATGGTGCCGCTGGCGATGCGCTGTCAACGGCGTGACATCGGAGGCTCCCGGCCGGTGTGCGGGGAGTGCATTCAAGCATAGCGGCAAGTGCAGTATATTGCACCTTAGACTTTATCTAAATAATTGAATTTCCTTGTTTTTGGTGCGATGCAGGGTTGACAGCATCCGGATTGGGGGTATTCTTTTGCATGTCTCGCCGAAAGATGCACTTTAGTGCACTTTTTTGGATGGCTTGTGCGGTACCCCAGCCAGTCCGCTCGGCGATCGTGCCAAGGTTCTCTCGCGTCGTACCGTTCCGTGTGCATGCCGGTCGGTACGGTCCGGGATCAGGATGGAGACAGGACGATGCACACCCTCAGCACCGCAGATCACGGCTGCACGCCGCCCCGGATCGTGATTCCGGATCCCTACAACGCCGCCGACGACCTGCTCGGGCGCAACCTCGTCGCCGGGCGCGGCAGCAAGGTCGCCTACATCGACGATGCCGGCAGCTACACCTACGACCAGCTCGCGGCGCGTGCCAGCCGCTGTGGCAATGCGTTGCTCGGCACCCTCGGGCTGGCACGCGGCGACCGCGTCCTGATGTGCGTGCTCGACTGCATCGATTTCCCCGCGATGTTCCTCGGCGCGATCAAGGCCGGGGTGGTGCCGATCGCAGTCAATACGCTGCTCACCGAACGCGACTACGAGTACATGCTCTCCGACAGCGGTGCGCGTGTGGCGGTGGTATCGCAGGCGCTGTTGGCCAATTTCGCCGCGCTGCCCGGGCGCGTGCCGACGCTCGAGCGCCTGGTCGTCGCCGGTGGTGACGACGACGACGGTCTCGAGGCGCTGCTCGCCGCGCAGTCCGAGCAGCTCGATGCCGCGCCGACGCGTGCGACCGACCCCTGTTTCTGGCTCTACTCCTCCGGTTCCACCGGTGCGCCGAAGGGCACGGTGCACATTCACTCCAACCTCATCCATACCGCCGAGCTGTACGGACAGGAGGTCCTGGGCATCCGCGAACAGGACGTGGTGTTCTCGGCCGCGAAGCTCTTCTTCGCCTACGGCCTCGGCAACGGCCTCACCTTTCCGCTTTCGGTGGGCGCCACCGCCATCCTGATGGCCGAGCGGCCCACGCCGGATGCGGTGTTCAAGCGCCTGCGCGAGCACCAGCCCGACATCTTCTACGGCGTGCCCACGCTCTACGCCGGCATGCTCGCGCACACCGGCTGCCCGACCGCGGGCGAGATGAAGCGGCTGCGCGCCTGCACCTCTGCGGGCGAGGCGCTGCCCGAGGGCGTGGGGCGGCGCTGGAAGGAGCGCATCGGGGTCGACATCCTCGACGGCATCGGCTCCACCGAGATGCTGCACATCTTCCTGTCCAACCGCGCCGGCGACGTGCAGTACGGCACCAGCGGCACGCCGGTGCCGGGCTACCGCGTGCGCCTGATCGACGAGGGCGGCGACGAGATCACCGCGGCCGAGGAGCCGGGCGAACTGCAGATCTCCGGGCCGAGCTCGGCGGTGCAGTACTGGAACCAGCCGGAGAAGAGCCGTGCCACCTTCCTCGAGGGCTGGACGCGCAGCGGCGACAAGTATTACCGCAACCGCGACGGCTACTACGTCTACTCCGGGCGCAGCGACGACATGCTCAAGGTGAGCGGCATCTACGTGTCGCCGATCGAGGTCGAGTCGGCGCTGATCGCCCACGAGGCGGTGCTCGAGGCGGCGGTGGTCGGCATCGAGGACGAGGAACGCCTGATCAAGCCCAAGGCTTTCGTCGTGCTCAAGCCCGGCTACGGACCCGGCGAGGCGATGCGGCAGGAGCTGCAGGCGCACGTCAAGGGCATGCTCGCGCCCTACAAGTATCCGCGCTGGATCGAATTCGTCGAGGATCTGCCCAAGACCGCCACCGGCAAGATCCAGCGTTTCAAGCTGCGCGGCATCTAGTGCTTTGGCGGCGCTCGGGGGCGCCGCCCGTGTTCACACCATCAAAAGAGAGGAGACGGACATGGTCGGAAAGGACAGGAAGCTGCGCCTCGCAGTGAGCGCGCTCGGGCTCGGCCTGGGCATGTTGCTGGCGCAGGGCGCGGCGGAGGCGGCGGACAAGGTCAAGGTGGGGCTGATGCTGCCCTACACGGGCACCTACGCCTCGCTGGGCAACGCGATCACCAACGGCTTCAAGCAGTACGTGGCGGAGCAGGGCGGCAAGCTCGGCGGTCGCGAGGTCGAGTATTTCGTCGTCGATGACGAGTCCGATCCGGCCAAGGCGACCGAGAACGCCAACAAGCTGGTCAAACGCGACAACGTCGACGTGCTGGTCGGCACCGTGCATTCGGGCGTGGCGCTGGCGATGGCCAAGGTCGCGCGTGACTCCAAGACCCTGATGATCATCCCGAACGCGGGCGCGGACGAGCTTACCGGTCCGCTGTGCGCGCCGAATGTGTTCCGCACCTCGTTCTCGGCCTGGCAGCCGGCGAATGCGATGGGCAAGGTGGTCGCCGAACGCGGCCACAAGAACGTGGTCACCCTGGCCTGGAAGTACTCCTTCGGCGAACAGTCGGTCGCCGGCTTCAAGGAGTCCTTCGAGCAGGCCGGCGGCAAGGTGGTCAAGGAGCTCTACCTGCCCTTCCCGAACGTGGAGTTCCAGCCCTTCCTGACCGAGATCGCCAACCTCAGGCCGGATGCGGTGTTCGTATTCTTCTCCGGCGCCGGGGCGGCGAAGTTCGTCAAGGACTACGAGGCGGCAGGCCTGAAGGCGGGCCTCCCGCTCTACGCCCCGGGCTTCCTCACCGACGGCACGCTGGAGGCCATGGGCGGCGCCGGCGAGGGCGTGCTGACCACGCTGCACTACGCCGACGGCCTCGACAACGCCAGGGAGAAGTCCTTCCGCAGCGGGTATGTCGCGGCCTACAAGGCGCAACCCGACGTCTTCGCGGTGCAGGGCTACGACAGCGCGCAGCTGCTCGCCGCGGGGCTCTCGGGCGCGCCGGCCGGAGCCTTCGACAAGGAGGCGGTCATGAAGGCGATGAGCGCCGCCACCATCGACAGTCCGCGCGGTAGCTTCACCCTGTCCAAGGCCAACAACCCGGTGCAGGACATCTACCTGCGCAAGGTCGAGGGCGGGCAGAACAAGGTGATCGGCGTCGCCGCACCCAAGCTCGCCGACCCGGCGCGCGGCTGCAAGCTCATGAACTGATTCCGTCGCGGAGGCGGTGGCGGGCCCTCCGCCTCCGCGTCGCAGCCCGCTTCCACCCGTCTGTCCATCGCATCCCGGCGTGTTCCGCATGTCTGGGAGGGAAGGGTTCAATCA
Organism: Thauera sp. SWB20; assembly: GCF_000831325.1. Classification (NCBI taxonomy): domain Bacteria; kingdom Pseudomonadati; phylum Pseudomonadota; class Betaproteobacteria; order Rhodocyclales; family Zoogloeaceae; genus Thauera; species Thauera sp. SWB20. The sequence goes on along the minus strand of NZ_JTDM01000021.1, from coordinate 869,280 downwards.
TGGATTTCACCTCGTTCCTGATCCAGATCCTGAACGCGCTCCAGTACGGCCTGCTGCTTTTCCTGGTGGCGAGCGGGCTGACCCTGGTGTTCGGCATCATGGGCATCATCAACCTGGCGCATGGCAGCTTCTACATGATCGGCGCCTACCTGGCCTTCGCGCTCACCAGCCTGACCGGCAACCTGATGCTCGCGATCGTGCTCGGCATCCCGCTCGCCTTCGGCTTCGGCGCGCTGCTCGAGAAGCTGCTCTTCGTGCATCTGTACAAGCGTGACCACCTGCAGCAGGTGCTGCTGACCTACGGGCTCATCCTGATCTTCGAGGAGCTGCGCAGCCTCACGGTCGGCGACGACGTCCACGGCGTGGCCATCCCCGACCTGTTCTCGGCTTCGATCGCGCTCTCCGACAACCTCTCCTATCCGGTGTACCGGCTGGTGATCTCGGTGGTGTGCATCGCGCTCGCTGTCGGCTTGTGGTGGCTGATGCAGCGCACCCGACTGGGGATGATGATCCGCGCCGGCTCGTTCAACCGCGAGATGGTGCAGTCGCTCGGGGTGAACATCGACCTGCTTTACCGCACCGTGTTCGCGCTCGGCGTGGCGCTGGCCGCGCTGGCCGGCATGCTCGCGGCGCCGATCTCCTCGGTGTACCCGGGCATGGGCGGCAATGTGCTGATCATCTCCTTCGTGGTCGTGGTGATCGGCGGCATCGGCTCGGTGTGGGGCGCGCTGGTGGCTGCGCTGCTGGTGGGGTTCGCGGACACGTTCGGCACGATCCTGCTCCCCGAGCTCGCCGGACTGGCGGTCTATCTGCTGATGGCGGTCGTGCTGCTGTGGCGCCCCGAAGGCATCTTCAGGAAGGGGTGAGGCGATGAACCCGCGAGTCGTGCTGTCTTTCAAGCTCGCCGTGCTGGCAGGGCTGGTGCTGTTTCCGGCGATCGGATCCAGCTTCTATGTCGAGTTGGTGGCGAAAATCCTCGTGATGTCGATCTTCGCGATGAGCCTGGCGCTGCTGGTCGGCTTCACCGGCCTGGTGAGCCTCGGCCATGCCGCATATTTCGGCATCGCCGCCTACACGGTCGCGCTGATCGCGCCCGAATACGAGGCGGCCAACCTGTGGTTCGTGCTCGCGGCCTCGGTGCTGGCGGCGGGCGCCGCGGCGTTCTTCATCGGGCTGTTCGTGCTGCGCACCAAGGGCATCTATTTCATCATGGTGACGCTGGCCTTCGCGCAGATGGCCTACTACATCTTCCACGACACCGCACTCGGGCGCAGCTCGGACGGCATCTATCTCAACGTCAAGCCGGATGCCAGCCTCTTCGGCTGGATGCCGTTCAACCTCGACGAGCCGCTGCACCTGTACTACTTCATCCTCGCCGCGATGGTCGCGGTGTTCGTGCTGCTGGCCTTCGTGCTGCGCTCGCCCTTCGGTCGCGTGCTCGCCGGCATCCACAGCAACGAGCACCGCATGAAGTCGCTCGGCTACGCCACGCAGCGCTACAAGCTTGCAGCCTTCACCCTGGCCGGTGCGCTGGCCGGGGTGGCGGGCTTCCTGTACGCGGTGCTGTTCGGCTTCGTGACCCCCGATTACCTGTCGTGGCATCAGTCGGGCAACGTGTTGCTGATGGTCATCCTCGGCGGCCTCGGCAGCCTGGCGGGGGCGGTCGCGGGCGCGTTCGCCTTCATCGGCCTGCAGGAGATGTTCTCGGACTGGACCAAGCACTGGCAACTGCTGATGGGCCTGGTGATCGTCGCCGCGGTGCTGTTCATGCCGAGCGGACTGGCCGGACTGCCGCGACGCATCTTCCGCACGGTCAATTGGGGAGAAGACGATGAGTGAGGCGATGCTGGTGGCGGACCGCCTGACACGCCATTTCGGCGGGCTGACCGCCAACCTCGAGGTGTGCATCACGCTCGAGCGCGGCAAGCTGCATGCGCTGCTCGGCCCCAACGGTGCGGGCAAGTCGACCTGCATCAACATGCTCTCGGGCGACCTGCCGCCTTCCGCGGGGCGCATCCTGCTCGAAGGGCAGGACGTGACCGGGCTGGATTCGGCGGCACGCTCGCACCGCGGCATCGGCCGCAGCTACCAGCGCACCAACATCTTTCCGCAATTCACCGTGCTGGAGAACTGCCGGCTCGCCGCGCAGTCGCGCAGGCCGCGGCCGTGGCGGATCTTCACCGACGCGATGAAGACGCGCGACACCGTCGAGCGCGCGCAGGCGGCGATCGTCGAGGCGGGCCTGGGCGGGCGCGAGCTGCGCAAGGCCGGCCTGCTCTCGCACGGCGAGCAACGCCAGCTCGAGATCGCGATGGTGCTGGCCACCGACGCGCGCGTGCTGCTGCTCGACGAGCCGCTCGCCGGCATGGGCTCGGAGGAGTCGGCGCAGATGGTCGAGCTGTTGCGCAAACTCAAGCAGAACCGCGCGATCCTGCTCGTGGAGCACGACATGGATGCGGTGTTCGCGGTGGCCGACACGATCACCGTGATGGTCGAGGGCTCGGTGCTCGAATCCGGACCGCCCGAGCAGATCCGTAACAGCGAGGACGTCCAGGCGGCCTATCTCGGGGAGGATGAACATGGCTGAGATGCTGCTCGAAGCGCGCGACCTCCACACCTACTACGGCTCGAGCCACATCCTGCACGGGGTGAGCTTCTCGATCCGCAAGGGTGAGGCGCTCGGCCTGATGGGGCGCAACGGCATGGGCAAGACCACGCTGATCCGCAGCATGCTCGGCCTGGTGCGGCCGCGCCACGGCACGGTGCGCGTGAACGGCGACGACATGACGCGCGCCAAACCGCACCGCATCGCGCTCGCCGGGGTGGCCTACGTACCCGAGGGGCGCGGCATCTTTCCCAACCTGAGCGTGCGCGAGAATCTCGTCATGGCGGCGCGCGCGGGCGTGGACGGGCGGCGCGAATGGACCTTCGAGCGCGTCATGGAGACCTTCCCGCGCCTGGGCGAGCGTATCGACAACGGCGGCGGCCAGCTCTCGGGCGGCGAGCAGCAGATGCTCACGATCGGACGCGCGCTGATGACCAACCCCGACCTGCTGATCCTCGACGAGGCCACCGAGGGCCTCGCGCCGCTGATGGTCAAGGAGATCTGGAAGGTCATCCGCACCATCCGCGACACCGGCATCGCCACGGTGGTGGTGGACAAGAACCACTCGGCGGTGACTGCGCTGACCAACCGCTCGGTGATCCTGGTCAAGGGCGAGGTGGTGTTCGACGGTCCGAGCGAACAGGTGCGCCAGGACCCGGCCTTGATCCGCAAGCACCTCGGGGTGTGATGCTTCGATACGCGGGCGCGGCCCGGCAGGCCCCGTCCGCGCGTTGTGCGCCGCCCGCGGCGGCGCTGCGCCCGTCCCGGTCCGTCCTCCTCAATCGTCCGGCAGCACCGCCGTGACCTCGATCTCCACCTTCGCGCCGGCCTCGACGAAGCCAGCCACCTGCACGGCGCTCATCGCCGGGTAGTGGTGGCCGATCAGGTCGCGATAGACCGTGCCGATCTCCTCGAGGCGGGCGTTGTACTCGGCGGCGCTGCCCAGGAACCAGGTCATGCGCACGATGTCGGTCGAACGCGCGCCGCCGGCGTCCAGGATGGCGAGCACGTTGCGCAGCGCCTGGCGGATCTGCTCGACGAGGTCCTCGCTGCGGAAGACCTCGTCCGCGTCCCAGCCCACCTGGCCGGCGACGAACAGCATCCGTCCGCTCGCGGCCACTCCATTGGCGTAGCCCTTCGGCCGTTTCCAGCCCGCGGGTTGAAGAATCTGCATGTCTGTCTCCTCGAGTGCGTTTCTGGCGCTGCGCGTACGCGCTTGATGCGCGACCGGGCAGCATGTCAAATAGTGCAGTTCGCGGACGTATTCTGCAATAAAATGCAGAACTTGGGCGGCTGACGATGCGATGGTGTCCGCTTTGGCGGCGTGCCGAGCCATAGCGCAAGTCTTATAGAGGACTTTTGCTTCGCACCCTTGACCCACGCCGCGATCGAAAGCATTCTTCAAAGGTTATGCGCCCCTTCATGCGGGCGTGTTCCTCAACAACCGAGCCAGTGAGTGCGAAAGATGACCGAACGAGTGAGTGTCCAGCGTCTGCAGGTCGCAGCGAACCTGAAGCGTTTCATTGAAGAAGAAGCCCTGCCGGGCAGCGGTGTCGACGCTGCCGCCTTCTGGTCCGGGTTCGATGCGCTGGTACACGATCTCGCACCGAAGAACGCCGCTCTGCTCGCCGAACGCGATCGCATCCAGGCCGAGATCGACGCCTGGCATCGCGCCCACCCGGGGCCGATCGCCGACATGGCCGCGTACAAGGCCTTCCTGTCCTCGATCGGCTACCTGCTGCCGGTGCCCGCCGGTGCCAAGGCCACCACCACCAACGTCGATGACGAGCTCGCCGTGCAGGCCGGCCCGCAGCTCGTGGTGCCGGTGATGAACGCGCGCTACGCGCTCAACGCCGCCAACGCGCGCTGGGGCTCGCTCTACGACGCGCTCTACGGTACCGACGCCATCCCGCAGAAGGACGGCGCCGAGCTCACCAAGGGCTACAACCCGGTGCGCGGCGCGAAGGTCATCGCCTTCGGCCGCCAGGTGCTCGACCAGGCCGCGCCGCTCGCCGGTGCCTCGCATGCCGACGCCGCGGGCTACGCGGTCGAGGCCGGCCGCCTGGTGGTGAAGCTGCAGAGCGGTGCCAGCACCGGCCTGCAGCAGGCCGAGAAGTTCGTCGGCTTCCAGGGCGAGGCCGCCGCGCCGCGCGCCGTGCTGCTGAAGAACAACGGCTTGCACATCGAGATCCAGATCGACCGCAGCGGCGCCATCGGCAAGTCCGATGCCGCGGGCGTGAACGACCTGCTGATGGAAGCCGCGCTGTCGACCATCATGGACTGCGAGGACTCGGTCGCCGCGGTGGATGCCGACGACAAGGTCGTGGTGTACCGCAACTGGCTCGGCTTGATGGACGGTACGCTGGAAGACACCTTCGACAAGGGCGGCAAGCCGATGACGCGGCGTCTGAACGCCGACCGCGAGTACACCGGTGCCGACGGCAAGCCGGTAAAGCTGCACGGTCGCGCGCTGCTCTTCGTGCGCAACGTCGGCCACCTGATGACCAACCCGGCCATCCTTTGGGGCGAGGGCAAGGAAATCCCCGAAGGCATCATGGATGCGGTGGTCACCACGCTGATCGCCAAGCGCGACCTCGAGCGCCGTGGCAACTCGCGCAAGGGCAGCATCTACATCGTCAAGCCCAAGATGCACGGCCCGGCGGAGATCGGCTTCGCCGACGAGCTGTTCACCCGCGTCGAGCAGCTGCTCGGGCTGCCGGCCAACACCGTCAAGCTCGGCATCATGGACGAGGAGCGCCGCACCAGCGTCAACCTGCGTGCCTGCATCGCCGCCGCGCCGGCGCGCGTGGCCTTCATCAATACCGGCTTCCTCGATCGCACCGGCGACGAGATGCACACCTCGATGGAGGCCGGCGCGATGATGCGCAAGGGCGACATCAAGAACAGCAAGTGGATCGCCGCCTACGAGCGCCGCAACGTGCTCATCGGTCTGGCCGCCGGCCTGCGCGGCCGCGCCCAGATCGGCAAGGGCATGTGGGCCATGCCCGACCTGATGGCCGCGATGCTCGAGCAGAAGATCGGCCATCCCAAGGCGGGCGCCAACACCGCCTGGGTGCCGTCGCCGACCGCCGCCACCCTGCATGCGCTGCATTACCACCAGGTCAGCGTGGCCGCGGTGCAGCAGGACATCGAGAAGCTCGACCTCGACAAGGAAGCCGAGGCGCTGCTCGACGACCTGCTCACCATCCCGGTGGTGGCCAAGGCCGAGTGGAGCGAGACCGAGCGCCAGCAGGAACTCGACAACAACTGCCAGGGCATCCTCGGCTACGTGGTGCGCTGGGTGGAGCAGGGCGTGGGCTGCTCGAAGGTGCCCGACATCAACGACATCGGCCTGATGGAAGACCGCGCCACGCTGCGCATCTCCAGCCAGCACATCGCCAACTGGCTGCGCCATGGCGTGGTGCCCGCCGAGCAGGTCGAGGCCACGCTCGAGCGCATGGCCGCGGTGGTCGATGGCCAGAACGCGGGCGACCCGCTGTACCGCCCGATGGCGCCGAACTTCGACGACTCGGTGGCCTACCAGGCCGCGCGCGCGCTGATCTTCGAGGGCTGCGCCCAGCCGAGCGGCTACACCGAGCCGCTGCTGCACCGCTATCGCCAGCAGTTCAAGGCCAAGGTCGGCGCCTGAGCGTCGTCCACGCTCGGCGCGAGTCGCGTCGCTCCTGTGCTCCTGCAGGAGCGACGCGACTCGCGATCCGGCGATGGAGAGCTGCACGCGTGCATCGCGGCGACGGCACTGGAAATGTAAAAAGGCGCCTCGCAGGGCACCTTTTTACATCTTGCTCCGCCCGATCTGCATGATCGGGGGATCAGACCCTCACCACAGCTGCCACCACGGCCGCGTGTCTTCCGGGCCACCGCGGAAATACACGCTGTCGGGGAAGTTCTTGCGCATGACGCGGTCGGCGTCGTCGCGCAGCTGCGCCATGCCGAGCTTGTCGTAGCTCATGACCATCAGGAACAGCGCCTCCTCGATCGCCGGTGCCTGCGGGAAGTTATTCACCGCGGTCTGCGCGCGGTTGATCGCCGCGACGTAGGCGCCGCGGTTGTAGTAGTAGCGCGAGACATGCACCTCGTGCGAGGCGAGCGAGTTGATCAGGTACTGCATGCGCGCCCGCGAGTCGTCGGCGTAGCGGCTCTCGGGGAAGCGCTCGACCAGTTCGCGGAAGCTGTCGAAGGCCTCGCGTGCGCCCTTGGGGTCGCGCTCGGAGAGATCCTGGCGCGACAGGCCGGCGAGCAGGCCGAGGTCTTCGTTGAAGTTGACCAGGCCCTTGAGGTAGTAGGCGTAGTCGACGTTCGGGTGATTGGGATGGAGCTTGATGAAGCGGTCGGCCGCGGCGAGCGCGAGCGCCTGCTCGCCCTGCTTGTAGTACGCGTAGGCCACCTCAAGCTGGGCCTGCTGGGCGAAGCGGCCGTAGGGATAGCGTGCCTCGAGCTTCTCGAATAGCGTCACCGCGCGATCGTAGCCGCCCTCGCTCATCGAGGCCTTGGCCTCGGAATACAGCTTTTGTGCGTTCCAGCCGGCGGTCTCGTCGACCTGCTCGGGCAGGAGGCCGCAGCCGCCGAGCAGCAAGGCGCCAATCAGCGCGGCTTTTGCCGTTAAACTTCCGGGGGTGAACCTGGCCATCGAAGACACTCGCGTGAATGAACACGCCGATTATATCCCAGCCGCCCTCCCAGCCGATCTTCCCGCCGACGACGCCGATGCGTGGGAGGCGCTGACGATTCCCGTCGAACTGGGTGGGCTGCGCCTCGATCAGGCCCTGGCACGGCTTCTCCCCCAACACTCGCGCAGCCGCTTGCAGGGCTGGCTCAAGGAGGGCTGGATCCGCGTCGATGGCGCGAGCCCCGATGCGCGCCGCAAGGTGTGCGGCGGGGAGTGCGTCGAGATCGACGCGCCGCCGCCGCCCGAGGTCACCGCCGCGCTGCCCGAGGACATCCCGCTCGCGGTGGTCTACGAGGACGAGGACCTGCTGGTGATCGACAAGCCCGTCGGCCTCGTCGTGCATCCCGGCAGCGGCAACTGGAGCGGGACCCTGCTCAACGCCTTGCTGCACCGCAACCCCGCGCTCGCCGGGGTGCCGCGGGCCGGTATCGTGCACCGGCTCGACAAGGACACCAGCGGGCTGATGGTGGTGGCGAAGACGCTGGCCGCGCAGACCGAGCTCGTGCGTCAGCTCCAGGCGCGCACGGTCGGGCGCCACTACCGCGCGCTGGTGCAGGGCGCGCTGACGGCCGGCGGCACGGTCGATGCGCCGATCGGGCGTCACCCTACGCAGCGCACGCGCATGGCAGTCGTCGGCAACGGCCGTCCGGCGGTCACGCATTACCGCGTCACCGAGCGTTTCCCGCGTGCGACCCTGGTCGAATGTCGTCTGGAGACCGGGCGTACCCACCAGATCCGCGTCCACATGGCGCACATCGGCCATGCGCTGGTCGGCGATCCGCTTTATGGGGCGCGCCGCTGCGGCGATGTGCGCCTCGATGCGTTCCCGCGCCAGGCCCTGCATGCCTTCCGGCTGGGGCTCACGCATCCGCGCAGCGGCGAGGCGATGCGTTGGGAGGTGCCGCTGGCGGCGGATTTCGCCGCGCTGCTGGACGAGCTGCATGGAGCGCCGCGATGAGCCTGCCGCCCGGCTACCGCTTTTTCGCCCCTGGCCTGCTGTGCCCGCAGTGGAGCCTGCCGCCCGGGGTACGGGCCGTGGTGAGCACCCGCGAGGGCGGCGCAAGCTTGCCGCCATGGGCGAGCTTCAACCTCGGCAGCCATGTTGGCGATGATGCGCGCGCGGTGGCGGCCAACCGCGCACGCCTGGGTGCGGCGATCGGCGCCGAGCCGGTGTGGCTCGAGCAGGTGCATGGCTGCGCGGTGGCGGACGCCGATCGCGCGGCCGGAGTGCCCGAGGCCGATGCGGCCGTGGCGCGCATGCGCGGGCGGGCGTGTGCGGTCATGGTCGCCGACTGCCTGCCAGTGCTTTTCTGCGACGACGACGCCACCGTGGTCGCCGCCGCCCACGCGGGCTGGCGCGGCCTGGCCGCCGGGGTGCTGGAGCGCACCGTGGAGCGCATGGGCGTGACGCCGGGGCGTGTGCGCGCGTGGCTCGGGCCCGCGATCGGGCCGACGGCCTTCGAGGTCGGGGACGAGGTGCGCGCGGCCTTCGTCGGCGCGGACCCGGGCGCGACCGCCGCCTTCGTCGCGGGTGGCGTGCCCGGGAAATGGCTGGCCGATCTCTGCGCGCTCGCGCGTCGACGGCTCACGCTTGCGGGCGTGGGGCGGATCGACGGCGGCAGCGTGTGCACCGTGGCCGATCCGGCGCATTTCTATTCTTACCGGCGTGATGGGACGACCGGGCGTTTCGCCGCGCTGATCTGGCTGGAGGAGGGGCGGCCCGGCGCGATCGCGTGAGCGCGGCGTTGCCGCGATCCGTCTCGCATGACCGTCTTAGGGATTGCGGCTATTGATCGGCGTCAGTTTCGGCTCTATCGTTGCGTTCGAGTGCTTCTCGCTCCTGCTGCAGGCGGCGACGTCGGCGGGCCGGGGTGCCGAACAGCCAAAGAAACAAGGCCAGGGGCGCGAGCCCCCAGAACACGAAGGTCAGGACGGCGGCAACGATCGAATCCTCCGCCGCGGCGACGAGGACGACGACGTAGAGCCAGGCGATCGGGATCAGATACATGGGTGGATTCTAGCGCGCGCCGCGAGCCGGCGCCGGAGGATCACGGACAGGGCAGGAAACCGCGGCCCCGGCCCGGAGCGGGCGGACGCGGCCTCAGGAGAAAGGGATGTCGGATACGACGGGCAAGCAGGTGCCGCCGGGAATGCAGGCGATCCTCGCCGCGGGACAGGCGATGGCGCAGGGTTTCTTCGATGCGCTCGCACGCCAGCATGTGGCGATGCAGGATTCCTCGGGGGTGGCGGCGCAGAAGCTGCCGATGCCCGAGACCGAGGTGATGGCCTCGCTGCAGAAGGTCTTCGCCGAGAAGCACGCCGAACTGTGGTCGTCCATGCTTGCGCGCACGCCGGGGGCGGCAGGCCCCGCGGTGGTGCAGCCCGAGCCGGGCGACAAGCGCTTCGCGGCGCCGGAGTGGTCCGAGAGCCCGGTGTTCGACTACATGCGCCAAGCCTACCTGCTCAACGCCGGCTTCCTGCGCCAGATGGCGGATGCGATGCCGATCGCCGACGGCCGCGCCAAGGCGCGCATGCAGTTCCTCACCCGCCAGTACATCGATGCGCTGTCGCCGAGCAACTTCGCGGCGACCAACCCCGAGTTCATCAAGACCGCGGTCGAGACCAAGGGCGAGAGCATCGCGCGCGGCATCCAGAACCTGCTCGGCGACCTCGAGAAGGGGCGCATCTCGATGACCGACGACGCGGCCTTCGAGATCGGCCGTAACCTCGCGCTGACCCCGGGTTCGGTGGTCTACGAGAACGAGCTGATGCAGCTGATCCAGTACGCGCCGCTGACCGAGAAGGTCGCGCAGACGCCGCTGTTGATCGTGCCGCCGTGCATCAACAAGTTCTACATCATGGACCTGCAGCCCGAGAACTCGCTCGTGCGCTTCGTCGTCGAGCAGGGCTTCACGGTCTTCCTGGTGTCGTGGAAGAACCCCCGTCCCGACACCGGCGGCCATTACACCTGGGACGACTACCTCGACAAGGGACCGCTCGCGGCGCTCGAGGTGGTGCGCTCGATCACCCGCGTCAAGAAGCCCAACGTGCTCGGCTTCTGTGTCGGCGGCACCATCCTCACCTCGGCGCTCGCGGTGGCGCGCGCGCGCGGCGAGGAGCCGGTGGCGAGCCTCACCTTGATGACCACGCTGCTGGATTTCTCCGACGCCGGCGAGCTCGGCTGCCTGGTCGACGAGGCGAGCGTCACCGCGCGCGAGGCCGCGATCGGCAAGGGCGGGGTGCTCAAGGGGCAGGAACTCGCCAACGTGTTTTCCTTCCTGCGCGCCAACGACCTGGTGTGGCAATACGTGGTCGGCAACTACCTCAAGGGCAACAAGCCGGTCGCCTTCGACCTGCTGTACTGGAACTCCGATTCGACCAACCTGCCGGGACCCTTCCTCACCTGGTACCTGCGCAACATGTACCTCGAGAACAACCTGCGCGTGCCGGGCAAGCTCAGGATGCTCGGGCACAAGGTCGACCTCGGCAAGGTCGACGTGCCGGCCTACCTGATGGCGGCGCGCGAGGACCACATCGTGCCGTGGAAGAGCGCCTACCTGGCGCGCAACGTGCTGGGCGGCGACACCACCTTCGTGCTCGGTGCAAGCGGCCACATCGCCGGCGCGATCAACCCGGCTTCGAAGAACCGCCGCAGCTACTGGACCGCCGATGTGCGCCCGGCCGACCCCGACGAATGGTTCGAGAGCGCGGCCGAGCACAAGGGCAGCTGGTGGCTGCACTGGGCCGAGTGGCTGCGCGGCCATGGCGGCAAGGAGGTGGCCGCGCGCGGGCGCCTGGGCAGCACGAAGTACGAGCCGATCGAGCCGGCGCCGGGGCGCTACGTCAAGGAGCGTTCCTGACCCGGAACGAGGAGGTTTTCAGTGTTCGACGGCAGCGGATCGGGCGGTCGCTGCCGTCGTGTTCAAGGTCCGTCCAGCACTACGAAAGTACCCCGCATAGGGAGAGGAGAAGAAGATGGCAAGAGTTGCACTGGTAACCGGCGGCATGGGCGGTCTCGGCGAGGCGATCTGCATCAAGCTGGCCGCGCTCGGCTACAAGGTGGTGACGACCCATTCCCCGGGCAACACCAAGGCCCAGGAGTGGCTGCAGACCATGAACAACATGGGCTACGGCTTCAAGGCCGTTCCCTGCGACGTGGCGGATTTCGACTCGTGCAAGGCCTGCGTCGAGCAAGTGGTCAAGGAGGTCGGTCCGGTCGACGTGCTGGTCAACAACGCCGGCATCACCCGCGACATGACCTTCAAGAAGATGACCAAGGCCGACTGGGATGCGGTCATCAGCACCAACCTCGACTCCGCCTTCAACATGACCAAGCAGGTCATGGACGGCATGGTCGAGCGCAAGTGGGGCCGCGTGATCAACGTGTCCTCGGTCAACGGCCAGAAGGGCGCCTTCGGCCAGACCAACTACGCCGCGGCCAAGGCCGGCATGCACGGTTTCACCAAGGCGCTGGCGCTGGAAGTGGCGCGTAACGGCGTCACCGTCAACACCATCTCGCCGGGCTACATCGGCACCAAGATGGTTATGGCGATCCCGCAGGAGATCCTCGACTCCAAGATCCTGCCGCAGATCCCGGTGTCTCGCCTGGGCAAGCCGGAAGAGATCGCCGGCCTGGTGGCCTACCTGTCCTCCGACGAGGCGGCCTTCGTGACCGGTGCCAACATCTCTATCAACGGCGGCCAGCACATGTTCTGACCCGTCGGCGGCCGGTTCCGGCTCCGCAACGTGGCGCGCTCCGGTGGAGCGCGCTTTTTTTGTGCTCGCGGGGCGCGGGAATGGGGCTATTGCATCGCAACATGAGTTGTGAAACAGGGGCTATAATCCGCGCGTGAGGTGGCTGATGCGCTGCCGCATCCGCGACCGAAGCGCAAGCCGGCTATCCCGGCCCGCAGGCGGCCTCGGTTTCTACAAATGCTCCTGAAGGATTTCAAGATGTCCAAGAAAATCGCTCTTGTCACCGGCGCCATGGGTGGTCTCGGCACGGCGATCTGCCAGTCGCTCGCCAAGGACGGCTTCAAGGTCGTGGCCAACTGCCTGCCGAACTTCGAGCTAAAGGACGCCTGGCTGTCCGCTCAGCGCGACCTCGGCTTCGACTTCGCCGCCGCCGAAGGCGACGTGTCGAACTACGAGTCGTGCGCGGCGATGGTTGCCAAGATCGAAGCCGACGTCGGTCCGATCGATGTGCTGGTGAACAACGCCGGCATTACCCGCGACAAGTTCTTCCCCAAGATGGAGAAGGGCCAGTGGGATGCGGTGATCAACACCAACCTGAACAGCCTGTTCAACGTCACCCACCACGTCTCCGCGAAGATGGCCGAGCGCGGCTGGGGTCGCATCATCAACATCTCTTCGGTCAATGGCGTCAAGGGTCAGGCGGGCCAGACCAACTACTCGACCGCCAAGGCCGGCGTGCTGGGCTTCACCAAGGCGCTCGCCGCCGAGCTGGCGACCAAGGGTGTGACGGTCAACGCGATCGCCCCGGGCTACATCGGTACCGACATGGTGATGGCGATCCGCGAAGACATCCGCCAGGGCATCATCGACACCGTGCCGATGAAGCGCCTCGGCCGTCCGGACGAGATCGGCGACCTGTGCGCCTACCTCGCCTCCGACAAGGCTGCCTACATCACCGGGGCGACCATCAACATCAACGGTGGCCTGCACATGTGCTGATGTTGCGCCGTGTCATGCGCGAAATCACGCAACCCCGTCGAAAGACGGGGTTTTTTCGTGGTTTCGATGTCGCAGCGCGATATAATTTTTTCGCACAGAGCGAAGACACCGCCGCCGAGGAGACGGAGAAATGCCGGAACAGCAGCGACTGATCAAGAAGTACCCGAACCGCCGTCTGTACGACACGCGGACCAGTTCCTACATCACCCTGGCCGACGTCAAGGACTTGGTGCTCGGTCACGAGCACTTCCAGGTGGTCGATGCGAAGACCGGCGAGGACCTGACGCGCAGCATCCTGCTCCAGATCATCCTCGAGGAAGAGGCGGGGGGCGCGCCGATGTTCACCAGCGACCTGCTCGCGCACATGATCCGCTTCTACGGCAATGCCATGCAGGGCATGATGGGCAAGTACCTCGAGAGCAACATCAAGGCCTTCACCGAGATGCAGGTCAAGCTCCAGGACCAGGCGCGCGCGATCTATGGCGAGAACAGCCCGGTGGGCCAGGACCTGTGGGCGCAGTTCCTCAACTTCCAGGGGCCCGCGCTGCAGAGCATGATGGGCGCCTACGTCGACCAGTCGAAGAAGATGTTCGAGCAGATGCAGACGCAGCTCGAGAGCCAGACGCGCAACATGTTCACCGGCTTCCAGTTCCCGGGCTACGTCCGTCCCGAGGACGCCGAATCCGCCGCGCCCGCCGCGCTCAAGGGCGACGGCAAGAAGTGAGCGGCGCCGCGCGCCGCTGAGGCCGCCGCCGCCCCGACCCGACAGGTTCTTTGCATGACCACCTTCAAGACTTCCGACCTGCCGCGCGTCGGCTTCGTTTCCCTCGGCTGCCCCAAGGCGACGGTCGACTCCGAGCACATCCTTACCCGGCTGCGTGCAGAGGGCTATGCGATCTCGGGCAGTTACGACGACGCCGACCTGGTCGTCGTCAATACCTGCGGCTTCATCGATGCCGCGGTCGAGGAATCGCTCGACGCGATCGGCGAGGCGCTTGCCGAGAACGGCAAGGTCATCGTCACCGGCTGCCTCGGCGCCAAGGACGATGTGATCCTCGCCGCGCATCCGCAGGTGCTCGCGGTCACCGGCCCGCACGCCACCGAGGAGGTCATGCACGCGGTGCATCGCCACCTGCCCAAGCCGCACGACCCGTTCACCGACCTCGTGCCGCCGCAAGGCATCCGCCTGACACCGCAGCATTACGCCTATCTCAAGATCTCCGAGGGCTGCAACCACCGCTGCAGCTTCTGCATCATCCCGTCGATGCGCGGCGACCTCGTCAGCCGTCCGATCCACGAGGTCATGCGCGAGGCCGAGGCGCTCGCCGACGCGGGCGTCAAGGAACTGCTGGTGATCTCGCAGGACACCTCGGCCTATGGCGTGGACGTCAAGTACCGCACCGGCTTCTGGGGCGGGCGCCCGGTGAAGACGCGCCTGCTCGACCTGGCGAAGGCGCTCGGCGAGCTCGGCATCTGGATCCGGCTGCATTACGTGTATCCGTATCCGAGCGTGGATGATCTCATCCCGCTGATGGCCGAAGGCAAGATCCTGCCCTACCTCGACGTGCCCTTCCAGCACGCCAGCCCGCGTATCCTCAAGGCCATGAAGCGCCCGGCCAATGCCGAGAACGTGCTCGAGCGCGTGCGCAAGTGGCGCAGCATCTGCCCCGAGCTCACCATCCGCTCGACCTTCATCACCGGCTTCCCCGGCGAGACGGAGGAAGACTTCGAGATGCTGCTGAACTTCCTCGAAGAGGCCCAGCTCGACCGCGTCGGCGCCTTCGCCTATTCGCCGGTCGAGGGCGCGACTGCCAACGAGCTGCCCGGCGCGGTGCCGGACGAGGTGCGCGAGGAACGCCGCGCGCGCCTGATGGACTTCCAGGAGGACATCTCCACCCAGCGCCTCGAGGCCAAGATCGACCGCGAGATGACCGTGCTGGTCGACGAGGTCGACGAGGAGGGCGCGCTCGCGCGCTCGCCGGGCGACGCGCCCGAGATCGACGGCCTGGTCGTCATCCCCGAGGGCGACGGCCTCGCGCCGGGCGACTTCGTGCGGGTGCGCATCACCGACTGCGATGTGCACGACCTCTACGCCGAGCGCATCGAGTAAGGCCGGCATTTCCGTGCCGGAGCCCTCGCCGTGCTGAGTGGGGCGGGCTCTGTCGGGCTGGCCTGCGCCGAGCCCTCGGGTGGCGGGCCGGTGATCGGCCTGGCGCTCGGCAGCGGTGCCGCGCGCGGCTGGGCGCACCTGGGCGTGTTGCTCGAACTCGCGCGTGAAGGCGTGGTGCCGCAGATCATCACCGGCTGCTCGATCGGTGCCTTCGTGGGCGCCGCCGCGGCCTCGGGCGACCTCGACAAGCTGGTGCGCTGGGCCGAGACCCTCAAGTGGCAGGACGTGGTGTCGCTGCTCGACGTGTCGCTGCGCGGGGGGCTCATCAAGGGCCAGAAGCTGATCGACTTCTTCGAGCGCAACTTCGTCGACCGCGACTTCACCGAGCTCGACCAGCGCTTCGCCTGCGTTGCCACCGAACTCTCCACCGGACGCGAGATCTGGCTGCACGAGGGCAGCGTGTCGGCCGCGGTGCGTGCGTCGATCGCGCTCCCCGGGCTGATGACGCCGGTGCTGCACCAGGGCCGCATGTTGGTCGATGGCGGCCTGGTCAATCCGGTGCCGGTGTCGCTGTGCCGCGCGATGGGGGCCGACGTCGTGATCGCGGTGGATCTCGGCTCGGACATGGTGGGGCGCGCCTTCCGGCGCTCGGCGGTCGAGCCTGCGCCGGTCGAGGAGACCGAGGCGGGGTGGACCGAGCGCCTGCTCGCGCGCTTCGGCTTCGCCGCCGAAGCCGAGTCCGGCATGCCCTCGCGGCCCCTGGCTGCGGCCGACAGCCTTCCCTCGCTGGTCTCGGTGATCAGCTCCAGCATCAACATCATGCAGGTGCGCATCGCGCGCAGCCGCCTCGCCGGCGAGCCCGCGGACCTGCTGGTGTCGCCGCGGGTGAGCCAGCTCGGCTTGATGGACTATCACCGCGCCGACGAGGCGATCGCCGAGGGCGTCGCGGCGGTGGCGCGGGTGCGCCCGTTGTTGCGCGAGCTGCTCGGCGGCGCCAACGAGTGAGGATCGGATGAGCGATGAACTGAATGCGCGCCTGCGCGCGATCGTCGGCGCGGCCAACGTGCTCGACGGCGAAACCGACATGGCACCCTTCCTGAGCGACTGGCGCGGGCGCTACCACGGCCGCGCGCGCGCGGTGGTGCGTCCGCGCGATACCGCCGAGGTGGCCGCGGTGGTCGCCGCCTGCGCGCAGGCGGGCGTGGCGATGGTGCCGCAGGGCGGCAACACCGGCCTGTGCGGCGGCGCGACCCCGCTCGCCGATGGCGCGGCGGTGGTGATCAGTCTCGCGCGCCTGGACCGTGTTCGTGCGCTCGACCCCGACAACGACACGCTCACCGTCGAGGCCGGTTGCACGCTCGCCGCGGTACAGGAGGCGGCG
Source organism: Thauera sp. SWB20 (assembly GCF_000831325.1). Lineage (NCBI taxonomy): Bacteria > Pseudomonadati > Pseudomonadota > Betaproteobacteria > Rhodocyclales > Zoogloeaceae > Thauera > Thauera sp. SWB20. The sequence continues at coordinate 852,803 of NZ_JTDM01000021.1, read as the reverse complement.
CAGGCCGCCGGGCGCCTGTTCCCGCTCTCGCTCGCCTCGGAGGGCAGCTGCCTGATCGGTGGCAACCTGTCGACCAACGCCGGCGGCGTGCAGGTGCTGCGCTACGGCAACACGCGCGACCTGGTGCTCGGGCTTGAGGCGGTGCTGCCCGACGGCCGGGTCTGGGACGGGCTGCGTGCTCTGCGCAAGGACAACACCGGCTACGACCTCAAGCAGCTCTTCATCGGCGCCGAGGGCACCCTGGGCATCGTCACCGCCGCGGTGCTGAAGCTCTTCCCGGCCATCCGCACTCGCGCCACGGCCTGGGTGGCGGTGGCCGACCCGCGCGCGGCGGTGCGCCTGCTCGGGCTCTTGCGGGCAGCCTGCGGCGACCGCGTGAGCGCGTTCGAGATTGTCGGCCGCACGGCGCTCGGGCTCGTGCTCCGGCACATCCCGGGCGCGCGCGATCCGCTCGCCGGTGCGCCGGCGTGGACGGTGCTGGTCGAGCTCTCCGATCCGGCCGTCGATGCGCCGCTCGAGGCCCAACTCGAGGCGGTGCTGGGCGAGGCCGTCGCGCAGGGCCTGGCCAGCGACGCCGCGGTGGCGGCGAGCGTGGCGCAGGCGCGGGCCTTGTGGGCGCTGCGCGAGGACATCTCCGAGGCGCAGCGCATCGAGGGCGTCAGCATCAAGCACGACGTCTCGGTGCCGGTCAGCCGCATCCCCGAGTTCCTCGAACGCGCCGGCGCGGCGCTTGCCGCGCGCTGGCCGGACATTCGCGTGGTGGCCTTCGGGCACATCGGCGACGGCAACCTGCACTACAACCTGTCCAAGGCGGTGGCCGACGACAACGCCACCTTCATTGCACGCACCGCAGAGGTCAATGGCATCGTGCACGACCTGGTTTGCGAACTCGGTGGCTCGATCTCTGCCGAGCACGGTCTCGGCCAGCTCAAGCGCGAGGAGGTGCTGCGCTACAAGCCGGCGCTCGAGATGGAGCTGATGCGGCGGGTGAAGCAGGCCTTCGATCCGGCCGGTTTGATGAATCCGGGCAAGGTGCTGTAGAAAGTTCGGAGAGGGGGTTTACAGGTCCCGGGGAGCGACCTATAATGCGCGCTCTTTGGTGCCGGGGGTATAGCTCAGCTGGGAGAGCGCTTGCATGGCATGCAAGAGGTCAGCGGTTCGATCCCGCTTACCTCCACCAAACTGAAGAATGCAGTCCCCATCGTCTAGAGGCCTAGGACACCGCCCTTTCACGGCGATAACCGGGGTTCGAATCCCCGTGGGGACGCCATACAAGGCGGTCCGGCCAATGGCTGGAAAGCAAGCCGGTGAAAGCCGGGCAGGTCAGCGCGGAGTGGTAGTTCAGTCGGTTAGAATACCGGCCTGTCACGCCGGGGGTCGCGGGTTCGAGTCCCGTCCACTCCGCCAGTTTCAAGAGCAGGGCTTCGGCCTTGCGATGTTTCGGAAGTGACGCTCCGGGGCAGTTGCGGTGGGCTTTTTCAGAAGCTATAATCGCCGACTCGTTGTGGGGGTATAGCTCAGCTGGGAGAGCGCTTGCATGGCATGCAAGAGGTCAGCGGTTCGATCCCGCTTACCTCCACCAAAGGTTTTTTGCAGTAGATAGGCTTGCAGTCCCCATCGTCTAGAGGCCTAGGACACCGCCCTTTCACGGCGATAACCGGGGTTCGAATCCCCGTGGGGACGCCAGAAAAGGCGGTCCGATGTTGCTCGGGTCGCAACCGGCGAAAGCCGGAGCAGGTCAGCGCGGAGTGGTAGTTCAGTCGGTTAGAATACCGGCCTGTCACGCCGGGGGTCGCGGGTTCGAGTCCCGTCCACTCCGCCACCAAAAAAGCCACCGTACGGTTTCCGTGCGGTGGCTTTTTTCCGTCTGCGGCCGCAACGGGCATGCTTCCGTTGGTCCTAGGGGAGGGGCCCGCATGCGCCCCTCCTCGCGCCTTACGCCCCCTGCTTCTTGATGCGGTAGTTCAGCTGCGGCCGCGTCATGCCCAGCAGTCGCGCCGCCGCCGACAGGTTGCCGTTGGCGCGCTCGACCGCGTGCTGCAGCAGGCGCTGCTCGAAGGCGTCGAGCGACATCCCCGAGTCGAGTACCGCCGCGGCGAGATCCTGCTGCGCGCGTCGCGCGGTTTCGAGCCCGCCCTGGGCGCTGAGCGAGTGCTCGCGGGCGTGCTCGTCGAGCGTGCCGATGAAGAGGTGCTCGACCTCGATCTGGCCGTTCTGGGGCGCGAGGATCACGCCGCGCTCGAGCACGTTCTCGAGCTCGCGCACGTTGCCCGGCCAGGCGTGCAGCTTGAGTGCGTGCATCGCCTTGTCGCTGAGGCCGGCGATGCGCTTGCCGTGCAGGGTTTCGAAGCGGCGCACCATGGCCTCGACCAGTGCGGGAATGTCGCCGGTGCGCTCGCGCAGCGGCGGGATGGTGACCGGATAGACGTTGAGGCGGTAGTACAGGTCGCGCCGGAAAGTGCCGGCATTGACCGCCTTCTGCAGGTCGACGTTGGTCGCGGCGACGAGGCGGACGTTGACCTTGCGCGTGCGCTCGTCGCCGAGGCGCTCGATCTCGCCTTCCTGCAGCGCGCGCAGCAATTTGGCCTGCGCGGGCAGCGGCAGCTCGCCGACCTCGTCGAGGAAGAGGGTGCCGCCATGCGCGCGTTCGAACTTGCCCGCGCGCGAGGTGTGCGCGCCGGTGAAGGCGCCGCGTTCGACGCCGAAGAGCTCGGATTCGATCAGCTCGTCGGGCAGCGCGGCGCAGTTGACCGCGACGAAGGCCTCGTCCTTGCGCGCGCTCATCTCGTGCAGGGTACGGGCGAAGCGCTCCTTGCCGACGCCGGTCTCGCCGAGCAGCAACACCGACACGTTCGTGGACGCGGCGCGACCGATGAGGTCGTAGGCGTGCAGGAAGGCGGCGGAGCTGCCGATGAGGTCGGGGGTGCGGCGCGGACAGGAGATCGTGCGGCGCATGGCCTCGATCTCCTCACGCAGCTCGAGCAGGCGGCCGACGATCGAGTCGGCCTGGAAGTAGGGCAGGAGGGTGTCCGCGTCCGGCCAGTCCTCGGCCGGCCGGCCGACGATGCGGCAGTGCTCGTGCCCGGTCGCGGCGCATTCGGTCTCGCGGAAGAGGATGAAGCGTCCGGTGAAGGCGCTGGTGTAGCCGGAAGCGTAGCTGATCATCATCCAGCACACCGGCTCGGCGGACTCGCCGAAGGCCTGCACGTGCGCTTCTGCCTCCCAGGCGTTCTCCCACAGGAATTCGGCGTAGAAGCCGTTGTCCGCACCGCCGAACTCCAGCCGTACGGGCTCGACGCGGGCACAGCCCTCGAGCATGTGCAGCTGCGGTCCCATCACGAAAGCGTCGGCCAGGCCGCTTGCGCTGCGCGTCTTGCGTGCGAGTTCGGCGTCGCGCATGCCCGAGGCGAAGCCCATGCGGGTGAGGATGCGGCGCGCCTGCTCGCGGCCGACCGATTCGATCAGCTCCTTGCGCAGCTCGGCCATCGCGCCGGCGTGCAGCAGCAGCATGCGGTGCTCGCCGAGCCAGATGAGGCCGTCCTCCGCGGCGAAGCGCAGCAGGCTGCGCAGGTCGGCGTTCTCCGGGTATTGGATGCTGGCCAAGGGTCTCCTCCAGGCTGGTTTCGCTCCCGCTCTGCGGCGGTTGGTGTCCGGGATCGTCGTGGTGGCCGGGCGAAGCGCACAGGTTACCTCACGCGGCTGCGCTTCGGGTGGCGAGGAATTCCAACGATTATGTGGAAAATCTCGAGAAAAAGGAATGGGCTGCGGGAATCAAGCGGACCTTTCATCATCCAGCCGATCTTGTCGCTCATCCACGCGCGTCGGGTCCGGCGTCCATCACCGCCCGGGGCGGGAGGATGCGCAAGCGAGGGCGAATGCTGCGCAGCAATAAATAGACTGAATCAAATAATCAACCAGACACTGGGTTTGATCATTTGATGAAGCCGGAAATCCTTGCTTCGGTAGGGCGAATATCGAGAAAGGGGCTAAATCCGGCAATAAGCCGGATTTTTCTGAAATTGGCACGGAACTTGTTAGGTAGTCCCCTGCGGCCAGCCCGTGTTGATCAATCCGAAGGAGTGTGGGCCATGAAGAACAGCGAACCGGCGGTGGACCTGAACCGGAAGTTCGTCCGCCTGATCGAGCGTCGTCCGGACGGTTTCGTGGAATTCGAGTTCGCCATCGGCGATCCCGAGCTGTTCGCGGAGATGTTGCTGCCGTCCGAGGCCTATGAATCCTTTTGCCAGTCGAACCACGTCGTCTTCCTGGAGCCCCGCGTGGAGGAGTCGAAGGGCGAGGACGAGTCCGGGGGCTGGAACTGGAACCTGCATCAAGCCACCCACCAGCGCTTCCGCTGAGCGCCGACAGACGAGTACACAGGAGGAGATTCCATGCAGATCGATTTGCGCACCGTCACCATCAAGCCGCTGCGGCAGACGTTCGACAACATCGCCCGCCGCATCGGCGCGGACAAGCCCGCGTCGCGCTACCAGGAAGGCACCCTGGACATGCAGCAGACGGAGAACTTCCATTACCGCCCGACCTGGGATCCCGAGCACGACATCTACGATGCCTCCCGCACCGCGATCAAGATGGCCGACTGGTACGCCTTCAAGGATCCGCGTCAGTTCTACTACGGCGCCTACACCCTGGCGCGCGCCAAGCAGCAGGACACCGCCGAGGCCAACTTCGACTTCGTAGAGAACCGCGGCCTGGCCGCAACCCTGCCCGAGTCGGTGCGCAAGACCGTGCTCGAGCTGCTGCTGCCGCTGCGCCACGTGGCCTGGGGCTCGAACATGAACAACGCGAGCGTCTGTGCCTACAGCTACGGCACGGGCTTCTCGCAGCCGCACATCTACCAGGCGATGGACCAGCTCGGTATCGCCCAGTACCTCACCCGCGTCGGCCTGCTGCTCGGCGACGTCGAGTCGCTGGACGAGGCCAAGCGCGCCTGGATGGACGATGACGCCTGGCAGGGCCTGCGCCGCTACGTCGAGGATTCCTTCGTGATCAAGGACCCGGTGGAGCTCTTCGTGGCGCAGAACGTCGCGCTCGACGGCCTGCTCTACCCGCTGGTGTACGAAACCATCATCGACGACGTGCTGTCGTCCCAGGGGGGCACGCCGGTGGCGATGCTCACCCAGTTCATGACCGACTGGTTCACCGAGACCCGGAAGTGGGTCGACGCCACGGTGAAGATCGCCGCGGCCGAGTCGCCCGAGAACAAGGAAGTCATGGCGCGCTGGCTGAGCCAGTGGCGTGATCGCGCGGCCGCAGCGCTGCTGCCGGTCGCGCGCATCGCCCTCGGCGACCGCTCGGACGAAGTCCTCGGCGAAGTCGTCCAGCAATTCAACGCGCGCATGGCCAAGGCCGGCGTCGCCCTCTGAGCGGAGCATTCAATGTCGACCGTATTTCTCGCATTGCAGACCAACGAAGACACCCGCCCGATCATCGAGGCGATCCTGCAGGACAACCCCGGCGCCGTCGTGGATGAGCAGCCGGCGATGGTGAAGATCAACGCCGACGGCCGCCTCGTCGTGCGTCGCGAGACCATCGAGGAGCTCATCGGCCGCGACTACGACCTGCAGGAGCTGCAGGTCAACATGATCACCATGTCGGGCAACCTCGATCAGACCGACGACGAAATCACCCTGTTCTGGAAATCCTGAGACCCCGAGGAGACACGAAAATGGACATGCAAGTCGCCAAGAAGAAGCTCGGCCTGAAAGAGCGCTATGCCGTGATGACGCGGGGCCTGGACTGGACCCCGTCCTACCAGAAGATGGAAGACATCTACCCCTACATCGCCTACGAGGGGATCAAGATCCACGACTGGGACAAGTGGGAAGACCCCTTCCGCCTGACCATGGACGCGTACTGGAAGTACCAGGCCGAGAAGGAGCGCAAGCTGTACGCGATCATCGACGCCTTCAATCAGAACAACGGCCACCTCAACGTCACCGACGCGCGCTACATCAACACCATCAAGCTCTTCATCAGCGGCATCAGCCCGCTCGAGTACGTCGCCCACCGCGGCTTCGCCCACGCCGGCCGCGCCTTCCCGGGCCCGGGGCCGCGCGTCGCCTGCCTGATGCAGTCGCTCGACGAGATCCGCCATGCGCAGACGCAGGTGCACTCGATCTCGAACTACAACAAGTACTACAACGGCATGCACGACTTCCACCACGCGCACGACCGCGTGTGGTTCCTGTCGGTGCCCAAGAGCTTCTTCGACGACGCGATCACCGCCGGCCCCTTCGAGTTCATGGTCTCGATCGGCTTCTCGTTCGAGTACGTGCTCACCAACCTGCTGTTCGTGCCCTTCGTCTCGGGCGCGGCCTACAACGGCGACATGGGCACGATGACCTTCGGCTTCTCGGCGCAGTCCGACGAGGCGCGCCACATGACGCTGGGCCTGGAGGTGATCAAGTTCATCCTCGAGCAGGACCCCGCCAACGTTCCGATCGTGCAGCGCTGGATCGACAAGTGGACCTGGCGCGGCTACCGCGTGCTGACGCTGGTCGCGATGATGATGGACTACATGCTGCCCAAGCGCACGATGAGCTGGAAGGAGGCCTGGGAGGTGTATTTCGAGGAGAACGGCGGCGCGCTGTTCAAGGATCTCGCGCGCTACGGCATCAAGATGCCCAAATGCGCCGAGCAGATCGCCCTGGAGAAGGATCACCTGTCGCACCAGGCCTGGAGCACCTTCTACAACTACGCCGCGGCCGCCAACTTCCACACCTGGATGCCGGACGAGGACGAGATGGCGTGGCTGGCGGCGAAGTATCCGGCGAGCTTCGACAAGCACTACCGTCCGCGCTACGAGTTCTGGCGCGAGCAGGCCGCCAAGGGCAACCGTTTCTACAACAAGACGCTGCCCATGCTGTGCCAGACCTGCCAGATCCCGATGATCTTCACCGAGCCGGGCGACGCGACCAAGATCTGCTACCGCGAGGTCGATTACAAGGGCGACAAATACCACTTCTGCTCCGACCACTGCAAGGAGATCTTCGAGCACGAGCCGGAGAAGTACGTCCAGGCCTGGCTGCCGGTGCACCAGATCTACCAGGGCAACTGCTTCCCCGAGGGCACCGACCCGACGGTGGAGGGCTTCGATCCGCTCGCCGCGGTGCTGGAGTACTACAAGCTCGAGCACGGTCGCGACAACCTCGACTTCGACGTGTCCGAGGACAAGAAGAACTTCGCCGAGTGGCGCGGCCAGGCCACGAAGAACATCTGAGCCAGCGGTGCCGCGGGCCGGCTCCGGCCCGCGGCCTTCGACAAGACACCAGGAGACAAGACATGAGCGTTGCCGCCCTCAAGGCCTACGATTTCCCCGCCGCCGACACCCAGGACAAGTTCCACGGCGCCCAGCTGCTGTACATCGGCTGGGAAGACCACCTGCTGTTCTGCGCGCCCTTCGCCTTCCCCTTCCCGCCGACCATGCGCTTCGGCGACGTCGTCGCCGGGCCGATGCAGGCCGCCTTCGGCTACCACCCCGACTACGCACAGATCGACTGGGCGAAGGCCGAGTGGTTCAAGTCGGGCAAGCCGTTCGCGCCCGACTTCGACAAGTCGCTGGCCGAGAACGGGCTCAGGCACAAGGACGTGATCCGCTTCCGCACGCCCGGCCTCACCGGCATCAAGGGCTCCTGCAGCTGATCGCCCCCCACGGGGTGCGGCGCGCGCCGCACCCCGCGCACCCCGCCAGAGAACGCACAAGAACGGAAGCGCACCATGAGCTACGAACTGACGATTGAACCGATCGGCCAGACGATCGAGGTGGAGGAGGGCCAGACCATCCTCGACGCCGCCCTGCGCGCGGGGATCTGGCTGCCCCACGCCTGCTGCCACGGCCTGTGCGCCACCTGCAAGGTGCAGGTGCTCGACGGCGAGATCGACCACGGCGAGGCCTCCAGCTTCGCGCTGATGGACTTCGAGCGCGACGAGGGCAAGACGCTGGCCTGTTGCGCCCGCCTCGAGTCCGACGTGACCATCGAGGCCGAGATCGAAGAAGATCCCGACGCCGAGTCGATCCCGGTGCGCGACTTCCCCGGCACCGTGACGCGGATCGAGGCGCTGACGCCGACGATCAAGGCGGTCTTCATCGAGACCGACGAGCCGATGCATTTCCAGGCCGGCCAGTACATCAACTTCTTCCTCGAGGGCGGGGAATACAGCCGCGCCTTCTCGCTCGCCAACCCGCCGTCCACCGGCCGCGAGGTCGAGCTCAACATCCGCATCGTGCCCGGCGGCCGCGGCACGACCTGGGTCCACGAGCAGCTTCAGGTCGGTGAGCGCGTGCGCCTGTCCGGTCCCTACGGACGCTTCTTCGTGCGCAAGTCGGCGCCCGAGGCGCTGCTGTTCATGGCCGGGGGCTCGGGTCTGTCGAGCCCGCGCTCGATGATCCTCGACCTGCTCGAGGCCGGCGACACACGGCAGATGACCCTGGTGTACGGCCAGCGCAACCGCGCCGAGCTCTACTACCACGACGAATTCCTCGCCCTCGCGGCGAAGCACTCCAACTTCACCTACGTGCCGGCGCTGTCCGACGAGCCCGCGGATTCGGGCTGGGAAGGCTTCCGCGGCTATGTGCACGAGGCGGCGACGGCACACTTCGACAACGACTTCCGCGGCCACAAGGCCTACCTGTGCGGCCCGCCGCTGATGATCGACGCCTGCATCACCGCGCTGATGCAGGGACGCCTGTTCGAGCGCGACATCTACATGGAGAAGTTCTTCTCCGCGGCGGACGTGCAGCAGGTACGCAGCCCGCTGTTCAAGAAGATCTGAGACGGGCGAGGACGGACGGATGAGCATCATGTCCAGCGCGCAACCGGCGGCGCCAGCGACCGCTGCGGACGATCCGGAGATCGGCCGCAGCATCCACGCGGCCGGCATCCTGACCAACTACCACGACCTCGGCGAGGGCTTTCCCGCGCTCTTCATCCACGGCTCGGGTCCCGGCGTCTCCGCCTGGGCCAACTGGCGCCTGGTGCTGGCGCCGCTCGCGCAGCGCATGCGGGTGATCGCGCCCGACATGGCGGGCTTCGGCTTCACCGAGCGGCGTGCCGACCTGCGCTACGACATCGACACCTGGGTCGCGCAGGCGCTCGGGCTGATGGATGCGCTCGGGCTGGAGCGGGCAGACGTGGTGGGCAACTCCTTCGGCGGCGCGCTCGCGTTGGCGCTGGCGATCCGCCACCCGCAGCGCGTGCGCCGGCTGGTGCTGATGGGCAGCGTGGGCGTGCACTTTCCGATCACGCCGGGGCTGGACGCGGTGTGGGGCTACACACCCTCGTTCGAGAACATGCGCCGGATCATGGACTGCTTCGCCTGGGACCGCAGCCTGGTGAACGACGAGCTCGCCGAACTGCGCTACCGCGCCAGCGTCCGCCCGGGCTTCCAGGAGTCCTTCGCGAGCATGTTCCCCGCGCCGCGCCAGCGCTGGGTCGATGCGCTCGCCAGTCGCGAGGAGGACATCCGCGCGCTGCCGCACGAGACCCTGATCATCCATGGCCGCGACGACCAGGTGATTCCGCTGCAGACCTCGGAGACCCTGCTACGCTGGATCGAGCGCGCACAACTTCACGTGTTCGGCCGCTGCGGGCACTGGACGCAGATCGAGCACTCCGCGCGCTTCGTGCGTCTGGTCGGCGACTTCCTCTGCGAGGAGGGCGAGCGCCGAGCCTGGCCGGCGGCAGGGCGGGCTGAAGGCGGTACTTGAAGGCTTCGTGGCGCGCCCGCAGGGCGGCACGGGCCACGGCAGGATCCGTCGAACGACGGATGAAGATCGAGCAAACCGACCCGGGCGGGCGTGCCGTCCCGGGCATATCAAGAGAGGAGCAGACAACATGGCAATGACAGGCGTACTTCGTCCGGGACACATCTCCCTGCGTGTCCTCGACCTCGAGGAAGGCATCAATTTCTACAAGAACACCCTCGGCCTGGTCGAAACCGGCCGCGACGGCCAGGGCCGCGTCTACTTCAAGGCCTGGGACGAGCGCGAGCACAACAGCGTACTGATCCGCGAGGCCGAGAGCGCCGGCGTGGACTTCTTCGCCTTCAAGGTCGCCGACAAGGCGACGCTCGACAAGCTCGACGCCGACCTGCAGGCCTTCGGCCTGAAGACCGAGCGCATCCCCGCCGGCGAGATGCTCGAGACCGGCGAGCGCGTGCGCTTCGAGGTGCCGTCGGGCCACCTGATCGAGCTCTATGCCGAGAAGACCGACATCGGCAACGGCCAGTCCTATGTGAACCCGGACCCGTGGATCCCGGATGCCGAGCGTGGCATCGCGCCCTCGCGCATGGACCACTGCCTGCTGTACGGGCCGGATATCGAGAAGGTGCAGGAGATCTTCGAGAAGGTGCTCGGCTTCTACCTCGTCGAGCACGTGGTGATGGAAGACGGCAAGACCGACCTGGCGATCTGGCTGTCGTGCTCGACCAAGGCCCACGACATCGCCTTCGTGCGCCACCCCGAGCCGGGCAAGCTGCACCACATCTCGTTCAAGCTCGACAGCTGGGAGAAGGTGCTGCGCGCGGCCGACATCATGTCGATGAACCGCATCTCGATCGACATCGGCCCGACCCGCCACGGCATCACCCGCGGCACCACGATCTATGCCTTCGACCCCTCGGGCAACCGCTTCGAGACCTTCTGCGGCGGCTACGACACCTACCCCGACTACAAGACCATCACGTGGACCTGGGACGAGGTGGGCGCCGGGATCTTCTATCACGACCGCAAGCTCAACGAGCGCTTCCTGAGCGTGGTGTCCTGACCGCGGCCGCGCCGGCGCTCCCTGCCGATCGGGCAGGGGCGCCGGTGGGCGCGCAGGCAGGTTGAACGGGGCGTGCGTCCGGCGAACTCAGGACTTGTGCTTGCCGGCGAAGAACTCCGCCGGAAGCAGCTTCACCGCGTCGAGCGTGCGCAGCACGTGCTCGGTGAGGATGGAGGTCGCGCGCGTGGTGTCGCGTGCCAGGCTGGCGTTGAACAAGGCCTGGTGCTCGGCGTGGATGTCGCGCGGGATCGGATGGCTGAACAGGCTCAGGCGCCGGTAGCGCTCGGACTGCTGGTAGAGGATGTGCTGGAAATGACGGATCCAGCGCGAGGGCGACGCGGCGATCAGTGCCTCGTGGAAGGCGCGGTTGCGCCGCTCCCACTCCTCGGCGGCCAGCGAGTCGTGGTCGCCGAGCTTTTGCTCGGCGCGAGAGAGGCGGTGGAAAGCCGCGACCACGGAGGCCTCCCAGTCCTCGCCGCCGAGCTGCAGCGACTGGCGCAGGGCTTCGGTCTCGAGCAGCAGGCGGGTGCGGGTGATGTCCTCGAAGTCCTCGATGGAAATCGGCGAGACGCGGAAGCCGCGTTGTCCCTGGGCGACCACCAGGGCGTCGGTGACGAGCAGGAGGAGGGCCTCGCGCAGGGTGCCGGCGCCGACCTCGTAGCGGTCCTTGAGATGTTCGACGCGAAGTTTCTCGCCGGGCGGGTGAACGCCCTCGATGATGTCCCGGCGCAGGCGCTGGTAGGCCCCCTCGACGAGGGTCTTGGGCTCGACGGCCTCCGGTGTTCTTTGCGGAACGGCTTCGTTCATGATTGCGAAAATGTTGGAAACACCCCGGTTCCCGATTCTATCCGAGCGGGATGGAATTAGCTTCTTCTATAAATCTCGAGAAAAATCCTTGACGTCGACATTGCCCTGGCCTATCTTCAAAAACATTACAAATCAAACCTGAACCACAGGAGCTCACCCGATGAAAGTCGCTGTTCCTCAGGCCACCATCAGCTGGGAGGCGGCACATGCCGCCGTCGCCGCCGCGGTCGAGAAGGCCGAGGCGCTCGGGGTGCGGATCAACGTCGGTGTTGCCGACGCCTCCGGCAACCTCGTCGCTTTCCTGCGCATGCCCGGCGCCTTCCCGCAGTCGATCGCGATCGCCATCGACAAGGCCTACACCGCCGGCGGCTTCGGCTTCCCGACCGGGAAGTGGATGGACGTGTGCGCCGGCAACGAGGGCATGAAGCTGGGCTTCTCGGCACAGCCGCGGCTGGTCGTGTTCGGCGGCGGCCTGCCGATCCGCGTCGGCGGCGAGCTGGTCGGCGGCATCGGCGTTTCGGGTGCCTCCGAGGACCAGGATGGCATCTGCGCACGCGCAGGGCTGCTCGCGATCGGCGCCGACGACGTCGAGCCCTGAGCGGCGAGTTCTTTTTTTCGTCCGCACTGCGGGCATCTCCCGGTTGCAGTCGTGCGGCGGTCCGTCTCTCTCCCCTCTCCCCGGACCGTCGCGCGGCCTGCATTCCTGGAAACGACTCAACCCCAAAGGAAGACAGGCATGAACAAGATCAAGTGTGCGCTGATCGGACCGGGCAACATCGGCACCGACCTGCTCTACAAGTTGAAGCGTAGCCCGGTGCTCGAGCCGGTGTGGATGGTGGGCATCGACGCCACCTCCGAAGGCCTCGCGCGCGCGCGCGAGCTCGGCCTCAAGACCACCGCCGACGGCGTCGACGGGCTGCTGCCGCATGTGAAGGCCGACGGCGTGCAGATCGCCTTCGACGCCACCTCGGCCTATGTGCATGCCGAGAACAGCCGCAAGCTCAACGAGCTCGGCGTGCTGATGATCGACCTCACCCCGGCCGCGATCGGCCCCTTCTGCGTGCCGCCGGTGAACCTCGTCGAGCACGTCGGCAAGGGTGAGATGAACGTGAACATGGTCACCTGCGGCGGCCAGGCCACGATCCCGATGGTCGCGGCGGTGTCGCGCGTGCAGCCGGTGGCCTACGGCGAGATCGTCGCCACCGTGTCCTCCAAGAGTGCCGGGCCCGGCACGCGCAAGAACATCGACGAATTCACCCGCACCACTGCCGGCGCGGTCGAGAAGGTGGGCGGCGCCAGGAAGGGCAAGGCCATCATCATCCTGAATCCGGCCGAACCGCCGCTGATCATGCGCGACACGGTGCATTGCCTCACCGAAACCGAACCCGACCGCGAGAAGATCACCGCCTCGATCCACGCCATGATCCAGGAAGTGCAGAAGTACGTGCCCGGCTACCGCCTGGTCAATGGCCCGGTGTTCGACGGCAACCGCGTCTCCGTCTTCCTGGAAGTCGAAGGCCTGGGCGACTACCTGCCCAAGTACGCCGGCAACCTCGACATCATGACTGCGGCCGGCGCGCGCACCGCCGAGATGTTCGCCGAGGAGATCCTCGCCGGGCGTCTGCAGCTCGAATCCAACCGCGCCACGATGGTGGCCTGAGCGCCCCGGCACAAGGAGATGAACATGGAACTTCGCGGCAAGAAGATCACCGTCCACGACATGACCCTGCGGGACGGCATGCACCCCAAGCGCCACCTGATGACGCTCGAGCAGATGAAATCGATCGCCACCGGGCTCGATGCGGCGGGCGTACCGCTGATCGAGGTCACCCACGGCGACGGCCTCGGTGGCAGCTCGGTCAATTACGGCTTCCCGGCGCACAGCGACGAGGAATACCTCGGCACCGTGATCCCGCTGATGAAGCAGGCCAAGGTCTCGGCGCTGCTGCTGCCGGGCATCGGCACCGTCGATCACCTCAAGATGGCGCACGAGCTCGGCGTGTCTACCATCCGCGTCGCCACCCACTGCACCGAGGCCGACGTCTCCGAGCAGCACATCGGCATGGCGCGCAAGCTGGGCATGGACACCGTCGGCTTCCTGATGATGGCGCACATGAACAGCCCCGAAGGCCTGGTCACGCAGGCCAGGCTGATGGAGAGCTACGGCGCCAACTGCATCTACGTCACCGACTCGGCCGGCCACCTGCTGCCCGACACGGTGAAGGCACGCCTGTCCGCGGTGCGTGACGCGCTCAAGCCCGAGACCGAACTCGGCTTCCACGGCCACCACAACCTCGCCATGGGCGTGGCCAACAGCCTGGCCGCGCTGGAGGTGGGTGCCACCCGCATCGACGCGGCCGCCGCGGGCCTGGGTGCCGGCGCGGGCAACACCCCGCTGGAGGTCTTCATCGCGGTGTGCGACCTGATGGGCATCGAGACCGGCGTGGATGTGTTCAAGATCCAGGACGTGGCCGAAGACCTGGTGGTGCCGATCATGGACTTCCCGATCCGCATCGACCGCGATGCGCTCACGCTCGGCTACGCCGGGGTGTACGGCTCCTTCCTGCTGTTCGCCAAGCGCGCCGAGAAGAAGTACGGCGTGCCGGCGCGCGAGATCCTGGTCGAGATGGGCAGGCGCGGCATGGTCGGCGGCCAGGAAGACATGATCGAGGACACCGCGCTCAACCTCGCCAAGGCGCGCGGCCTGGCGGTGTGAGTCGCCGCCGGTGCGGCGCGGGCCGCACCGGTCGTTTTCCGCGGGCCGGACGCCGGGGGCGCCGGCTCGCAATAGTTCGACAACCGGAGGAAGAGACCATGCCGCTGGCAGAAATCACCATGATGGAAGGCCGTACCGAAGACCAGAAGCGCGCAATGATCCAGAAGGTGACCCAGGCGATCGTCGAGGCCGTCGGCGCTCCGATCGAGAGCGTGCGCGTCGTCATCCGCGAGGTGCCCAAGACCAACTGGGGCATCGGCGGGGTGTCGGCGAAGGACCTCGGGCGCTGACGGTCGTGCACCCGCGAGAATGAGATTCACCGAGCGCTCCGCAGAGGGCGCCGGTCCAGGAGCAGCACACTCGTCGCAAGACCAATCAAGGAGGAATTCAAGGGATGAACATCAGCAAGATTGCGGCTGCGGTCGCGCTCGGTACGCTCGCGATCGGCGGCGCGCACGCCAAGGAAGGCGGGGACCAGTATCCGAACGGGGCCGAGACCTGGCTGGCCGGCGCGGTGCCGCCGCCGGGGAACTATTTCATCAACTATTTCGGCTACTACGGTGGCGATCTGGTCGACGGTAATGGCAAAAAGGCGCCGACTGGGGAGGTGGATGCCTGGTTCAACGCTTTCCGCTTCGTCCATACCAGTGAGCACAAGATTCTCGGCGGCAACTGGGGCTGGCATGTGATTGTGCCGGTGGTGCACCAGGAGGTCGACCTGGGTGGCTCGAAGTCGGTCAGTGGGCTCGGCGACGTTACCGTCAATCCCTTCATCGTCTCCTGGCATGAGAAGAACTGGCACTGGGCGATCGGGCTGGACGTCAACCTGCCGGTCGGGCGCTATAAGGAAGGCGATGCGCGCCAGAGCATCGGCGCCAACTACTGGAGCTTCGAACCGCTCTTCGCTTTCACCTACATGGGCGACACGGGCTGGGAGGTGTCGGCCAAGGTGATGTACAACATCAAGACCGAGAACAGCGATTTCCGGAGCGTACCGGGTGGCGCGAAGATGGATTACCAGTCGGGCGACGAATTCCACTTCGACTATCTGGTCGGGAAACGCTTTGGTCCGTGGGGTGTGGGTCTGTCCGGCTACTACCTGAAGCAGACCACGGACGACGAGATCAACGGTCAGACGATTGCCGCGAATCCTGGATTCTGGTCCGAGGGACGCAAGGGTGAGGTCTTCGCCATCGGCCCCACCGTCAGCTACACGACCAAGGGCGGCGTGCATTTCACTGGCCAGTGGAACCGCGAAACGGGCGCGGAGAACCGCTTCGAGGGCGACAAGTTCATCCTCAAGCTGATCATGCCGCTGTAAGAGGCGGCGGGGCCTTTCCCGGAGCTGCGCGCACAACCCCGGCACACCGTCCTGGTGGCCGGGGTTTTTCGTCTGCCGTGTGCGCGGAGCGGCCGATCGTGACCATGCAAAATATTAATCACGATTATTTATAAAAATCTCGAGAATTATGCGTTAGAGTAGAGCTCTACCCGCGGTGATGCGCAATCCGGCTTCACCGCCCCGTCAGAACAGGAGAGTCCTCGATGAATGCACCTGCCGCCGCTCCCGCCCGCATCACCCGCATCGCCCGCCGCCGCGCGCGCCCGGGGCATGAGGCCGAGTACGAAGTGATGCTGCGTGAAATGCTCGCCAAGATGCGCGAGCACAAGGGTTTTCTGGGCGGCGATCTGATTCCGCCCGAGGCGGCGGGCGAGGAGTATCAGCTCGTGATCCGCTTCGCCTCGGAGGCCGAGTTGCAGGCCTGGGACATGAGCGAGGCACGACACGAGCTGCTCGAGCGCATGAAGGCGGTGGCCGAGGGCGAGCCTGAATTCCGCAAGCTGAGCGGGCTCGAAGCCTGGTTCGAGCCCGCGGTGGTGCCCGCGACGATGCATCCGCCGCGCGTGCGCATGGCGGTGGTGACCTGGCTGGGGATCTTCCCCACCGTGTCCTTCTTCCTGTGGTTCGTGCTGCCGTGGATCCAGCCGCTGCCCTTCCTGCCGCGCACCGCGGTGCTCACTGCGCTGATCGTGGTGACGATGACCTGGGTGGTGATGCCGCGCCTCACCCGCCTGATGCGCGGTTTCCTGAATCCGCCGCGCAAGGGCTGATCGCGCGCCGACGGCATGCGCGTGCCCTGCCTGCCCGGCGGCGCCGGAGCGCGGCGCGCCGGGCCTTTGCGTCACTGCGCCGCGATGATGTCGATCTCGACGCGCAGCCCGGGGAAGGCGAGGCGCTCGATGCCGAGCAGGGTCACCGCCGGCGGGCGCTCGGCGTCGAAGTAGGCGGAGCGGATCTCGCGGATGCGCGTGGTGTCCTCGGGGCGCAGCCCGACGACGTAGATCGTCACCTGCACCAGGTCGCGCATGCTCGCGCCTTGCGCGCGCAGTGCGATCTCGAGGTTGTCGAGCGTGCCTTTCAGTTGCGCCTCGAGGTCGTCGGGGTTGCGCACCTTGCCCTCGCGGTCGCAGTCGACCTGGCCGGACACGAAGATCAGCCGTTGCGGCGTGCTGATCGAGAATGTCTGGCTGAAGGCCTTGCCGCTGAAGAGCTCGGGGGGATTGATCGCGATGCGTTCCATGGCGCATTTCTCCAGGTGGGGTCGTGACCGCGCCCCGCCCGGAGGAGGGCGGGGGCAGGCTGGGGTACGGAAGATGCGGCGCCCGGCTGCGGGCGCCGGTCGCTGTTCAGCGCCCGGGCTGGGGCTGGCGGCAGCGGATCGACTGCGAGGGCAGCACGCCGTAGGTGGACTTGTAAAGTTCGGAGAAGCGGCCCAGGTGCGAGAAGCCGTACTCGAGCGCGACCGCGGTGACGTTCGGACAGGCCTGGCCCGGGTCGCTCAGGATCGAATGCACCTTCTCGAGCTTCTTCTGGCGCACGAAGTTCTTCGGCGTCGTCTTCACGTTCTTCTCGAACAGCAGGTAGAGCGAGCGCAGGCTCAGCCCGGCGTAGTGGGCGAGATCCTCGGCGCTGAGATCGAGCTTGATGTTGCGCTCGATGTAGTTCACCAGGCGCTCGAAGCTGGGCGCGTGCCGGGTGGGGGCGACCATGCTGACGTTGTGCTTGAGCATCACCATCAGCTTGGTGGTGACCACGCGACAGTAGTGCTGCAGCATCTGCGGCGTCGCCAGCTCGGATTCGGCCTCCTCGCAGAGCAGGCGCAGCAACAGCAGCAGGCTGTCGATGTCCTCGAAACGCTGCGGCTCGGGGCTGAACTTGATGCGCTCGTTGGGCTTGAACCAGCGGTGCTCGGTGCAGGCGTCGTCGAGCATCGCCGAGGGGATGCGGACGATGAACTTCTCGCAGTTGTCCGAGTAGGTGAGGTCCACCGGCTCGTCCGGGTTGAGCACCAGCACGTGGCCGGCGGGCAGGTCGAGCGTGCGGTTGGCGAGCGTGTAGCTGCAATAGCCTTGCAGGATGAACTGGGCGTGGTAGATGTCGCCGAGGCTCTCGGACAGCACGCGGGCCTGCGCGCCGTAGCTGAGACGGCACAGGTCGAGGGTGCCGGCGCGGCGGTGGCTGAGCGAGGCGCTGGCGTCGCTGGCGCGCGGCAGGCGCAGGCTGTGCGAGCCCACGTTGGCGCGCACGTACTCGGAGACCTCGAAGGGGTTGGCGGCGGCGAAGACGTTGCTCTGGCCATTGAGGAAGCGGATGGGCATCACGCGGTCCTCCATTCGGGCTTGCTCACGTGCGTCTGAAACCGGCGTTCCTTGCTCATGCGCTTCTCCTCTCCGCCTGGCGTGCAGGCTGTCTCGCTCTCTGTCGGACGAAGTCGGCTTCTTGATCGGCCATTCTTCGAGAAACTTAAGAATCTCGATTTTATTGGGAAGCAAAAGCGCTGTCTATGGTTCTATGGATAAAGTTTTTTAATTCTGAGGCCGCAAGACAGGGGGACGAAAAAAAGCCGCGCTGCATCGCTGCAGCGCGGCCGAGGCGTCCGAGGGGAGGGAGAGGACGCGGGAAAATCAGCCCAGGTCGCCACCGCCCACCGGCACGATGGTGCCGGTGATGTAGGCGGCGTCGTCGGAGGCGAGGAACAGGATCGGGTCGGCCTGCTCGTCGAGCGTGCCGTAGCGCTTCATCAGGCTGCTGTCGATCGACTGGGTGTAGATCTGCTTGTACCAGAGCTTCTCCTGCTCGCTCTGTTCCTTGGTGTTGCGCGGGATCAGACGCGGCGGGGCCTCGGTGGCGCCGGGCGCGGTGGCATTGACGCGGATGCCGCGCTCGGCGTTCTCGAACGCCAGGCAGGCGGTGAGCGCATTGACGCCGCCCTTGGCCGCGCCGTAGGGCACGCGGTTGACGCCGCGGGTGGCGATCGAGGACACGTTCACGATCGCACCCTTGCCCTGTTCCTGCATGTAGGGCAGGGCGGCGCGGCAGCACCACAGCGTGGGGAAGAGCGAGCGCCGCACCTCGGCCTCGATCTCGTCCTCCTCGTAGTGCTCGAAGGGCTTGGTCCAGATCGTGCCGCCGACGTTGTTGATCAGGATGTCGATGCGGCCGAACTTCTCGACCGCGGCCTCCATGACCCGCTTGCAGTCGGCGAACTTCTCCAGGTCGGCGGTGAGGCTGAGGACTTCGACCTTGCCGGACAGCTCCTTGGCCACCTCATGCACGAGCTCGGAGCGGTCGACCAGCACCAGGGTGCCCTTCTCCTTGGCCATCTTCTCGGCGACGCGCTTGCCGATGCCCTGCGCGGCGCCGGTGATGACGGCCACTTTCTTCTTGAAACGGTTTGCCATTGTCGCTCCTGACGGGGTGGGCAGCGCTCAGACGCTGGCGGCGAACTTCTCGTAGTGGAAGCTGTTCGGTTCGACCTTGCGCTCGCGCAGGTCGTGGGCGACGGCCTCGACCATGGGCGGGGGGCCGCACAGGTAGATGTCCACGTTGCCTTCGTCGAGGTGGGCGGGCTCGATGTGGGCGGTGACATAGCCCTTCTTCGGCCAGCTGCTGTCGTCGGCCACCACGCAGACGTCGTAGGTGAAGTTGGGCAGTGCGGCCTTGAAGGCGTCCAGGCGCTGGAGCTCGACCACGTCGGCATCGGTGTTCACGCCGTAGATCAGGTGCACCGGGTGCGCGCTGCCGCCGGCCGCGACGAGCTTGTCGAGCATGGCGAGGAAGGGCGCGAGGCCGGTGCCGCCGGCGAGCATCAGCACCGGGCGGGCGACGTCGCGCAGGTAGAAGCTGCCGATCGGGCCGGCGAGCTTGATGGTGTCGCCGGGCTTCGCGGCGCCGGTGAGGTAGCCGCTCATCAGGCCGTTGGGCACGTTGCGGATGAGGAAGCTCACCTTGCTGTCGGCGGGCATGGAGCTGAACGAGTAGGCGCGCGTCTGCTCGGTGCCGGGCACGGTGAGGTTGGCGTACTGGCCGGGCAGGAAGGCGAGCTTGCCGATGCCTTCGCCCTGCAGCACCAGGGAGAGCGTGCTTGGCGAGAGCTGGCGCACTTCGGCCACGGTGGCGGTGAGGGTGGCGTGCTTGATCTTGCACACCTCGGACGAGGCGGGCACGTTCACCACGCAGTCGCTCTTGGGGTGCATCTGGCAGGTGAGGACGTAGCCGAGCTTGGCCTCTTCCTCGCTCATGGCGTCGTCGATGTAGAAGCCGAGCTCGTACTTGCCCGATTCGGCCTTGCACTTGCAGGCGCCGCAGGCGCCGTCGCGGCAGTCGATGGGGACGTTCACGCCCTGGCGGTAGGCCGCATCGGCCACGGTCTCGGTGGCGTTGCAGTCGATGAAGCGGGTGACGCCGTCCTCGAAGTTCAGCGCGATCTTGAATGTCATGGTTGTCTCTCCCGGTTGGGGCGGGGTCGCCCGCGCCCTTGCCGGCGCGCGAC
Source organism: Thauera sp. SWB20 (assembly GCF_000831325.1). Taxonomy (NCBI): domain Bacteria; kingdom Pseudomonadati; phylum Pseudomonadota; class Betaproteobacteria; order Rhodocyclales; family Zoogloeaceae; genus Thauera; species Thauera sp. SWB20. The sequence continues at coordinate 832,659 of NZ_JTDM01000021.1, read as the reverse complement.
GCCCCGCCCTCGTTGTCAGACGTGGTAAACGTCGATGACGTGGCGGATGTAGTCGGTCTTCAGGACGACCTTCTTTTCCTTGATCAGCGGGCTCGCACCGGACACGTCCAGGGTATAGAAGCTGGTGCCGCAGAAGTGGTCGGTGTGGTGGTAGCGCACGCTCATGGTGTGCCAGTTGAAGCGCAGCTTGACCGTCTTGTCGTTCTGCTCGACCACCTCGATGTTGCTGATGTGGTGGTTCGTGCGGGTGTCGGGGATGGTCGCGCTCGAGCGCTCGGTGCGGATGCGGAACACGCGGTCTTCCAGGCCGGCACGGCGGCCGTACCAGATCAGCGAGATCTCGCTCTGCGGGTCTTCGGTCAGCTCGCCGTCGTCGTCCCAGGCCGGCATCCAGAAGGTGCAGCTCTCGTCGTACATCGCCAGCCACTCGTCCCACTCGCGGTCGTCGAGGTGACGCGCCTCGCGGTACAGGAAGGCGCACAGGTTCTCGTAGGAAATGCTCATCTCTTGGGTCTCCGGTTATGCGTTCTTGGCCGCGACAGCCTTGCGAATCTCTTCAAGCCAGTAGGTGTGCTGGGCGACGTACAGGCCCTCGTCCTCGGTCTTCACGCCCGACAGGATGGGCTTGAGGTCGATCTTGTCGGCTTCCTCGTCCGGGCCTTCGACCCAGTGCGTGGCGCCGCGCGACATGTCGTTCCATTCCAGCGCACGACCCATGAAGCCTTCCTGGCAGGCGCGGAATTCCTCGAGGTCGTCCGGCGTGGCCATGCCCGAGGCGTTGAAGAAGTCCTCGTACTGGCGGATGCGGCGGGCACGCGCCTCGGCCGACTCGCCCTTGGGCGCGATGCAGTAGATGGTGACTTCGGTGCGGTTGACGTCGAGCGGGCGGAACACGCGGATCTGCGAGCTGAACTGGTCCATCAGGTACACGTTCGGGTACAGGCACAGGTTGCGCGAATTGCCGATCATCCAGTCGGCCTTGGCTTCGCCGAATTCCTTGACCAGACGGTCGCGCTGTTCCATCAGCGGACGGTCTTCGGGGTTGTCCCAGCGCGTCCACAGCAGCAGGTGGCCGTTCTCGAACGAGTACGAGCCGCCGCCCTTCTTGGCCCAGCCGCCGGCGCTCATGGCCTTGATGTCGTCGCCGGCGTCGCGGCTCTTGCGCTGCGCCTGGGTGGCGGCGTAGTTCCAGTGCGTGGCGGTGACGTGGTAGCCGTCGGCGCCGTTCTCGGCCTGCAGCTTCCAGTTGCCTTCATAGACGTAGGTCGAGGAGCCGCGCAGCACTTCCAGGCCCTCGGGCGACTGGTCGACGACCATGTCGATGATCTTCTTCGACTCGCCGAGGAAGTCTTCCAGCGGCTGCACGTCGGCCTTCAGGCTGCCGAACAGGAAGCCGCGGTAGGACTCGAAGCGCGCGATCTTCTTGAGATCGTGCGAGCCCTCGCAGTTGAAGCTCTCGGGGTAGCCGGTCTCGGACGGGTCCTTGATCTTCAGCAGCTTGCCCGAGTTGTTGAAGGTCCAGCCGTGGAACGGGCAGGTGTAGGTGGCCTTGTTGCCGTGCTTGAAGCGTGCCAGCGTGGCGCCGCGGTGGGCGCAGGCGTTGATGAAACAGTTGAGCTGGTTGTCCTTGTTGCGGGTGATGAACACCGGCTGACGACCGATCTTGGTCGTGTAGTAGTCGTTGATCTTCGGCAGCTGGCTCTCGTGGGCGAGGTAGATCCAGTTGCCCTCGAAGATGTGTTCCATCTCGAGGTCGAACAGCTCCCTGTTGGTGAACATCTCACGCTTGCAGCGGAAAAGGCCCTTTTCCTTGTCCTTTTCGATGAGTGAGTCCAGATATTCCGTGGTGATCATCGCCAGAGTCTCCTGTGTTGTCTGATGCGCGGAGTTCGCATCGTAGGGAGGTCAAAAGGCGCGAAATATCCAGTTCTTGCAACATCAGTATCCACTCTCTGCAGGGTGGTCCCGGCTGCACAAAGCGGATAGCGGTTGTGCACGAAGTGGATATTGCCGTATGGCCGCTCCCCCTAATCTGCGCCCCAGATCGTTCCGCCATGCCGCCCGGCGCGTGGGGGACGAGACGGACAAAACGCCCGGAGACGGGCTGATAAAAGGGGAAGGACACTCATGTCATCCGGCAAGCAAATCTCCAACACGTTCACCCAGGAAGAAGGAGACATCCACCTCGGCGGCATCGACGCGATCGTCCGTCTGACCCTCGATCAGGTGCGCACCGACGCCCGTCGCGGGCTCAAGACGGGCATGTTCGTCTCCGGCTACCGCGGCTCTCCCGTCGGCATGCTCGACGCCGCGCTGATCAAGCAGCAGAAGCTGCTGGTGCAGAACCACATCCACTTCGTGGACGGCATCAACGAGGATCTCGCCGCCACCGCGGTGTGGGGCACGCAGATGCTGCACACCGTCGGCAAGCAGAAGTTCGACGGCGTCACCGGCATGTGGTACGGCAAGGCGCCGGGCGTGGACCGCTCCGGTGACGCGCTCAAGCACGCCAACTACACCGGCATCGCCAAGAACGGCGGCGTGCTCGCGATCGCGGGCGACGACCCGAGCTGCAAGAGCTCCTCGCTGTGCTCGCAGTCCGAGCCCATGCTGTTCCACGTCGGCATCCCCTCGCTGTACCCGGGCAACGTGCAGGAGATCCTCGACTACGGCCTGCACGGCTACCAGATGTCGCGTCTGGCGGGCGTGTGGATGGGCATGAAGATCGTCACCAACGTCGCCGACGGCACCGGCACCGCCAGCGTGTCGCCCGAGCGCCTGAACTTCGTCACCCCCGACCTCGAGTTCGATGGCAAGCTGTTCACGCCCAACATGAACCTGGGCATGAACGTGCGCGTCGAGGCGCTGGAGATGGAGCAGTCGCTGTACACCCGCCGCCTCGAGGTGGTGAAGCGCTACGCCCGCGCCAACAACCTCAACAACGTCGTCTTCCCCAACCCCGACGCCTGGATCGGCATCCTCACCGCGGGCAAGACCTACAACGACCTCAACCAGGCCTTCCTCGAGATGGGCCTGGACGATGCCGCGCTGCGCCGCTACGGCATCCGCATCCTCAAGATGGGCATGCTGTTCCCGATGGAGCCGAGCATCGTGCGCGAGTTCGCGCAGGGACTGGAAGAGATCTTCGTCATCGAGGAAAAGCGTCCCTTCCTGGAGATGTTCGCCAAGCAGGTGCTCTACGGCATGGCCAACGCGCCGCGCATCGTCGGCAAGTTCGACGAGGAAGAGAAGGAGCTGCTGCCGCACTACGGCGAGTTCGAGTCCGACGTCATCGTGCGCGCGCTGCTGAAGCGCCTGTCGCGCAAGACCCGCATCGAGTCGGCCGAGAACTGGCTCAAGCGCCTGGACGAGATCCACTCGCGCAACAAGCTGCCGACCGCGGTGCGCACCGCCTGGTTCTGCTCGGGCTGTCCGCACAACTCCTCGACCCAGGCCCCCGACGGCAGCATCGTGTCGGCCGGCATCGGCTGCCACACCATGGCGATGTGGATGGGCCGCAACGTGGTCATGGGCACCCACATGGGCGCCGAGGGCACGCAGTGGATCGGCATGGCGCCCTTCACCGAGGCGCAGCACATCTTCCAGAACATGGGCGACGGCACCTACGCGCACTCGGGCAGCCTGGCGATCCGCTATGCGGCTTCGACCGGGGTGAACATCACCTTCAAGCTGCTGCGCAACGCGCACACCTCGATGACCGGCGGCCAGGCCATCCAGGGCGAGGTCCCGGTGACCAACATGGTCTCCGACCTCCTCGCCAACGGCGTCAAGAAGATCATCGTCACCACCGACGACCCCTCGCGCTTCAACGGCGTGCAGCTGCCCGGTGGCACCGAGGTCTGGCACCGCGACCGCATCGAGGAGGCGCAGCGCGAGCTTGCCGCCACCCCGGGCTGCACCGTGCTGCTGCACGACCAGGAGTGTGCCGCCGAGCTGCGCCGTGCGCGCAGCCGCGGCAAGGCCGACGAGCCGGTCGAGGTCACCGTCATCAACGAGCGCGTCTGCGAAGGCTGCGGCGACTGCGGCGAGAAGTCGAACTGCATGTCGGTCGAGCCGGTGCAGACCGAGTTCGGTCGCAAGACCCGCATCCACCAGTCCTCGTGCAACAAGGACTTCAGCTGCGTGAAGGGCTTCTGCCCGTCCTTCCTGACCATCACCCCGCATCCGGCCCCGGCCGCCGAGGGCGCGCCCAAGAAGAAAAAGGGTCGCATCCCGGCGCTCGAGCGCGAGCTGCCGCCGCCGGTCAAGAAGGTCGATGACAGCCTGGGCTTCGGCATCCACGTCATGGGCATCGGCGGCACCGGCTCGGTGACCGTCGTGGCGACGCTGGCGCGTGCCGCCCGCCTCGAAGGCAAGCACGTGATCGGCCTCGACCAGACCGGTCTGGCGCAGAAGGGCGGCGCGGTGATCTCCGACATCAAGATCACCCACGCCCCGTTCAAGGGTTCGAACAAGATCTCCGACGGCCGTGCCGACCTGTATCTGGGCTTCGACATCCTCAACGCCACCGACCCGAAGAACCTCGACAAGTGCAATCCGGAGCGCACCATCGCGATCGTGTCCACCACCCAGACCCCGACCGGTCAGATGGTGACCAACCGCAAGGCGCTGTTCCCGGCCACCAGCGGCCTCACCGGCGGCATCGACCGCGTCACCCGCAAGGAGCACAACGTGTTCCTCGACGGTGAGGCGCTGGCGGCGGGCCTGTTCGGCGATGCGATGGCGACCAACAACTTCATGGTCGGCGTGGCCTTCCAGGCCGGCACGATCCCGCTCCGGGCCGAGTCGATCGAGGACGCCATCCGCCAGTCCGGCGTCGCGGTGGACATGAGTCTGGCCGCCTTCCGCTGGGGCCGCATGGCGGTGGTCGATCGCGCCTTCGTCGAGGCCGAGGTCGCGCGCCAGAAGACCGGTGGCCAGGTGGTCGTGCTGAACAAGGCGCCGCAGCTGTCGCCGGCTGCGCGTGCGATCGTCGATTCGATCGGCGCCAGCGGCGAGGTCAAGCGCCTGGTCGAGATCCGCGTGCCCGAGCTCATCGCCTTCCAGGACGAGGCCTACGCCAGGCGCTACGCCGAGGTGATCAAGCGCGTGGTTGCGGGCGAGCAGAAGGCGGTTTCCTCCTCCGCGCTCGCCGAGGCGGCCGCCCGCTACCTGTACAAGCTGATGGCCTACAAGGACGAGTTCGAGGTCGCCCGCCTGCACACCGACCCGGCCTTCCTCGCCGAGCTCGATGCGCAGTTCCCGCATGGCTACTCGGTGAAGTACAACCTTGCGCCTCCGCTGCTCTCCAAGACCGATCCGGTCACCGGCCACCCGCAGAAGAAGCAGTACGGCGAGTGGATGTTCAAGGCCTTCAAGCGCTTGTCCGGCCTGAAGCGCTTCCGTGGCAGCGCGCTCGATGTCTTCGGCAAGACCGAAGAGCGCCAGACCGAGCGCAAGCTGATCGAGGAGTACATCCAGCTGCTCGACCAGGTCCTCGCCAGGCTCAACCCGGTGAATCACGCTGCGGCGGTGGCGCTGGCGAGCGTGCCCGACGAGATCCGCGGTTTCGGCCACGTCAAGGAGAAGAACCTCGCCGCGGCCCGCGAACTGCAGGCCGCGCGCCTGAAGGCCTTCAACGAGGCGCAGCAGGAACGGCAGGTGGCCTGACATGAACGCCCCCGCGCCGAAGGTCTTCCACCAGGTGACGATCGTCGAGACCGGCGAGGTTTACCGCTGCCGTGAGGACGAGACCCTGCTCGCGGGCATGGAGCGGCTTGGCAAGCGCGGCATCCCGGTGGGCTGTCGCGGCGGCGGTTGCGGCGTGTGCAAGGTGCAGGTCGAGGCCGGCGAGTACAGCAAGCGCGTGATGAGCCGGGCCTACGTCAGTGCCGAGGAGGAGGCCGCCGGCATCGTCCTCGCCTGCCGCGTGAAGCCGCTGTCGGACCTCCGCCTGGCGGTGCTCGGCAAGATGAAGAAGAACGTGTGCGCGACGCCGTCAGCGGCGGCCGCGGACGCAAGGCAGTCGTAGAAACAGGCGGGCGCGACCCGCCGCATGAGAACCCGGGGAGCGCGGGTCGCACGAGGCGCCCGCAACCCCGTCCGTGACCCCTGAGAGGAGATGCAAGATGGCAACTACCGGAGTGATGCGTCCTGGCCACATCCAGCTGCGCGTGCTGGATCTGGATGAAAGCGTGGCCTTTTACAAGGACGTGCTCGGGCTCGTCGAGACCGGCCGCGATGCAGCCGGCCGTGTGTATTTCAAGGCCTGGGACGAGCGCGACCACAATAGCGTGATCCTGCGCCAGGCCGACCGTGCCGGCGTGGACCTGATCGGCTTCAAGGTCAAGGACAAGGCGACGCTCGAGCAACTCGACAAGGACCTGCAGGCCTACGGCGTCGCCACCGAGCGCATCCCGGCCGGCGAACTGCTCGAGACCGGCGAGCGCGTGCGCTTCACCATCCCGACCGGCCACGTCATGGAGCTGTATGCCGAAAAGACCGACGTCGGCAACGGCCAGCCCTACACCAACCCGGATCCGTGGATCGCCGCCTCCGAGCACGGCATCGCTCCGCACCGCTTCGACCATTGCCTGCTCTACGGCCCGAACCTCGAGGAGAACCTCAAGCTGTTCACCGAGGTGCTCGGCTTCCACCTCGTCGAGCGCGTGCTGCTCGAAGACGGCAAGTCCCTGCTCGCCACCTTCATTTCCTGCTCGCACAAGGCGCACGACCTGGCCTTCGTCGCCCACCCCGAGCCGGGCAAGCTGCACCACCTGTCCTTCCTGCTCGACAGCTGGGAGAAGGTGCTGCGCGCGGCCGACATCATGTCGATGAACCGGGTGTCGATCGACATCGGCCCGACCCGCCACGGCATCACCCGCGGCTCGACGATCTACGCCTTCGACCCCTCGGGCAACCGCTTCGAGACCTTCTGCGGCGGCTACGAGACCTATCCCGACCACGCGCCGATCACCTGGACCTTCGACGAGGTCGGCGCCGGCATCTTCTACCACGACCGCAAGCTCAACGAGCGCTTCCTGACCGTCGTGACCTGACCTGGTCCGCATGCCCGGCGCATCGCGCCGGGCATGCGCCAGGACGCACCCCCCGACCCCATCCCCGACGCCGCCCGCCCGACGAGGCCACGACGAAAAGCGGCAACACAATCCAGCAACGTTCGAAAACGTAACGGGAGAAATCATGATCGCTGACAAGATCCTCAACTTCATCGACGGCGAATACGTCGCCACCGACAAGTGGTACGAGAACCGCAACCCGATCAACAACAAGGTGATCGGCATGGTCGCCGAAGCCGGCGAGAAGGAAGTCGACGCCGCCGTCAAGGCCGCCAAGGCCGCGCTGAAGGGCCCCTGGGGTTCGATGTCGCTGCAGAAGCGCATCGAGTTGCTCGAGGCCCTGGTGGTCGAGATCAACAACCGCTTCGACGACTTCCTCGAGGCCGAGTGCGCCGACACCGGCAAGCCCAAGAGCATGGCCTCGCATGTGGACATCCCGCGCGGTGCGGCCAACTTCAAGGTCTTCGCGGACATGGTCAAGAACGTTCCGACCGAGTTCTTCGAGATGACGACGCCCGACGGCGGCAAGGCGATCAACTACGGCTATCGCCGTCCGGTCGGCGTGGTCGGCGTGATCTGCCCGTGGAACCTGCCGCTGCTGCTGATGACCTGGAAGGTCGGCCCGGCGCTGGCCTGCGGCAACACCGTGGTCGTCAAGCCCTCGGAAGACACCCCGCGCACCGCCGCGCTGCTCGGCGAGGTGATGAACAAGGTCGGCATCCCCAAGGGTGTCTACAACGTGGTCAACGGCTTCGGCGCCAACTCCGCCGGCGCCTTCCTGACCGCCCACCCGGACGTCGACGCGCTCACCTTCACCGGCGAGACCCGCACCGGCGAGGTCATCATGAAGGCGGCGGCCAACGGCTCGCGCCCGGTGTCGCTGGAAATGGGCGGCAAGAACGCCGCGATCGTGTTCGCCGACTGCGACTTCGACAAGGCCATCGAAGGCACCCTGCGCTCCGTCTTCCTGAACTGCGGCCAGGTCTGCCTGGGCACCGAGCGTGTGTATGTCGAGCGCCCGATCTTCGACAAGTTCGTCGCCGCCCTGAAGGCCGGCGCCGAAGGCATGAAGATCGGCGTGCCGGACGATCCGGCCGCCAACTTCGGCCCGCTGGTCAGCAAGAAGCATCAGGAGAAGGTGCTGTCCTACTACAAGGTCGCCGTGGAAGAAGGTGCGACCGTGGTGACCGGTGGCGGCGTGCCCCAGATGCCGGGCGAACTCGCCGATGGCTGCTGGGTGCAGCCGACCATCTGGACCGGCCTGCCGGAAACCGCCCGCGTGATCAAGGAAGAGATCTTCGGGCCGTGCTGCCACATCGCCCCCTTCGATACCGAGGAGGAAGTGCTGGAGAAGGCCAACGACAACAAGTACGGCCTGGCCTGCGCGATCTGGACGCAGGACGTCTCGCGCGCCCACCGCGTCGCGCAGAAGATGGAAGTGGGCATCTCGTGGGTGAACAGCTGGTTCCTGCGCGACCTGCGCACCCCCTTCGGTGGCTCCAAGCAGTCGGGCATCGGCCGTGAAGGCGGCGTGCACTCGCTCGAGTTCTACACCGACCTCAAGAACGTCTGCATCAAGCTGTAATAGGAAGATCGTACATGGACCAGAAAACCATCGAAGCCCTGGGCGATTCGCTCTACGACGCGCTCGTCGCGCGCACGCCGATCGCGCCGCTGAGCGCCGCGCATCCCGACATGACGATCGAGGACGCCTACCACGTGCAGCAGCGCATGATCGCGCGCCGCCTCGAGAACGGCGACCGCGTCATCGGCAAGAAGATCGGCGTCACCAGCAAGGCGGTGATGAACATGCTGGGCGTGCATCAGCCCGACTTCGGCTACCTGCTCGACAGCATGGTCTTCAACGAGGGCGAGTCGGTCGACATGGACACGCTCATCCAGCCCAAGGCCGAGGGCGAGATCGCCTTCCTGCTCAAGAAGGACCTGCAGGGTCCGGGCGTCACCGCGGCCGACGTGCTCGCCGCGACCGAAGGCGTGATGGCCTGCTTCGAGATCGTCGATTCGCGCATCCAGGACTGGAAGATCAAGATCCAGGACACCGTGGCCGACAACGCCTCGTGCGGCGTGTTCGTGCTCGGCGACCAGCTGGTCGACATCGCCGACCTCGACCTCGCGCTCGCCGGCATGGTGCTGGAGAAGAACGGCGAGATCGTCGTCACCGGCGCCGGCGCGGCCACCATGGCCCATCCGGTCAACGCCATGGTGTGGCTGGCCAACATGCTCGGCTCGCTCGGCATCGCGCTCAAGGCCGGCGACATCGTGCTCTCGGGTGCCATGGGCGCCATGGTCCCGGTGGCGCGCGGCGACAACCTGCGCATGACGATCGGCGGCATCGGCGGCTGCTCGGTGCGCTTCGTCTGACCCGCCCCCAATCCAACAGGAAACTTCCAATGAAACTGAATCAGCAAACCATCGAACAACTGGCCGAACACCTCGAGAACGCCGAACTGCAGGCCTTCGAAGTGGTGAAGATCACCGAGGCCCATCCCGACATGGACTGGGACGACGCCTACGCGATCCAGGCCGAGATCCTGCGCCGCAAGCTGGCGCGCGGCAACCGCGTGGTCGGCCTCAAGGCCGGCCTGACCTCGCGCGGCAAGATGAAGCAGATGGGCGTCGACACCCCGGTGTTCGGCTGGCTCGTCGACTACTTCAGCGTGCCGGACGGTGGCGAGATCAAGACCAGCGAGCTGATCCACCCGAAGGTCGAGCCCGAGATCGTGTTCGTCACCAAGCGCGCGCTCAAGGGCCCCGGCTGCCACATCGGCGCGGTGCTCGCGGCGACCGACTTCGTCATGCCCGGCATCGAGATCATCGATTCGCGCTACAAGGACTTCAAGTTCGACCTCAAGAGCGTGATCGCCGACAACTGCTCGTCGACCCGCTTCGTGCTCGGCGGCCAGGCGGCGCCGGTCGCCGGCCTGGATCTGCGCACCCTGGGTGTGGTCCTCGAGAAGAACGGCGAGCCGGTGGCGGTCGGTGCCGGCGCCGCGGTGCTCGGTCACCCGGCGGCGGCGATCGCGGCCCTGGCCAACCACCTCGGCGCGCGCGGCGAGGAGATCCCCGCGGGCACCATGATCCTGTCGGGCGGCGTCACCGAGGCGGTCTCGGTGCAGGCCGGCGACAGCGTCAACCTGCGCATCCAGTCGCTCGGCAGCGTCAGCACCCGTTTCATCTGAGGCCTCCGCCCTCGTCGGCGCGCGGCCGCCGAGGCGGCCGCGTTTCCAGCCCCGTCGCGGCACAGCCCGTGCCGCGACGGGGCCGATCGAATCCGCAAGACGATGCGTCGTCCAGAAGACGCACGAATCCAACCCACCTGCAAGGAAGAGACATCATGAAGAGCACGTTCAAACTCGCCGGCAACCTCGCCCTGACCCTCGCGCTGGCCGCTGCCGGCATCGGCGCCGCGAACGCGGCCGACAAGGTCAAGGTCGGCCTGATGCTGCCCTACACCGGCACCTACGCCGCGCTCGGCACCGCGATCACCAACGGCTTCAAGCAGTTCGTCGACGAGAACGGCGGCAAGCTCGGCGGCCGCGAGGTCGAATACTTCACCGTCGACGACGAGTCCAACCCGGCCAAGGCGACCGAGAACGCCAAGAAGCTGGTCTCGCGCGACAAGGTCGACGTGCTGGTCGGTACCGTCCACTCCGGGGTCGCGCTCGCCATGGCCAAGGTGGCCCGCGACACCAAGACCCTGATGATCGTCCCCAACGCCGGCGCCAACGAGCTGACCGGCCCGCTGTGCTCGCCCTACATCTTCCGCTCGTCCTTCTCGGCCTGGCAGCCGTCCTACGCGATGGGCGAGGCGCTTGCGAAGAAGGGCATCAAGAACGTCGCCACGGTGACCTGGAAGTACTCCTTCGGCGAGGAGTCGGTCGCCGGCTTCAAGGAAGCCTTCGAGAAGGGGGGCGGCAAGCTCGTCAAGGAAATGACCTTGCCGTTCCCCAACGTCGAGTTCCAGCCCTTCCTGACCGAGATCGCCGCGGCCAAGCCCGATGCGGTGTTCGTCTTCTTCGCCGGCGCCGGCGCCGCCAAGTTCGTCGCCGATTATGCCGCGGCCGGTCTCAAGAACAGCATCCCGCTGTACGGCCCGGGCTTCCTCACCGACGGCAACCTCGGTGCGATGGGCGGAGCGGGCGAGGGCCTGCTCACCACACTGCACTACGCCGACGGCCTGACCCACGCCAAGGATGCGGCCTTCCGCACCAAGTACGCCACGACCTACAAGCTCCAGCCCGACGTCTATGCGGTGCAGGGCTACGACGCCGCGCAGATGTACGAGGCCGGCCTGAAGGCCGCCGGCGGCGATCCGGAGAAGCAGGGAGAGATCATCAAGGGCATGGAGTCCGCCAAGATCGACAGCCCGCGCGGCGCCTTCACGCTGTCCAAGGCGCACAACCCGGTGCAGGACATCTACATGCGCCAGGTCAAGGGTGATCAGAACGTGATGCTCGAGGTCGTCTCCAAGGGCCTCGAGGATCCCGCCCGCGGCTGCAAGATGTAAGCCTTCAGCCTCGCAGGGGCGGCCGCTCGGGCCGCCCCCCAATCCCGTTCCTTCTTGAACCCTGATCGATCCTGACAGGCGCATGCCTGCCGGGAGGGGGAGTGTCATGGATTTCGCAAGCTTCCTGATCCAGACGCTGAACTCGCTGCAGTACGGATTGCTGCTTTTTCTGGTGGCAAGCGGACTGACGCTGGTGTTCGGCATCATGGGCATCATCAACCTGGCGCACGGCAGTTTCTACATGATCGGCGCCTACCTGGCCTTCGTGCTCACCAGCGCGACCGGCAGCCTGGTGCTGGCGGTGGTGCTCGGCATCCCGCTGGCGCTGGCCTTCGGCGCCTTCCTGGAGTGGGCGCTGTTCTCCCACCTGTACAAGCGCGACCACCTCGAGCAGGTGCTGCTCACCTACGGCCTCATTCTCATCTTCGAGCAGCTGCGCAGCCTGCTCGTGGGCGACGATGTGCACGGGGTGGCGATTCCCGCCTTCCTCGACGCCTCGATCCAGCTCACCGAGGTCATGAGCTATCCGGTATACCGGCTGGCCATCTCGGCGATCTGCATCGTGCTCGCGGTCGCGCTCTACTACCTGATCCAGCGCACCCGCCTGGGCATGATGATCCGCGCCGGCAACGACGACCGCGGCATGGTCGAGGCGCTCGGCATCAACATCAACATGATCTACCGGGTCGTGTTCGCGCTCGGCGTCGCGCTCGCCGCGCTCGCCGGCATGCTGGCCGCGCCGATCTCGTCGGTGTTCCCGAACATGGGCAGCCACGTGCTCATCATCTCCTTCGTGATCGTGGTCATCGGCGGCATCGGCTCGGTGTGGGGCGCGCTCGTCGCCGCGCTGATCGTGGGCTTCGCCGACACCTTCGGCAAGGTCCTGGTCCCCGAGCTCTCCGGCATCGTGGTGTATGTGGTCATGGCGGTGGTCCTGCTGTGGCGCCCCGAAGGCATCCTGAAGAAGGGCTGAGACCATGAACGCAAATGCTTCCCTGATTCCCAAGCTGGTCGCGCTCGCGATCGTGGCCTGCGTGCCGCTGTCGGGCGAGTCCTTCTACATCGAGATGGTCGGCAAGGTGCTGGTGATGGCGATCTTCGCCATGAGCCTGGACCTGCTGGTGGGCTTCACCGGCCTGGTCAGCTTCGGCCATGCGGCCTACTTCGGCATCGCCGCCTACGCGGTGGCGATCCTGAGCCCCGAGTACGAGGCGGCCAGCCTGTGGTACGTGCTGCCCGCCTCGGTCGGCCTGTCCGCGCTCGCCGCCTTCGTGATCGGGCTCTTCGTGCTGCGCACCAAGGGCATCTATTTCATCATGGTGACGCTGGCCTTCGCGCAGATGGCCTACTTCATCTTCCACGACACCCCGCTCGGCGGCGGTTCGGACGGCAAGTACCTCAACAACAAGCCCTCTGCGTCCATCTTCGGCTGGGAGCCGTTCGACCTCACCAACGAAGTGCACATGTTCTATTTCGTGCTCGCGGTGCTGGTGCTGGTGTATCTGTTCCTGGCGCGCGTGCTGCAGTCGCCCTTCGGCCGCGTGCTGGTGGGCATCAAGAGCAACGAGCACCGCATGCAGTCGCTCGGCTACTACACCTTCCGCTACAAGCTCGGCGCCTTCACGCTGGCCGGCGCGCTCGGCGGGCTGGCGGGCTTTCTGTACGCCGTGCTGTCCGGCTTCGTGACCCCGGAGCTGCTGTCCTGGCACGAGTCGGGCAACGTGCTGCTGATGGTGATCCTGGGCGGCATGGGCAATCTCGCCGGCGCGATCGCGGGGGCCTTCGCCTTCGAGGCGATGCGCGAGATCTTCGCCGACATCACCAAGTACTGGCAGCTGCTGATGGGTGGCGTGATCGTCGCGGTCGTGCTGTTCCTGCCGGGTGGCCTGGCCGGCGTTCCGGGCCGTATCAAGCGCGCCCTGCAGGGAGGAGAGGCCAAATGAGCGTGACGACGAAGAACGAAGTCCTGCTGCAGGCGGACAAGCTGACCCGCCGCTTCGGCGGTCTGGTGGCGAACCAGGACATCAGCGTGACGCTCGAGCGCCAGATGATCCATGTGCTGCTCGGCCCCAATGGTGCCGGCAAGTCGACCTGCATCAACATGCTTTCGGGCGACCTGCCGCCGTCCGAGGGGCGCATCCACTACCTCGGCAGGGACATCACGGCGCTTACCGCGGCGCAGCGCTCGCAGGTGGGGATCGGGCGCAGCTACCAGCGCACCAACATCTTCCCGCAGTTCACCGTGCTCGAGAACGTGCGCCTGGCCGCGCAGTCGCGCCGCCAGCAACCGTGGCGCCTCTTCAGCAAGGCGATGGAGCAGAAGTGGGCGCTGGAGAAGGCGCGCGCCTGCATCGAGGAGGCCGGCCTGGGCAAGCGCGTCGACTGGGTGTCGGGCGTGCTCAGCCACGGCGAGCAGCGCCAGCTCGAGATCGCCATGGTGCTGGCCACCGACGCGCAGGTGCTGCTGCTCGACGAGCCGCTCGCCGGCATGGGTTCGGAGGAGTCGGCGAGCATGGTCGAGGTGCTCAAGCGCCTGCGCCAGACGCGCGGCATCCTGCTCGTGGAGCACGACATGGATGCGGTGTTCGCGGTCGCCGACATGATCACGGTGATGGTCAACGGCCAGCTGCTGGAGTGCGGGCCGCCCGCGCAGATCAAGGCCAGCGTGGCCGTCCAGCAGGCCTATCTGGGTACGGAGGACAGCTTCCATGTCTAACATGCTGCTCGAAGCCAAGGAGATCCACACCTACTACGGTGCGAGTCACATCCTGCACGGCATCGACTTCAACATCCGCGAAGGCGAGGGCATCGCCCTCATGGGCCGTAACGGCATGGGCAAGTCCACGCTGATCAAGAGCATGCTCGGGATCGTCCGCCCCAGGCACGGTCGGGTGCTCGTGCGCGGCGACGACTACACCAGGGCGCGCACGTTCCAGACCGCGCAGCAGGGCATCGCCTACGTGCCGGAAGGGCGCGGCATCTTCAAGAGCCTGAGCGTGCGCGAGAACCTGCTGATGTCGGCGCGCGCCGGCGTCGATGGTCGCCGCGAGTGGACCTTCGACCGCGTGATGGAGACCTTCCCGCGCCTGGGCGAACGCATCAACAACGGCGGCTGGCAGCTCTCGGGCGGCGAGCAGCAGATGCTCACCATCGGCCGTGCGCTGATGACCAACCCCGATCTGCTGATCCTCGACGAGGCCACCGAGGGCCTCGCGCCGCTGATCGCGATGGAGATCTGGCGCATCGTCAAGGAGATCCGCAAGACCGGCATCGCCACCGTGATCGTGGACAAGAACCACGGCGCAGTCACCAGCATCTGCGACCGCGCGATGATCCTGGTCAAGGGGCAGGTCGTATTCGACGGCACCAGCGACGAGATCCGCGCCCAGCCGGAGCTGATCCAGAAGCATCTCGGCGTCTGAGAGCAAGGAGGAAACCAAGCATGAGCAACAAGTCGCTGGACATCATCCATGACGAGCACCGCGCCCTCGCCGCGATGCTGAGCGGGTTGCGCGGGCTCGTCGCCTCGATCGAGGCGGGGCGGCTGAAGCCCGATTTCGAGCTGATGGCGTCGATGATCGAGTACATCGAGATGGTCCCGGAGAAGGTGCACCACCCCAAGGAGGACAGCTACCTCTTCGCCCGCCTGCGCGAGCGCAGCGCGGAGGCGCTGCCGATCATCGAGCGCCTGGAGGCCGAGCACCGCGAGGGCGATGCGCGCATGGCCACCTTGCGTGCGGCGCTCGAGGCCTACCGGCGCGAAGGCGAATCCGGCCTGGCGGGCTTCCAGGGCGCGCTCAAGACCTACATCGAGCACGAGTGGCAGCACATGAACACCGAGGAGCACCTGATCTTCCCGCTCGCCCGGAAGCACCTGAGCGCGGAGGACTGGGCGCACATCGACGCCGCCTTCCTCGCCAACGACAACCCCTGGCAGGGACCGGCGGGCAAGTACGCGGCGCTGTTCACCCGCATCGTCAACACCGCCCCGGCGCCGGTCGGGCTGGGCGGCGGTTGAGCACACGCTCCGGCGGAGATGGCCGCAGGCTTCGCGCGCCCCGCGGCCCTCTCCATCCCAGGCTCTCCCTCCCCGAAATCGAGCAGTTCGTCGTGGTTGCCTTCTGCGCGCCCGCGCAGAGGTGATTTCGGGTTTGGCCCGCTTCGGCGGGCCATTTTTTTGACTGTTCGCCGCTGTGCGGCGGCAAGCCCGGGTGGCCGGCTCAGTGGCTGGCGGTGGCGGCCTTGTCGAGGCTGACCGACTGCAGCGTCAGGCGGATGTGTTCGCCGAGCAGGCGGGTGGCAGTCTCGGCGTCACGCCCCATCGCGGCCTCGAACAGGGCGGCGTGCTCGTCGTGCAGCCGGCGCGTACCGTCGCTGCGACGCAGCGAGAGGTGGCGGTAGCGCTCGGCCTGGTGATAGAGGATGGACAGGAAGTGCTTGGTCCAGCGCGAGGGGCAGGCGGCGATCAGCACCTCGTGGAAGATGCGGTTGCGCTCTTCCCACTGCTCGCGATTGTTGCCTTCGGCGAGCTTCTCCTCCGCGCGCGTGAGGCGGTGGAAGGCGGCGGTGAGCTCGGCCTCCCAGGCCTCGTCGCCGAGCGTGATCGACTGGCGCAACGCGCTGCACTCGAGCATCACCCGCGTCTCGGTGATATCGGCGAGGTCCTCGAGCGAGACCGGGGCGACGCGGAAGCCGCGCTGGCCCTGCGACACCACGAGCGCATCCGAGGTGAGCAGCGAGAGGGCCTCGCGCAGCGTCGCGCCCCCCACGCCGTAGTCGTTCTTGATGTGCTCGATGCGCAGCTTCTCGCCCGGCGACAGGCGGCCCTCGATGATGTTGCGGCGCAGGCTGCGATAGGCCGCCTCGACCAGCGTCTTCGGTTCGGCGACCTCGGTTTCTTGGCGGACGGCGTAGGGAGGCGAGGTGTGGAGCATGATCTTGGAGAGGAAGGGGGACGGATGGAGGCCTCTCTAATGTAGCCGCTGCCCCGGGGGACTCACAAGAAAAATATCGAGAAATGATCGAAAAGCCGGCTTGCTTGCAGCGCTTCGCCCGAGCTGCCGAGCATCGAGAAACGCTTGGGTGGAGCGCCTTTCGATCCTCCCGCTGTGCGGCCGCGCGACGCTGGCACCCGCCCGCGGAATCCGCTAAAGTCCCCGCGCATACGCAGCGGTATGGAGACCGTCGTCCGGCGGCCGTTGCGTCGACCAAAATCCTGTGCGGAGAACGAAGGCGATGAGTATCGGCAAGATCGGAGTGGTGGGTGCGGGCACGATGGGTAACGGCATCACCCAGGCGTTCGCGGTCGCGGGGCGCAAGGTGGTGATGATGGACGTCGCCGAGGCGCAGGTGCAGCGCGGGCTCGCGACCATCTCGGCCAGCCTCGACCGCCTCATCAAGAAGGACAGGATGAGCGCGCCGCAGAAGGACGCCGCGATGGCCTGCATCACCACCGTGAGCTCGCTCGATGCGCTCGCCGACTGCGACCTGGTGATCGAGGCGGCGACCGAGAATGTCGATCTCAAGCTGCGCATCTTCGCCGACCTCGACCGTATCGTGAAGCCGGAGGCGATTCTCGCCAGCAACACCTCGTCGATCTCCATCACCCGCCTGGCCGCCGGCACCCAGCGTCCCGGCCAGGTGATCGGCATGCACTTCTTCAACCCGGTGCCGGTGATGGCGCTCGTCGAGCTGATCAACGGCCTGCAGACCTCGGCGGCGACCTACTCCGCGGTCGAGGACGTCGCGAAGGCGATCGGCAAGACGCCGATCAAGGTCAAGAACAGTCCGGGCTTCGTGGTCAACCGCATGCTGTGCCCGATGATCAACGAGGCGGTGTTCGCGCTCGGCGAGGGCCTGGCGACCGCAGCCGAGATCGACGAGGCGATGAAGCTCGGCTGCAACCACCCCATCGGCCCGCTCGCGCTGTGCGACCTCATCGGCCTGGACGTCGAGCTCGCGGTCATGCAGGTCCTCTATGAAGGCACCAAGGACCCCAAGTACCGCCCGGCGCCGCTGCTGGTCGAGATGCTCGAGGCGGGCTACCTCGGTCGCAAGAGCGGCAAGGGCTTCTACGACTACAAGTGAGCGTCGGCCGCGCACGGCGCGGCCGCACAAGAAAAAACGCCACCTCCAAGGTGGCGTTTTGCTGTCGAGCGCGGAATCAGCCGCGGCCGGTGCGCATCGCGTCGAAGAACTCGGCGTTGCTCTTGGTGGCCTTGACCTTGTCGAGGAGGAATTCCATCGCGTCGATGTCGTCCATGCCGTACAGCAGCTTGCGCAGGATCCACACCTTCTGCAGCACGTCGGCCTTGAGCAGGAGCTCCTCGCGGCGGGTGCCGGAGCGGTTGACGTTGATCGCCGGATACACGCGCTTCTCCGCCATGCGGCGGTCGAGGTGGAGCTCCATGTTGCCGGTGCCCTTGAATTCCTCGTAGATCACGTCGTCCATGCGGCTGCCGGTGTCGACCAGCGTGGTGGCGATGATGGTCAGCGAGCCGCCTTCCTCGATGTTGCGCGCCGCACCGAAGAAGCGCTTGGGCTTCTGCAGCGCGTTGGCGTCGACACCACCGGTGAGCACCTTGCCGGAGGCCGGCACCACGGTGTTGTAGGCGCGCGCCAGACGGGTCAGCGAGTCGAGCAGGATCACCACGTCGTACTTGTGCTCGGTCAGGCGCTTGGCCTTCTCGATCACCATCTCGGCGACCTGCACGTGACGGGTGGCGGGCTCGTCGAAGGTGGAGGCCACGACCTCGCCCTTCACCGATCGCAGCATCTCGGTCACTTCCTCCGGGCGCTCGTCGATCAGCAGCACGATCAGCTTGACGTCGGGATGGTTGGCCGTGATCGCGTGCGCGATGTGCTGCAGCATGACCGTCTTGCCGCTCTTGGGCGGGGCGACGAGCAGGCCGCGCTGGCCCTTGCCGATCGGCGCGATCATGTCGATGATGCGGCTGGTGACGTTCTCCTCGCCACGGACCTCGCGCTCGAGCTTCAGGCACTCCTGCGGATGCAGGGGCGTGAGGTTCTCGAAGAGGATCTTGGTCTTGCACTCTTCCGGCGGCCGCCCGTTGATCTTGTCGAGCTTGGTCAACGCGAAGTAGCGCTCGCCATCCTTGGGCGTGCGGATCTCGCCCTCGATGGTGTCGCCGGTGCGCAGGTTGAAGCGCCGGATCTGCGAGGGCGACACGTAGATGTCGTCCGTCCCCGCGAGATACGAGGTGTCGGGAGAGCGCAGGAAGCCGAAGCCGTCAGGCAGCACTTCGAGTGCGCCGTCGCCACAGATCGGTTCGCCCCTGCGGGCACGGTTGCGCAGCAGCGCGAAGACGAGTTCCTGCTTGCGCAGCCTGTTCGCGCCCTCGACACCGGCGTCCATCGCCATCTGCAGCAGCTGGCTGACGTGCAGGGCCTTGAGTTCGGACAGGTGGAGCGCGGGCGCGTCGGGGTCGCGCGGCGTGGAAGAACCTTCCTCGCCGCC
The DNA here is from genome assembly GCF_000831325.1 of Thauera sp. SWB20. NCBI lineage: Bacteria > Pseudomonadati > Pseudomonadota > Betaproteobacteria > Rhodocyclales > Zoogloeaceae > Thauera > Thauera sp. SWB20. The sequence goes on along the minus strand of NZ_JTDM01000021.1, from coordinate 813,575 downwards.
GTTCTCGACGTCGAACAGATCGTCTTCGGTCTGCGGATTCTGGGGGGAATTGCCGTCCCGGTTGCGCGCGCCGCGGCGACGGGCGCGCGAGGAACCGCGGGAACGGGCCGGAGCCTGGTCCGGCTTAGATGTTGCTGTCAATGAAGGCGGTCAGTTGAGATTTGGAAAGGGCGCCCACTTTGGTCGCCTCGACATTGCCGCCCTTGAACAGCATCAGCGTCGGGATGCCGCGGATGCCGTACTTCGCGGGCGTCTCCTGGTTGTCGTCGATGTTGAGCTTGGCGACCTTGAGCTTGCCCGCGTAGTCCTTGGCGACGTCGTCCAGGATCGGCGCGATCATCTTGCAGGGGCCGCACCACTCGGCCCAGTAATCGACCAGGACAGGGGTCTGGGACTGCAGCACTTCATCGTCGAAGTTGCCGTCGGTCACATGGTGGATGTGCTCGCTCATGATTCCTCACTAAGGCTGGCAGGGGGTGGTGACGAAGGCGGAAGCCCTCGTTGCCGGGTAACGGGTGCTGCGGGGTATGGGGTGTTGCGGGGTAATGCGAACGGATGCTGCGTGCGGGAAGGGGCGGACCCCCTGCGATCTCGCCGCGAGCGGGAGGCGCTGCTGCGATGCACGACGATCCAGCGGAAGGAGAGGCCTTCCGTAAAGAAATTTTTCCGAAACTTATGCGATGCCGGGGGCGCCGTCAAGGAAATCGCTGCTGGCGGACGGGCAAGCGCCTGCTTGCCGTGGCAAAAAAGCCAAGGGCTGGTCTATATTGTCCCCCCTTCGGCCAGCCGCAGCGGGTGGCGGCCGATCCTGCCTGGAGAGTCGAGATGACCTACGTCGTTACCGAGCGCTGCATACGCTGCAAATACACCGACTGCGTGGACGTCTGTCCGGTCGACTGTTTCCGCGAGGGGCCCAACTTCCTTGTCATCGATCCGGAGGAGTGCATCGACTGCACCTTGTGCGTGGCCGAGTGTCCGGTCGAGGCGATCTATTCCGAGGACGACGTGCCGGACGACCAGAAGGGTTACATCGCGCTCAACGCCGAACTGGCCAAGCAATGGAAGCCGATCGTCGAGCGCAAGGATCCTCTGCCGGATGCCGACCACTGGGCCCGCATCAAGGGCAAGCTCGGCGAGCTGAAGCGCTGAAGGCACGCCGCGGCTGGCTTTGCGCGCACGCGGCGATGCACTAAGATGGTGAGCGTCATCAAACCTGTAAGTGCAACGGCACGGAGACCGACATGCTGGTGAGCGAGATTCTCGCGATCAAGGGCAAGGTGTTATTCACCATCGGCCCCAACCGACCCATCGCCGAGGCGGTCGAGATCATGAACGAGCAGGACGTCGGCTCGCTGGTCGTGTTCTCGCGTGGCGAGATGGTCGGCATGCTCACCTTCCGGCAGGTGTTGCAGGCGGTGCAGCAGGGCGGGGCGGACTGGCAGGCGCTGCAGGTCGAGGCGGTCATGCTGCGCGAGCCGCGCGTGGCCGCGCCCGACATGGAGATGGACGAGCTGCGCCGGCTGATGGTCGAGCACCACCAGCGCTACCTGCCGGTGATGGACGGCAACACGCTGCTCGGTGTGGTGAGTTTCCACGACGTCGCCAAGGCGGTGCTCGAGGAGCAGAGCTTCGAGAACCGCATGCTCAAGAACTACATCCGCAACTGGCCCGCGGGCGAGGGCGAGGAATAAGCAGCATCGCCGGGCCCCGCGCCCGGCAGCGGCGGTCGAACCGCCGCACCTCCAGGAACGGGCTGCGCCCGTTCGGTCGACACCCACACCAAGATCGGGTGCGGCATGGTTGGAATGAACGGAAGGGCCGCTTGCCCGTCCGACGCCTTGGGAGGGCGGAGCCGGGGCGCCATCGCGGCGCTCCGGCGGTATTTCCAGCAAAAGGAGGAGACCATGGAAAAAATCTGGCTGAAGAGCTACCCCCCGGGCATTCCGGCGGAAATCGACGTCGACGAATTCCGTTCCCTGGGCGACCTGTTCGAGCGCAGCGTGGCGCGCTATGCCGACAAGACCGCCTATCACTGCATGGGCAAGTCGATCACCTACGCGGAGCTCGACGCGCTCAGTGCGCGCTTCGGCGCCTGGCTGCAGGGCGCGCTGGAGCTGCCCCGCGGTGCGCGCGTCGCGCTGATGATGCCCAACGTGCTGCAGTACCCGATCGCGCTCTTCGGCACGCTGCGCGCGGGCTACACGGTGGTCAACGTCAATCCGCTCTACACCGCGCGCGAGCTCGAGCACCAGTTGAAGGACTCCGGCGCCGAGGTCATCGTGATCCTGGAGAACTTCGCCCACACGCTCGAGCATGTGCGGGCGCAGGTGCCGATACGCCAAATCGTGGTCACCAGCCTGGGCGAGATGCTCGGCCTGGTCAAGGGCGCGATCGTGAACTTCGTCGTGCGCAAGGTGCGCAAGCTGGTGCCGCCGTGGCGGCTCGACGGCCACGTGCGCTTTTCCACGGCCTTGCAGCGCGGCGCTGCCCACGAGCTGCAGCCGGCGCAGGTGGGCCATGAGGACGTCGCCTTCCTGCAATACACCGGCGGCACGACCGGAGTGGCCAAGGGGGCCATGCTCACTCATCGCAACGTCATCGCCAACCTGCAGCAGGCGCATGCGTGGATCGCCCCCTACGTGGGCGAGGGCAAGGAAATCATCATCACCGCGCTGCCGCTCTACCACATCTTCTCGCTCACCGCGAACTGCCTCACCTTCCTGAAGATCGGCGCCAAGAACGTGCTGATCCCCAACCCGCGCGACATCCCGGGCTTCATCAAGGAGCTCGGCCAGCACCGCTTCACCGCGATCACCGGGGTCAACACGCTGTTCAACGCACTGCTCAACAACCCCGAGTTCGCCAAGCTCGACTTCTCCACGCTGCGGGTGAGCCTGGGCGGCGGCATGGCGGTGCAGCAGGTGGTCGCCGAGAAGTGGAAGAAGGTCACCGGGGTGTCTCTGGTCGAGGCCTACGGCCTCACCGAGACCTCGCCGGCGGTGACGATCAACCCGCTCGATCTCGCCGAGTTCAATCATTCGATCGGCCTGCCGGTGTCCTCCACCGAGATCAGCATCCGCGACGATGCCGGGCATGAGGTGCCGCTCGGCCAGCGCGGCGAACTCTGCGTGCGCGGTCCGCAGGTCACGCCGGGCTACTGGCAGCGCCCCGAGGAGACCGCGCGAATCTTCACGCACGACGGTTTCCTGCGCACGGGCGACATCGCCACCGTCGAAGAGCGCGGCTTCGTGCGCCTGGTCGATCGCAAGAAGGACATGATCCTGGTGTCCGGCTTCAACGTGTACCCGAACGAGGTCGAGGACGTGGTCGCCGCTCATCCGGGCGTGCTCGAGGTCGCCGCGATCGGCGTACCCGACGAGCGCAGCGGGGAGGCGGTGAAGGTCTTCGTGGTGCGCAAGGATCCGAAGCTGACGGCCGAGGCCCTGATCGCCTTCTGCCGCGAGAACCTCACCGGCTACAAGGTGCCGCACCACGTCGAGTTCCGTGACGAACTGCCCAAGAGCAACGTCGGCAAGATCCTGCGCCGCGAGCTGCGGCCGAAGTGAGCGCGCGCGGGGAGGGCGCAGGCGCCTCCCCGCGCGCGGTCCGGCACGCGAAAATTTTCTTGTGCAGTGCAGCTTTTCGTGATTAAACTCGCCGTCACGTTGTTTACGCTTTCTTGCAGATCCGTTCCAATGTCCGTTTCCGGCCGTCCCTCGCTCCTGTCGCTGGTCGTTGTAGTACGCGTAGTAGGCGTAGGCATGCGCGCGACGTAACGGGACCGGACACTCGAGAATCAGGAATACCAGACCCCCGTCGGCGCGCAAGCCCGGCGGGGGTCTTGCTTTTGTGCCCGCCGGTCCGGCCGTCGAACCCGAAGCCAAGGAGAGCAACATGATGCAAATGACCGGCGCGCAACTGATGGTGCGCCTTCTCGAGCGCCAGGGCGTGCGCACCGTCGCCGGCATTCCCGGCGGCGCGATCCTGCCCTTCTACGATGCGCTCTCGGGCAGCGAGCACATCCACCACGTGCTCGCCCGCCACGAGCAGGGCGCGGGCTTCATCGCCCAGGGCATGGCGCGCGTCTCGGGCGTGCCGCAGGTGTGCATCGCCTCGAGCGGTCCGGGCGCGACCAACCTGGTCACCGCGATCGCCGACGCCTGCCTGGATTCCATCCCGATGGTCGTCATCACCGGGCAGGTGCCGCAGGCGATGATCGGCACCGACGCCTTCCAGGAGGTCGACATCTATGGCATCACGGTGCCGATCACCAAGCACAACTTCCTCGTCCGCTCGGCGCAGGAGCTGCTCGAGGTCATTCCGGACGCCTTCCGCATCGCCATGTCCGGCCGTCCCGGCCCGGTGCTGATCGACGTGCCCAAGGACGTGCAGAACCAGCTCGTCGCCGTCGCGGAGTTTCCCGCCCCGGCGGTCGCCGATCCGGCCCCGCAGCTCGACCTGGCGGCGGTGGAGCTGGCGGCGAAGATGATCAACGAGGCCGAGCAGCCGGTGCTCTACCTCGGCGGCGGGGTGGTCGCCTCCGGCGCCGCGCCGCTGGCGGTGCAGCTGGCCGAGCAGGCCGGCCTGCCCACCACGATGACGCTGATGGCGCTCGGTGCGATGCCGATGGACCACCCGCTGTCGATCGGCATGCTCGGCATGCACGGCGCGCGCTACACCAACTTCGTGCTCGAGGAGGCCGATGTGCTGGTGTGCGTGGGCGCACGCTTCGACGACCGCGCGATCGGCCGCGCCGCGCAGTTCTGCCCGAACGCGAAGATCGTCCACATCGACATCGACCGCTCCGAGCTGCACAAGATCAAGAACGCCCACGTCGCCATCCACGCCAACGTCAAGTGCGCGCTCGAGGCGCTGCTGCCGCGCGTGCAGGCGACCTTGCGCAAGCGCTGGCTGTCGCATGTCGACAGCCTGAAGACGCGCTTCCCGATGCAGTTCCCCGGCCAGGACGACCCGCGCACCCACTACGGCCTGATCCAGGCGGTCGCCGCCGCGCTCGACGACCGCGCCATCGTCGCCACCGACGTCGGCCAGCATCAGATGTGGGTGGCGCAGGCCTATCCCTTCCGTCGGCCGCGCCAGTGGCTCACCTCGGGCGGCCTGGGCACGATGGGCTTCGGCCTGCCGAGCGCGCTCGGCGCCGCGCTCGCCGAGCCCGGGCGCACCGTGGTCTGCTTCACCGGCGACGGCAGCTTCAAGATGAACATCCAGGAGCTTGCGACGCTGGCCGAGGAGGGTCTGAACGTCAAGATCGTGCTGATGAACAACAACGCGCTCGGCCTGGTGTACCAGCAGCAGACGCTGTTCTACGGTCAGCGCCTGTTCGCTTCGAAGTACCGCACCGAGCCCGACTTCGTGAAGATCGCCGAGGGCTTCGGCGTGCCGGCGGTGGATCTCGATCTCGCCGACAATCCGCGCGCCGCGCTCGCCGAGGCGCTGCACCGCCCCGGTCCGTGCCTGATCCACGCGACGATCGACCGCGAACAATTCGTCTACCCCATGGTGCCGCCGGGTGCCGCCAACACCGAGATGATCGGAGGCTGATGATGATCGAACAGGTTTCCGACCCGCTGCCGCAAGCCGGCTATGCCAAGGTCGTTCTGGAACTGGATGTGAACAACCACCCCGGGGTGATGAGCCACATCTGCAACCTCTTCGCGCGTCGCGCGTTCAACGTCGAGGGCATCCTGTGCATGCCGGTGTCCGACGGCAAGCGCTCGCGCATCTGGCTGCTGGTGTTCGAGGACCAGCGCCTCGAGCAGATGGTGCGCCAGCTCGAGAAGCTCGAGGACGTGCTCAATGTGCGCCGGCATGGCGCCGAGCACGAGGTCTTCGAGCGCCTGGAGGGCTTCTTCCACTGAGGGGCGGCGCTCCGGCGCCCAAGCAGAAGGGGACGGCACGCGTGCTAGACTCGCGACCCGTCCCCGTTCCGTCATCGCGATCAGGCAGGAAATCCATGTCCGGCAACACCCTCGGCACGCTCTTCACCGTCACCTCCTTCGGGGAATCCCACGGCCCGGCGATCGGCTGCATCGTCGATGGCTGCCCGCCGGGACTGGCGATCTGCGAGGCAGACATCCAGGCCGAGCTCGACCGCCGCAAGCCGGGCACCTCGCGCCACGTCACCCAGCGCCGCGAGCCCGACACCGTCGAGATCCTCTCCGGCGTGTTCGAGGGCGTCACCACCGGCACCCCGATCTCGCTGCTGATCCGCAACCAGGACCAGCGCAGCAAGGACTACGGCAACATCGCCGACACCTTCCGCCCCGGCCACGCCGACTACGCCTACCTGCAGAAGTACGGCCTGCGCGACCATCGTGGCGGCGGGCGCTCGTCGGCGCGCGAGACCGCGGTGCGGGTGGCGGCCGGCGCGATCGCGAAGAAGTGGCTGAAGGAGCGCCACGGCATCGTCATCCGCGCCTGCATGGGTGCGCTCGGCCCGATCGAGATTCCCTTCGTGTCCTGGGACGAGGTCGACGGCAACCCCTTCTTCGCGCCCAACGCCGCGATCGTGCCCGAGCTCGAGGCCTTCATGGACGCGCTGCGCAAGTCGGGCGACTCGATCGGCGCGCGCATCGACGTGGTCGCCAGCGGCGTCCCGGTCGGCTGGGGCGAGCCGGTGTATGGCCGCCTGGACGCCGACATCGCCTATGCGATGATGGGCATCAACGCGGTCAAGGGCGTGGAGATCGGCGCCGGGTTCAAGTCGGTCGCGCAGCGCGGCACCGAGCACGGCGACGAGATGACGCCCGCGGGCTTCCTGTCCAATCATGCGGGCGGCGTGCTCGGTGGCATCTCCACCGGGCAGGACATTCTCGCCAGCATCGCGATCAAGCCGACCTCGAGCATCCGCCTCGAGCGTCGCTCGATCGACCGCGCAGGCAATCCCGTCATGGTCGCCACCGAGGGTCGCCACGACCCCTGCGTGGGCATCCGCGCGACGCCGATCGCCGAATCCATGCTCGCACTGGTGCTGATCGACCACGCGCTGCGCCATCGCGCGCAGTGCGGCGACGTGCGCACCGACACCCCGCGCATCCCGGCGCTCGCGCCCGCAGGGAGCCAGCGCCTGCCTTCGCCGCGCTGAGGCGATGCGGGCAGGGCGGGGCGGTGCGGGGCGCCGCCCGGACGCAGGGGCTGGAGGGGGTGAGCGCGCGTACCCGGAGTGGGCGCGATGATTCCCTACTGGCGCCTGTCGGCGTACTACTTCTTCTACTTCGCCTTCGTCGGCGCGTTCTCGCCCTACTTCACGCTCTACCTGCAGTCGATCGCGCTGTCGGCCACCGACATCGCGCTGCTGATGTCGCTGATGCAGCTGATGCGCGTGCTGGCTCCCAACCTGTGGGGCTGGCTGGCGGAACGCCTGGGGATGCGCATCGCGATCGTGCGTCTGTCGGCGCTCGCCAGCCTGGCGGGCTTCTCGGTGTTCTTCCTGACCACCGAGTTCGCCGGGCTGTTCGCCGCGATGGCGCTGATGGCCTTCTTCTGGAGCGCGGTGCTGCCGCTGATCGAGGGTCTCGCCTTCGCCCACCTCGGCGAGGCTTCGCACCGCTATGGCCGCATCCGCGTGTGGGGCTCGGTCGGCTTCATCGTCGCCGTGCTCGCGCTCGGGCATTCGCTCGACCGCCTGCCGATCGAGGCGGTGCTGTGGATCACCATGTCCATCCTCGTCGGCATCGTGCTGTGCAGCTTCATCGTCCCCGAGGCGCCGCGCCCGCCGCTGCAGCGCGACGCCGCGAGCTTTGGCGACACCCTGCGCCGTCCCGAGGTGCGTGCCCTGCTCGGCGCCTGCTTCCTGATGTCGGCGGCACACGGCGCGCTCTACGTGTTCTATTCGATCCACCTGGTCGGCATGGGTTACGACAAGGGCGTGGTGGGCTGGATGTGGACGCTGGGGGTGCTCGCCGAGATCGGGGTCTTCATGTGGATGCCGCGCATCTCGGTGCGCTTTTCGCTGCGTGCGATCCTGCTGTTCTCCTTCGCCTGCGCGGTGGCGCGCTTCCTGATGATCGGCTGGGGCGCGCACAGCCTGGCGCTGCTGCTGCTCGCCCAGGTTCTGCACGGCGCCACCTTCGGCGCCTACCACGCCGCGGCGATCGCGGTGGTCAACGAGTGGTTTCCGGGCCGCCTGCAGTCGCGCGGCCAGGCGCTCTACGGCAGCATCTCCTTCGGGGCCGGCGGCATGCTGGGCGGCTTGCTGAGCGGTTACACCTGGGAGGGCATCGGGCCGGCGTGGACGTATACGATCGGCTCCGGCTTCGCGCTCGCCGGCCTGCTCTGGTTGCTGCTGGGCTGGAAAGGGGAACCCCGCCCCGCGCACGCACTCCACGAACCGAGGAGGTAATCGACCCATGCAATCCATCTTCAAGATCGCCCTGCCGGTGCTGCTCGCCGGCACCATCGCCACCGCCTGCCAGACCGTGCAGACCACGCACGGCGGCGCGGTCGGCGTGCAGCGCTCGCAGCTGATGATGGTCTCGGCGCAGGAGGTCGAACAGGCCTCGAACCAGCAGTACCAGCAGATGGTCGCCGAGGCGCGGAGCAAGAACGCGCTCGATCGCGACCCCGCCACCGTGCAGCGCGTGCGCCGCATCGTCTCGCGGCTCGCCGCGCAGACCGGCGCCTTCCGCACCGATGCCCCGTCGTGGTCCTGGGAGGTGCATGTGTTCAGCTCGAGCGAGCTCAACGCCTGGTGCATGGCCGGCGGCAAGATGGCGATCTACACGGGGCTGATCGAGCGCCTCGCGCTCACCGACGACGAGATCGCCGCGGTGATGGGCCACGAGATCGCGCATGCGCTGCGTGAGCACGCGCGCGAGCGGGTGTCGAAGTCGATGGCGACCGGGCTGGGCATCTCGGTCGCGGGCGCCCTGCTCGGCGTCGGCCAGCTCGGCCAGGACCTCATGGGCCAGGTTGCCAAGGTGACCTTCGAGCTGCCCAACTCGCGCGAGCACGAGACCGAGGCGGACCGCATGGGCGTGGAACTCGCCGCACGCGCCGGCTACGATCCGCGTGCCGCGGTGACGCTGTGGAACAAGATGGCCGGACAGTCGGCCGGCGCGCCGCCGCAGTGGCTGTCCACCCACCCCTCGCATGCGACGCGGCAGCGCGACCTGGCAGAGTACGCCGCACGCGTGATCCCGCTCTACGAGGGCGCGCGGCGCTGAGGGCGGGGCGTGCCTACACAGTTTTGCAGGCTTTGTGAAATAATCGATCCCTTTTTCAGACGCGGAACACTCCGGGATGAAAGCTCAAACGCTGTATGAAAAGCTCTGGTCCAGCCACGTGGTCCACGAGGAGGCCGACGGCACGGCGCTGATCTACATCGATCGCCACCTGGTGCACGAAGTGACCAGCCCGCAGGCCTTCGAAGGCCTCAAGCTCGCCGGGCGCAAGCCCTGGCGCGTCGGCTCCATCGTCGCCACCGCCGACCACAACACGCCCACCGACCACTGGGACCTGGGCATCCAGGACCCGGTGTCGCGCCAGCAGGTCGAGACGCTGGACGCCAACATCCGCGAGGTCGGCTCGCTCGCCTATTTCCCGTTCAAGGACGCGCGCCAGGGCATCGTGCACGTGATCGGGCCGGAGAACGGCGCCACGCTGCCGGGCATGACCGTCGTCTGCGGCGACTCCCACACCTCCACGCACGGCGCCTTCGGCTGCCTTGCGCACGGCATCGGCACCTCCGAGGTCGAGCACGTGCTCGCCACCCAATGCCTGCTGCAGAAGAAGTCCAGGACCCTGCTGATCCGCGTCGACGGCCAGCTCGGCCGCGGCGTCACCGCCAAGGACGTGGTGCTCGCCATCATCGGCAGGATCGGCACCGCCGGCGGCACCGGCTACGCGATGGAGTTCGGCGGCAGCGCCATCCGCGCGCTGTCGATGGAAGGCCGCATGACGATCTGCAACATGGCGATCGAGGCGGGCGCGCGCGCCGGGCTGGTCGGCGTGGACGAGACCACCATCGAATACCTGAAGGATCGCCCCTTCTCGCCCAAGGGCGCGCAGTGGGAGCAGGCGGTCGACTACTGGCGCAGCCTGCACAGCGACGAGGGCGCCGAGTTCGACAAGATCATCGAACTCAAGGCCGAAGACATCCTGCCGCAGGTCACCTGGGGCACCTCGCCCGAGATGGTCACCACGGTCGACGGCCGTGTGCCCGATCCCGCCGCCGTCACCGACCCGGTGCGCCGCGAGGGCATCGAGCGCGCGCTCAAGTACATGGGCCTCACGGCCAACACCCCGATCACCGACATCCCGGTCGACCAGGTCTTCATCGGCTCGTGCACCAACTCGCGCATCGAGGATTTGCGTGAGGCTGCCGCGGTGGCCAAGGGCCGCAGCAAGGCCGCCAGCGTCAAGCGCGTGCTGGTGGTGCCGGGCTCCGGCCTGGTCAAGCGCCAGGCCGAGGCGGAGGGCCTGCACGAGATCTTCCTCGCCGCCGGCTTCGAGTGGCGCGAGCCGGGCTGTTCGATGTGTCTGGCGATGAACGCCGACCGCCTCGAGCCTGGCGAGCGCTGCGCCTCGACCTCGAACCGCAACTTCGAGGGCCGTCAGGGCGCGGGCGGGCGTACTCACCTGGTGAGTCCGGCGATGGCCGCCGCCGCCGCGGTCACCGGCCGCTTCACCGACGTGCGCGCGCTCTGAGCGGGCGTTCCGGACAGAGGAGAAGGCAATGAAGAAACTCGCATTGGTCGCCGCCGCGCTCGTCGCCGGCTTCGTCTCCATGGCCTGCAACACGGTGCAGGGCGTCGGCAAGGACATCGAAAGGGGTGGCGAGGCCATCCAGAGGGCAGTCAAATAATGAAGCCGTTTACCCAGCTCGACGGGCTGGTCGCGCCGCTCGACCGCGCCAACGTCGATACCGACGCGATCATCCCCAAGCAGTTCCTCAAGTCGATCAAGCGCAGCGGCTTCGGCCCCAACGCCTTCGACGAGTGGCGCTACCTCGACGTCGGCCAGCCCGGCGCGGACAACAGCAAGCGTCCGCTCAACCCCGACTTCGTGCTCAACCAGGCGCGCTACCAGGGCGCGCAGATCCTCCTCACCCGCGACAACTTCGGTTGCGGCAGCTCGCGCGAGCACGCGCCGTGGGCGCTCGAGGACTACGGCTTTCGCGTGCTGATCGGGCCGAGCTTCGCCGACATCTTCTTCAACAACAGCTTCAAGAACGGCCTGCTGCCGATCAAGCTGGATGCCGCAGAGGTCGACGAGCTGTTCCGCCAGTGCGAGGCCAGCGAGGGCTACCGCCTGAAGGTCGACCTCGCCGCGCAGACGATCACCCGCCCGGACGGCAAGTCGATCGCCTTCGACATCGACCCCTTCCGCAAGGAATGCCTGCTCAACGGCTGGGACGACATCGGCCTCACGCTGCGCCACGCCGACAAGATCCGCGCCTTTGAAGAGCAGCGCCGCGCCCAACACCCTTATTACTTTGCCTGAGCCGGCCTGGCTCACCGAACCGAGGAAAACGATCCGATGAAGATTTGCGTGCTGCCGGGTGACGGCATCGGCCCCGAGATCATGGCGCAGGCCGTGCGCGTGCTGAACGCGCTCGATCTCCAGTTCGAGATGGAAGAGGCCCTGGTGGGCGGCTGCGCTGTAGATGCCACCGGCAATCCGCTGCCCGAGGCCACCCTCCAACTGGCGCGCGCAGCCGACGCCATCCTGCTCGGCGCGGTCGGCGGCCCGAAGTGGGACAGCCACCCGCGCAACCAGCGCCCCGAGCTCGGTCTGCTCGGCATCCGCAAGGAGCTGGCCCTGTTCGCCAACCTGCGCCCCGCGATCCTGTATCCGGAACTGGCCAACGCCTCGACGCTCAAGCCCGAGATCGTCGCCGGCCTGGACATCCTGATCGTGCGCGAACTGACCGGCGACATCTACTTCGGCCAGCCGCGCGGCATCGAGCTGCGCGAGGTCAATGGCGAATCGCAGCGCGTCGGCTGGAACACCATGATTTATGCCGAGTACGAGATCCGCCGCATCCTGCGCGTGGCCTTCGAGGCCGCGATGAAGCGCGGCAAGCGCCTGTGCTCGGTCGACAAGATGAACGTGCTTGAGACCACCCAGCTGTGGCGCGACATCGCGATCGAGGTGAGCAAGGAGTTCCCCGAGGTCGAGCTCACCCACATGCTGGTCGACAACGCCGCGATGCAGTTGGTGCGCAACCCCAAGCAGTTCGACGTGATGGTCACCGGCAACATGTTCGGCGACATCCTGTCCGACGAGGCCTCGATGCTCACCGGCTCGATCGGCATGCTGCCCTCGGCCTCGCTCAACGCCGACAACAAGGGCATGTACGAGCCCTCGCACGGCTCCGCGCCCGACATCGCCGGCAAGGATCTCGCCAACCCGCTCGCCACCATCCTGTCGGCGGCGATGATGCTGCGCTATACCTTCAATCAGGAGGCCGCTGCCCAGCGCATCGAGCGCGCGGTCAAGAAGGTGCTGGCCCAGGGCTATCGTACCGGCGACATCTACGAGCCGGGCACGAAGCGCGTCGGCACCCGCGAGATGGGCGACGCCGTGCTCGCAGCGCTGTAAGCTCGCGCGCTGGCAAGGCTTTTTCGAAGAACGTTTTTGTTGAGAGTGATGAACATGAATCGAGTCGGTCTGGTTGGCTGGCGTGGCATGGTCGGTTCCGTGCTGATGCAGCGGATGGTGGAGGAGGGCGACTTTGCCTTCATCGAGCCGGTTTATTTTTCCACCTCGAACGCCGGCGGCAAGGCGCCGTCCTTCGGCGGCAAGGAAGCGGCCGCGCCGCTGCAGGACGCCAGCAACATCGACGCGCTGAAGTCCTGCGATATCGTGATCACCTGCCAAGGCGGCGACTACACCAAGGAAGTCTTCCCCAAGCTGCGCGCCACCGGCTGGAACGGCCACTGGATCGACGCCGCCTCGGCGCTGCGCATGAACGACGACGCGGTGATCATCCTCGACCCGGTCAACCGCAACGTCATCGATGCCGCGCTCGCCAAGGGCGGGCGCAACTGGATCGGCGGCAACTGCACCGTGTCGCTGATGCTGATGGGCCTGGGCGGCCTGTTCAGGCACGGCCTGGTGGAGTGGATCTCGGCGATGACCTACCAGGCGGCCTCGGGCGCCGGCGCGCAGAACATGCGCGAACTCATCAGCCAGATGGGCACCATCCACGACTCGGTCAAGGACCTGCTCGCCGACCCGGCCTCGGCCATCCTCGAGATCGACCGCAAGGTTGCCGAAACCATGCGCTCGGACGCCTTCCCGAAGAAGAACTTCCGCAACACCCCGCTCGCCGGCAGCCTCATCCCGTGGATCGACGTCCCGGTCGAGCACGGCCAGAGCAAGGAAGAATGGAAGGGCGGCGCCGAGTGCAACAAGATCCTCGGCAACCCGGCCTTCCGCACCCCGGGCTCGATCCCGATCGACGGCCTGTGCGTGCGCATCGGGGCGATGCGCTGCCACTCGCAGGCGCTCACCATCAAGCTCAAGAAGGACGTACCGCTCGACGAGATCACCGAGATCATCGCCGGTGCCAACCCGTGGGTGAAGGTGGTGCCCAACGACCGCGAGATCACCGAGCGCGAGCTCACGCCGACCGCTGTCACCGGCACGCTCACCGTCCCGGTCGGCCGCCTGCACAAGATGGCGATGGGTCCCGAGTACCTCGGCGCCTTCACCGTCGGCGACCAGCTGCTGTGGGGGGCGGCAGAGCCGCTGCGCCGCATGCTGCGCATCCTGCTCGAGCGCTGAGCGTTTCGCGGCAGTCTGGCAAGGGGGGCGAAAGCCCCCCTTTTTGTTGCGAACTCGTGTCGAAAGGCGGTATTTCGTCACACCGGACGGGTACGAATCAGGCCCGGCTAATGCGATGCAAGCCGGGAAATGCTAGATTCCTAGGCCAGACGCGGTGAAATCGACCGTGATGCTCCGTTGCGGGGGAACGAGTTTTGAGATCCAAAATGACAAAATCGGTCCGGGCTTCCCTGCTCGCCCTCTCCATCGCCGCGCTTCCGCTGTCCGTGCAGGCGGCCGGGCTCGGTCAGATCAACGTCCTCAGCGGATTGGGTCAGCCGCTGCGCGCCGAGATCCAGATCTCCGCCAGCGCGCAGGAACTGCAGTCGCTGAGCGCCCGCATCGCCTCGGCAGACGCGTTCCGGCGTGCGAACCTGAGCTACGGCTCCGCGGTGAGCACGATCCGCGTCAGCGTGGATACGCGCGCCGCGCGTCCCGTCGTCCGTCTCACCAGCGACCGGCCGATCAACGATCCCTTCGTCGACCTGCTCGTCGAGCTCGACTGGGCGGGCGGCAATCTGGTGCGCGAATACACCTTCCTGCTCGATCCGGTCGAGCTCTCCGCCCCGCGACCGCTTGCGGCGGCGATCGAGACTCCAGCGGCGCGGCCCGTGCGCGGCGCGCCACGCGCCGCCGTGGCGGCGCCCGCGCCGATGCGTGCCGCGCCCGTCGCGCCCGCGCCCGCCGACACCTGGACGGTGCGGCGCGGCGACACCATGCACCGCATCGCGAGCGCGAATGCGCACCCCGGCACCACGCTCGACCAGATGCTGATCGCGCTGCTGCGCGCGAACCCCCAGGCCTTCGACGGCGGCAACATCAACCGTTTGCGCGCCGGAACGGTCCTCAATGTCCCCGGCGCCGATGCGGTGCGCGCCATCGACGCCGGCGAGGCGCGCCGCGAGATCCGCGCCCAGGCCGCCGACTTCGACGCCTACCGGCGCGGCCTCGCGACTTCGGTCGCGGCACGCGCGCCCGAACCCGCCGCTGTACAGGAGAGCGGCGGACGTATCGTGCCGCGCGTCCAGGAGCCCGCCGCGGCGACCGAGGCGGGCGACAAGGTGACGGTCTCGCGCAGCGACACCGGTGCGGACGCGGGCGGAGAGGCGCGCCTGCAGGTGTTGGAAGAAGAACTCACCACGCGTTCGAAGGCGCTCGAGGAGGCCAACGAGCGTCTTGTCCGGCTCGAGCGCAGCATTCGCGACCTGCAGCGCCTGCTCGAGGTGCAGAGCGGCACCATGGGCCAGTTGCAGGCCTCGTCCGGCGCGCCCGCCCAGAGCGTGGCGGCGGCCGAAGCACCCGTCGTGACCCCGCCAGTCGAGGCGGCCAAGGCACTACCGGCCCCTGCGGCCGTGCCGGGCCCTGTGGCCGAATCCGCCCCGGCGCCTGCGCCGGCCGCGCCTCCGGTGTCGGCGCCTGCGCCTGCGCCGGCTCCGGCGCCCGCGCCCAAGCCGCCCGCCGCGCCGGCCGCGGCAGTCGAGCCCGCAGCCGCACCCGGCTTCGTCGATACCCTGATGGAGGATCCGACCCTGCTCTACGGCGGTGGTGGCATCCTCGCGCTGTTGCTCGCCTACGCAGGCCTGAAGGCGCGCCAGCGCCGCAAGGAAGAAGAGATCCGTGCTGCCGAGGCCGCCCTCGGTGCCGCCTCGGTGGGCAGCAGCGGCCAGAGCGTGTTCGCGGGCACCGGCGGCCAGAGCGTCGATACCGGTGCCACCAGCATCATGCACACCGACTTCAGCCATTCCGGGCTGTCCTCGATCGATACCGACGAGGGCGTGGACCCGGTGGCCGAGGCGGACGTCTACATGGCCTACGGTCGTGACGCGCAGGCAGAGGAAATCCTGCAGGATGCCCTCAAGGCCGATCCGGGCCGGGCCGCGATCCATCTCAAGCTGCTCGAGATCTATGCCCAGCGCCGCAGCACGCGCCAGTTCGAGACCGTGGCGAGCGAGCTTTTCGCACGCTCCGGCGGCCAGGGGCGCGACTGGGAGAAGGCTGCTGCGCTGGGGCGCCGGCTCGATCCGGAGAATCCGCTCTACGCTGCGGAGCGTGGCGACACGGGTGCGCAGCGCGCGCCGCAGGGCGAGCCCGCGGTGGCGCCGACGGTCGCTGCGGCAGCGGGCGTCGCTGTCGCAGGCGCCGTCGCGACCGCAGCCGAGGCCGCACCGACCGGGCCGGAGCTGGCCTCGCTCGATTTCACCGCGGCGGCCGCTGCGCAGCCCAGCCACTCGCAGATGCGCGACACGTGGACATTGCCGGGAGAGCTGAACAAGTTCGCCTCGGGCGAGCGTGAGGGTCCGGCAGGCGAGCCAGCCGGAGAGGGGGCGCCGGCTGCGCCCCTGGCCGACGAGATCCCCTTCGACACCGGTGCGCTCGACTTCGAGCTCGACCTCGCGGATGACACGCCCACCGCGATGCCCGACCTGTCGGCGACCACGCCCGGCCTCGGTCGCGAGTTCGATCTCACCCTGGAAGCCGCGGACGAGGAGCCGCCTCCCCCGGCCCCAGCTTTCATTCCCGTTTCCGAGCCGGCCACTGATGGCGGTCTGACCTTCGACCTCGATCTCGGCGAGCCCGACGAGCCCTTCGAGGCCGCGGCGCGCGAGCCGCAGCCGGCCAGCCCCGCCGCGATCGAAGCCGCATCCGCACCCGAGGCGTTCGCCTCCGCGCCGACGATCTCGGTGGAAGACTCCGGCACGATCAGCAACCTCGACTTCGAGCTCCCCGGCATGGAGGCTCCGGGCGGCGAGGCCTTCGATCTCGATGCGACCGTGGTCAGCGCCACCGGCACGCTCGACGACGAGCTCGCGCCGCCGCCGGCGGCCCCTGCGGGCACGGCCGACGAGGCCGTGGTCGACCTCGAGAAGACCGCCTTCGACTCCAGCCTGCTCGACTTCGACTTCGAGCTCGACGCACCGGCGACCCCGACCCAGGCCGCGGTGCCGGCCGGGCTCGACCTGACCTCGATCGATCTCGACCTCGAGGCGCTGCCCGCCGAAGCCGGTGCCGCGTTCGATGCGGTGCCGTTCTCGGTGGCCGACACCCAGTTCGACCAGCCGGCCGCAGGCGGCGCGGAAGCGCCGGGGTCGATGAACGAGGAGGCCGAGACCAAGCTCGAACTGGCCCGCGCCTACGAGGAGATGGGCGACAAGGAAGGTGCGCTCGAATTGCTCGAGGAAGTGGTCGCCGAGGGGACGCCGCGACAGCAGACCACGGCCCGCGATATGATCGCGCGCCTGGGCTGAACGCCCCCGCCGGCAGGCCGCCACGAGCGCGGGCTCGCGGCGGCCTTTTCCGTTTACCGATGCACTCCGGCCTTGTCCTGCTCCTCTGGCTCGCGGCGGTCGCCGCCGTCCAGCTCCTGCCGTCCGCTGCGCTCGGCGTCGCGGTCGCGGCCTGTGCGCTCGCGGCCGCCGTCTTCGCGCGCGCGCGCACCTGGCGCCTCGTGCGGCGGATCCGCGTGCTGCTGATCGCGATCGCCATCCTCTTCGCCTGGTTCACCCCGGGCGAGGCGGTGCTGCTCGACTGGCCGCGCCTGGGGCCGACACGCGAGGGGCTTGCGCTCGCGGCGCTGCATGCCGGGCGGCTGCTCGCCGTGGTGTGCGCGGTCGGCATCCTGCTCGAGCGCCTGCCGCTCGCGCGCCTGGTCGGTGGCCTGTACGCGCTGTCGCGCCCGCTGCGCCTGGTCGGCGTGGCGCCCGAACGCCTCGCCCTGCGCCTCTTGCTGGTGCTGCGCTACGTCGAGGCCTCGCCGCGCGGGCAGGGGCCGGCCGACTGGCGACACTGGCTGGCAGACGAGTCTCCGTCCGACGCGGCCGCCGAAGCGGCGCCGGTGGTGCTGGCGCGCGAGCGCCTCGGACTGGGCGAGGGGCTGCTGGCGGGTGCGCTCTTCGGCGCGCTGCTGTGGTGGAGCCTGGCATGAGGCGCATCGTGCTCGGCCTCGAATACGCCGGCGACGCCTTCTGCGGCTGGCAGAGCCAGGCCCATGGCCGCACCGTGCAGGACGTGCTCGAGCGCGCGCTCGCGCAGATCGCGGGCGAGCCGGTGCGCACCCACTGCGCCGGACGCACCGACACCGGCGTGCATGCGAGCGCGCAGGTGGCGCATTTCGACACCCGCGCCGTGCGCCCGGCCTCGGCCTGGGTGCGCGGTGTCAACGCGCTGCTGCCGCCGGCCGTGGTGGTGCGCTGGTCGACCGAGGTGGACGACGACTTCCACGCCCGCTTCCTGGCCTGCGAGCGGCAGTACCGCTACATCCTGCACAATGCGCCGACGCGGCCGGCGATGCTGGCCGGGCGGGTGGGCTGGTACCACCCGGCGCTCGACGTGGAGCGCATGGCCGCCGCCGCGCAGTGCCTGGTCGGCACCCACGACTTCTCCAGTTTTCGCGCTGCCGGCTGTCAGGCGAAGACTCCGGTGCGGGTGATGCACGAGGCCCGCGTGGTCCGCCAGGGCGAGTACCTGCTGTTCGATTTCCGCGCCAACGGCTTCCTCCACCACATGATCCGCAACCTGGTCGGCGCGCTGGTGTACGTCGGCAAGGGGCGTTATCCGGTGGCGTGGATGCGCGAGCTGCTCGAGGCCCGCGACCGCGCGCGCGCGGCGCCGACCTTCTCCCCGGACGGGCTCTACCTGTGCGGCGTGGCCTACCCGCCGCGCTGGTCGCTGCCGGGTGATGGGCGTATCATCGCGCTGCCCCAGCTACCCCTCGTCTGAATGTTCCGTACCCGAATCAAGATCTGCGGCCTGACCCGGTCGCAGGACGTGCGCGCGGCTGTGGATAGCGGTGCCGACGCGATCGGCTTCGTGTTCTACCCGCCCAGCCCGCGTGCGGTCTCCATAGAGCAGGCTGCCGAGCTCGTCGCGCTGCTGCCCCCCTTCGTCGTCTCGGTCGGCCTCTTCGTCAATCCCGCTCCCGGCGAGGTCGAGGCGGTACTCGCGCGCGTTCCGCTGCAACTTCTGCAGTTCCACGGTGACGAAAGCGAGTCCGACTGTGCCCGTCACGGGCGCGCGTGGATCAAGGCGGCGCGAATGCGGCCCGGGGTCGATCTGCTAGAATTCGCGGCTTCGTACCCGCGCGCGAGCGGCATCCTGGTCGACGCCTTCGTCGACGGCTATGGCGGCGGGGGCAGGACCTTCGACTGGACGCTGATCCCCGCAGGCTTCAAGCGTCCGCTCGTGCTTTCGGGCGGACTCGACGCGGACAACGTGGGCGACGCCGTGCGCCGCATCCGCCCGTGGGCGGTGGATGTGTCGAGCGGGGTCGAGAGTGCCAAGGGAATCAAGGACGCGGACATGATCGCCGCGTTCATCGCCGGAGTTCGACATGCAGATGGCTGACACGCCTTACCAGTTTCCCGACGCGAGCGGGCATTTCGGGCCCTACGGCGGCATCTTCGTCGCCGAAACCCTGATGCCGGCGCTCGCCGAGCTGCGCGAGGCCTACGCGGCCTGCCAGAACGATCCGGCGTTCGTCGCCGAGTTCGAGTACGAGCTCAAGCACTACGTCGGCCGCCCGAGCCCGATCTACCATGCCAAGCGCTGGTCGGAGCTCCTAGGCGGCGCGCAGATCTACCTCAAGCGCGAGGATCTCAACCACACCGGCGCGCACAAGGTGAACAACTGCATCGGCCAGGCCATGGTCGCCCGCCGCATGGGCAAGCCGCGCGTGATCGCCGAGACCGGTGCCGGCCAGCACGGTGTGGCCACCGCCACCGTGGCCGCACGCTACGGCATGGAGTGCGTGGTCTACATGGGTTCGGAAGACGTCAAGCGCCAGGCCGCCAACGTCTACCGCATGAAGCTGCTCGGCGCCACCGTGGTGCCGGTCGAGTCGGGCTCGAAGACGCTCAAGGATGCGCTCAACGAAGCCATGCGCGACTGGGTGACCAACGTCGCCGATACCTTCTACATCATCGGCACCGTCGCCGGCCCGCACCCGTATCCGATGATGGTGCGCGACTTCCAGTCGGTGATTGGCAAGGAATGCCTGGTGCAGATGCCCGACATGGTGGGCCGCCAGCCCGACTACGTGATCGCCTGCGTGGGCGGCGGCTCCAACGCGATGGGCATCTTCCATCCCTACATCGGCGTGCCGGGCGTCAGGCTTGTCGGCGTCGAAGCCGCCGGCGACGGCCTGGACACGGGGCGCCACTCGGCCTCGCTGACCGCCGGCCGCCCCGGTGTGCTGCACGGCAACCGCACCTACCTGCTGCAGGACGAGGACGGGCAGATCATCGAGACGCACTCGGTCTCCGCCGGACTCGACTACCCGGGCGTCGGTCCCGAGCACGCCTGGCTGAAGGACACCGCACGCGCCGAGTATGTCGGCATCACCGACGCCGAGGCGCTCGAGGCCTTCCACAAGCTGTGCCGGCTGGAGGGCATCATTCCGGCGCTCGAGTCCTCGCACGCGCTCGCCTACGCCGCCAAGCTGGCGCCCTCCCTGCCCAAGGACAAGATCCTGCTGGTCAACCTCTCCGGGCGCGGCGACAAGGACATGCACACCGTCGCCGAGCGCTCCGGCATCCAGTTCTGAACCTGAATCCGAACCTGAAGCGGGCCGCTGATGCGGCCCGCAGTGTGATCGAGACATGTCGAGAATCCAGACCGTTTTCCAGCGCCTCCAGGCCGATGGCCGCAAGGCGCTGATTCCCTTCGTCACCGCCGGCTTCCCGGCGCCCGCGCTCACCCTGCCGCTGATGAACGCGCTGGTCGAGGGCGGCGCCGACATCCTCGAGCTCGGCGTGCCCTTCTCCGACCCGATGGCCGACGGCCCCACCATCCAGCGCGCCTCCGAGCGCGCGCTCGCGCAGGGCATGAGCCTGCGCAAGGTGCTCGAGACCGTGCGCGCCTTCCGCGCCGCCAATGCCGATACCCCGGTGGTGCTGATGGGCTACGCCAACCCGATCGAGGCCATGGGCCAGGAGCGCTTCGTCGCTGCCGCGCATGAAGCCGGCGTCGATGGCGTGCTGGTGGTCGATTACCCGCCAGAGGAGTGCGTGAGCTTCGCCGCTACCGCCAAGGCCGGCGGCCTCGATCCCATCTTCCTGCTCGCGCCCACCTCGGGCGAGCAGCGCTTCGCCGATGTCGCGCGCGCCGGCAGCGGCTATATCTACTACGTCTCGCTCAAGGGCGTGACCGGCAGCGCCAAGCTCGACGTCGACGAGGTCGCCCGCCGCATTCCCGAGATCCGCGCCGCGGTCGGCATGCCGGTGGGCGTGGGCTTCGGCATCCGCGACGCCGAGAGCGCGCAGCGCATCGGCGCGGTGGCCGACGCGGTCGTGATCGGCAGCCGGATCATCGAGGAGATCGAGAACAACCCGGGTGACGAGGTGGCGCGTGTGCGCGACTTCATGCGCCCGATCCGCGCCGCGCTGGACGCGCTGGCGACGGGCAGGGGGGTACAGGCATGAGCTGGTTCGAGAAACTGATCCCGCCGCGCATCAAGCGCGGCGACTCGTCGCGCAGCAAGTCGATCCCGGAAGGGCTGTGGAGCAAGTGCGAGGGTTGCGAGTCGGTGCTCTACCGCTCCGACCTCGACAGCAACCTCGGCGTGTGCCCGAAGTGCGGCCATCACCATCGCCTGCGCGCTCGCCGTCGCCTCGACCAGCTGCTCGACCCCGAGGGCCGCGTCGAGATCGGCGCCGAGGTCACGCCGGTCGATGCGCTCAAGTTCAAGGACTCGCGCAAGTATCCCGATCGCCTGTCCGCGGCCGCTGCCGACACCGGCGAGGCCGACGCGATGGTGGTGATGCGCGGCGCGATCAAGACCGTCCCGGTGGTGGTCGCCTGCTTCGAGTTCGAATTCCTCGGCGGCTCGATGGGTTCGGTGGTCGGCGAGCGCTTCGTGCGCGGTGCGCGTGCGGCCTTCGAGGAGCGCCTGCCCTTCATCTGCATCACCGCCTCGGGCGGCGCGCGCATGCAGGAAGGCCTGCTCTCGCTGATGCAGATGGCCAAGACCACCGCCTCGATCACCCGCCTGGCCGAGCGCCGCCTGCCCTTCATCACCTTGCTGACCGACCCCACCATGGGCGGCGTGTCGGCGAGCTTTGCATTCATGGGCGACGTGGTCGTCGCCGAGCCCAACGCGCTGATCGGCTTCGCCGGCCCGCGCGTGATCGAGCAGACCGTGCGCGAGAAGCTGCCCGAAGGCTTCCAGCGCGCCGAGTTCCTGCTCGAGAAGGGCGCGATCGACCTGATCGTCGACCGTCGCGAGCTGCGCGACCGTCTCGCGGTGCTGCTCGCCATGCTCAACCGCCAGCCCGCGGACGTGGTCGTCGGGTGATGGCGGAGCAAGCCGCATCGCCCGCCAGCCTGGACGGCTGGCTCGCCCTGCTGGAGCAGCGCCACGGCCAGCGCGTCGAGCTCGGGCTCGAGCGCGTCGCCGCGGTGCGTGCGCGCATGCAGGCCGAGTCGGACGCCGTGGTGATCACCGTCGGCGGCACCAACGGCAAGGGCTCGTGCTGCGCCATGCTCGAAGGCATCCTGCTCGCCTCGGGCTACCGCGTGGGCTGCTACACCTCGCCCCACCTGCTGCGCTACAACGAGCGCGTGCGCATCGACGGCAGGGACGCCGACGACGCGGCCCTGGTGGCCGGATTCGCCGCCGTCGAGGCCGCCCGCGGCGACACCGCGCTGACCTATTTCGAGCACGGCACCCTGGCGGCCTGGCAGGTCTTCGCCGCGGCAGGGCTGGACGTGATCATCCTCGAGGTCGGCCTCGGCGGCCGGCTCGACGCGGTCAACGTGTTCGAGCCCGACTGCGCGCTGGTGACCAGCGTGGCCATGGACCACATGGACTACCTCGGCGACACGCGCGAGGCGATCGGCTTCGAGAAGGCGGGCATTTTCCGCGCCGGCCGTCCGGCCGTGTGCGGCGATCCGCAGCCGCCCGCGACCCTGGTCGAGCACGCCGCGGCGATCGGCGCGCAGCTGTGGATCAGCGGGCGCGACTTCGGCTTTGGCGGCGACCGTCAGCAGTGGGGCTACTGGCGCTACGCCCAGCCTGCGCGCGAGGGTGCGCTGGTGCGCCGTGGCGGGCTCGCCTATCCGGCGCTGCGCGGCGCCAACCAGCTGCTCAACGCCGCGGCGGTGATCACCGTGCTCGAGTGCCTGCGCGAGCGCATCCCGGTGTCGATGCAGCACGTGCGCCAGGGCCTCATGCTGGTCGAGCTGCCTGGCCGCTTCCAGGTGCAGCCGGGGCGCCCCTCGGTGGTGCTCGACGTCGCGCACAACCCGCAGGCCGCCGGCGTGCTCGCCGACAACCTCGGCAACATGGGCTTCTACCCCGAGACCTGGGCGGTGCTGGGCATGCTCGCCGACAAGGACGTGGCGGGCGTGGTGGGGCTCATGGCCGGCCGCGTCGACCACTGGCTGCTCGCCGACCTCCCCGGGCCGCGTGGCCTTTCCGCCGAAGCGCTCGCCGCGCAGGTGCGTGCGGTGAAGGAGGGCGCCGACATCCGCTGCTTCGCCACGCCGGCCGAGGCCTATGCTGCGGCGCAAAAGTTGGTCGCCGAGGATGATAGAATCGTCGTTTTCGGTTCTTTCCTGACGGTTTCGGATGTGCTCGCCGCGATCAAGGCGGCACGGCGCGGATGAGGTTTGGCGGTGACTGAGGCAGATTCCCTCGAGATCAAGAAGCGCGCGCGCCGTCGGCTGGTCGGCGCGATCGCGCTTGCCCTGCTGGCCGCGATCGTGCTGCCGATGATGATGGAAGAGGAGCCGAACCCCTCGATCGAGGACATCCGGGTCTCGATCCCCGATCGCGACAAGGCGGCCAGTCCGCGCCGCGGCGGCGCGCCCGAGAATGCGAGCGCGCCGGTCGCCGTCGCGGTGCCGGAGGACGACGAGGTGGTCGCGGCCGAGAAGCCTGCGACCGAGAAGGCACCGGCGGCGGGGGACAAGCCCGCTCCTGCCGCTTCCTCCGCGCCCGCAAAGCCCGCCACGCCACCCACGCAGCCCGCCGCGGCGATGCCGCAGCGCCCGCCTGCGCCGGTGGCGACCCCCGAGCCGCGCCGCCCCTCCGCCGACGAAGAGGCCCGCCTGCGCGCGCTCATCGAGGGCAAGGCCTCGCCCGCGCGTGGAGACAGCTACGTGCTGCAGATCGGTGCCTTCAGCGACGCCGTCAAGGCCGCCAGGCTGGTCGATGATCTGCGCGCGCGCGGCTTCCCGGCCTACACCGAGCGCGCCGGCAACGTGATGCGGGTGCGTGTCGGTCCGGTGGCCGGTCGCGCCGAGGCGGACGCCACCGCGGCCCGCCTCAAGGCCGCCGGACACCCGGCGGTCCTGCAGCCGCGCTGACTTCCCGGATCATGACCGTCTTCGACTACGTCTTTCTCGGCCTGCTCGCCTTCTCCGCGCTCATCGGCATGTGGCGCGGCCTGGTCAGCGAGGTCATGGCGGTGCTCGCGTGGGCGGCAGCGCTCTTCGCCGCGTGGCGCTATAACGAAGAAGCGGCCGGGGTCTTCACCGGCATGATCGTCGAGCCGATGTGGCGCCAGGTCGCGGGTGGTGCGCTGGTCGTGGTCGGGGTGCTGATCCTCGCCGCGTTGCTGCGTTACCTGTTGCGCGAGTTGCTGCGCGCCGCCGGGCTGGGCGCCACCGACCGCTTCTTCGGCGCGCTCTTCGGCATCGCGCGCGGGCTGGCGGTCGCCTTCGTGGTGGTGCTGATCGGCGGGCTCGCCGGCGTTTCCAAGGAGCCGTGGTGGCGCGACGCGCTGTTCGCGGCGCCGCTGGAGTCGGCGGTGATCGCCGCCAAACCCTGGCTGCCTGCAGAGGTAGCCGACAAGATTCGATTCAGATAGGCCTCAATCCATGTGCGGAATTCTCGGTGTCGTCGCCACCTCCCCGGTCAACCAACTGCTCTATGACGGCCTCCAGGTGTTGCAGCACCGCGGCCAGGACGCGGCGGGCATCGCCACCTCGGAGGGCGGGCGTTTCCACATGCACAAGGGCTCCGGCCTCGTGCGCGACGTGTTCCGCACGCGCAACATGCGCAATCTCCAGGGCAACTGGGGTATCGGCCATGTGCGCTACCCGACCGCGGGCTCGGCCTACAACGCCGCCGAGGCGCAGCCCTTCTACGTCAACTCGCCCTTCGGCCTGTTGCTGGCGCACAACGGCAACCTGACCAACTCGGAAGCGCTCAAGCGCGAGATGTTCCTGTCCGACCTGCGCCACATCAACACCAGCAGCGACTCCGAGGTGCTGCTCAACGTCTTCGCACACGAGCTGCAGGCTGCCTGCAAGGGGCTCAAGATCGACGAGGAGGCCATCTTCACCGCGGTCGCCGGCGTGCATCGGCGCTGCCGCGGCGCCTACGCGGTGGTGGTGATGATCGCCGGCTACGGTCTGCTCGCCTTCCGCGACCCTTACGGCATCCGCCCCCTGGTGATCGGCCGCAACGACTGCGAGGCCGGCACCGAGTGGCTGGTGGCCTCGGAGTCGGTGGCGGTGGACGTGCTCGGCTTCCGCCTGCTGCGCGACGTCGCGCCGGGCGAGGCGGTGCTGGTCGATACCGCCGGCCGCTTCCACAGCCGCCAGTGCGCCGCGCGCACGGTGCATGCGCCGTGCATGTTCGAGTTCGTCTACCTGGCACGGCCGGATTCGATCATCGATGGCGTGTCGGTGTACGAGTCGCGCATGAAGATGGGCGAGTTCCTCGCCGACAAGATGCGCCGCACCATGCCCAACGTGCACATCGACGTGGTGATCCCGATCCCCGACTCCAGCCGCCCCTCGGCGATGCAGATGGCCGACCGGCTCGACTTGCCCTTCCGCGAGGGCTTCGTCAAGAACCGCTACATCGGCCGCACCTTCATCATGCCCGGCCAGGCCACGCGCCGGAAGTCGGTACGCCAGAAGCTCAACACCATCCACCAGGAGTTCAAGGGCAAGAGCGTGCTGCTGGTCGACGACTCCATCGTGCGCGGCACGACCAGCAAGGAGATCGTCAACATGGCGCGCGAGGCGGGGGCCACCAAGGTCTATCTCGCCTCGGCCGCGCCGCCGGTGCGCTACGCCAACGTCTACGGCATCGACATGCCCACGCGCGGCGAGCTGATCGCCTCCGACCGCAGTGAAGAGGAGATCTGCCGCGAGATCGGCGCCGACGGCCTCATCTACCAGGACCTCGACGACCTCAAGGCCTCGGTGCGTGCGCTCAATCCCTCGCTGCAGTTCTTCGAGACCTCGTGTTTCGACGGCCACTACATCACCGGCGACATCACCGTCGAGTACCTCAACGGCGTCGAGAACCAGCGCAGCGAAGCCAAGCCGGGCAAGAACGACCAGGATGACGGGGACGATGGCCAGCTCGACCTGAACCTCGCCTCCGACGCCGAGCACTGAGCCGCCCCCAAGACGAAACCAAGCACGACCACGATGAACCGCCCCCTTCCGCCCGAGCTTCACCCCGACACCCTGGCCGTGCGCGCCGGCACCGAGCGCACGCAGTTCCGCGAGCACGGCGAGGCGATGTACCTCACCTCGAGCTTCGTCTTCGACAGCGCCGCGCAGGCCGCCGCCTGCTTCTCGGGCGAGGAGGAGGGCTACGTCTACGCGCGCTTCTCCAATCCCACCGTGACCGCGATGCAGAACCGGCTCGCCGCGCTCGAAGGCGGCGAGGCCTGCATCGCCACCGCGTCCGGCATGTCCGCGATCCTGTCGCTGGCGATGGCGACCATGCAGGCGGGCGACCACGTGGTGGCCTCCAACGGGCTGTTCGGCGCCACCCAGCAGCTCTTCGGCGGCATCCTGTCGAAGTTCGGCATCACCACCAGCTTCGTGCCGGCCACCGAGCTCGACGCCTGGCGCGCCGCGATCACGCCGCGCACCAGGCTCTTCTTCACCGAGACGCCCTCCAACCCGCTCACCGAGGTGATCGACATTGCCGGCGTGGCGGCGATCGCGCGCGCGGCGGGGGTGATCTTCGCGGTCGACAACTGCTTCTGCACGCCGGCGCTGCAGCGCCCGCTGGAGCTCGGCGCCGACGTCGTCGTGCATTCGGCCACCAAGTATCTCGACGGCCAGGGCAGGGTGCTCGGCGGCGCGGTGGTCGGCAGCAAGGCGATCACCGACGAAGTGTTCAAGTTCCTGCGCACCGCCGGGCCGACCCTGTCGCCGTTCAACGCCTGGGTGATCCTCAAGGGCCTGGAGACGCTGCGCATCCGCATGGAGGCGCAGTCGGCGAGTGCGCTCGAGCTGGCGCGCTGGCTCGAGGCCCAGCCGGGCGTGGCGCGGGTGTACTACCCCGGGCTGGAATCCCACCCCCAGCACGCGCTGGCCATGCGCCAGCAAA
Source organism: Thauera sp. SWB20 (assembly GCF_000831325.1). NCBI lineage: Bacteria > Pseudomonadati > Pseudomonadota > Betaproteobacteria > Rhodocyclales > Zoogloeaceae > Thauera > Thauera sp. SWB20. The sequence continues at coordinate 786,484 of NZ_JTDM01000021.1, read as the reverse complement.
AGAGCGGCGGCGCCATCGTCAGCTTCGACGTGAAGGGCGGCCGCGAGGCGGCGTGGAAGGTGGTCGACGCCACCCGCCTGATCTCGATCACCGCCAATCTTGGCGACACCAAGAGCACCATCACCCACCCCGCGACCACCACCCACGGCCGCATCAGCGCCGAGGCGCGCGCCACCGCCGGCATCGGCGACGGCCTGCTGCGCATCGCCGTCGGTCTGGAAGACGTCGACGACCTCAAGGCCGACCTCGCCCGCGGCCTGGCGGGCTGACGCGCGTCCGTCGCAGATATCACACCGGCCTCTGCCCGAAGCGTTCGAGCCTCCTGCAGGCGCGACGCAAGTCGTATGGGTTCCTGTAGGAGCGACGCAAGTCGCGATGCGCGGCGCCGATGCGGATCGCCGTCATTTCAGCGCCCGATCGCGACTTGCGTCGCTCCCACGGAAAACCCGCCACAGCCCGGGCCTGTATGTAGGAGCGACGCAAGTCGCGATCCAGCGCGCATCCAAGCAAGACATCGCGCCGGAAAACGCCACCGGAACCATCCCTGGCCTGCCGCACTCGCGACCAAGCCTGCGTCGCCTTCAGGCCTCGCCGTCCAGATCCTCGAACGCCTCCGCCGGCGACAGCGTCATGTCCACGCTCTCCAGGCGCAGGGCGGGCCCGTCGCCTTCGCTCTCGAGCAGGATCCAGTGCCCGGCGTCGCGGCGGTACAGCTCCAGGCGGCGCGGCTCGACGTCGACCAGCAGATATTCCTGCAGATCCGCCAGCTTTCGATAAGCGGCGAACTTGATCCCGCGGTCGTAGGCGGCGGTGGAGTCCGACAACACCTCGACCACCAGCCGCGGATGCTCGATCGCGAGCTCGGCACGGCGGTCGCGCTCATCGCAGGTGACCATCACGTCCGGGTAGAAACAGGCGTCGGCATCGGCGACGAAGAGCTTCATGTCGGAAACGAAGGTGTCGCAGCGCGAGCCCTTGAGGTGCGCGCGCAGCTTGGCGTAGATGGCGCCCGCGGCCAGCGCATGCCCTCGCCTCACCCCCACCATCGCGAACACTTCGCCGGCCAGATACTCGTGCTTGTCCGGCTGCGCGGCCTCCCAGTCGAGGTAGGCCTGCCGATTCAGTGTCGCGGCTTCCTGTGCGGGTCCCATTGCGAAGCTCCCGTCGATGTCCCGCCATTGTGGGCGCGGAGGGCGGCGGCTTCAACGCCGCACGCGTGCAAGGCCGCGGATCTCCGGCCGCCGGTCGCCCCCGATCCCCATGGCATCATGTCTGCCCCACATCGTCCCGGACCCGCACCCCATGAAGACCATCGGCCTCCTCGGCGGCATGAGCTGGGAATCCACCGTGCCCTACTACCGCCAGATCAACGAAGCGGTGAAGGCCCGCCTTGGCGGCCTGCACTCGGCCAGGATCGTGCTGTACAGCGTCGACTTCGCCGAGATCGAGCGCCTGCAGCACGCCGGCGACTGGGACGCCGCCGGCGCCGTGCTCGCCGCGGCCGCGCAGGCGCTGGAGCGCGCCGGTGCCGACTTCATCGTGCTGTGCACCAACACCATGCACAAGGTGGCCCCCGCCATCGAGGCCGCGACGAACATCCCGCTGCTCCACATCGCCGACCCGACCGCCGCGGCCATCCGCCACGCCGGCCTGTCCCGCGTCGGCCTGCTCGGCACGCGCTTCACCATGGAGCAGGCCTTCTACCGCGGCCGGCTGGAGGAGCGCCACGGCATCGCGGTGCTCGTCCCCGCAGCGGACGACCGCGAGCGCGTGCATCGCGTGATCTACGAGGAGCTCTGTCTCGGCCGCGTCGAAGACGCCTCGCGCGCCGCCTACCGCACGGTGATGCGCCGCCTGGTCGAACGCGGCGCGCAAGGCATCATCCTCGGCTGCACCGAGATCTCGATGCTGGTGTCCGCGCAGGACGCGAACGTGCCGCTGTTCGACACCACCGCGATCCATGCGGCGGCGGCGGTGGAACTGGCGCTCGGGGAGCGGCAGGAGGGGGGCGCCGTGTCTTAGAGCTGGCGAACCCTGGGCGGTAGGGCGTGCGAGCAATGCGCACCGTGGCAATGGCGCGGGATTCGGCAGAACCGGAAACCTGTGGCTGGGTTCGGTTCGGCGTAGGGCTACTTATCGGCCAATCCTGCCTCTGGCGCCGACTCAGAGGAGCGGCCGGAGCCGCGCAGGTAGCCGACGTTAAGACGGTATGCCAGTTGCCTCGTGTAGAGTGTTGCCGTCGGCTGCAATGTCGTCGAATGCGCGAGGAAATCGCGCCGCACCACGGAGAAGAAATCGATGACCGCGACCAATCCAGCCATGAAAATGCCCGAGTTACTTGTTTTCGCCAGGTTGCTCGCCAGTGGCTTCGTAGGAGCCGAAGTTTGGCGGGTCGCCTTTTACCTAGGTGCGAATTTCGCACCGACATTGTCTGAAGTAGCCCCCTGGGCGCAGATTGTCGGGATACTGCTCGGGGTACTGTTATGTCTGACCTATGCAGTCAAGCGGAGCGCACACGTCGCCGCTGTGCAAATAGGTCGCAGTCTCCGCATCGATCTGCTGATTGCGGTCGGTATCGGCATCTGGACGAACGAGTTGGCCTCGCCCTGGCTAGCACGAGCACACGCGGCACTCAAGAATGCGGATCCTCATTGGGCGCCAGCGGTCTTCCTTCTTCTCTGCGCCGTGCTGTTGTCGCCACTGGTTCAACAATACTGGCCGAGGCCCAAAAGAACGCCTCCCCAGCTGTACTTCATTGCAGATGAGGAAATCGGAGACGAGAAAGAAGATTTGCTTGCGAGCAAGGCGCAAGCCAAGTCGTTCGCGGAGACTGTTCTCGCAAGCGGCGCCCATCCGGGGCTTGTTTTTGGGGTCGATGGACCGTGGGGGGTCGGCAAGACAAGCTTTATCAACCTCGCGGAGCGTTACTGGGCATGCGCAGAAGACAGGGCTATTGTTTGTCGATTCGAACCCCTTCGGTATGTATCAGAACCTGACCTTGCGGACCGCTTGATTCGCGACTTGTCCGCCGCAATTCAACGAAAGGTCTTCGCACCAGAGTTTCGGCCAGCGGCATCGCGGTACTCCCGACTGATAAAGGGAAAGGCCGACGTGTCGTTCCTTGGCTTCAAACTCTCTTTGGAACCGTCACAGGAGACCGTTGATGAACTGCTTGACGATATCGACGAGGTCCTCAGGCGGATCGGCCGTCGCGTGATCATCGTTATTGACGATCTGGATCGATTGGACGCGAAGACTACCAACAACGTTCTGTTCGCAACGCGACAGACGTTCAAGCTCTCTCAGGCTACCTACGTCCTCTGCTACGACACCGAGATACTTGCTGGAAACAAGGATGAGGGTTCGAGGGCGCGGGAGTTCCTTGAGAAGTTTGTGACAGTCAAGCTGAGCTTGTTTGTCGACAGCTCCAGCATTCGGGACTTCTTACGAAGGGACTGGCAACGCGCAGAAAGCCAACTGGGCTCGATTCCTTCCGACACCATGGTGAAGCTGGGCGCCGTACTCAACGAGTTGGCGGAAATTCTCGACGGTGACTTGGCGGCGAAGTACTTGCCCCTCGTGGGCGACCTGCGGAAGGTAAAGCGCTTCGTCAACGCCATGCTGCTCATGCAAATCGAGAAGAGCGACTTAGGCCGGACGGACTTCAACAAGCGCGACCTCATCAACCTCATGCTTTTGCATCTGCACTTCCCTGGATTGTTCAGGCGCATCTACGCCGAAGAGACCGAGGGACGTTGCGGGACCTTCTCGGTGCGTCGCGAATACGAAGAGCGGGGGTTCAAGTTCAAGAACTCGACTGAGTTCTCAACGCTGAAAGAACAACAACAGGGAGTTGCATGGTTCCTTTTGACACAGCTCTTTGACGTAACAACGCTGGAGCTCGGTGATCGAAACGATGTAGATGAGGCGGTCTGGGCGTCACGTGCTTGCTTCAACCAGGACTCCTTCAGGAATCTGGAGGGATACCTCAAGCTCATTGTTCGGTTCGCCACGCCTGAGCCGCAGGAGACATTTGTTCTGTACCAGGAAGCCGTGGAACGAGTTCGGAAGGGAGCGTTCATTGGCTCAGTTCTGACTTCGCCTGAATTTCGATTGGAACTAGGGGAGCACGCGCATGACCAGTTCTGGAGGGTGCTCGTCAATCAGTCTCATGATTTCACTCGCGCTGTCGCGGAGGATGCCATCGACACGCTTGTCGACTATCTGCCGCGTTACTCGGCGATCGAGAATGACGATCGGGGATTGCGGCAGAGGTCGATCTACTCCCTGCTGCGACTCTTGGATCGAGCTGGTTGGGGGAGGACATCGGGTCGTCGCCTCCCAAATACCGCAGAGAATGTCATAGAGATTGCATGGCGAATCTTCGGTGAACGTTCCTACGAAGGCAAAGGCTTACTTCAACGCCTTGCCGGCGACGATCGCGGCCCCCTCGGCTGGAACGATCTCATGTTATTCAGGCTCCAATGCTCCGCAGATCGTCAGGGACAGTTGCATAACCTGCATTCAGCGCTCATCGTCCATCAGGATAGCAGTGCTGCGACAAATGGTTTGGTCAGTAATCTCGCATTGATGGGAATGAGAAAACTGTCTCAGGAAGTCTTCGCACTGTTCAAGCGGACCTACATTGATCCTGAGCGTAACTTTTTTGCGGAAGTCAGTGATGCCCCAATTGAAGCGTTTCTCGGCAAAGTTTCATCTCAACTTTATCAGCAGGCCTCAAAGGACGATCCATCTGACCAAGGTGCCGCTTCGTATGCTCAGCGCGTTTCCTCGGCGCGCTCTGTCATCAAGTCCTTCGTGATCTTTCAGTTGAGCAATCAACTGCCTCCAAATGGGTCAGGTGTGGGCTGCGGGCATTACGACGAGAGTGGTGCTGGTGATGGAGGCGGCATAGCAAAGCTGATGAACGAATACGCGTTTGGCGTCTGCTTCAATCCCGACATTCACGAGAACAACGTCTTTCATTTCATTGACCACTGCCTGTCGCATTTGAGTAACTCTCTGTTTTCGGGCGGAGATGAAGAGGGCTTCTTTGCGTCCAAGGTTGAACTTTCGAGAGGTCTTGATCCGAAAGCGATGGGACGGTACTGGAGTCAGCACCAAGAGCTCATTCGCCAACGAGTCCTGCAAGTCGAAGAGCGGTACGTAGTCACACCCAACTACATAGCTTCGTATCGCGACGATCTGGCTGGAGTCTTCGCCGTACTTGATGGATTAGCCGGCGAAGCAACAGCGGTTGAGGCGGCGTCCGATCAGCTACCGATGGTTTCATCATAAGAAGGGTCGAACGGGCGCTGATCCCACATCACTGACTCGGAACGGATGGCGACAATGCGCCAACTTGCTGCCGTTCGATCGGAAAGTATTGGGTGACCGTTCAGGCCGATGAGTTCTCATTCAGCCCCCGCTCTTTTTGCCCGCTGTACCCGGAGCCCCGCCGAACCTCGGACGATCGATCCGCAATCCCGGATGAGTTCGCGCCACCAGTCCAGCCCGCCAACCATCCTGACAACGCAAGAGCCGACCCCGCCGTCCGCCGTGCGGTGGCGCGCAGCCGACACGCGCAGAAACGCAGTGCCGGCCTGAAGAAGCCCCGCTCGAGCAAGGGGCGGCCCGTCTCCGACGCCGCCCCCATCGAACCCTGATCAATACTCGAGCACGCGCGGCAGTTCCTTCGCCTGTTCGATCCACTTGGCGACGTCGGCCTCGGGCGGGACGCGGCGGGTGAGCTTCTTCTCCTCGTTGACCTGCGCGAGCGTCGCGGCCAGGTTGGCCGGGGCGCGGCGGGCGAGGGCGGGGACGGTGTCTACGCCGGCGGCCTCGAGGAGCTGGGCGTAGTCGGAGCCGACGCCGTGGATGCGGTAGAGGTCGGCCATGTTGGCGAACTTCAGTACCTGGGCGGCGGAGAGGCCGGTGGCTTCGGCCAGCCTGGCGCGTGCCGAGGGCGTGGTGCTCGCGGCGAGCAGGGCGTCGGTGTCCTTCACGCCGGCGTCGCGGAACTTCTTGCCAGTGACTTCGCCGATGCCTTCGATGTCTTCGATCTGGTAATTCGCCATCCTGCAGCCTCCTGTGGGCGTTGAACGAGTGGCCGGATCGCGGCGCCGGGGCGCTTCAAGGAGCGCCCGGCGCCGGTCCTGGCGATTCGATCTTAAGCCCGGAGTGCTGCAGCGGCGCGTTAAATCCGGACGGCATCGCCCGATTCGGGCGTGAAGTCGCGGCCGTCCCAGCGCAGCCAGCAGGCCTGGCCGCGCCAGTCGGGCAGCACGCGGCGGATGCAGTCGTGGCCGTCCACCCGGATGCGGTGGGTGTCGGGGCGGTGGGTGTGGCCGTGCACCAGCGTGGGGTAGCCGTGTTCGCGCAGCAGCGCGGCGACCGCGTCGGCGTTGACGTCCATGATCTCCATGGCTTTTTCGGCCTTGGCGGCCTCGCTCTTCTGGCGCAGGCCGGCGATGAAGGCCTTGCGCGCGGCCAGCGGCTGGGCGAGGAAGCCGGCCTGCCATGCGGGGTCGCGCACCTGGCGGCGGAAGGCCTGGTAGGCGAGGTCGTCGGTGCATAGCGCGTCGCCGTGGGCGAGCAGCAGGACGGGGGCGTCGGTAGCGTCTGCGTCGTCGCGATCGCCGCAGCGCACGCGCGCCGGGTCCTCGAGCAGGGTCGCGCCGATCGCCGCGGCGAAGGTCGGGCCGGCGAGCAGGTCGCGGTTGCCGGTCATGAAGAAGACCGCGGTGCCGGCGTCGGCGAGCTGACGGATCGCCGCGGCGATGCGGGCGTTGAAGGGGGTCTCGAGGTCGTCGTCGCCGGCCCAGTATTCGAACAGGTCGCCGAGGATGAAGAGGCTCGCGGCCGCGCGCGCCGGGCCGTGCAGGAAGTCGAGGAAGGCGGCGGCGTTGGCGGGCTCGTCCTCGGTCAGGTGGAGGTCGGAAATGAACAATGCCGGAAGCGCCGCGCGGGCGGCTTCCGGCATCGTGGCGGCGGCCCCGCCCGGCCGGGCCGGGGCGGAGGCGACTTGCGAAGGGTCGCGCGCGGGCACGATCAGACGACTTCGGCGCGCTCGATGATCACGTCTTCCTTCGGCACGTCCTGGTGGAAGCCGCTGGAGCCGGTCTTGACCTTGCGGATCGCGTCCACGACGTCCATGCCCTCGCTGACCTTGCCGAACACACAGTAGCCCCAGCCCTGCAGGTCGGGCGAGGTGTGGTTGAGGAAGGCGTTGTCGGCGACGTTGATGAAGAACTGCGCGGTGGCCGAGTGCGGGGCCTGGGTGCGCGCCATGGCGATGGTGCCGCGGTCGTTCTTGAGGCCGTTGTCGGCCTCGTTCTTGATCTGCTCGCCAGTGGCCTTCTGCTTCATGCCGGGCTCGAAGCCGCCGCCCTGGATCATGAAGCCGTCGATGACGCGGTGGAAGACGGTGTTGTCGTAGTGGCCGGCCTCGACGTAGGCGAGGAAGTTGGCCACGGTGACGGGGGCCTTCTCGGCGTCGAGTTCGAGGGTGATGACGCCGTGGTTGGTGTGCAGCTTGACTGCCATGGGGGTTCTCCTGGGGTGGGTCCGGTGTGGGCCCGGCAGCGTGGTCGCCGGGCAGGGGGGGTGTGGGTTCGCTTCGCGGGCTTACTTCGCAGGCTTCTTCGCCGGCGCGGCGGTGCCGACCACGCGCGCGCTCTCGACGACGATCGCCTCGACCGGGACGTTCTGGTGGAAGCCGCGGTTGGCGGTGGGCAGCTTGGCGATCTTGTCGACGACCTCCATGCCCTTGACGACCTTGCCGAACACCGCGTAGCCCCAGCCGTCGCGCGACGGGTAGTCGAGGAAGGTGTTGGGGACGAGGTTGATGAAGAACTGCGCGCTCGCCGAGTGCGGGTCGGAGGTGCGCGCCATCGCCAGGGTGCCGCGCTCGTTCTTGAGGCCGTTCTTGGCCTCGTTCTCGATCGGGGCGCGCGTGGCCTTCTGGTTCATGCTTGCGTCGAAGCCGCCGCCCTGCACCATGAAGCCGTCGATCACGCGGTGGAACACGGTGCCGTCGTAGAAGCCGTCCTTCACATACTGCACGAAGTTCTCGGCGGACTTGGGCGCCTTGTCGGCGAAGACCTCGACGACGATATCGCCCTGGCTGGTCTTGAGCTCGACCGTCGGGTTGGCGGCGAGCACCGGGAAGGCTAGGCTGGCCGCGGTGGCGAAGGCAAGCAGGTGTCGTTTCATGGGGACTCCTGGAATGGGGCGGAAGGATGGCCGCCGGGATGGCTGGAGAGCTGGCAGGACGCGGGCGCTCCGGGCAAGCCCGATGCGCGTGCCGCATGCGCTCCCGATGCACGCCGGGCGGCCGGGCCCGGGGAAGGGGGCGGAGGCTGCGTGCTATACTCGCGCGCTTGCGTGGGCCTGCCGAAGTCCGCCTCGAGCGCCGGATTCTAGCAACAAGCCCCCCCCCTCACAATCGAGCCGCCGCCCGCGTTCCGCCTGCGGCCGGCCTCCAGCAACGACCCGCCCGCACCGATGCTCTCCATCTACAACACCCTGTCGCGCAGCAAGGAAGCCTTCACGCCCATCGAACCCGGCAAGGTCCGCATGTACGTCTGCGGCATGACGGTGTACGACTTCTGCCACCTCGGCCATGCGCGCGTGATGGTGGTGTTCGACATGGTGGCGCGCTGGCTGCGCGCGAGCGGGCTGGACGTGACCTACGTGCGCAACATCACCGACATCGACGACAAGATCATCCGCCGCGCGCAGGAGAACGGCGAGAGCATCCGCCAGCTCACCGACCGCTTCATCGCCGCGATGCACGAGGACGCCGACGCGCTCGGCGTGCTGCGCCCCGACCACGAGCCGCGCGCCACCGACTACGTCGCGCAGATGCAGTCGCTGATCTCGCGCCTGGAGCAGAAGGGCCTGGCTTACGTGGCCGGCAACCGCGACGTGTGCTACGCGGTGCGCAAGTTCGACGGCTACGGCAAGCTGTCGGGCAAGTCGCTCGACGAGTTGCGCGCCGGCGAGCGTGTGGATGTAGCGCAGGACAAGAACGACCCGCTCGACTTCGTGTTGTGGAAGCACGCCAAGGTCGAGGAGCCGGGCGAGGTGAAGTGGGCCTCGCCCTGGGGCGAGGGCCGGCCGGGCTGGCACATCGAATGCTCGGCGATGAGCTCGGACCTGCTCGGCGACCACTTCGACATCCACGGCGGCGGCATGGACCTGCAGTTTCCGCACCACGAGAACGAGATCGCCCAGTCCGAAGGCGCGCACGGCCACGCCTTCGTCAACTATTGGATGCACAACGGCTTCGTGCGCGTCGACGACGAGAAGATGTCGAAGTCGCTCGGCAACTTCTTCACCATCCGCGAGGTGCTGCAGAAGTACGATCCGGAGGTGGTGCGCTTCTTCATCCTGCGCGCGCACTACCGCAGCGCGCTCAACTACTCCGACGCCCACCTCGAGGACGCCCGCAACGCGCTCACCCGCCTGTACACCGCGCTCAAGAACGTGCCGGTGGCCGGTGAGCCGGTGGTCGACTGGAGCGAGCCCTTCGCGCAGCGCCTGCGCGCGGCGATGGACGACGACTTCAACACCGCCGAAGCGGTGGCGGTACTGTTCGAGCTCGCCAACGAGGTCAACCGCAGCGCCGCGCCGGCGCTCGCCGCGCAACTGAAGGCGCTCGGCGGCGTGCTCGGCCTGTTGGGACGCGAACCGCAGGCCTTCCTGCAGGCGGGTGCGCCCGACGCGGACGGGCTGGACGCCGACGCGATCGAGGCGAAGATCGCCGAGCGCGCGGCCGCCAAGAAGGCGAAGAACTTCGCCGAGGCCGACCGCATCCGCGCAGAGCTGACCGAGGCCGGCGTGATCCTCGAGGACGGCCCCGGCGGCACCACCTGGCGCCGCGCCTGAGCCTGCAGCGGCCAGCGGGGCGACTGCGCTGGTCGGCATCAGCGCTGTGCTGTGGCGCAGGTCACCGCGGTATCGCCAGGCGCTGCCGTGGCTGGCCGAGTTGAATCCAAACGATCCGAACCCGTACAAGGAACCCCGCACATGATCATCACCGGCTTCCAGAGCCTGCTCGACGCCGCGCGCCAGCAACCCGAACCGCAGCGCCTGCTGCTCGTCTTCACCCGCGCCGAGCTGCCGGAGAAGGCCACCGCCGAGCAGCGCGCCAAGTTCGAGCAGGGCGAGGGCGGGGCGCTGGTTCCGGTGATGTATGTGGACAAGAAGCCCGACGAGCTGCAGAGCTTCGAGGAACTGGTCGAGGAGTCGCGCCACACCGGGCAGAGCTGGGACATGATGTTCGTCGGTTGCCTGAGCGGGCAGGGCGGGCGCGAGCCGAGCGACGATACGGTGCAGAAGGCGCTCGAGACCATGATCATGTCGATCCAGGGCGGCATCGTCGCCCACCTGCTGGCCTACCGCCCGAACGGCGAGCAGGTCTGGCTGCCCGACCAGGCCGAAGGGCTGGCCTGAGCCTCTCAGTCGCGCGGCGGTCGTTGGGCGGCTGAAATCGCGACTTGCGTCGCTCCTACGGGGGACGCATCGGGCGTTGGCCGGCGTGACGGTTTCTGTGGGAGCGACGCAAGTCGCGATCGACGTTGCGAGCCGCGACGTGCGGCGGCGGGCGTGACGGTTTCCGTGGGAGCGACGCAAGTCGCGATCGACGTCGCGAGCCGCGACGCGCGGCGGCGGGCGTGACGGTTTCCGTGGGAGCGACGCAAGTCGCGATCGACGTCGCGAGCCGCGACGCGCGGCGGCGGGCGTGACGGTTTCCGTGGGAGCGACGCAAGTCGCGATCGACGTTACGAGCCGCGACGCGCGGCGGCGGGCGCGAGGCGGCTGAAACCGGGCCCGCCCCGCGCCCGCGAACAGGTGTCAGCCGCCGAAGAAGTCCCGCACCTTGTCCATCCACCCCTGCGCCTTGGGGTTGTGGCGGGTGGCGTTGCCGCTGGCGCTCTCCTCGAACTCGCGCAGCAACTCCTTCTGACGCTCGGTCAGGTTCACCGGGGTCTCGACCACCACGTGGCACATCAGGTCGCCGTGCACGTGGCTGCGCACGTTCTTGATGCCCTTGCCGCGCAGCCGGAAGACCTTGCCGCTCTGCGTCTCCGCGGGGATCTTCAGCCGCGCCATGCCTTCCAGCGTCGGGATCTCGATCTCGCCGCCGAGCGCCGCGGTGGTGATGCTGATCGGCATCTCGCAGTGCAGGTCGTCGTGGTCGCGCTCGAACACCGCGTGCTTGCGGATGTGGATCTCGACGTAGAGGTCGCCCGGCGGGCCGCCGTTGAGGCCGGGCTCGCCGTGGCCGGCGTGGCGCAGGCGCATGCCGTCGTCGATGCCGGCGGGGATCTTCACCTCGAGCGTCTTCTGCTTCTTGGTGCGGCCGGCGCCGCCGCAGTCGCGGCACGGGTCGGGGATGATCTTGCCGCTGCCGTGGCACTTCGGGCAGGTCTGCTGGATCGAGAAGAAGCCTTGCTGCACGCGCACCTGGCCGTGGCCCTGGCAGGTGGGGCAGGGCTTGGGATGGGTGCCGGGCTTGGCGCCGCTGCCGTGGCAGGTGCCGCACTCCTCGACGGTGGGGATGCGGATCGTCTTCTCGGCGCCGCGCGCGGCCTCTTCCAGGGTGATCTCGAGGTTGTAGCGCAGGTCGGCGCCGCGATAGACGTTCGAGCGCCCGCCGCGTCCGCCGCCCCCGAAGAGGTCGCCGAAGATGTCGCCGAAGGCGTCGGCGAAGCCGTCGAAGCCCTGCGCGCCGGGGCCCGCGCCCATCGACGGATCGACGCCGGCGTGGCCGTAGCGGTCGTAGGCAGCCTTCTTCTGCGGGTCGGAGAGCATCTCGTAGGCCTCCTTGGCCTCCTTGAACTTCTCCTCGGCTTCCTTGTTGTCCGGATTGCGGTCCGGATGAAACTTCATGGCCAGCTTGCGGTAGGCCTTCTTGATCTCGTCGTCGCCAGCGTCGCGGTTGACGCCCAGGACTTCGTAGTAATCGCGTTTGGACATGGTGCTGCGCTCAGTCTGGTCTCAAGCAAAGGCCGAGCCGGCACCGGAGCAGGGCTCCGGCGGGGCTCGGCCGCGAAGGATTCGCCAGAACGACGATTACTTCTTGTCCTTCACTTCGGTGAATTCGGCATCCACCACGTCGGCGTCGTCGGCCTTGCCGCCGGCCTGCTGGCCGCCCGCTCCCGCACTCGCGCCGGCACCTGGCTGGGCGCCGCCTTCGGCCTGGGCCTGGGCGTACATGTGCTCGCCGAGCTTCTGCGCGGCCATCGCCAGGGCCTGGCTCTTGGCTTCGATGCTGTCCTTGTCGCCGCTCTTGATGGCCTCTTCGGCCTCCTTCATCGCGGCTTCGATCTTGGACTTCTCGTCGTCGGAGAGCTTGTCGCCGTACTCGGTCAGTGCCTTCTTGGTCGAGTGGATCAGCGCGTCGCACTGGTTGCGCGCGTCGACCAGCTCGTGGGCCTTCTTGTCTTCCTCGGCGTGCGCCTCGGCGTCGCGCACCATGCGCTGGACTTCCTCGTCCGACAGGCCGGAGTTGGCCTGGATCTTGATCTTGTTCTCCTTGCCGGTGGCCTTGTCCTTGGCCGACACGTGCAGGATGCCGTTGGCGTCGATGTCGAAGGTGACCTCGATCTGCGGCATGCCGCGCGGCGCCGGCGGGATGTCCGACAGATTGAACTGGCCCAGGCTCTTGTTGCCCGAGGCCATCTCGCGCTCGCCCTGCAGGACGTGGATGGTCACGGCCGACTGGTTGTCGTCGGCGGTCGAGAAGACCTGGCTGGCCTTGGTCGGGATCGTGGTGTTCTTCTGGATCAGCTTGGTCATCACGCCGCCCAGGGTCTCGATGCCGAGCGACAGCGGGGTGACGTCGAGCAGCAGCACGTCCTTGACCTCGCCCTGCAGCACGCCGCCCTGGATGGAGGCGCCCACCGCCACGGCCTCGTCCGGGTTGACGTCACGGCGCGGCTCCTTGGCGAAGAACTCCTTCACGCGGTCGATGACCTTGGGCATGCGGGTCTGGCCGCCGACCAGGATCACGTCGTCGATGTCCGAGACCTTGAGGCCGGCGTCCTTGAGCGCGATGCGGCAGGGCTCGATCGAGCGCTCGATCAGGTCTTCCACCAGCGACTCGAACTTGGCGCGGGTGATCTTGATCGCGAGGTGCTTTGGGCCCGAGGCGTCGGCGGTGATGTAGGGCAGGTTGATCTCGGTCTGCTGGCCGGAGGACAGCTCGATCTTGGCCTTCTCGGCGGCTTCCTTCAGGCGCTGCAGTGCGAGCACGTCGTTCTTGAGATCGACGCCCTGTTCCTTTTTGAACTCGGTGACGATGTAGTCGATGATGCGCTGGTCGAAGTCCTCGCCACCCAGGAAGGTGTCGCCGTTGGTCGCCAGCACCTCGAACTGGTGCTCGCCGTCGAGGTCGGCGATCTCGATGATCGAGATGTCGAAGGTGCCGCCGCCGAGGTCATACACCGCGATCTTGGAGTCGCCCGGCTTCTTGTCCATGCCGAAGGCGAGCGCGGCCGCGGTGGGCTCGTTGATGATGCGCTTGACTTCCAGGCCGGCGATGCGGCCGGCGTCCTTGGTGGCCTGACGCTGGCTGTCGTTGAAGTAGGCCGGCACGGTGATGACCGCTTCGGTGACTTCCTCGCCGAGGTAGTCCTCGGCGGTCTTCTTCATCTTGCGCAGGATCTCGGCGGAGACCTGCGGCGGCGCGATCTTCTTGCCGCGCACTTCCACCCAGGCGTCGCCGTTGTCGGCCTTGGTGATGGTGAAGGGCATCAGGTCGATGTCCTTCTGCACTTCCTTCTCCTGGAAGCGACGGCCGATCAGGCGCTTGATCGCGAACAGGGTGTTCTTGGCGTTGGTGACCGCCTGGCGCTTGGCCGGCGCGCCGACCAGGATCTCGCCGTCTTCGGCGTAGGCGACCACCGAGGGGGTGGTGCGCGCGCCTTCGGAGTTCTCGATGACCTTCGGCTTGCCGCCTTCCATCACGGAGACGCAGCTGTTGGTGGTGCCGAGGTCGATACCGATGATCTTGCCCATGAGAGTTCCTTTTTCGTCTGGATTCGGGTGGCGCGGCCTGTGGCGCGCCGGTCTGGTTCGAATATGGGGCGGGCGGACGCGCTTTCAAGCGCGCCGCGCGAATTTGCCTGCGGGGGTTACTGGGCCTTGCCCTTGGAGACCATCACCATCGCCGGGCGGATGACGCGCTCGCTGAGCAGGTAGCCCTTCTGCAGCACGGTGACGACGGTGTTGGGCTCGGCATCGGCCTCGACCATGCTGATCGCCTGGTGCTTGTTGGGGTCGAACTTCTGCCCGAGCGGGTTCTCCTCGGCGAGCTTGGCGCCCTCGAACGCGGAGATCAGCTGCCGGAGGGTGAGCTCCACGCCCTCGCGCATCTTCTCGACGGTCTGGTTCTCGGTGGCGAGCGCGGCCTCCAGGCTGTCCTTGACCGGCAGCATCGCGGTGGCGAACTTCTCGGCGGCGAATTTGGAGGCCTTGGCGATGTCGTCCTGCGCGCGTCGGCGCAGGTTTTCGGTCTCGGCCTTGGCGCGCAGCCAGGCGTCGTGGTGCTCGGCGGCCTTCAGCTCGGCCTGGCGCAGCGCCTCCTCGAGGCTCGGCATGCTGTCGATGCCGTTCTCCGGCGCGGTGTCCGCCGCCGCAGCGGCGGCCTGGAGGTCGAGCTCCGGGCCTCGCTGCGCGGGCTGCTGCGCGCCGCCCTGCGCGGCCTGTTCCGCCGGCTGGTCGGTGGGGTTCTGGCTGGCCTGGTTCGGGTCCTGCATGTCGGTTGGCTCCGTGTTGGAATGCGAAACAGCCGGGTACTTGGGGACGGTCTGCGCGAGTTCAAGAGGCGCGGCGGAAAAATGTCCGACGGGCTAGCATCGTCCGCGGCATGCGCCCGCGAACGAAGGCCGGCGATGGTGGCATGGTAAGATCACATGTTTTGGTTTTCGCGGCTCGCCCGCCTTGAAGCATGACCCAGTTCGCCAAGGAAACCCTGCCGATCAGCCTCGAAGAGGAGATGCGCCACTCCTACCTCGATTACGCGATGAGCGTGATCGTGGGGCGGGCGCTCCCCGATGCGCGCGACGGCCTCAAGCCGGTGCATCGGCGCGTGCTGTTCGCGATGCACGAACTGTCCAACGACTGGAACCGCGCCTACAAGAAGTCGGCGCGTATCGTCGGCGACGTCATCGGCAAGTACCACCCGCACGGCGACACCGCGGTGTACGACACCATCGTGCGCATGGCGCAGGACTTCTCGCTGCGCTACATGCTGGTCGATGGCCAGGGCAACTTCGGCTCGGTCGACGGCGACAACGCGGCGGCGATGCGATACACCGAGATCCGCATGGCGCGCATCGGCCATGAGCTGCTGGCCGACATCGACAAGGAGACGGTGGACTTCGGGCCGAACTACGACGGCTCGGAGAAGGAGCCGCTGGTCCTGCCCGCGCGCATCCCCAACCTGCTGATCAACGGCTCGGCCGGCATCGCGGTGGGCATGGCGACCAACATCCCGCCGCACAACCTGGGCGAGATCGTCGACGCCTGCCTGAAGCTGCTCGCCGAGCCCGACACCGACATCGAGGCCCTGATCGACATCGTGCAGGCGCCCGACTTCCCCACCGCCGGCCTGATCTACGGCCTGGCCGGCGTGCGCGAGGGCTACCGCACCGGCCGCGGCCGCGTGATCATGCGCGCGCGCACGCACTTCGAGCCGATCGGCAAGACCGATCGCCAGGCCATCATCGTCGACGAGCTGCCCTACCAGGTGAACAAGCGCACCCTGCAGGAGCGCATGGCCGAGCTGGTCAACGAGAAGAAGATCGAGGGCATCAGCGAGATCCGCGACGAGTCGGACAAGTCGGGCATGCGCCTGGTGATCGAGCTCAAGCGCGGCGAGATGCCCGAGGTGGTGCTGAACAAGCTGTTCAAGCACACCCAGCTGCAGGACAGCTTCGGCATGAACATGGTGGCGCTGGTCGACGGCAAGCCGCGCCTGCTCAACCTCAAGCAGATGCTGGTGTGCTTCCTCGAGCACCGCCGCGAGGTCGTCACCCGCCGCACCATCTTCGAGCTGCGCAAGGCGCGCGATCGTGGCCACATCCTCGAAGGCCTGGCGGTGGCGCTGTCCAACGTCGACGAGATCATCGCGCTGATCAAGGCCGCGCCCACGCCGGCCGATGCCAAGCGCGAGCTGATGGCGCGCGAGTGGCGCTCGGCGCTGGTCGAGGAGATGCTGGCGCGCGCACTGGCCGACAGCTACCGGCCGGAAGGGCTGGATCCGCAGTACGGGCTGCAGGCGCAGGGTTACCGGCTGTCCGAAGCCCAGGCCCAGGCCATCCTCGAATTGCGCCTGCAGCGTCTGACCGGGCTGGAGCAGGACAAGATCGTCGGCGAATACCGCGAGGTCATGGACGTCATCACCGACCTGCTCGACATCCTCGCCCGCCCCGAGCGCATCACCGCGATCATCGTCGAGGAGCTCGGCGCGATCCGCAACCAGTTCGGCGATCCGCGCCGCTCCGAGCTGGTGATGAACACCGCCGAGATCAACATCGAGGACCTGATCACGCCGGAAGACATGGTCGTGACCCTGTCGCACACCGGCTACTTCAAGCGCCAGCCGCTCGCCGACTACCGCGCCCAGCGCCGCGGTGGCCGCGGCAAGCAGGCGACCTCGATGAAGGACGAGGACTTCATCGACCACCTCTTCGTCGCCAACACTCACGACACGGTGCTGTGCTTCTCCAACCGCGGGCGCTGCTACTGGCTCAAGGTGTACGAGGTCCCCGAGGGCACGCGCAACTCGCGCGGCAAGCCGATCGTGAACCTCTTCCCGCTGGTGGAAGGCGAGAAGATCACCGCGGTGCTGCCGATCAAGGAGTTCGACGAGGAGCACTTCGTGTTCATGGCGACCTCGGAAGGCACGGTCAAGAAGACCGCGCTCACCGCGTTCTCCAATCCGCGCAAGGCCGGCATCATCGCGGTCAACCTGGACGACGGCGACCACCTGATCGGGGTGGCGATCACCGACGGCCAGTGCGACGTGATGCTGTTCTCCGACGCCGGCAAGGCGGTGCGCTTCGCCGAGACCGACGTGCGCCCGATGGGGCGCGACGCGCGCGGCGTGCGCGGCATGACGCTGGAGGACGGTCAGGCGGTGATCGCGATGCTGGTGGCCAAGGACGAGTCGCAGTCGGTGCTGACCGCGACCGAGAACGGCTACGGCAAGCGCACCCCGGTGGCGGAATACACCCGCCACGGCCGCGGCACCAAGGGCATGATCGCGATCCAGACCAGCGACCGCAACGGCAGGCTGGTGGGCGCGGTGCTGGTCGAGCCGAGCGACGAGGTGATGCTGATCTCCACCGGCGGCGTGCTGATCCGCACCAGCGTCGAGAGCATCCGCGAGATGGGCCGCTCGACCCAGGGCGTGACCCTGATCAACCTGGACGAGGGCACCTTCCTCGCCAGCATCGAGAAGGTGGCCGAGTCCGAGTCGGACGAGAGCATGCGTGCCAGCGGCGAGGGCGCCGAGGGCGGCGAGGCCGAAGGCGGCGCACAAGCCGCGCCGGGCGAGGGCGAGGCCCCCGCTGCGGACGAGGAAGGAGAGGCCTGATGAGTCGCGTGTGGAACTTCAGCGCCGGTCCCGCGGTGCTGCCCGAAGAGGTGCTGCGCCAGGCCGCCGACGAGATGCTCGACTGGCACGGCAGCGGCATGGGCGTCATGGAGATGAGCCATCGCGGCAAGGAATTCACCGCGATCGCCGCCCAGGCCGAGGCCGACCTGCGCGAGCTGCTCGCGGTGCCGGCCGGCTACCGCGTCCTCTTCATGCAGGGCGGGGCCATCGCCGAGAACGCGATCATCCCGATGAACCTGATGGGCGACAGGCGTGTGGCCGACTACGTGGTCACCGGTTCGTGGTCGCAGAAGTCGCAGAAGGAAGCGCGCAAGTACGCCGAGGTGAACATCGCCGCCTCGTCCGAGGCGGGCGGCTTCACCACCGTGCCGGCGATGGCGGACTGGAGGCTGTCGGCCGACCCGGCCTACGTGTTCACCTGCACCAACGAGACCATCGGCGGCCTCGAGTACCCCTTCGAGCCCGACCTCGCGCAGATCGGCCGCGGCGAGGTGCCGGTGGTGGCCGACATGTCCTCGCACATCCTGTCGCGTGTGATCGACGTCTCGAAGTACGGCCTCATCTTCGGCGGCGCGCAGAAGAACATCGGCCCGGCGGGTCTCACCATCGTGATCGTGCGCGAGGACCTGCTCGGGCGCGCGATGCCGCACTGCCCCACCGCCTTCGACTTCAAGACCGTGGCCGACAACGGCTCGATGTACAACACGCCGCCCACCTACGGCATCTACATCGCCGGGCTGGTCTTCCAGTGGCTCAAGCGCCAGGGCGGGGTGGCGGCGATCGAGGCGCAGAACGTCGCCAAGGCGAAGCTGCTGTACGACTTCCTCGACGCCAGCGATTTCTACGAGAATCGCATCGACCCGGCCTGCCGTTCGCGCATGAACGTGCCCTTCTTCCTCAAGGACGAGACCTTGAACGACGCCTTCCTCGCCGAGGCCAAGGCCGCCGGGCTGGTGCAGCTGAAGGGTCACAAGTCGGTCGGCGGCATGCGCGCGTCGATCTACAACGCGATGCCGCTCGCGGGCGTGCAGGCGCTGGTCGACTTCATGCGCGACTTCGCCGCCCGCCGCGGCTGAGGCCGCGCGGGGCAGGGCAAGGCGGGACGGAAACACGGGACAACATCAGGACGCAAGCCGGAGGGGCCACGGGCCGAGCATGAGCGACGAACTGCTGAAACTGCGCAACGAGATCGACCGCATCGACGAGGAAATCCTCGCCCGCCTCGCCGAGCGCGCGCGCTGCGCGCAGCGCGTGGGCGAGATCAAGCGCGGGGTGATGTATTACCGCCCCGAGCGCGAGGCGCAGGTGCTGCGCCGGCTGGCCGAGCTCAACCCCGGCCCGCTGTCTTCCGATGCGGTGAAGACCATCTTCCGCGAGGTGATGTCGGCCTGCCTCGGGCTGGAGCAGCCGCTGCGCGTGGCCTACCTCGGCCCCGCCGGCACCTTCTCCGAGAGCGCCAGCCGCAAGCACTTCGGTTCCGCGCCCAACTTCCTGGCGATGGCGGCGATCGACGACGTCTTCCGCGCGGTGGAAGCCGGCAATGCCGACTACGGCGTGGTGCCGGTGGAGAACTCCACCGAGGGCGCGGTCGGCGGCACGCTCGATCTGCTGCTGGCCAACCCGCTCAAGGTCTGCGGCGAGGTGCGCCTGCGCATCCACCAGCAGCTGATGTCGCGCGCCGAGGGCATCGGCGCCGCCCGCCGCATCTACTCGCACGCGCAGTCGCTGGCGCAGTGCCACGAGTGGCTCAACCGCAACCTCCCGCACCTGCCGCGCATCCCGGTGGCGAGCAACGCCGAGGCCGCGCGCATGGCCTCCGAGGATCCCGAGTCCTGCGCCATCGCCGGCGACGCCGCGGCGCAGCTCTACGGGCTCAACATCCTCGCGCCCAACATCGAGGACGATCCCAACAACACGACGCGCTTCCTGGTCATCGCCGACCACGACGCCGGGCCCTCGGGCAAGGACCGCACCTCGCTGGTGTTCTCCGCGCCCAACCGGCCGGGGGCGATCCACAGCCTGCTCGAGCCGATGGCCCGCCACGGCGTGGACATGACCAAGCTGCAGTCGCGCCCGGCGCGCTCCGGGCTGTGGGAGTACGTGTTCTACGCCGACATCAACGGCCACCGCGAAGACCCCGAGGTGGCGGCCGCGCTGCGCGAGCTCGACGAGCGCGCCGCCTTCGTGAAGATCATCGGTTCCTATCCGGTCGCGGCGATCTGAGCGCGGCCCCGATTGCACACCAGGCCCGCGCGGGGAGTGCGGGCCGCAGCAGGAGACGACCCATGAGCATTGCCAGCCTTGCCCCCGACTACATCCGCGCGATCATGGCCTACCAGCCGGGCAAGCCGATCTCGGAGCTCGCCCGCGAGATGGGAATCCCCGAGGAGAGCATCGTCAAGCTCGCCTCCAACGAGAACCCGCTCGGCATGAGCGCGCGCGCGCGCGATGCCGCGATCGCCGCGATCGGCGAGGTCTCGCGCTATCCGGACGGCGGCGCGTTCGCGCTCAAGAAGGCCTTGTGCGAACGCTTCGGCGTCAAGCCCGAGCAGCTCGTGATCGGCAACGGCTCGAACGACATCCTCGAGCTGGCCTCGCAGGCCTTCCTCGCGCCGGGGCTGTCGGCGGTGTATTCGCGTCACGCCTTCGCGGTCTATCCGCTCGCCACCAACGCGCGCGGCGCGCGCGGCATCGAGGTGGCGGCGAAGAACTTCGGCCACGACCTCGACGCCATGGCGGCGGCGATCGAGCCGCAGACCCGTGTCGTCTTCATCGCCAACCCGAACAACCCCACCGGCACCTTCGTCCCGGGCGCCGAGCTCGAGGCCTTCCTCGCCAAGGTCCCGCGCCACGTGCTGGTGGTGCTCGACGAGGCCTACACCGAATACCTCGCCCCCGAGCAGCGCTACGACTCAATCGCCTGGCTGGCGCGCTTCCCCAACCTGCTGGTGTCGCGCACCTTCTCCAAGGCCTACGGCCTGGCCGGCCTGCGCGTGGGCTACGGCATCGCCCACCCCGAGGTGGCCGACCTGATGAACCGGGTGCGCCAGCCATTCAACGTGTCCTCGGTGGCGCTCGCCGCGGCCGAGGCGGCGCTCGGCGACGACGAATTCCTCGCCCGCAGCGCCGAGCTCAACCGCCGCGGCATGACGCAGCTCGTCGCCGCTTTCCGCGAACTTGGCCTCGAATGGATCCCCTCGGCCGGCAACTTCGTCACCTTCAAGGTGGGCGACGCGATCGGGGTGAACCAGGCGCTGCTGCGCCAGGGCGTGATCGTGCGTCCGATCGCCGCCTACGGCATGCCGCACTGGCTGCGCGTGTCGATCGGTCTGCCCGAGGAAAACGCGCGCTTCATCGAGGCGCTGCGCCAGGCGCTCGCCTGAGCAGGGGGCGGACGATGGCGCACATCGGCAAGCTGGTCGTCTGCGGGGTCGGGCTGATCGGCGGCTCCTTCGCGCTCGCGCTGCGGCGCGCGGGCGCGGTCGAGCGCATCGTCGGCATCGGCCGCCGGCGCGAAGTGCTCGAGCGCGCGTGCGCGCTCGGCGTGATCGACGAGATCGCCGAGGGCTGGGCGGATGCGCTCGACGGCGCCGACCTGGTGCTGCTCGCCGCGCCGGTGGGGCAGACCGACGCGATCCTCGCCGCGATGGCGCCGCACCTGCGCCCGGGCACCATCGTCACCGACGCCGGCAGCACCAAACGCGACGTGGTCGCCGCGTTGCGCACTCATCTGGGTGGCGCGCTCGCCGACGTGGTGCCGGCGCACCCGATCGCCGGCGCCGAGAAGAGCGGGGTCGAGGCCGCCTTCGCCGAGCTCTACATGGGCCGCAAGGTGGTGCTGACGCCGCTGCCCGAGAGTCGCCCCGAGGCCGTCCAGAAGGTGCGCGACGCGTGGGAGGCCTGCGGTGCCAACGTGGTCGGCATGACACCGCAGGAGCACGACCGCGTCTTCGCCGCGGTGAGCCACCTGCCGCACCTGCTCGCCTTCGGCCTGGTCGACGACCTCGCCGGGCGCAGCAACGCGCCGCTGCTGTTCTCGCATGCGGCGAGCGGTTTCCGCGACTTCACCCGCATCGCCGGCAGTCATCCCGAGATGTGGCGCGACATCTGCGTCGCCAACCGGGTCGCGCTGCTCGAGGAACTCGATGCCTACCTCGGCGAACTCGCGCGCCTGCGCATGATGCTGGTCGAGGGCGATGGCGACGGCCTGGAGGCGGTGTTCGAGCGCGCCCGGCGCGCGCGCAACGCCTGGGCCGAGGGGCTGCCGATCCGTACCGCCGAGTGAGCCTGCGCTTTTTCCTGTTTCGCGGGGACGGCCCCGTTTTCTGAGGTCATGATGGAATTTCTCGATCTGCCCCCGATGCTGGGCGCCGCCGGCAGCGTCCGCCTGCCCGGCTCGAAGAGCATCTCCAACCGCGTGCTGCTGCTGGCCGCGCTCGCCGAGGGCGAGACCGACATCCGCGACCTGCTGCTGTCGGACGACGTCGAACGCATGCTCGAGGCCCTGCGCGCGCTCGGCGTCGATTGGCGGCGCGAGGGCGACAGCCTGGATTACCGTGTATGCGGCGTCGGCGGCCCCTTCCCGGTCAAGACCGGCGATCTCTTCCTCGGCAACGCCGGCACCGCCTTCCGGCCGCTCACCGCGGCGCTCGCGCTGTCGGGCGGCGAGTACCGCCTGTCGGGCGTACCGCGCATGCACGAGCGCCCGATCGGCGACCTCGTCGACGCGCTGCGCCAGCTCGGCGCCGACATCACCTGCACCGCCAACGAGGGCTACCCTCCGCTGCATCTCAAGCCCGCCACGATCCGTCCCGGTGGCGTGGTGCGCGTGCGTGGCGATGTCTCCAGCCAGTTCCTCACCGCGCTGCTGATGGCGCTGCCGCTGACCGGAGTGGAGACCACGATCGAGGTGGTGGGCGAGCTCATCTCCAAGCCCTACATCCGCATCACCCTCGAGCTGATGGCGCGCTTCGGCGTGCAGGTCGGGCAGCAGGGCTGGGAGCGCTTCGTGGTGCCGGGCGGCGCGCGCTACCGCAGCCCGGGCACGGTGTTCGTCGAGGGCGACGCCTCTTCGGCATCCTATTTCCTCGCCGCCGGGGCGATCGGTGGTGGGCCGGTGCGGGTGGAAGGCGTGGGGCGGACCAGCATCCAGGGCGACGTGCGCTTCGCCGAGGCGCTGGAGCAACTCGGCGCGCGCATCACCCTGGGCGACAACTGGATCGAGGCCGCGGCGCCCGCCGGCGGCGTGCTGAAGGCCTTCGACCTCGACCTCAACCACATCCCCGACGCGGCGATGACGCTGGCGGTGGCGGCGCTGTTCGCCGACGGGCCGTGCCGGCTGCGCAACATCGCGAGCTGGCGGGTCAAGGAGACCGACCGCATCGCCGCGATGGCGACCGAGCTGCGCAAGCTCGGCGCCGAGGTGGAGGAGGGCGCCGACTACCTGGTGGTGCAGCGCCCGCCGCGCCTGCAGCCGGCGGCGATCGACACCTACGACGACCACCGCATGGCGATGTGCTTCTCGCTGGCGAGCCTGGGGGGCTGCCGCGTGCGCATCAACGACCCGAAGTGCGTGAACAAGACCTTCCCCGGCTATTTCGAGGCCTTTGCGCAGGTGGCGCGGCCGGTGCCGGTGCTGGCCATCGATGGTCCCTCGGCCTCGGGCAAGGGCACGGTGGCGGCACGCGTCGCCGAGGCGCTGGGCTGGCACTACCTCGACAGCGGCTCGCTCTACCGCCTGGTGGCGCTGGCCGCGATGCGCGCGGGAGTGGCCTTCGACGACGAGGCCGGTGTGGCCGCGCTCGCCGCGGGTCTGCCGGCGCGCTTCGAGGGCGGGCGGGTGCTGTTGGGAGAGGGCGCGGACCGCGACGTCACCGACGAGATCCGCTCCGAGGCCTGCTCGGTCGGCGCCTCGAAGGTCGCCGTGCTGCCGGCGGTGCGTGCGGCCCTGCTCGACCGCCAGCGCGACTACCGCGCGGCCCCCGGCCTGGTGGCCGAAGGCCGCGACATGGGCTCGGTGATCTTCCCCGATGCAGGGCTCAAGGTCTTCCTCACCGCCTCGGCCGAGGCGCGCGCCGAACGCCGCCATAAGCAGTTGATCGAAAAGGGTTTGGCTGCTAACATGGAAAGTCTTCTGAAAGACCTTCAGGAACGGGATGCGCGCGATGCCGCCCGGCCTGTGGCGCCACTCGTGAAGCTGCCGGATGCGGCCCTGCTCGACACCACTCAACGGGACGTCGACGAGGCCGTCGCCTTCGTTCTCGATCTCGTCGGGCGGGGGGGCAAGTCGTCCGGTTGAACGCAATCGCGCGGGAGCGTGGGCTCCGGCGCGTTTTTTCTTGAACCAGCCATGTTTGCCGTCCCACGGCGGTGCCGGAATCCACCTTTTATGTCCAACGCCACCCCTGCCTTCGAAGAAAGCTTTGCCGCCCTCTTCGAGGAAAGCCTCGCCCTCCAGGAAATGCGCGCCGGTGAAGTCATCACCGCCGAAGTCGTGCGCATCGACCAGAACTTCGTCGTCGTCAACGCCGGCCTGAAGTCCGAAAGCTACGTGCCCATCGAGGAGTTCCGCAACGACCGCGGCGAACTCGAAGCCAACATCGGCGACTTCGTCCACGTCGCCATCGACGCCCTCGAAGACGGCTACGGCGAGACCCGCCTGTCGCGCGACAAGGCCAAGCGCATCGCCGCCTGGAACGACCTCGAGAAGGCGCTCAACGAAGGCACCCTGGTCAAGGGCGTCATCACCGGCCGCGTCAAGGGTGGCCTGACCGTCATGACCAACAGCATCCGCGCCTTCCTGCCGGGCTCGCTGGTCGACATGCGTCCGGTCAAGGACACCACGCCGTACGAAGGCAAGGAATACGAGTTCAAGGTCATCAAGCTCGACCGCAAGCGCAACAACGTCGTGGTCTCGCGTCGCGCCGTGCTGGAAGAGTCGATGGGCGAAGAGCGCGAGAAGCTGCTCGCCAACCTCAAGGAAGGCACCGTCATCAAGGGCGTGGTCAAGAACATCACCGACTACGGTGCGTTCGTGGACCTCGGCGGCATCGACGGCCTGCTGCACATCACCGACCTGGCCTGGCGCCGCGTCCGTCACCCGTCCGAAGTGCTGTCGGTCGGCGACGAGATCGAAGCCAAGGTGCTCAAGTTCGACCAGGAAAAGAACCGCGTCTCGCTCGGCCTCAAGCAGCTCGGCGAAGACCCGTGGGTGGGCATCTCGCGCCGCTACCCGCAGGGCACCCGCCTGTTCGGCAAGGTCACCAACATCACCGACTACGGCGCCTTCGTCGAGGTCGAGCAGGGCATCGAGGGCCTGGTCCACGTGTCCGAGATGGACTGGACCAACAAGAACATCCACCCGACCAAGGTCGTGCAGCTGGGCGACGAGGTCGAGGTCATGATCCTCGAGATCGACGAAGACCGTCGCCGCATCTCGCTGGGCATGAAGCAGTGCATGTCCAACCCGTGGGACGATTTCGCCATCAACCACAAGAAGGGCGACAAGGTCCGTGGCCAGATCAAGTCGATCACCGACTTCGGCGTGTTCATCGGCCTGGAAGGCGGCATCGACGGCCTGGTGCACCTGTCCGACCTGTCGTGGAGCGAGTCGGGCGAGGATGCCGTGCGCCGCTTCAAGAAGGGCGACGAGGTCGAGGCCGTGGTGCTGGCGATCGACGTCGAGCGCGAGCGCATTTCGCTCGGCATCAAGCAGCTCGAGGGCGACCCCTACACCAACTTCATCGCCACCCACGAGAAGAACAGCCTCGTGCGCGGCACCGTGAAGTCGGTCGAGGCCCGTGGCGCGGTGATCTCGCTGGGTGACGACGTCGAAGGCTACCTGCGCGCGTCCGAGGCCGCTCCGCACCGTGTCGACGACCTCACCACCATGTTCAAGGAAGGGGATGAGGTCGAGGCGCTGGTGATCAACGTGGATCGCAAGACCCGCTCGATCAGCCTGTCGATTCGTGCCAAGGACCAGGTCGAGCAGTCCGAAGCCATGAGCAAGCTGGCTTCCGAGAGCTCCGCTTCCGCCGGTACCACCAACCTGGGTGCCCTGCTCAAGGCCAAGCTGAACGAGCAGAAGCAGTAATCTGTCCGATCATGACCAAATCGGAGCTGATCGCCCAGCTGGCGGAGCGTTTTCCCCAGCTGGTCGCAAAGGACGCCGATTACGCGGTCAAGATGATTCTCGATGCGATGACCGACGCGCTCGCGCGCGGTGATCGCATCGAGATCCGCGGGTTTGGCAGCTTTGCGCTGAACTACCGTCCGCCCCGTACCGGGCGCAATCCCAAGTCCGGCGAGAAGGTGCTGGTGCCGGAAAAATACGTCCCGCATTTCAAGGCGGGCAAGGAATTGCGCGAAAGGGTGGATCTCGGCGGAAGTTGACCGCGCGGCGATCGGTTTACAGGCAATAATGGAGGGCGACTGCGGTCGCCTTCTTTTTGTTCATCGTTCGGGAATCATGCCGGTCATGCGTGCAATCATCTGGATCATCCGCCTGCTGCTGTTCTTCCTCTTGTTCGGCTTCGCGATCAAGAACGACCATCTGGTCACGCTGAACTTCTTTTTCGGCATCCAGTGGCAACTTCCGCTGGTGTTCGTGATCCTGGTCACCTTCGCCGCCGGCGCCCTGATCGGCGTCACCGCGACGCTTGCCTCGATGATGCGCCAGCGCCGCGAGATCTCGCGCCTGCGCCGCCAGGTCGAGCTCGTCGAGCGCGAGAAGGCCTCGACCGAGACCGCGCTCGCCGCGGCAGAGTCCCGCTTGCCGATGCCCTGATCCCCGATGGAAATCGAATACTGGTGGCTGCTCGCGCTGCCGCTGTTCTTTGCGCTCGGCTGGCTGGCCGCGCGCATCGACATCCGCCAGGTGGTGCAGGAGTCGCGCGCGCTTCCGCGCTCCTACCTGAGCGGGCTCAATTTCCTGCTCAACGAGCAGCCCGACAAGGCGATCGACGCCTTCGTCGAGGCGGTGCGCATCGACCCGCAGACCGTCGAGCTGCACTTCGCGCTCGGCAGCCTTTTTCGCCGTCGCGGCGAGACCGACCGCGCGATCCGCATCCACCAGCTGCTCGTCGACCGCGAGGACATCAGTGACGAGCATCGCCTGCAGGCGCTCGGCGAGCTTGGCCAGGATTTTCTCAAGGCCGGCCTGCTGGACCGCGCGGAGGCTGCCTTTCTGCGCCTGCGCGGCACGCGCGCCAACGATGTCGCGCTGCGCTATCTGCTCGAGATCTACCAGCAGGAGAAGGACTGGGCCAAGGCGATCGAGGTCGCCGAGGCGCTGCCTGGCCATGAAGGCGTGATGTGGCACACCGAGGTCGCCAACTTCCATTGCGAGCTCGCTGCCACGGCGCTCGCGAACTCGCGCCACGACGAGGCGCGGGGCCATCTCGATCGTGCCTTCGAGGTCAATCGCCGCTGCGTGCGCGCGAGCCTGCTGCTCGGCGACCTGCATGCCGCCCAGGGCCGTGACGAGGAAGCGCTGGAAGCCTGGCAGCGCATCGAAAACCAGGACCCCAATTACCTCGCCCTCGTCGCCGAGCGCGTCATGGACGCCTGCGGGCGCCTCGGTCGCGTGGCTCAGGGGCACCAGCTGCTGCGTGCCTGGCTCGCCGGGCACGCCTCGCTCGACCTGCTCGACGAGCTATTCCACTGGGAGCTCGAGCGCGAGGGGCCCAAGGCGGCCTACGAGATGGTGCGCGAGGAGCTGCGCCGCAACCCCACGCTGCTCGGGCTCGACAAGCTGCTCGAGGCGGCGGCGCTCAACGCGCCGGCCGAACAGCGCGCCGACATCGACCTCATCAAGCAGCTCATCCACGGTCACACCCGACGCGTCGCACGCTATCGCTGCAACACCTGCGGCTTCAAGGCGCGCCAGTTCCACTGGCGCTGCCCGGCCTGCGGCGGCTGGGAGACCTATCCACCGCGGCGCACCGAAGAGTTCGACCTGACGCCCTGAAGCGCGGCGAACCCGGCGGGCCGGTCGGGAGTCCACCTCCCGACGAACCCTCCCGAAGAACCCCACTCCACAGGGTAGAAATGGAATTCAGGACGCTGGAAGACTACGTCGGCCGCACGCCGCTGGTGCGCCTCAAGCGCATCGACGCCGGCCGCAACAACGTGATCCTCGCCAAGCTCGAGGGCAACAACCCGGCCGGCTCGGTCAAGGATCGCCCGGCGCTGTCGATGGTGATGCGCGCCGAGGCGCGCGGCCAGATCAAGCCGGGCGACACCCTGATCGAGGCCACCAGCGGCAACACCGGGATCGCACTCGCGATGGCCGCGGCGATCCGCGGCTACCGCATGATCCTGGTGATGCCGGAGAACCAGAGCGTCGAGCGCCGTCAGACCATGCGCGCGTTCGGCGCCGAGCTCGTGTTGGTGCCGAGTTCGGGCGGCATGGAGATGGCGCGCGACATCGCCGAGAAGATGCGCGACGAGGGCCGCGGCATCATCCTCGACCAGTTCGCCAACCCGGACAACCCGGTGGCGCACTACGAGGGTACCGGCCCCGAGCTGTGGGAGCAGACTGGCGGCCGCATCACCCACTTTGTCAGCTCGATGGGCACCACCGGCACCATCATGGGCACCTCGCGCTTCCTCAAGGAGCGCAATCCCGACATCTGCATCGTCGGCTGCGAGCCGGAGGAGGGCTCGTCCATCCCCGGCATCCGCAAGTGGCCCGAAGCGTACTTGCCGAAGATCTTCGAGCGCCCGCGGGTCGATCGCTTCGAGCGCGTCAGCCAGGCTGACGCCGAGGAGATGACCCGACGGCTCGCGCGCGAGGAGGGCATCTTCGCGGGCATCTCCTCGGGTGGCGCGATGCATGTCGCGCTGCGCATCGCCGCGCAGGTCGAGAACGCGGTGATTGTCTCCATCGTCTGCGACCGCGGCGACCGTTACCTGTCGACGGGTGTGTTCCCGGCCTGAGCGCCTTCGGTTGGACGGGCCGCGGGTGACGCGGCGATCGCGTCGCGTGGAGGCTGCAGGTGCCGAACGGGAGTCGTCCCGCCGCGGTCGCGGCTTGCGCGTGGCGTCCTGCGCCCTCTTGCTGCTGATGCTGGCGACCGCCGTTCCGCTTGCGGGCGCAACGGTGTTTCGGGTGCTCGCCCTCCAGATCGCCGAGATCACCCGTCCCGGCCTTGCTGCGGAGGAGCTGAGCGTGCGCTTCGACGCGCATGCGCAAAGCGGGGAGATCGCGGTCGGCCGCCTGCGGGTCGGTGCGCGCGAGTGGCGCGCGCTCTCGCTGCGTTGCGGTCGCCTGCATCTCGACGACGGCGTGCTCGGGTGCAGCGTGGCACGGTTGGAGCTGCGCGGGCGGAGATTGCCCTTCGAGGCCGACATCGAGGCGACGCTCGGCCCCGGGGCGGCGCGGATCGTGCTGCGCCTGGCCGAAGGCGGCCGCATCGAGGCTGCCATTCAAGCGGATGGCCGCTTGCGCGCCCGTCTGCACCGGATCCGCCCTGCGGCGACCGCGGCCCTGCTGGAGCCCTGGCTCGCCGAGCTCGCCGCGCGCCTGCGCGAGCTCGAGGCCGTCGGCGTGCTCGATGCCGAGCTCGATTACCGGCCCGCGGGTGTGGGCGACGCATCCGCAACCCTGCGCGGCCGGATCGCGGGCGGCGGCTTCGGAAGTGGCGACGGTCTGCGTGCAGCCGAGGGCGTGGAGGCCGGTTTCACGCTCGATGCACGTGGGACGGGCGCGGCGTGGTCCTGGGCGGCGCAGCTCGACTGGGACGCGGGCGCGGCCTATGTGCATCCGCTGCTCTTCGAGGCCGGCCCGCGGCTGCGCGCGCACGGGCGCTTCGACGGCCGCCGGATCGTGCTCGAGCGCGGCGAGCTGGCGCTCGATGGGGTTGCAGCCGCCTCCGCGCGCGGCGTGTTCGACACCTTCGCCGGCACGCTGGACACCCTCGCGGTCGAGCTCACCGATGTCGATCTCGTCCGCATCGGCCCGCGCTGGCTGGCGCCGCTGCTGGCGCCGGCGAGTGCGCAGCGGTTGCGCCTCGAGGGGCGGGCGGACCTGCGTGCCGAATTGCGCCGGGATCGGCTGGAGACGGTCGACGTGGAACTGCATGGGGCGGGCTTCGGTCTCGCGTCGCCGCAGGGCGAGGGAATCGCCGCAGGCGGCGTAGCGGAGGAGGCGCGCGCCGAGGTGCTCGCCTTCGGCCCCGTGGATGGGCGCGTGCGCTGGTCCTCGCGCGGCCGGGGCGAGGCCGCCCTGCAGGTTGGCGGAGGGCGCTGGGAGAAGCTCGCGCTCGGGGCCTTCGCGCTCGACGCGGTGCTCGGGCCCGCCGGGCTGCGCCTGCCGGGCGCGCGCATCCCCTTGCTCGACGGTGCGCTGGTGCTCCGGGATCTCACCCTCGGTTGGTCCGTCGCAGGCTGGGAGGGGAGCGCTGGCGCGGTCCTCGAGCCGGTGTCGATGCCCTTGCTCACCGAGGCGCTCGGTCTGCCGCGCATGGCGGGGGTGATGTCGGCCGCGGTGCCGGGCTTGCGCCTGCGTCCGGGCGAGCTCGTGCTCGACGGCACGCTCGCGGTGTCCGTCTTTGGCGGGTGGGTGCAGGCGAGCGGACTGCGCGTGCACGAACCCTTCGGCGTCGCTTCGCACCTGACGGGCGAGATCGAGGCGCGCCACATCGATCTCGCCCAGCTTACCGAGGCCTTCAGCTTCGGCAGCATCACCGGTCATATCGACGCCGATGTGCGCGGCCTGGAGCTGTCGAGCTGGCGGCCCACGGCCTTCGACGCCCGCATCGCCAGCATCGCCGGCGACGAGCGCCGCCGCATCAGCCAGCGCGCGGTGCAGAACCTCGGCGCGCTCGGCGGCGGGGGCGCGCTCGCGGCGGTGCAGCGCAGCGTGCTGCGCCTGTTCGAGACTTTCGGCTATCGCGAGCTCGGCCTGCGCTGCCGGCTTGCCAAGGGCGTATGCGAGATGGACGGGCTGGATGCGGCGCCGGACGGCGCCGCGCGCGCCGATGGCGGCTTCACCATCGTGCGTGGCGGAGGCGTCCCGGCACTCGACGTCATCGGCTACAATCGGCGCGTCGATTGGAACGAACTGGTGGCCCGCCTGCAGCGCGTGGTGGCCGAGGGCGTCTCTCCCACGATCGATTGAATCTGCATATCCCGCGAGGACGGCATGAACCCTGTTGCGCGCTGGCTGTTCGCGGCTGCGCTGGTTGCGAGCACCGCGGCCTGCGTCACGATCAACATCTATTTCCCGGCCGCGGCGGCCGAGAAGGCCGCCGACCGGATCATCGACGAGGTCTGGCAGCTGCGCGAGGGTGCGGGCAGCGCGCCTGTCACGCCGCCGGCCGCGGGAGACGCGAAATGAAATCCGCTTCGATGCCGTCCGGCTCCTGGGCGGGCCGCCTGGCGGCCCTGTTCGTCGGCCTCGCGCTCGCCTTCCCGGTGCATGCGCAGGGCAACCTCGAGATCGACACCCCGGCGATCTCCGCGCTGCGCAAGACGATGCAGCAGCGCCACGCGCAGCTCGCGCCGCTGTATGCGTCGGGTGCGGTGGGCATCGCCGCAGACGGTACCGTGAGCCTGCGCGACGCCGCGGCGGTGCCGCTCGCGCAGCGCGCCCAGGCCAACGCCGCGGTTGCCGCCGAAAATGCCGACCGTGCCGCGCTCTACCGCGAGATCGCGCGCGCCAACGGTCACCCCGAGTGGGAGGCCGAGGTGCGCCGCACCTTCGCGCAGCGTTGGCTCGAGCGCGCGCAGCCGGGCTGGTGGGTGCAGCAGGGCGCTGCGTGGTCGAGGAAATGATGCCGGTCCTCGTCTTCGACATCGAAACCATTCCCGACGTCGCCGGCATCCGCGCGATCGAGAACCTGCCCGCGGGCCTGTCCGACTACGAGGTCGCGGAGTGGGCGTTCCAGCAGCGCCGCGCCAGCCACGGCAACGACTTCCTGCCGCACCATCTGCAGCGCGTGGTGGCGATCTCCTGCGTGCTGCGCGACGCGCAGCATTTCCGGGTGTTCTCGCTCTCCGAGCCCGAGAGCGGCGAGGGCGAGATCATCCAGCGCTTCTTCGACGGCATCGAGCGCTACTCGCCGCAGATCGTGTCGTGGAACGGCGGCGGCTTCGACCTGCCGGTGCTGCACTACCGCGGCATGCTGCACGGCGTTGCAGCACCGCGCTACTGGGACCAGGGCGAGGGCGACTACCACGACTCGCGCGACTTCAAGTGGAACAACTACATCAGCCGCTACCATAGTCGTCATCTGGATCTGATGGACTTGCTGGCGCTCTACCAGCCGCGCGCGAGCGCGCCGCTCGACGACCTCGCCAAGCTCATGGGCTATCCCGGCAAGCTCGGCATGGACGGTTCGGCGGTCTGGCAGGCCTGGCAGGAGGGCCGGATCGCCGAGATCCGCGACTACTGCGAGACCGACGTCGTCAACACCTACCTCGTCTACCTGCGCTTCGAGCGCATGCGCGGGCATCTCGACGCCGCCGCGTGGGCGGCGGAGGTGGAGACGGTGCGCGAGGCGCTCGGCCGCATCGACGCACCGCACTGGAAGCAGTTCCTCGCCGCCTGGCCGCAAGGCTGAGCGGCGCGGCGCCGGCTCCATCCCCCATCCTCTTACGGAGAGCATCATGGGCATCATCGGAACCATCCTCATCGGCCTGATCGTCGGCTTCGTCGCGCGCCTGCTGCACCCCGGCAAGGACGGCCTCGGGGTCATCATGACCTCGCTGCTCGGCATCGCCGGCTCGCTGGTCGCCACCTACGGCGGCCAGGCGCTCGGCATCTATCACGCCGGCGAGGGCGCGGGTTTCCTCGGTGCGGTCATCGGCGCGGTGGTGATCCTTTTCGTGGTGACCCGCCTCAAGAAATGATCCCGTTCCGCGACACTGCAAAAAAACTTTGACAAGTTCTTCGCAGTGTCTATAATGCGGGACTTCAGCAGGCGCGTAGCTCAGTTGGTTAGAGCACCACCTTGACATGGTGGGGGTCGTTGGTTCGAGTCCAATCGCGCCTACCAGGATTCTGGAGTCGAAAAGTCATGTTCCGAACTACCACTCAGGCCGGAAACTGAACAGGTCGGCTCCGCTTGTCTGCTAAGAGAAAAAAGCGCGCCCAAACCGCGCTTTTTTTTCGTCCACGTTTTTCCCGATTTCCCCTGTACGTCCTGCGCCTCGCGGGGCGACAACAGCCCGAGGCTACAGCCATGCCCAACATCACGCTTCCCGACGGTTCCGTGCGCAGCTTCGATCACCCGGTGACCGTCGCCGAGGTTGCGGCTTCGATCGGTGCCGGTCTCGCCAAGGCGGCGATCGCCGGTCGCACCGACGGGAAGCTGGTCGATCTCTCGCACCGCTTCGAGGCCGACGCCGATCTGGCCATCGTGACCGACAAGAACGCCGAAGGCCTCGAGATCATCCGCCACTCCACGGCCCACCTGCTCGCGCACGCGGTGAAGGAGCTCTTCCCCGACGCCCAGGTGACGATCGGGCCGGTGATCGACAACGGCTTCTACTACGACTTCTCGTACAAGCGTCCCTTCACCCCCGAGGACCTGCAGGCCATCGAGCAGCGCATGGCCGAGATCGCCAAGCGCGAGATCCCCGTGCATCGCGAGGTGTGGCCGCGCGACAAGGCGGTGGACTTCTTCAAGGGCATCGGCGAGCACTACAAGGCCGAGATCATCGCCTCGATCCCGGCGGGCGAGGACGTGTCGCTGTACCGTCAGGGAGATTTCATCGACCTGTGCCGCGGCCCGCACGTGCCCTCGACCGGCAAGCTCAAGGTCTTCAAGCTGATGAAGCTGGCCGGTGCGTACTGGCGCGGCGACTCGAAGAACGAGATGCTGCAGCGCGTGTATGGCACGGCGTGGACGAAGAAGGACGAGCTCGACGCCTACCTGCACATGATCGAGGAGGCCGAGAAGCGCGACCACCGCAAGCTCGGCCGCCAGCTCGACCTCTTCCACATCCAGGACGAGGCGCCCGGCATGGTGTTCTGGCACGCCAAGGGCTGGACGCTGTGGCAGCAGGTCGAGCAGTACCTGCGCCGCACGATCGGCGAGCATGGCTACCAGGAAGTGAAGACGCCGCAGATCGTCGACCGCTCGCTGTGGGAGAAGTCCGGTCACTGGGGCATGTACTCCGACCTGATGTTCACCACGCAGTCCGAGAAGCGCGACTACGCGGTCAAGCCGATGAACTGCCCCTGCCACATCCAGATCTTCAACCAGGGCCTCAAGAGCTACCGTGACCTGCCGCTGCGCATGGCCGAGTTCGGCTCCTGCCACCGCAACGAACCTTCCGGCTCGCTGCACGGCATCATGCGCGTGCGCAACTTCGTGCAGGACGACGCGCACATCTTCTGTGCCGAGAGCCAGGTGCAGGCCGAATCCGCCGAGTTCATCCGCCTGCTGCAGCAGGTGTACCAGGACTTCGGCTTCACCGACGTGCAGGTGAAGCTGTCGACCCGCCCCGAGAAGCGCGTCGGTACCGACGAGCAGTGGGATGCCGCCGAGGCCGCGCTTGCCGCCGCGCTCGACGCGCAGGGTCTGCAGTACGAGCTGCAGCCGGGCGAGGGCGCCTTCTACGGACCCAAGATCGAGTTCTCTCTGAAGGATTGCCTGGGCCGCGTGTGGCAGTGCGGCACGCTGCAGCTCGACTTCAATCTGCCGGTGCGCCTCGGTGCCGAGTATGTCGACGAGGACAACACCAAGAAGATCCCGGTGATGCTGCACCGTGCCATCCTCGGTTCGCTGGAGCGCTTCATCGGCATCCTGATCGAGCATCACGCCGGCGCCATGCCGCTGTGGCTCGCCCCGGTGCAGGCGGTGGTGATGAACATCTCCGAGGGCCAGGCCGAATATGCCGAAGAGGCGGTGGCGAGGCTGAAGAAGGCCGGCTTCCGCGTCGAGGCGGATTTGCGCAACGAGAAGATTAACTATAAAATTCGCGAACATAGCGTGCAGAAGCTGCCGTACCAGATCGTCATCGGCGAGAAGGAGAAGGCGGCAGGCCTGGTGGCCGTACGTGCCCGGGGTGGCCAGGATCTTGGCCAAATGTCCCTCGATTCGCTGATCGAACGCTGGCTTCGCGAAGTTGAAGCGAAAGCCGGATCGGTCTGATATTGGTTTTCGTGGAGAGTTGAACCATCGCACAAGAAAAAAAGCAGCGCGTAAATCGGGAGATCACTGCGCCTGAGGTCCGGCTGGTCGGCGAGGAGGGCGAGCAGCTCGGTATCGTCTCCCTGAACGCATCCCTCAGCATGGCCGAAGAGGCCGGGCTGGATCTGGTCGAAATCGCACCGATGGCCGTGCCGCCCGTGTGCAAGCTGATGGATTTCGGCAAGTTCAAGTATCAGGAACAGAAGAAGGCCCACGAAGCCCGACTCAAGCAGAAGCAGGTGCAGGTCAAGGAGGTCAAGCTCCGCCCCGGCACCGACGAGAACGACTACCAGATCAAGCTGCGCAACCTCAAGCGCTTCCTGGAAGAAGGCGACAAGTGCAAGGTGACCTTGCGCTTCCGCGGCCGCGAGATGGCGCACCAGGAGTTCGGCCTGCGCCAGCTCGAGCGCGTGAAGGCGGACCTCGAGGAACTCGGCCAGGTCGAGCAGATGCCCAAGATGGAAGGGCGCCAGATGATCATGATCATCGCGCCGAAGAAGAAGCACTGAGCTTCTTCCCGAAGAAATCGCCTCGCGAGGGGCGAGACCGCGGGAAGGAATTTCCCTCCGGCGGAAAACAAGTGGTGCCGGGTAACAAAACGCGCCGGGCTTTTCGGTGCTACCTGGTGTCATCCAAAAACATGGAGTCTCAGCAATGCCCAAGATGAAGACCAAGAGCGGAGCGAAGAAGCGCTTCAAGGTCCGCTCCAGCGGCGGGATCAAGCGGTCCCAGGCGTTCAAGCGCCACATCCTGACCAAGAAGACGACGAAGGTGAAGCGTCACCTGCGCGGCATGACCGAAGTGCATGCGGCAGATGAAAAGCTGATCCGCGCCATGCTTCCGTACGCCTGATAGGAGACCGCAATGCCCCGAGTCAAACGTGGTGTAACCGCCCGCGCCCGTCACAAGAAAGTCCTCTCCCAGGCCAAGGGTTACCGTGGCCGTCGCAAGAACGTCTATCGCATCGCCAAGCAGGCGGTGATGAAGGCGGGTCAGTACGCCTACCGCGACCGTCGTCAGCGCAAGCGTCAGTTCCGCACCCTGTGGATCGCGCGTATCAACGCCGCCGCGCGCGAGCTGGGCCTGACCTACAGCGTGTTCATGAACGGTCTCAAGAAGGCCGCGATCGAGATCGACCGCAAGGTGCTGGCCGATCTGGCCGTGTTCGACAAGCCGGCGTTCGCCGCGATTGCCGAGCAGGCCCGGGCCAAACTCGCTGCGTAATCGCGCGCAGCCAAAAAAAAGGAGGCCTGGCCTCCTTTTTTTTTCTGGATTCCCGGCGCCCGGCGGGCGCCGCGACCGGACTCCCCCGAATTCCCGATGAGCGGTGCGCTCCGCAGCGCTCATCCCGCAACACTGCATTCCGCCAGGGCAGGGACATGGAACAGCTCGATCAACTGGTACAACAGGCCGCCGCCGAATTCGCCGCCGCGGTCGACGGCGCGCAGCTCGAACAGGCCAAGGCGCGCTACCTCGGCAAGTCCGGCGCGCTCACCGAGCGCCTGAAGGCGCTCGGCAAGCTCGAGCCCGAGGCGCGCCGCGAGGCGGGCGCCGCGATCAACGCCGCCAAGACCGCGATCGAGGCCGCGCTCGAAGGCCGCCGCAACGCGCTGCGCGAAGCCGCGCTGCTCGCCCAGCTCGCCGCCGAGGCGCTCGACGTCACCCTGCCCGGGCGCGGTGGCGTGCAGGGCGGACTGCATCCGGTGAGCCGCACCCTCGAGCGCGTCGAGCGCCTGTTCGGCTCGATCGGCTTCGTGGTCGCCGACGGTCCCGAGATCGAGACCGACTGGCACAACTTCACCGCGCTCAACACGCCCGAGAACCACCCGGCGCGCTCGATGCACGACACCTTCTATCTCGAGGGCCACGACGACGTGCTGCTGCGCACCCACACCAGCCCGGTGCAGATCCGCGCCATGCAGGCCCACGTCGCGCGCCACCGTGACGCCGATGCCATGCCCGACCTGCGCATCATCGCGCCCGGCCGTGTCTTCCGCGTGGACTCCGATGCCACCCACTCGCCGATGTTCCACCAGGTCGAGGGCCTGTGGGTGGGCGAGACGGTGAGCTTCGCCGACCTCAAGGGCGTGATCGCCGACTTCCTGCGCCGCTTCTTCGAGACCGACGACCTGCAGGTGCGCTTCCGCCCGTCCTTCTTCCCCTTCACCGAGCCTTCGGCCGAGATCGACGTCGCCTTCATGA
The DNA here is from genome assembly GCF_000831325.1 of Thauera sp. SWB20. NCBI lineage: Bacteria > Pseudomonadati > Pseudomonadota > Betaproteobacteria > Rhodocyclales > Zoogloeaceae > Thauera > Thauera sp. SWB20. The sequence continues at coordinate 749,509 of NZ_JTDM01000021.1, read as the reverse complement.
GCGGCGCGCTCGAGGGGCGCTGGCTGGAGATCGCCGGCTGCGGCGTGGTGCACCCCAACGTGCTGCGCTTCGGCGGCATCGACCCCGAGCGCTACACCGGCTTCGCCTTCGGCATGGGGCCGGACCGCCTCACCATGCTGCGCTACGGCGTGAACGACCTGCGCCTGTTCTTCGAGGGCGACCTGCGCTTCCTCGGCCAGTTCCGCTGAGCGGCTTCGCACAAGCTGCGCCCTACCACGCAATCCGGGTAATCGAATCATGCAATTCTCAGAACAGTGGCTGCGGACCTTCGTCGATCCGCAACTGGACAGCGCCGGACTCGGCCATCTGCTGACCATGGCCGGCCTCGAGGTCGAGGAGGCCGAACCCGCCGCGCCCGCCTTCCGCGGCGTCGTGGTGGCCAGGATCGTCGAGGCCGAGAAGCACCCCAACGCCGACAAGCTCAAGCTGTGCAAGGTCGACGCCGGCACCGGCGAATTGCTGCAGATCGTCTGCGGCGCGCCCAACGCTGCCGCCGGCATGAAGGTGCCATGCGCGGTGGTCGGCGCGGTCCTGCCCGGCGAGTTCGAGATCAAGAAGGCCAAGCTGCGCGGCGTCGAGTCCTTCGGCATGCTGTGCTCTGCGCGCGAGCTCGGGTTCTCCGAGGATCACTCCGGCCTCTACGCGCTGCCCGAGGATGCCCCGGTGGGCACCGACATCCGCGCCTACCTCGGCCTGGACGACACCTTGTTCACCATCAAGCTGACCCCCAACCGCGCCGACTGCCTGAGCCTGACCGGCGTGGCGCGCGAGGTCGCGGCGATCACCGGCGGCGAGTTCCGTCCGCTCGCGATCGACCCGGTCGCGCCCGCGATCGAGGCCCGCCGCGACATCGTGCTCGATGCGCCGCAAGCCTGTCCGCGTTACTGCGGCCGCATCCTGCGCGGCGTGGACGCGCGCGCCGCGACGCCCGACTGGATGGTGCGCCGCCTGGTGCGCAGCGGCATCCGCTCGATCAGCGCGCTGGTCGACATCACCAACTACGTCATGCTCGAGCTCGGCCAGCCCCTGCATGCCTTCGACAACGCCAAGCTGCAGGGCGCCATCCATGTGCGCCTGCCGCGTGCGGGCGAGCAGGTGCTGCTGCTCAACGAGCAGACGGTGACCCCGGCTGCGGACACCTTGCTGATCGCCGACGAGGCGCGCGCGCTCGCGCTCGCGGGCATCATGGGCGGCGAGGACAGCGGGATCACCCTCGACACCACCGAAGTCTTCCTCGAGAGCGCCTTTTTCGCGCCCGATGCGATCGCGGGCCGCGCGCGCGCCTACGGTTTCGGCTCTGATGCCTCGCACCGCTTCGAGCGTGGTGTCGATCCGGAGCTTGCGCGCGGCGCCCTCGAGCGTGCCACCCGTCTGGTGATCGAGCTGTGCGGCGGCGAGGCCGGTCCGGTGGTCGAGGCCGTCGCCACCGACGCGCTGCCCGCGCGCGCGCCGGTGCGTTTGCGTCCGGCGCGTGCGCGCCGAGTGCTCGGCATCGTGCTTGCCGACGCGGACATGCTCGCGCTGCTGCGTCGCGTCCACCTGCAGGTCGAGCGCACAGGTGACGACTTCCTCGTCACGCCGCCGTCGTGGCGCTTCGACATCGAGATCGAGGAAGACCTGATCGAGGAGATCGCCCGCCTGCACGGCTACGACAACATCCCGGCGATCGCCCCGCAGGGCAGCCTGATGATGCTGCCGAGCAGCGAGAACGGACGCCCGGTGTGGGCGCTGCGTCACCTGCTCGCCGCGCGCGGCTACCAGGAGGTGGTCAACTTCGCCTTCGTCGAGGAGGCCTGGGAGCGCGACTTCTGCGCCAACGAGAACCCGATCCGCCTGGCCAACCCGATCGCCAGCCACCTCAGCGTGATGCGCTCCAGCCTGATTCCGGGCCTGGTCGGCACGCTCGCCGCCAATCGCAAGCGCCAGATCGACCGCGTGCGCGTTTTCGAGGTGGCACGCGTGTTCGAGCGCAAGGCCGATGGCGAGCCGGTGCGCGGCTTCCATCAGGTGATGAACATCGCCGCGCTGGCGGCCGGCCAGGTGGTGCCCGAGCAGTGGGGCGAGCGCGCGCGCAGCGTCGACTTTTACGACGTGAAGGGCGATCTCGAGGCGCTGTTCGCGCCGCGCGAGCTGCAGTTCGCCCCGCTCTCGCATCCCGCCCTGCATCCGGGGCGCGCGGCCGCGGTGCGCCTGGACGGGCACATGATCGGCGTGCTCGGTGAACTGCATCCGGTGTGGGTGCAGCGCTACGAGCTCGGCACCGCGCCGGTGGTGTTCGAGGTTGCGCTCGATGCTGCGCTCGCCGCCCGCGTGCCGGCCTATGCCGAGATCTCGCGCATGCAGGCGGTGCGCCGCGATCTTGCGCTGGTGGTGGGCAACGAGGTTCCGGTCGAGCGCGTGCTCGAGGTGCTGCGCGAGGCCGCACCCGCGCTCGTACGCGAGATCGCGCTGTTCGACCTTTACCAGGGCAAGGGCATCGATCATGACAAGAAGAGCCTTGCCTTCAAGGTATCGATGCAAGATACTCGACGCACCCTCGAAGACGCCGAAGTGGATGCGGCCATCGCGCTGCTCGTGACGCATGCCGAAACCGTGCTGGGTGCGCGCCTGCGAGGCGCGGGAGCCTGACATGACCCTCACCAAGGCCGAGCTCGCCGACCTGCTGTTCGAGCAGGTCGGGCTCAACAAGCGTGAAGCCAAGGACATGGTGGAGGGCTTCTTCGAGGAGATCCGGACGGCGCTGGAGCGCGGCGACAGCGTCAAGCTCTCCGGCTTCGGCAACTTCCAGTTGCGCGACAAGCCGCAGCGTCCGGGTCGCAACCCCAAGACCGGCGAGGAAATCCCGATCACCGCCCGGCGCGTGGTCACCTTCCATGCCAGCCAGAAACTGAAGGCCGCGGTGGAGCAACTCAGCGATGCAAGCAAGCAGCCCTGAAACCGGTGGCGAGCAACTGCCGCCGATTCCTGCGAAGCGCTATTTCACGATCGGCGAGGTGAGCGAGCTGTGCTGCGTGAAGCCGCACGTGCTGCGCTACTGGGAGCAGGAGTTCACCCAGCTGAAACCGGTCAAGCGCGGTGGCAACCGGCGCTATTACCAGCACCACGAGGTCATGCTGATCCGGCGCATCCGCCAGCTGCTGTATCAGGAGGGGTTCACCATCTCCGGTGCGCGCAACCGCCTTGGGGAGTCGGCGATCCAGGAGCAGGAGAACGGCGTGGAACTCGAGCAATGCAGGTCCACGCTGCGGCAACTGCGCGCCGAGATTGCGGCCACGCTGCAGGAACTGCGCGCCTGATCCGCGGCACGATTCGCGGGCTGATCATCGCGCAGCAAAAGTACTGGTATTTCTGAAAACCGCTGCTATAATGGCGGCTTGTGTCGGGGCGTAGCGCAGCCTGGTAGCGCACTTGCATGGGGTGCAAGGGGTCGCGAGTTCGAATCCCGCCGCCCCGACCAATCAAACTAACCGGCCCAGGCCGGTTTTTTTGTTTGTGCCGTTCGCCAGGCGTGCGGCCTGGTACGCCATGCTAATATCTCCGCTCCCGCCGGTTCGCGGCGCCCCTTGCAGGCCCTTGCAATCCCTCGCAGCCACCCGCACGGAATCAAGATGCGCATCCTGGTCAGCAACGACGACGGTTACTTCGCCCCCGGCATCGCGGCGCTCGCCGAGGCGCTCGGCACGATCGGCCAGGTGACCGTGGTCGCTCCCGAGCGCGACCGCAGCGGCGCGAGCAACTCGCTGACGCTCGACCGTCCGCTCTCGCTTCGCCAGACCTCCAACGGCTTCTATCACGTCAATGGCACCCCCACCGACTGCGTCCATCTCGCGGTCACCGGGATGCTCGACCACCTTCCCGACATGGTTGTCTCCGGTGTCAATCACGGCGCCAACATGGGGGACGACACGGTGTATTCGGGCACGGTCGCGGCCGCCACCGAGGGCTTTCTGCTTGGCGTGCCCTCGATCGCGGTCTCACTGGTGAGCAAGTCGGCCACCGATTTCACCGCCGCCGCACGCGTCGCTCGCGACCTCGCCGAGCGCTTCATGCGCAACCCCTTTCCGCGTCCGGTGCTGCTCAACGTCAACGTGCCCGATGTCGCCTACGAGCGCCTGCAAGGCATCCGCGTCACCCGCCTGGGCAAGCGCCACAAGGCCGAGCCGGTGGTGCGCAGCGAGACGCCGCGCGGCGAGACGGTCTATTGGGTCGGTGCCGCGGGCGGTGCCGCCGACGCGGGAGAAGGCACCGACTTCCATGCGGTGGCCAACGGCTTCGTGTCGGTCACGCCGCTGCAGATCGACCTCACCCATACCGGCCTGATCGCTCCGGTCTTCGACTGGTTGCAGCGGTGAGCGTGCGCGCATCCGACCCGGGGCAGGCCTCGCGCGCACGCGCGCGCATGGTCGAGCGCCTGCGCGCCCAAGGCATCCGCGACGAGCGCGTGCTCGCGGCGATGCAGGCGGTGCCTCGCCACGCCTTCGTGGACGAGGGGCTGGCATTCAGCGCCTACGACGACACGCCGCTGCCGATCGGCTTCCAGCAGACCATCTCGCAGCCCTTCGTGGTGGCGCGCATGCTCGAACTGCTGCGCAACGGGCGCGAGCTCGGGCGCACGCTCGAGGTCGGCGCGGGCTGCGGTTATCAGGCGGCGGTGCTGTCGCTGCTCGCCACCGAGGTCTATGCCGTAGAGCGCATCCGCGGCCTGCTCGATCGCGCGCGCGCGAACCTGCGCCCCTTGCGCCTGCCCAACGTGCGGCTGAAACTTGCCGACGGTAGTCTTGGTCTCCCCGAGGCCGCTCCCTTCGACAGCATCGTCGTCGCCGCAGCGGCGGTCGGGCTGCCGCCGGCATTGAAGGAGCAGCTCGCCTCGGGCGGGCGGCTGATCATTCCGGTCGGTGGAGCGGAGCAGCGCCTGTTGCTGATCGAGCGCCAGGGCAATACCTTCCGCGAGACCTGGTGCGAGGCGGTGCGCTTCGTTCCCCTGATCGCGGGTACTGACTGAATCACGGTATTTTCGGATGCACAAGAACACTTCTCATCTCATCGCCCTCGTCGCCGCCGCGCTGCTTGCCGGCTGCGCCTCGCAGGGGACGGCGCCGGTGCGCGACGGTAGCGGGGTTTCGCCCGCACCGGCCGCTGCGGTCGCGCCGGCCTCGGGTTATCACACCGTCCGTCCGGGCGACACCCTGCTCGGCATCGCACGCCAATATGGCGTCACCCTGCCCGATCTGGTGTCGTGGAACCGGATCACCGACCCCGACCAGATCCACGTCGGCCAGAGCCTGCGCGTGTCGCCGTCGGCCTCGACGGGCTCGATCGCGGGGGCTGGGGGGGCCATCGCGACGCCGATCCCTTCGACCGGCTCCGCTACGGTCCCGACCGTGCGGGAACCGGTCGGCGGCCGTGCGCCGGTGACCGAGCCCGCTGCGGTCGAGAGTCCGCCGCCCGCCGCGGCGGAGGCGCCGCCCTCGACGATGAGCGGCCAATGGCGCTGGCCGGCCTCCGGCAGCGTGATCGCCGGTTTCAACGAGGCTTCCAACAAGGGGCTCGACATCGGTGGCGCGGTCGGCGAGCCGGTGTATGCGGCGGCGGCCGGCAAGGTGGTCTACGCAGGCAGCGGCCTGCGGGGTTATGGCAAATTGATCGTGATCAAGCATAATCAGGAGTACAACTCCGTGTATGCTCACAACGACAAGCTCCTGGTCAAGGAAGACGACCAGGTCGCACAGGGCCAGAAGATCGCCGAGCTCGGCAGTTCGGAAGCCGATCGGCCCAAGCTTCATTTCGAGATCCGCAAGCAGGGCAAGGCGGTCGATCCGGCCGGGTATCTGCCTGCGCGCTGAGGAGGGCGAGGATGGAAGAACCGGTCAATCTTGATGAACTGGAAAGTCAGCAGGAACCGGATCTTCCCCCTGAGGTGGAGGTGTTCTCGTTCCAGGCGCCGCCGGTTGTCGAGAACGAGTTCTTCAGTGACGTCACCCAGCTCTACCTCAACGAGATCGGCGCCAATCCGCTGCTGACCGCCGAGGAGGAGTTGGTGATCGCCCGCCGCGTGCGGATGGGCGACTTCGATGCCCGGCAGACGATGATCGAGCGCAACCTGCGCCTGGTCGTCAATATCGCCAAGCACTACCTCAATCGCGGTATTCCCTTGCTCGATCTGGTCGAGGAGGGCAACCTCGGCCTCATGCACGCGCTCGAGAAGTTCGACCCCGAGCGTGGCTTCCGCTTCTCGACTTACGCGACGTGGTGGATCCGGCAGAACATCGAGCGTGCGATCATGAACCAGTCGCGCACGATCCGCCTGCCCGTCCACGTGGTGAAGGAACTCAACCAGGTCCTGCGCGCGCAGCGCCACATCGAGGCCGATTGCAACGGCGAGTCCTCGCTCGAGCAGATCGCCAATCGGCTAGGCAAGACGATCGAGGAGGTGCGCAGCATCCTCGCGCTCGGCGAGCACACCGCCTCGCTCGACGCGCCGCTCGATATCGACCCCTCCTTGTCGATCGGCGAGTCGCTCGCGGACGAGCAGCAGATCTCCGCCGACCTTCGCATACAGTGCTCGGAAGTCGAGCAACTCGTGCGCGAATGGCTCGCGATCCTCAACGACAAGCAGCGCATGGTGATTCGTCACCGCTATGGCATCGACGAGTGCGAGTTGCTCACGCTCGAAGAACTCGCCGAACGCCTCGAACTCACCCGCGAGCGCGTGCGCCAGATCCAGCTCGAGGCGCTGGGCCAGCTGCGCCGGATCCTGCGCCGGCGCGGAATCTCGCGCGACGCGCTGCTCTAGGCAAGCACAACCGCGGGTGCGCGCAGGAGTCCCGTCATGTCGCGGGCGCGGCAGGGGGAAAGGTGCGGAAGTAGAGTTCCCGGCTCGCGTAGGCCATCACCGGCAGGCTGACCAGCAGCAGCGGCAGGGCCATGACGCTGCCCATGATCACCGCGGCGAGCAGGAAGGCCCAGCACATCATCACGCCGAAGCGACCGAACACCGCACGCACGCTCGCCACCACGCCCGACACCAGCGTCGCGCGGCCATCGTAGATCAGCGGGATCGAGAACGCCGACACGGCGAACAGGATGAAGGCCAGCACTCCACCCATGATCGCGCTGTAACCGGCGTAGTCCATCACGACCTGCTCGATTCGCAGCAGGCGCACGAAGCCGATCGGCTCGCGGCCCACCATGAAGCCGTAGAGGATGCCGGCGTCGGTGATCCAGATCAGGAACAGCAGCCCGCAAACGAAGGACACCACCCAGCCGCCGCGCGGCATCTGCCGAAAACCGCTCCAGATGTCGCCGAAGCTCGGCTGGCGGCCCTTGCGCAGCTTGTCGGAGACACCGAAGAAGCCGGCCAGCAGTACCGGACCCACGAGCATGAAGCCCCCGGCTAGCGACAGGCTCATCGGCGCGATCGCGCCGAACTCGAGAATGCCGAAGAGCAGGGCTCCGATCACCACGAAGAGTAGTGCGAAGGCCATGCTCAGGAGCGGAATGGCCCGGAACTGCGTGATGCCGAAACGCAGCGCGCCGCCGAGGTCGGCGAGGCCGAGCGGCGCTGGACGGAGGGAGGAGGGGTCGGAGGACGACGGCGGGGCGCTTGCGGGCATGGGCGGATCCTTCAGCGGCGTTCGGCGCGGATCTCCTCCACCAGCCGGCCCAGGCGCAGCGCCTCGGCGAGCTCGAACACCGACATCGCGTAGAAACTGCTTCGATTGTAGCGCGTGATGACGTAGAAGTTCCGGTAGCCGAGCCAGTACTCGGTGTCGGCGCCTGGCGTCTCCAGGTCCACCAGGGTCGCCGCGGCGGCGACAGGGCGGCCGTCGGCGGTGGTGATGCCGTTGTCGGCGAGCAGCGCGGGCGCGAGCGTCGGCTCGATGCCGGCCGCCACCAGGCCGGCAGCATCGGTCGCGGGCGACAGGCGAGCGCGCTCTGCGACCGGTGCGCCTGCCTGCCAGCCATGCGCGCGCAGGTAGTTGGCCACGCTGCCGATCGCGTCCACCGGGTCACCGTCGAAGTCGATGGCGCCGTTGCGGTCGAAGTCCACCGCATAGGCGCGCATGCTGCTCGGCAGGAACTGCGGGTAGCCGAGCGCGCCGGCGAAGGAGCCGTAATAGCTCGCCGGGTCGCGTCCCTGTTCGCGCGCGAGCAGGAACAGGGCCTCGAGTTCGCGGCGGAAGAGTTCGGCGCGCGGCGGGTAGTCGAAGGCCAGCGTGGCGAGCGTGGAGAGGGTCTCGAAGTTGCCGGTGTTGCGCCCGTAGATCGTCTCCACCCCGATGATCGCGACGATGACCTCGGCGGGGACGCCGGTCTCGCGCTCGGCGCGTTCCAGGGTATCGGCGTGCTCATGCCAGAAACGCATCCCGCCGTCGATGCGGGTGCGGTCGAGGAAACGCGCGCGATAGGACCGCCAGGAACGCACGCCCTTGCGCGAGGGGGGCGTGATCAGGCGGATCACCTCCGGATCGTGGCGGGCGCCGGCGAGCGCGCGCTCGATCTCGCCGGCGTCGAGTGCATGGCGGCTGGCGATTTCCGCGGCGAAGGCGCGCGCGTCCTCGCGCTCGGCGTAGGACGCATGCGCGAGCGCGGGCGTGCACAGCGCGATCGCGAAGGCGGCGAGGAGCCCGCCGAGCTTGCGCTGCCGGTACGGCGGCCGCTGCGTGGGCGAGGAAGGGCGGGCGGGGAGGGACGGGGTCGGGATCATTTCAGGCGCAGTGAGGCGATGCGGTTGTGCAGAATCCGGAGTTGCTGCTCCGGGGCGGGCGGTCCATAGCGCAGGCGGGCGTAGAGCATGCAGATGCCGCGTAGTTCCATGGCATGCGCCGGGAAGTGCGTGGCCAGTTCTTCGGCATAGTCCTGCGGCCCCTGCCAGGCTGGGCGGGCCGCGCCAGCGGCGGCCATCTTCGCGCAGAAGCGCTCCCAGGTGCGCGCGAGCGGGTCGCGCACGCGCGTGGCGCGCAGGCTCCAGGCATAGAGGGCGGCGAACAGCAGTACCGCTGCGCCGGCGAGCACGCCCAGGGTCTGCGCCAGTCTGTCCGCGCCGAGGCCGATGCGCGCGAGGAGTTCGCGCTGGCGCTCGGGATTGTAGCCAAGGACATGCTGGTTCCACAGGTTCGCGACAGCTTCCCAGCGGTGGCGCAGGCCGCGCAGCCAGGCCATGTCGGCGCGCAACATCAGCGGCAACTCGCCCGCGTCGGCCAGCGCCGCGGCCAGCCCGCCGTCGATGCGCTCGGGGGCGGCGAGCGCGGTCGGGTCCACCCGCAGCCAGCCGCGTCCCTGCAGCCAGACCTCGGTCCAGGCGTGGGCGTCGGACTGGCGCACCACCAGCTGACCGTCGATCGGGTTGATCTCGCCTCCCTGATAGCCGGTCACGATCCGGGTCGGCACGCCTGCGGCGCGCATCAGCACGGCGAAGGCGGAGGCGAAGTGCTCGCAGAAGCCGCGCCGGGCGTCGAAGAGGAACTCGTCTGCCGCGTGGCGGCCGAGCAGCGGCGGGCGCAGCGTGTAGGCCAGGCGCAGGGCGCGCAGTCGGGCGAGCACGCGCTCGAGGATCTCGGCGTGGTCGCGCGCGCCAGCGGCGAGTTCGGCGGCGAGGCGGCGGCTGCGCGGGTTGCTGTCGGCGGGCAGGGTGGTGGCCGAGGCAAGCACCGCGGGCGATTCGGCCACGCCGACTGGCGTGTGCGGATACGCGCCGAGGGCGAAGCGCGCCCGTGCCCGCAGGGGTTCGGCGGCGAGCGCGCGCAGGTCGCCGGTATAGCGGATCGGCGGCCGCGCCGGCCCCGGATGTTCGAGCGCGATCAGCCAGCGCCGCTGGTGCGGCTCGATGGTAAGCAGGTAGTCGATGCGCTCGCCCTGCGGCGTGTAGCGGGGCGAGGCGGATTCGGCGGCCGGCTCGGCGTGCCATTCGCGACCATCGAAGCGGGTGAGCACCGGGCCGCGCCAGTAGCGCTGCGCCGGTGGAGGCGGCGGACCGGAGAAGGCGGCGCGCAGGGCGATCTCGTCGGATTCGCCGAGTGCGCTGATCGAGCCCGGGCGCATCGTGTCCGACAGCCCGGTGCGCGCCGAGAACGCATCCGCCGGCAGGCCCCACAGCGGGCCCTGGATGCGCGGGAAGAGCACGAACAGTGCGAGCATGAAGGGCAGGCCCTGAGCGAGCAGGGTAGCCGCGGTGAGCAGGCGTTCGCGCTCGCCCCCGTCCGGGTCGGCGAGCGCCACCAGGGCGCCGAGTGCGGGCAGGGTGCCGGCGAGCACGAGCGCGGCCACGGGCAGGGACTGATCCTCGAAGAAGAGCGCCAACTGCAGGAACAGGCACAGCAGCACCCCGGCGCGGATGTCGCGCGCCGCGCGCGTCTCGAGCAGCTTGAGGCCGAGCAGCAGGACCAGCACCGCGACGCCCGGCTCGCGGCCGAAGAAGTGGCCGAACTCCAGACGTACCCCTGCGGCGACTGCGAGCGCGAGCGCGAACAGCAGGGTGCCCGGCGGCGGCCGGCGGCCGCGCCACAGCAGCAGCGCACGCCACCCGAGCAGGCCGAGGCCGAGCGCCCCGATCCACCCCGGCAGCCAGCCCGCATGAGGTGCGATCGCCATCGCGGCGGCGGCGAGCAGCCAGGCGCCCTGGTCGCGCCGCAGCGCAGGCGCCGGGGGGCCGGTGCGTGTGCCACCCAGCCGGCCGCCGCGGCGGCGGAGGCCGATCAGCCGCCGTGCGCGAGCCACGCTCATGCGCCATCCTCCGCTGTCGGATCGGGAAGGCCATGGAGCGCGAGCAGGCGCAGGCAGCGCTCGCGATGGGCGCGGCCAGTTGCTGCCGCGATGCGGATGCCGGGCAGGGCGAGCGCGTAGCGGCGTCCTTCACTCTCGGCGGCGAGTACCCAGGCGGTGAGCCGCGACAGTCGGCGCTCGGCGTCGAGTCCGGCGGGCAGGCGGTCCCAGTCGAGCAGCAGCTCGCGCCCCTCTCCTGCGGCGAACTCCTTGGTCAGCATCGGGCCGCCGCGTGCCACGGCCTTCCATGCGACGTGGCGGGGCGAGTCCGCGCTACGGTGCGCGCGCAAGCCGGCGAAGTCCTCGTCACCCGTGCGCGCGTCGCGGCTGGCGCCGGTCGCGTCGCCACCTGCGGGGGGCAGGGGCGGCGGATCGGGTTCCGGCGTGGGTAGCACCAGGCAGTCGGCCTTGGGGACGAACACGCTCCACGCCCGGATGAGGCCGAGCGGCCAGCGCGTCTCGAGCACGCTGCGCCCGAGCGCGAGCCGGCCGCGCCGGAGCGCGGGGCAGGCCAGGGCGACGGCGGTCTCTTCCGCGGCGGGGAGATCGAACGCGCTCCATTGTCCCTGCGCGCCCAGGCGTAAGGCGGGGCGCCGTCGGCTGGCCGGGTTGTCGATGAGGAGGGAGAACACGGCGGTCTCGCCCGCGAACACCGGCGCGCAGCGCCCCGGGCGGATCGACAGACCGTACAGGTTGCGGAAGGCGTGCAGTATGCTCGCCGCGGCGCTGCCGCCGAGGGTGAACACGAGCGCGTAGCCGAGGCTCAGGTTGTAGTTGATCGCCGCGAGCAGCATCACCAGCAGGGCGAGGGCGAAGCCGACACCTGCCGCGCTCGGCAGCACGTAGATGCGGCGCTGGCCGAGGCGGATCGGAGCAGGCTCCGGGGCGCCGATGCGGAACAGCCAGCGCTCGCCGGCGTGGCGCAGCCGCGTGGCGAGCGATGCGGCGGTGCGCGCCATCAGCCCACGGCGACGGTCTGCAGCAGCCGCACCAGCGTCGCCGCCGGCGCCGGGCGGCCGTCGCCGGCGAGGTGCAGGCGGTGCGCGGCGACGTGCGGGAAGAGGGTCTGCACGTCCTCCGGCAGCACGTGGTCGCGGCCGTCGAGCAGTGCCCATGCACGCGCCACGGCGAGCAGCCCGAGACCGGCACGCGGACTCAGTCCGCCGGCGAGTTCCGCACTGTTGCGGGTTGCGGCGAGCAGGGTCTGGACGTAGGCGACGAGGGCCTCGGCGACATGCAGGCCTTGCGCCGCCAGCTGCATGTCGAGCAGTTCGCCCGGGCCGATGACGGCCGGCTGGCGCTCGAGCAGCCCGCGCCGGTCCTCGCCCATCAGCAGCGCGCGCTCGGCCTGCGGGTCCGGGTAGCCGAGGCGGATGCGCAGCAGGAAGCGGTCCAGCTGGCTCTCGGGCAGCGGAAAGGTGCCGATCTGGTGGGCGGGGTTCTGCGTGGCAATCACGAAGAAGGGTTCGGGCAACGCGCAGGTCTGACCGTCGGCGGTGACCTGGCGCTCCTCCATGGCTTCCAGCAGCGCGCTCTGCGTCTTCGGCGTGGCGCGGTTGATCTCGTCGGCGAGGATGAGTTGGGCGAACACCGGCCCGGGGTGGAAGCGGAAGGCGGCGGTGTTGCGGTCGAAGATGGAGACCCCGAGGATGTCCGCGGGCAGCAGGTCGCTGGTGAACTGGATGCGCTGGAACTGCAGCCCCATCAGGCGGGCGAGCGCGTGTGCGAGCGTGGTCTTGCCGACGCCGGGCACGTCCTCGATCAGCAGGTGGCCGCGCGCGATCAGGCAGGCGAGCGCGAGGCGCAGCTCGCGCTCCTTGCCGAGGATGATGCGGGAGGCGGCTTCGAGCAGACGATTCGCATGGTGCAGGGTCATCGTGCGCACTGTGAAATTGGCCTGGAAGCGGTGATAATAGACGACAAAGGCAAGCGGCCCGACGATCGGACGCAACACGGTCGGCGGCCGCCAGAGTCGGAAGGGGGTGTCTGGTGCCCCGTGTCCGTCGTCCGCGAGGCGAGAGGGAGGAGCATGACCACGACAGCATTCATTACTCACCGTGACTGCTGGCTGCACGACATGGGTGCGATGCATCCCGAGTGTCCCGACCGGCTGTCGGCGATCAACGATCGCCTGATCGCCTCGGGGCTCGATATGTATGTGTCCTTTTTCGATGCACCGTTGGCCGAGCGCGAGCACATCCTGCGCGTGCATCCGGCCGAGCATCTCGACAACCTGATCGAGAGCGTGCCGGAGCACGGCATCCGCCACCTCGATCCCGACACCGCGATGAGTCCGGGCACGATGAAGGCGGCGCTGCGTTCCGCCGGTGCGGGGGTCTACGCCACCGACCTCGTGATGAAGGGGGAGATCGAGAACGCCTTCTGTGCCGTGCGTCCGCCGGGCCACCACGCCGAACGCGCCAAGGCGATGGGGTTCTGCTTCATGAACAACGTCGCCATCGCCGCCCGCCATGCGCTCGAAGCCCACGGGCTGGAGCGCGTCGCGGTGGTCGACTTCGACGTGCACCACGGCAACGGCACCGAGGACATCTTCCGCAACGACCCGCGGGTCATGATGGCAGGGATCTTCCAACATCCCTTCTACCCGTATTGCGGTACCGAGAACCCCCCTGCGCACATGTGCAACGTGCCGCTGCCGGCGGGTACGCGGGGCGATGCCTTCCGCCAGGTCTTCGGCGACATCGTCGTGCCCGCGCTGCGCAGCCATAGTCCGCAGATGATCTTCATCTCCGCCGGATTCGACGCGCACTACGAGGACGACATGGGCTCGCTCGGGCTGCTCGAGGCCGACTACATCTGGGCGACCCAGCAGATCAAGGGAGTCGCCGAGTCCTGCGGCCACAAGCGCATCGTCTCGATACTCGAAGGCGGCTATTCGCTGTCCTCGCTGGCGCGCTCGGTAGTGGCCCACATCAAGACGCTGGCCGATCTCTGAGTCCCGCTCGCCGGGCCGCCTGCGTTGCCGCCGGCCGGCGCGCCCGCATACGGGGCACGCCGGCCGCGTCCTGTAACAGAGGCAGGCTCGACCGTGCGCGGCGATCGGTTAGAATCCCAGCTTTAATTCACTGTCGGACGCCATGATTACCGGATCGCTTGTCGCCATCGTCACGCCCATGCACGACGACGGCAGCCTGGACTTCCCCCGCCTGCGCAGCCTCATCGACTGGCACATCGCCGAAGGTACCGACGGCATCGTGATCGTCGGCACGACCGGCGAGTCGCCCACGGTCACCGTGGACGAACATTGCGAGCTGATCCGCGTGGCCGTCGAGCACTGCGCGGGGCGCGTGCCGGTGATCGCCGGCACCGGTGCAAACTCCACCGCCGAAGCGGTGGAACTCGCGCGCTTCGCCGCACAGGCCGGTGCGAACGCGCATCTTTCGGTGGTGCCTTACTACAACCGGCCCACCCAGGAAGGCCTCTACCGCCACTTCCGTACCATCGCCGAGGCGGTCGAACTGCCGCTGATCCTCTACAACGTTCCCGGCCGTACCGTCGCCGACCTCGCCAACGACACCGTGCTGCGCCTTGCCGAGGTGCCCAACATCGTCGGTCTCAAGGACGCCACCGGCAACCTCGACCGCGCCTGCGACCTTGTCGAGCGCGCGCCGGCGGAGTTCGCGCTGTACAGCGGCGACGACATGACTTCGGCCGCCTTTCTGATGCTCGGCGGCCATGGCGTCATCTCGGTGACCGCCAACGTCGCGCCGCGCGCGATGCATGCGCTGTGCGCGGCCGCGGCCGCGGGCGACATGCGCACCTTGCGCGCAACCAATGCCGGGCTCACCGGCCTGCATCGCGACCTGTTCTGCGAGGCCAACCCGATCCCGGTGAAGTGGGCGGTGGCGCGCATGGGGCTGATCGGCGACGGCCTCCGCCTGCCCCTCACCCCGCTGTCCGCAGCCCATCACGAGCGCGTGCGCGCGGCGATGCGCAAGGCCGGCATCCAGGCCTGATCCGAATCTCTCTGCCCAGGACTTCCATGATCCGCTCCAAGCGCACCTCCCTGTCCCTGCTCGCGCTCTCGATCGCGCTCGGCGGTTGTTCGGGATCGCTGCTCGAATCCAAGCGCATCGACTACAAGAGCGCGAAACAGATCGAACGCCCCCTCGAGATCCCGCCCGATCTCACCGCACCGCAGCGCGACGACCGCTTCGCCGTGCCCGATGTCGCCCCGCGCGGCGTCGCCACCTACTCCGCCTACACGGCCGATCGCGCCGGCCAGCCGGCGCAGGCCACCAGCGGTCCCCTGGTGCTCGCCAAATCCGACACCATGCGCATCGAGCGTGCGGGCAGCCAGCGCTGGCTGGTGGTGGGCGGCACCCCCGAGGAACTGTGGCCGCAGATCAAGGATTTCTGGCTCGAGCTCGGCTTCATCCTCAACATCGACAGCCCGGAAATCGGCGTCATGGAGACCGACTGGGCCGAGGATCGCGCCAAGATCCCGCAGGATTTCCTCCGCTCCAGCATCGGCAAGGTGCTCGACGGCCTGTTCTCGACCCCCGAGCGCGACAAGTTCCGCACCCGCCTCGAACAGGGCAAGGAAACGGGCACGGTGGAGGTCTACATCTCGCACCGCGGCATGATGGAAATCTACCCCACCGAGGCCAAGGACTCGACGATCTGGCAGCCGCGTCCCGCCGACCCCGAGCTCGAGGCCGAGATGCTGCGTCGCCTGATGGTCCGCCTCGGTGCCGAGGAGGCGCGTGCCGAGGTCGCGATCGCCACGCCGCAGCAGGCGGAGCGGGCGCGCATCGCCTCCGCGCCCGACGGCCAGGTGATGCTGGTGATGGACGAGGCATTCGATCGTGCCTGGCGTCGCGTCGGCCTCGCGCTCGACCGCATCGGCTTCACCGTCGAGGACCGCGACCGTGCGCAGGGCTTGTACTTCGTGCGGTACGTCGATCCCGACGCGGACAACCGCAGCACCGAGAAAGGCTTCCTGTCGCGGCTGGCCTTCTGGCGCAGCGATGCCAAACCGGCCGCCGGTGGCAGCGAATACCGTCTGCGCGTGCAGGGGCAGGGCGAGGCCTCGCGAGTCAGCGTGCTCACCCGCGAGGGCGGGCTCGACAACTCCGACACCGCGCGCCGCATGCTGGGCCTGCTGCGGGAACAGCTGCGCTGAGCGTCACGAGGGGATGGCACCGCCGCAGGTCGCGTCTCATCGGGGCGGAGGCGGTCTTCCCCGAGGTGGCGACAGCATGAAAAAAGCCGGCATGCAGCCGGCTTTTTTCATTCGAGCCGTGGAGCGGGGGCTTCTTACTTCGCAGCCGATTCCTTGGCGGCGCCGACGGCAGCTTCGGCGGCCGCCTTGGCTTGGGCCGCGGCATCGACGGTGTCGGCTTTGGCGTCGGCGGCGGCGTCCTTGACCGCCTCGACCGCGGCGTCGGCCTTCTTCGCAGCCGCGTCGGCAGCAGCGTCCGCCTTGGCGGCCGCAGTAGCGGCGGCTTCCTTGGTCGCCTCGACCGCCGCGGCGGCCTCTTGCTTGACGGCCTGCGCGCCGGCCGCGGCAGCGTCGCCGGCGGCCTTCGCGCTCTCCTTGGCCGCTTCCACCGCCTGGGCGGCCGATTCCTTCATCTGTTCCTGGGCCGAGGGTGCCGGCTGAACCGCGACCGGCTCTTCCTTCTTGCCGCAGGCAGACACGGCGAGGGCGACGAGGGCGGCGGCGAGGATGGAATGCTTCATGGTCTGTCTTCCTTGTTCTGGGGGTCGGGGTGCGTACGGCTTGTTTCGGCGGACGCCGGGAGACCCCGTCTTCCGCGCTGGATGCCGCAATGCACAAAGATTCTAGCATGGGGGATCATGTCGTCCGGATGAGGTGGCGGCGCGCAAGTGGGGCCCAAAGGTAAGGAGACATTGCCTGAAGCGGACATCCGCGCAGGCGTGGCGCGGTAGAATCGCGCGCTTCCCGAACCCTCTCGCACGACCATGCCGACAGCCAAGATCGATTCCCTGGACCACGAAGGCCGTGGCGTGACCCGCGTCGAGGGCAAGGCGGTATTCGTCGAGGGCGCCCTGCCGGGCGAGCGCGTCGAATACGTCGTGCGGCGTGCCAAACCGAGTTACGAGCAGGGTGAGGTGGTGCGCGTGCTGCGCCCGAGCGCGCAGCGCGTGGCGCCGCGCTGCCCGCATTACGGCGTGTGTGGTGGCTGCTCCATGCAACATTTGGATGCGGATGCGCAGGCCGCGGTGAAGCAGCGCCTCCTCGAGGACGCGCTGCGCCACATCGGCAAGCTGCACGCCGACCGCATCCTGCCGGCGATCCACGGTCCCGCCTGGGGCTACCGCTACCGCGCGCGCCTGGGCGTGCGCCTGGTGCCGAGCAAGGGTGGGCTGCGCGTGGGTTTTCACGAGCGCCGCTCGAGCTACATCGTCGACATGCGCACCTGCCCGGTGCTGCCGCCGGCGATCTCGGCGCTGCTGCCGCGCCTGCGCACGATGCTGGCCGGGCTGTCGATCGCGGATCGCCTGCCTCAGGTCGAGATCGCGGTGGGCGAGGACAGCACCGTGTTCGTGTTTCGCAACCTGCTGCCGTTCTCCGCGGCGGACGAGAAGCAGCTCGCCGCCTTCACCGATGCCGAGGGCATCCAGGCCTGGGTCCAGCCCGCGGGCCCCGATTCGGCGCGGCCTCTGCACCCGGCGAACGCGCAGCTACCGTTCTACACCTTGCCCGAGTTCGGCCTGCGGCTGGATTTCCGCCCTACCGACTTCACCCAGGTGAATGCAGACATCAATCGACTGCTGATCCGGCGTTCGATGCAACTGCTCGACCCGCGCCCGGGCGAGCGTATCGCAGACCTGTTCTGCGGGCTGGGAAACTTCAGCCTGCCGATCGCGCGCCTCGGCGCCGAGGTGGTGGGTGTGGAGGGCAGCGAGGCCCTGGTCGAGCGCGCCCATGCCAACGCGGCGCGCAATGGGCTCGCGGCGCGCTGTGAGTTCCACGCCGCGAATCTGTTCGAGACCACCGAGGACAGCCTGGCCGCGCTCGGCCGGCTCGACAAGCTGTTGATCGATCCGCCGCGCGAGGGCGCGATCGCGGTGGTGAAGGCGATCGACCCGTCACGCGGGCCATCGCGGATCGTGTATGTGTCGTGCAACCCGGCGACCCTGGCGCGCGACGCCGCGGTGCTGGTGCACGAGAAGGGCTATCGGCTCGCCGCGGCGGGGATCGCCAACATGTTCCCGCAGACCTCGCACGTCGAGTCCGTGGCGCTCTTCGAGCGCACCCCGGGGACTGAAGTCGGGCCGGGCTGAGCGGGGGCGCTCGCCCTCCGATGCGGGCGTGTCGCGGTGGTATACTTTGCAGTCTTGCGGAAGCGTGGCAGAGCGGTCGAATGCAACGGTCTTGAAATTTGTTTTAGGTAGTACGCAGGAAGCTTGGCAGAGTGGTCGATTGCACCGGTCTTGAAAACCGGCAACCCGCAAGGGTTCCAGGGTTCGAATCCCTGAGCTTCCGCCAATGATGAAGGCATTCAGCGTATTCCATTGAGCGCGCAGCAGCTTGAAGATGGCGACAAAAAGCCCCGCTAGCCGGGGCTTTATTGTTTGTGGAGAATTCTCACTCCGTATGTGATCAACTGCTCCGCCTCGAGATTCCAAGGCAGGAGGGCCTCGAAGTGTTCGACGGTGGTCGTGGTGGGCAAGGCGCGCAGCACTTGGCGCAGCCACAGCTACGGCTCGACGCCGTTGGCCTTGGCGTTTTCGGCCGGGTTGTTGTCGATCGGCAGATCGCCGCGCTCGAGGTAGCGCGTCGGACGCGGCCACTGCCGATGCAAGTCGCCCAGCGCACCTCCGAGCACCGAGGACGGTGGCACGGTAGGGAGCACTTGGTCACGACAGCAGCGCAGTTCATTGACGACAGCGCGGCTTCGGCCCTGGCGTAGCGCGAGCCACTCGGTGGCCTTGAATTTGCGCGTGTTCTTCTCGATGGCGTAGAGCTTGCCGATCAGGACCAGCACTTCGTGGGCGCGGCGGTGCTTGCCGGCGGGCAGCCCCTTGCTGACATCGACGAAACGGCATCGCGCATGCTCCCGGCCAAATTCATCGTTATGGAATTCTTGCCGACATGCCTAAGAAGCCCCTGGAATGAGGAAGCACAGGAATTTCATGGATTTGCCGAAACGAGTGCCCAAGCGCGAGCCTGCATCGGGTGTAAAAAAATCCGACACTCCTGCCGAAGGACGAGCTGAGACACGCCTCTTGCTGCTCAACAAGCCGTTCGGCGTGCTGTGCCAGTTCACCGACGAAGCCGGTCGCCGCACGCTGAAGGACTACGTGGAGGTGCCCGGTGTCTATGCCGCGGGCCGCCTCGATGCCGACAGCGAGGGCCTGGTGCTGCTCACCGGCGACGGTGCCCTGCAGCACCGCATTGCCGATCCGCGCCACAAGCTGGCCAAGACCTATCTGGTGCAGGTGGAGGGGGAGATCGACGAGGCCGCGCTGGCGATCCTGCGTGCGGGGGTGGATCTGGGGGACTTCCGCAGCTTGCCGTGCGCCGCGCGCCGCATGCCGGCGCCCGACTGGCTGTGGCCGCGCGATCCCCCCGTGCGCTTTCGCAAGTCGGTGCCGACGAGCTGGATCGAGATCGTGCTGCGCGAGGGCAAGAACCGGCAGGTGCGTCGCATGACGGCGAAGGCTGGCCATCCCACGCTGCGGCTGATCCGGGTGGCGATCGGGCCCTGGACGCTGGATGGATTGGGCGTGGGCGAATGGCGGGAACTTGCGTGCGCGGAGATTGCGAAGGTGATGGCTGCTGGTGCTCCGGCGGCGGCGCGCAGGGGCCGGTTGCGGCGCTAGAATCGGGCGTTTCGAAGAGCGCTGGTGGAGGCGTCCGTGAAAGTCATTCTCGATCTGTGCGTGGTTCCGCTCGGCGTGGGGCT
Source organism: Thauera sp. SWB20 (assembly GCF_000831325.1). Classification (NCBI taxonomy): domain Bacteria; kingdom Pseudomonadati; phylum Pseudomonadota; class Betaproteobacteria; order Rhodocyclales; family Zoogloeaceae; genus Thauera; species Thauera sp. SWB20. The sequence goes on along the minus strand of NZ_JTDM01000021.1, from coordinate 729,827 downwards.
GTCGGTTTCATCCTATGTGGCGGCTTGCGAGCGGGTGATCCGCGAGGCGGGCCTCGTGTCGCAGCTCCATGCCTACGGTACCAATATCGAGGGCGAGTGGGACGAGGTGATGGCCGCGGTCAAGCGCTGCCACGAGGTCGTCCATGCGATGGGCGCGCCGCGCATCACCACCTCGATCCGCCTGGGCACGCGCACCGACCGCGAGCAGACGATGCAGGACAAGATCGACAGCGTCGAGCGGGCGCTCGACCGGGCGGCGAGCGGCCCCGGTGCCTGACAGGTCCGGGGCCGCGCTCGGCAAGGACGCGCTTCAGCCGGTGCTGCGCGCGAGCTCGTTGCGGCGCAGCTTGCCGGTGTCGGTGCGCGGGAAGTGGTCCACGAGGTGGATCTTCTCGGGGCGCTGGTAGGGCGGCAGGCTCTCGATCGCGGCCTGCGCGGCGGCCAGCACCTGCGGTGGCGGCAGGTCTCCGGGAATGGCGAAGAGGTGCAGGCGTATCATGTCCGCGTCCTCGCCCTGCGCCGGGATCACGCACACCTCCTCGGCCTTGCCGCGCATGCGTTCCTGCACGGCCTGCTCGACCGCGACCACGTCCACCCAGCGGCCGAACACCTTGACGAGCTGGTCGCTGCGGCCGGCGAACAGCCAGCCTTCCCCGTCGGGGGCACGGCGGAACACGTCGCCGGGGGCGAAGCGGCCGTCGGCGAAGCGCGCGCTGTCGTGGGTGACCACGCGCGTATAACCGAGCGCGACTGCGGGGTGGGAGAACCACAGCCGCCAGGTCTCGAGCTCGCCGCTGGTGAGCTGCTCCGGGTGGATCTCGGTGAGTGGAGTGGGGCACGCGGCGTCCATCTCCGGCGTGCGGTAGAGCACCAGCGACAGCGTCTCGGTGGTGCCGTAGCCATTGACCAGCGGCACTCCGGTCATCGCCTGCCAGTCGCGCGCAAGCGCGGGCGGACAGGCCTCACCGGCGGAGACCGCGGCGTGCACGCCGCGGAAACGCACGCCGGCATCGATCAGGCGGCGGTAGAGGGTGGGCACGCTGAAGAAGATGTGCGGCTCGTGGCGCTCGACCATCGCCGCGACGCGCGCCGGGTCGGGCCATTCGGGGTCGAGCACGACGGTGGCGCCCAGGCGCAGGCCGGCGAAGAAGGCGTTGGCGAGCGGGTAGGCGAAGAACAGCTTGGAGCTGGAATAGAAGCGGTGCTCCGGGCGCGCACCGAGAAGGTCGCGGGCGAACACGTGGGCATAACGGATCGCGCGGTGGGCATGGAGGATGCCCTTGGGGCGGCCGGTGGTGCCGGAGGAGTACAGCAGGAACGCCGGATCGTCGTCGGCTGCCTGCGCGGCTGCGGGCGTCGCGGTGGCGCGCTCCACCCGGCGGCGCCATTCGCCGAGGTCGATCGCGTGCTTGTCGCCGAGCGCACGCGCGGCTTCGTCCTCGAGCAGCGCCGCGGCGGCGCCCGAGTCCAGCATCAGGTCGGCGAGTTGCGTGGTGGCGGTGCGCGGGTTGATCGCGATCGGCCGCACCCCCGCCCACAGCATGCCGATGAAGGCGGTGGCCCATTCGATGCCGTCGGGCAGCGCGAGCACGCAGGCGTCGCCGGGGCGCAGCCCGGCGTCGAGCAGGGCCGCGGCGCTGCGGATGGAATCGGCACGCAGGCCGGCGTAGTCGATGCGGACATCGCCCTCGATCAGCGCGATCCGCGCGGGATCGCCGGCGAGCAGCCATTCGGCGGCGTTCATGATGTCGCTCCGCAGACGGTGGTTCGCAGCGCGGGCGCGTGGCCCGAAATGGGATGGGTGGACATGATCGGTGTGTCTCCTCGGCAGGACTCCCCTCGCGGGCGGGGACGTCATCTGTTTGTCCGGACCATTAAATTCCCCCGGGCGATGCTGCACAATACCAATGAACGGATTACCTTTATTGACCCTATCGATAACACTCGGGCCAGCATGAGTCTGCGCGACTTCGACCTGAACCTGCTGCGTGTCCTGCTCGCGGTCTATGAGGCCGGCAGCGTGAGTCGTGCCGCGGAGCACCTCGGCCTGAGCCAGCCGACCGTGAGCAGTGCGCTCGGCCGCCTGCGCCGCGCGCTCGGCGAGCCGCTGTTCATCAAGACGGCGTCGGGTGTCACGCCCACCGCGCGCGCGCATGCGCTGGCGAGCAGCGCGCGGGCGATGCTGGCGCGGCTGGAAACCGATTTCTTCGTCGCCGACCGCTTCGACCCGGCGAAATACGAGGGCAACCTCACCGTCGCCCTCTCGGACGTGGGCGAGATGGTCTTCCTGCCGCGCATCCTCGACAGCGTGCGCCGCCTCGCGCCGCTGGCCATGCTCGATTCGGTGACGCTCGCGCCGGGAGAGCTGATGCGCGCGATGGAGGATGGAGAGGTCGATCTGGCGATCGGCTATTACCCCGACCTCGACGCCGCCGGCTTCTACCGCGAGAAGCTGCTCGACCACCGCTTCGTGTGCCTGTTGCGTGCCGATCATCCGGTGCAGGACCGTCAGCTGTCGCTCGAGCGCTTCCTCTCGCTCGAGCACGCCGCGGTCCGTGCCAAGGGGCGCAGCCAGGAGATCTTCGAGAAATACCTCGAGCGTCTGCGCATCCAGCGCCGCATCGTGCTGCGCACCCCGCACTTCATGAGCCTGCCCGGCATCATCGGGCGCTCGGACCTGGTGGTGACGCTGCCGCATGCGATCGGTCATTACTTCACGCGCGTGGGCGAGAAGGTGCGCATGGCCGAGCCGCCGCTGGCGATCCCGCATATCGAGCTGTACCAGCACTGGCACCGGGGCTTCCACCACGACCCGCGCAACCGCTGGCTGCGCACGCTGGTCGCGGGGCTGTTCTCCGACGGACAGGACGAGTGGCCCTATCCCTTCGCGTGAGCGGTCCGGCGCAGCCGCGTCGAGCGTTCAGCCGGCACGCCGGCGCGCGTCGCTCAGCGGCATGACGTCGGGCATCTCGAAGCGTGCGCGCTCGCGGTCGCCCTCGCGCAGCGGTTCGCAGGGCTTCAGGCTGGCGAGGCTGCGGCGGGCGAGGTTCTGGTAGCAGTCGGTGCCGATCACCTTCCACTTGCGCTCCTGCTCGGTGAGCTCGCGCAGCACCTTGGCCGGCACACCCGCCACCAGCACGCCGGGCGGGATCTTCATTTCCGCCTTCACGAAGGCGGCGGCGGCGATGATGCTGCCTTCGCCCACCTCCGCATGGTCCATCACCACCGCGTTCATGCCGACCAGCGCGTTGCGCCCGATCCGACAGGCGTGCAGCACCGCGGCATGGCCGACATGGCCGTTGACCTCGACCACGGTGTCTATGCCGGGAAAGCTGTGCAGCACGCAAGCGTCCTGCACATTGCTGCCCTCCTCGAGCACGATGCGGCCGAAGTCGCCGCGCAGCGAGGCGAGCGGGGCGACGTAGCAGCCGGCGCCGACGAACACGTCGCCGATCAGCACGGCGTCGGGATGCACGTAGGCGGTGGGATGGACGACCGGGCGGACGCCGTCGATTTCGTAGCAGGGCATGGCTGGGCTCCGATGGGATGGGACTCGTGCGGCCGACAGTAGCATGCCGGTGCGCGGGGCGCGTCGCCCCTCGCGTCGATGCGCGGCCTGCGGATCGAGGACGGGCCCCGGTCCCGGCTGCGGTGCAGGGCGCGCGTGAGTGCATGGGAAGGGCGCGGCACGCAAGCCGGGGTGCAAGAAAACCACTCGTGTCTTGATGTAGCGCAACATTGTTATTGATCGACTGGTTGGTCGGATCTGTTGCCGGGCACAATCCTGTTAACGGCGATCGAGCGCAAGCACCAGCCCGCGACCCGCAAGGATGCAGGGGCGAGGCGATGCGGACGATCCTCTCGATCGGCGACGACAGGCGCCGAGGGCGTGCGGCGTGCCCCCTCGGTGTGCCCCGGACAACCCGGTCGGCGTGCGTGCGCCTGCGCACCACGGAGCGGCCGCAGCACAGGAGCGAGACCCCGATGGCCAGAGGCAAGGCGCCGACCTTCCAGTTGCAGCGCGCGACGATCCTCGACGCCGCCGCGGGCCTCTTCGCGGCCGAAGGCTTCCATAACGCCTCGATGGCGGAGATCGCGCGCGCGTGCGGGGTTTCCAAGGCGCTGCTCTATCACTACTACCGCGACAAGGAACACATCCTCTACGACATCGCCGCGGGCCACGTCGAGGATCTGCTGGCGATCGTGGCGGATGTCGAGGCCGCGGCAGAGTCGCCGCGCGAGCGTCTCGAGCGCCTGATCCTGCGCTTCATGCAGGCATATGAGGGCGGGCGGCGGCAGCACGTCGTGCTGATCCAGGACGTCAAGTTCCTCAGCCCCGAGCAGCGCGCGCGCATCCACGAACAGGAACGCCGGGTGGTGCACGCCTTCGCGCTCGCGATCGAGGCGGTCGAGCCCGGCCTGCGCGTCGTGGCGCTCGACAAGGCGGTCACGATGGCGCTGTTCGGGATGATGAACTGGACCTTCACCTGGCTGCGCCCGGATGGTCCGCTGTCCTACGAGGACATGGCCCGGGTGGTGGCGCGGATCTTCCTGCAGGGCGTCGCGGGCTTCGCCGCGCAGGCGGGCCATCCGTCCGCCGCGGCGGTCGAGATCGCCCTGCCTTGAAGGCCCGGGTCGCCGCGGACAACGACTTCCCGGTGGCGCCCGGATCACACGGCTGCGCAGGTCCTTGCGCGGATGTTCGTTGACGTTTACGTTAGCGGAACTTCTGTGCAATCATCCAGGTCGAATCGATTGCATGCGAGCCCGGTGCGAGCCCCGTCGTGCGAGCGGCGTGAGAATGGGGCATGGGCGGACATCGCAGAACGGAGAATGAAATGAATCAAGAGATCGCCGGAAGGGCTGGCCGGGTGCGCGAATCGGCGAATGCAACGACGTATACGATATCCGATCTCGCCAAGGAGTTCGACATCACCACGCGCGCGATCCGCTATTACGAGGACCAGGGCCTGATCAGCCCGGCCCGTCGCGGCAGCCGGCGCATCTACAGCCGCCGCGACCGCGTGCGCCTGAGCCTGATCCTGCGCGGCAAGCGGCTGGGTTTCTCGCTGCAGGAGACGCGCGAACTCTTCGACCTCTACGACAACGCGCCCGGCGAGCAGGCACAGATGTCGCACTTCATGGAACTGCTCGGTGCGCGCAGGGCGATGCTCGAACGCCAGATGGAAGACATCCGCGCCATCCTCGACGAGATCGGCGCGGCCGAGAAGGAGGCGTTGCGCTCGATCGCCGTGCGTGCCCCGCAGCCGAAGGTGGCGACGAGCCCGAGCGCCTGAGCGCGCGCGGCCGCATTCGGGCGGCGCGATCAGCCCCCTCCGGGCCCCTCGGCCTCGGCGGCCCCGTCGCCGCCCGTGCGCTTGCGGCGCGGCGCGGTCTTGGGGTCGATCACGATGGGCTGGTAGATCTCCACCCGGTCGCCCTCGGCGAGCACGGTGTCGAGCGCCTTGATCTTGCCGAAGATCCCCACCTTGTTGCGCTCCAGGTCGATGTCCTCGTAGCGTCCGAGGATCCCTGAGCGCTCGATGGCCGCACGCAGCGTGCAGCCCTCGTCCACCTCCAGGCGCATCCACGCCGGCTTGTCGGGGTGCGCGTAACTGACGCTGATCTTCATCCTTACCTCCTGCGTTGCAGTGTGCGATCGCGCTTCGATCAGGCGCCCGCGGTGATCCCGGTGCCCGTGCCGGCGCCGAGGCTGCGTGCGCGTGCGCGGGCGAGCATGCGCTGACGTGCGGCCACCAGGAAGCCGAGGGCGAGGAAGCCGCCCGGCGGCAGGATCATCAGCAGCACGCCGCGGTAGCCCTCGAGGCGCAGCTCGAGAAAGGCGAAGTGCTCGCCGAGCAGCATCGAGGCGTCGGCGAACAGGGTGCCTTGGCCGATCGCCTCGCGCACCCCGCCCAGCACCATCAGCGCGAGGGTGAAGCCGATCCCCATCATGAGGCCGTCGAGCGCCGCCATGCCCGGCGCGCGTTTGGAGGCGAAGGCCTCGGCGCGCCCCATGATCGCGCAGTTGACCACGATCAGCGGGATGAACAGGCCGAGCACCTTGTGCAACTCGTGCAGCCAGGCGTTCATCGCCATGTCGACCAGGGTCACCACGGTGGACATCAGCAGCACGTAGATCGCGATCCGCACCTCGCGCGCGATGACGTTGCGGAACAGCGACACGAGCACGCCCGAGCTGACCAGCACCACGGTGGTGGCCAGGCCCATGCCGAGCCCGTTGGTCGCGCTGCCGGTGGTGGCGAGGGTCGGGCACATGCCCAGCATCTGCGCGAACACCACGTTGCTGTCCCACAGGCCGTCGCGGACGACCCTGCGCACTTCGCTCATGACGGACTCCCCGGTTGTGCCGCCGCGGCTGCGGCGCCGGCCGGCGCGGCGAGCAGGCGCTCGCGTTGCGCGGCGAAGAACTTCAGGCTGGCGTGGACCGCGCCGACCACCGCGCGCGGGGTGATGGTGGCGCCGGCGAACTGGTCGAACTCGCCACCGTCCTTGCGCACCCCCCAGCGTGTCCCGGTGTCGAGGCCGCGGCCGTCGAAGCCGCGGATCCAGTCCGACTTGCGCACGTCGATCTTGTCGCCCAGGCCCGGCGTCTCGCTGTGCGAGAGCACGCGCACGCTGGCGATGCGCCCGTCGCGGCGGATGCCGACGGTGAGCGTGATCGGTCCGCCGTAGCCGGCTTCACTCACCCAGTTGAAGGCCACGCCGCGCACCTCGCCCGCCATGCGCGCGCGATAGACGGTGACGGCGCGGCCTTCGCCCTCGATCGCCACCGTGTCCGCGGCCGGATTGTTGTCGTGGGGCACGCTGGAGAGGGTCTGGTCGAGGGCGTTGCGCAGGTCTTCGGCCTGGCGCAGGCGGATCTCCTCGTGGGTGGCGAGGTCGCCCATGCCCAGCATCGCGCTGCAGCCGAGGGCGAAGGCCCCGAGCAGCAGCCCCGGGCGCTGGCGCAGGCCGCCGGCAACGATCGAACTCATCGGCCATCCTCCTTCGGGGCCAGGGGGAGCGGGTTGCCGGTGCGCAGGCGGCCGTAGCGGCGCGGACGCACCAGGCGATCGATCAGCGGCGTCGCCGCATTCATCAGCAGGACCGCGAACGCCACCCCTTCGGGATAGCCGCCCCAGGTGCGGATCACGTAGATCAGCGCGCCGATGCCCGCGCCGAAGATCGCCCGCCCGAGCGGGGTGACCGGAGCGCCCACCGGATCGGTGGCGATGAAGAAGGCGCACAGGATCGCGCTGCCGCCGAGCAGGTGGAGCAGCGGCCCCGGGTAGTGCGCGGGGTCGATCTGGTTGAACAAGGCCGCGAGCAGGGCGAGCGTGCCGAGCAGCGCGGCGGGGATCTGCCAGGGCACGATGCGGCGCGCCACCAGCAGGGCGCCGCCGGCGAGCAGCGCGAGCGCTGAGGTCTCGCCCAGGCTGCCCGGCACCGTGCCGAGCGCGAGCGCGAGCAGCGCCTCGCCAGCGGCGAAGTCGCCGCCGTGCTTGAGCGGGGCGAGCGCGGTGGCCGCGCTCACGGCGTCCGGCACCGCGCCACCGCCGAGGGTAATCGCGAGGCCGTCCAGCAAGCCGGGCGCCGCCGGCGAGAACAGCGGCTGAGGCGCCACCCAGGCGGTCATCTCGAGCGGGAAGGACACCAGCAGCGCGACGCGCGCCAGCATCGCCGGGTTGAGCACGTTCTGGCCGAGGCCGCCGAAGACCTGCTTGCCGACCACGATCGCGAATGCGCCGCCCAGCAGCGGCAGCCACCACGGCGCCCACGGCGGCAGGCAGAGCGCGAGGATCAGGCCGGTCACCACGGCCGAACCGTCGGCGAGCGTGTGGTGCAGCGGCCGCTTGCCGATCGCCAGGGCGGCGGCCTCGGCCGCCACGCACCCGGTGATCGCGAGCACCACGGTGGCGAGCGCCGGCCAGCCGAACAGCCACACGCCGGTCGCGGTCGCCGGCAGCAGCGCGAGCAGGACCGTGCGCATGACCTGCGGGATGGTGCTGCGCCCATGCACGTGGGGCGCCGCTACCGGGGAGCGGTTCGGGGTCCAGCTCGTCATGATTCGGTCTCCGCCGTCTCGGCCTGGCGGGTGGGCCGGCGCGCGGCCTTGGCGGCGGCTTCGGCGGCCAGCCGCAGCCGGCGCGCCTCGGCCAGCTTGCGCGTCTCCTCGGCCTTGCGCTGGGCCTCGCGGCGCGCGGCGATCTCGCCCTTGGCGTAGTTGAACAGGTGGGCCAGCGGCAGGTGGGCCGGGCACACGTAGGCACAGCAGCCGCAGGACAGGCAGTCGCCCATGCCGAGCTCGGCGGCGTCGTCGATACGCCCGACGCGTACGCGCGCGGCGAGCTCGAGCGGCACCAGGCCGACCGGGCAGACATCCACGCAGCGCCCGCAGTGCAGGCAGGCGCGCTCGCTCGCCGCGTGCGCCTCGGCCGCGGTGAGCGCGATGATGCCGCTGGTGCCCTTGACCACCGGCGCCTCCAGCCCGGGCAGGACCTGGCCCATCATCGGTCCGCCCATCAGCACGCGGGTGGGGGGCGCGGTGAAGCCTCCGCAGAACTCGATCAGATCGGCCACCGGCGTGCCGATCGGCACCACCACGTTGCGCGGGTTGCGGATCGCGCCGCCGCCCACCGTGACCACGCGCGACACCAGCGGCTTGCCGAAGCGCACCGCGCGGCACACCGCGAGCGCGGTGCCGACGTTATGCACGCTGACGCCGATCTCGGCCGCCAGCCTGCCGGCGGGGATCTCGCGCCCCGTCACGGTGGTGACGAGCTGCTTCTCCGAGCCCATCGGGTAGCGCGAGGGCACGCGCAGCACGCTGATGCCGGGGTGGGCTGCGGCGGCCGCGCGCATCGCCTCGAGTGCCTCCGGCTTGTTGTCCTCGATCGCGATCACGGTGCGCTTCGCGCCCAGGCCGTTGGCGATCAGGCGCACACCCTCGACCACGTAGCCGGCGCCTTCGCGCATCAGGCGGTCGTCGCAGGTCAGGTAGGGCTCGCATTCGCCGCCGTTGATGAGCAGGGTGTCGATCGGGTGGCGGTTGCCGGCGTCCAGCTTGACCGCGGCCGGAAAGGCCGCGCCGCCCAGGCCGACGATGCCGGCGTCGCGTACGCGCGCGGCCACCTCGGCACGGGTGAGCGCGAAGGGATCGGCCGCCGGCTCGGTCTCGATCCAGCGCTCCTCGCCGTCGGCTTCGAGCGTGATCGTCTGCACCGGCAGGCCGGAGGGGTGCGGCGCCATGTGGTCGCCGATCGCGATCACCTTGCCCGAGGTGGGCGCGTGCACCGGCGCCGACACCGAGCCCTGGTGGCGGGCGAGGCGCTGCCCCTTGAGGACGTGGTCGCCGACCTTGACCTCGGGCGCCGCCGGTTCGCCAATGTGCTGCTGCAGCGGGATGTGCAGGCGCTCGGGCAGTGGCAGGCGGGCGATCGGATGGCAGGCGGTGGGATCCTTGTTCCCTTCGGGATGGATGCCGCCGCGGAAGCGGAAGATCTTCATGGTGAGTACGGGCCCGGTGTGTTTGCGAGGGGCGCTCAGGCGTGCCTGACGCCCGGCTTGTGCCAGCGCCAGTTGCGTAGGGTGACCGGGATTCCCTCGAGGTCGATGCCGCCGGTGGGGCAGACCTCGGCGCAGGCGCCGCAGCCGATGCAGGCCTCTTCGAGCACCACGTGGAGCTGCTTGGTCGCGCCCAGGATGGCGTCGGTCGGGCAGGACTTGATGCAGCGCGAGCAGCCGATGCAGGCGTCGGTGCGCACGCGCGCCAGCAGCGGGCCGCGGTCGGGCAGGTTGCCCGGATCGAAGGTGGCGCCGAGGATCTGCGCCAGCTTCTCGGCGACCGCACGCCCTCCCGGAGGGCACAGCGTGACCGGCGCGTCGCCCGCGGCCACCGCGGCGGCGGCCTGCGCGCAGCCGGCAAAGCCGCACTGGCCGCACTGCGAACCGGGGAGGGCCTCGGCGATGCGCTCCACCACCGGGTCGGTGGTCGCCCCCAGCCACTGCGAGGCGAGACCGAGCAGCCAGCCCAGGCCGAGGCCCAGGGCGGCGACCGCCACTACCGAGAGAATCATCGTCATCTTCGTGCTCCTTGCTCGTTCGGAGGGGGAGGGCTCAGCGCACCGGCAGCCCGGCGAAGCCCATGAAGGCCAGGGACAGCAGGCCGGCGGTGATCAGCGCGATGGGGGCGCCGGCGAAGGCGGCCGGCACGTTCGCGAGCGCGATGCGCTCGCGCAGGCCGGCGAAGAGGAGGATCACCAGCGTGAAGCCGAGCGCCGAGCCGGCGCCATACAGCATGCTTTGGACGAGGCCGTTGCCTTGCTGGGTGTTGAGCAGCGCCGTGCCGAGCACCGCGCAGTTGGTGGTGATCAGCGGCAGGTAGATGCCCAGGGTGTGGTGCAGCACCGGGCTGGCCTTCTGGATCGCCATCTCGGTGAACTGCACCACCGCGGCGATCACCAGGATGTAGGTCAGGATGCGCAGGTGCAGCATGTCGAGCGGCTGCAGCAGGGCGTGCTCGACCACCCACGCCGCGCCCGAGGTGAGGGTGAGCACGAAGGTGGTGGCCAAGCCCATGCCGAGCGCGGTCTCGAGCTTGCCCGACACCCCGAGGAAGGGGCACAGGCCGAGGAAGCGGACCAGGATCACGTTGTTCACCAGGGCCGTGCCGAGCAGTAGCAGCAGATATTCCTTCATGGCGGGATCAGGTTCCTGCAAGCGGTTCGAGTGGCATGCAAGTTCATCTTAATTGACGTTGACGTTAACGACAAGTAGAATTCGCTCCGTAGTGCCGAATTCCGCTCTGCGCCCCGCAGCGCCCCCACCCAAGCCGGAGGAGTCCGCCATGCCCAACGTCACCGCCGTCATGTCCACGCCCAACCCGCTGGCCAACAAGTTCATGCTCGATGCGCCGCTCTATACCGGCGCGCCGCGCCATTTCCGTGCCGGTGTTGCGGTCGTCGGCGACGCCCTGGGCGAGAGCCTGCTGGCGGTACCCGGCGTCGTCGATCTCTATTGCACGGGTGGCTTCGTTACCATCACGCGCGATCCGGGCACGCCCTGGTCGGCGATCGAGCCCGCGGTCACCGAGCTGATCGAGGGGCACAAGGCGCGCCGCGTCATCGGCATCGCCAACCCGGCGGGACCGGGCGGGGCTGCGGGCGCCGTGGCCGGCGCAGGCGAGGCCGCGGCCGAGGAGCCGGTCGAGGTGGAGGCCGACGATGCCGAGCTGCTGATGCGCATCAACCAGATCCTCGACGAGCACATTCGCCCCTTCCTCGACCAGGACGGCGGCGGTGTCGACGTGGTGAAGCTGAAGGAATTTACCCTGACGGTGCGCTACAAGGGCGCCTGCGGCGGCTGCCCGTCGTCCTCCACCGGGACGCTGTTCGCGATCAACAACCTGCTGCAGAACTACGTGGACGATCGCCTGCTGGTGGAACCGATCTACTGAAGAACGCGCGCCGCGCTCGCGTCACCCCTGGCCGTCGGCCACGGGGCGCGCGACAGTGTCGCGGCGGCCGTCGCGCGGCGGCGCCACCGCATCGGACGCGCGCGCGACCACCTCCGGGTAGTAGCACATGAAGCCGGTCGCGCAGTGTTCGTGCGCAGGCCGCAGATCGCGCGCGCGCGCCGCCACCGCCGCGGGGGCTTCGCCGTTCTCGTGGGCGTCGAGGATCTGGCGGACCATGCGCACGCTGGCGAGCTTGCGCTCGGGCGGGCCCTCGCGGCCGGCGATCTTGAGCGCATGGATGCCGCCGCGCCCGAGCGTCGGGATCGCGCACAGGCCGCAGGGGCCGAAAGGCATGCCGCCGGCGGTGGTGGTGAAGCCGCACGAGAAGCGGTACCACAGCCAGCGCCGGTAGGCCTCGTCGTTCTCGCGCAGGCGGGCCGCGAGCGTGGCCGAGAGCGGCCGGCCGTCGCGGTGGCGGTGGGCGTAGGCGTAGCGGTCGAGGCAGATCGGCCCGCCGAGCGCGCCCGGCAGGTGCAGGGTGTTGCAGCTGCCTTCCTCGTATACGCAGCCATCGTTGAGAATGAAGGCCTCGATCTCCAGGTCGGGCACCGCGGCGGCGATCTCCGCGGCCTCGTCGAGCGTGACGTCGCGCGGCAGGATCAGCCGGCGCGCGCCGAGCTCGCGGTAGAGGCGGGCGCCGTCGGCGTTGCGGCAGGTGGCCACCGAGCTGACGTGGATGCGCAGCCCCGGCACGGCCTCGGCCAGCGCGAGGATCAGACCGGGGTCGCTCGCGATCACCGCATCGCCTCCCATGTCGGCGTAGGCGTGCGCGATCGCACACGCGAACTCGATCTGTTCGACCGAATACTGCTGTGCGTTGAGCACCAGGGAGAGCTGTACGCCATTGCGGTGGGCGAGCGCCACCGCCTCGGCGAGCGCGGCCAGCGAGGGGAGGTTGCCTCCGGGACGGCGGTTGGCGCTGGCGCCACCGAAGCGCTCGGCCCACTCGCGCGGCGTCACCCCGCAATAGAGTTCGTCCGCCCCGGCGCGCGCCAGCGCGGCGATCTCGTCGAGTTGCCGGATGGGGGCGACGATCTTCATGCGCGTTTCCTCACAAGGTCTCGCCGGGCACGATCAGGCGCGCCACCCGGCCCGCCGCGACCGCGCTGGCGAGCGTGGCGAGGTTGGCGGCGGAGTGGCGGCAGAACACGGTGTTGCCCACGTGCAGGGTCTCCCAGGCGTCGTGTGTACCGTCGCGTGTGCGCTCGGTGCGGGCGGCGAGTCCGAGGCATTCGTGGCGGCAGAAGGGCCGCGCCGCGAACCGCTCCGGGCCCTCGCGCGCGAGACCTGCGGTGCGGCACATGCGTCCCTTGGCGACGAAGGCGAAGGGCAGGTGCACCCCGAGCGGCAGCGGCACGCCCGCGAAGCTGTCGGCGGACGCGAAGAGCGGCAGGTCGATCTCGACGCGTGCGATCCCCAGGCGGGCGAGCAGGCGCCGGGTCCAGGGCGAGGCGAAGCCGTGCGCGGCGGGCGGTGCGTACTGCGGGTTGCCGAGGCGCGGGTCCTTGAGCATGCGGCACAGGATGCGGCCGGCGACGGCCTGCAGCAGCGGATGGCGCTCGCGCAGGCGCAGCGCCACCCCCCAGTCGTTGACCACCACCTCCGCGCCCGGCGGCAGCAGGGCGAAGAGCGCATCGAGGGCGCGCAGGACCTCGGGCGAGGCCACCGGCGTGAGCAGGCAGACCTCCAGCCCGGCCACGGACGCCTCGGCGAGCGTGCGCGCGAGCTGCGCGGGCTCGGGCAGCAGGCGCTCGCAGAATTCGCTGCCGACGCGCAGCCGCGTCGGGCGCAGCGGTGCCAGCCAGGCCGCGAGCGCCTCGTCGTACAGGGTGGCGGACCAGAATGCCGCGCGTGCGGGCGTGTCCGCACCCAGGCGCTCCAGTGCGCGCGGTCGCACCATCGCCACCGCGATCGCCACCCCGGTCGCCGGCAGCGCAGCCAGGGACGGAGGCGACGCCGTGCTCGCAGCAACGCTCGCGCTTGCCGGCGCGGACGGGCGGCGCAGGAAGCCGAGCGGTGCGGACATTCAGGCGGCGGGGAGGTTGATGTTGAAGAGCTGCGGGCGGGTGTATTCGAGCAGCCCCTCGAGGCCGAACTCGACGCCGAAGCCCGACATCTTGCAGCCGCCAAAGGGGCAGTGCGGCAATACCTCGGCATGGCCGTTGATCCACACCGTGCCGCACTCGAGGCGGTTCGCCAGCGCGCGCGCGGCCTCCAGGTCGCCCGACCACACCGAGCCGCCGAGACCGTTGGTGCTGGCGTTGGCGAGCCGCAGCGCCTCGTCCACGTCGCGGTAGCGGATCACCGGCAGCACCGGGCCGAACTGCTCCTCGTCGACCAGCCGGGTGCCGTCGGCGATGTCGGCGACGATGGTCGGCGGGTAGAAGTAGCCCTTGCCGGGCAGCGGCTCGCCGCCGCACAGGATGCGGGCGCCGGCGGCGCGTGCATCCTCGACGAGCTCGCATACGCGCTCGAACTGGTCGCGGTTCTGGATCGGCCCGAAGCTCGTGCCCTCGTCCAGGCCGCTGCCGAGCTTCTGCCGCGCGGCGATGGCGACCAGGTGCCGGCACATGTCCTCGTACTGGGACTCGTGCACATAGAGGCGCTTGAGCGCGGCGCAGGTCTGTCCCATGTTGAGGAAGGCGCTGCCGAACACCCCCTCGGCGATCGCGCCGATGTCGGTGCCCGGCAGCACGATGCCGGCGTCATTGCCGCCCAGTTCCAGGGTGAGCCGCTTCAGCGTGTCGGCGGCGTTGCGCATGATGTCCTGGCCGGTGCGCGTCGAGCCGGTGAACACGATCTTGTGGATGCCGGGGTGGCCCGAGATCCCGCGCCCGAGCGCTGCGCCGCCGGCCACCGCATTCACCAGCCCGGGCGGCGCCACCTCGTCGATCAGCTCGACCAGGCGCAGGGTGTTGAGCGGGGTCAGCTCCGAGGGCTTGATCACCACCGCGTTGCCGGCGCGCAGCGCGGGCATGATGTGCCACACCGCGATCATCAGCGGCCAGTTCCACGGCGTGATCGATCCCACCACGCCGAGCGGCCTGCGGTGCAGCTCGATGCGCTTGCCCGGGCGGTCCTCGATCACCTCGACCGGCAGCTCGAGCGCGGCGGTGGCGCGCGTCCATGCGACCGCGCCGCCGACCTCAATGTGCGCGAGCGCGAGCGGCTTGCCCTGCTCGCGGACGATGATCTCGGCGAGCTCGGGCGCGTTCTGTTCGATGCGCGCGGCGATCGCTTCGAGCAGGGCGCGGCGTTCCGCGCAGGAGCTGTGCTGCCACTGCTCGAACGCGCGCGCGGCCGCCGCCACCGCCTCGTCGAGCTGCGCGGGGGAGGCGTTCGGGCACTCGGCGAAGGCCTCGCCGAGCGCGGGGTCGATGACCGGCAGGGTGCCGCGGTCGCCGGCGACCTTGCGGCCGCCGATGACGAGGGAGGGCGTCTTGTTCATGGATCGGATCCTGGCAGGAGTTGGAAGGCGTGGTGACGGGCTCGCGGGTCGGCTGCCGCGGCCCTGCCTGCGTCGATGGGAAGACTAGCCCGGCGCTGTAAACCAGCTTTTCACGATTTGTGCGGAATTGTGCGCAGTTGTAGCGTGCGCGGCGCGAGGCGGGCGGCCTCAGCGCGCCGCGGCTTCGAGCGCAGCTTGCGCGTCCCGGGGGTCGAACGCGTGCAGCGCCGCGATGCTGTCCTCGAACAGCGTCCGCAGCGCGCCGGCCTGTGCGCGCAGGTCGGCCGGGAGGGGCGTCGCCTCGAGCTCCCGGCAACGCGTGGCGAAGGCGGCGAGGCCCAGGTTCGCGGCCATGCCGACGAGCCGGTGCAGGCGCTCGCGTTGGGTCGCGGGGTCGGCGCTCGCGGCGAACTCGGCGAGCCCGGCGCGGCCCTGGGTGGCGAGCATGTCCATCATCGGCCGCACGCGCTCGTCGCCGAGGCGGGCGAAATGGGTGGCGAGCAGGCGCGTGTCCATCAGGGCGCTCCCCGGTGCCGCGGCGGGCGGTATGGGGGGCTCGCGCAGGCTGCGGATCAGCTCGTCGAAGTCGAAGGGCTTGCCGACGACCGCGTCCACGCCGGCCGCGCGGTAACGCGCCACCTCGTCGGTGGTGATCGAAGCGGTGAGCGCGACGATGCGCGCGCGCGCCTTGCGCGCGTCGGGGTGGCGGCGGATGCGGCGTGCGACCTCCATGCCGTCGAGGTCGGGAAGGTGGATGTCGAGCAGGATCGTGTCGAAATCCTCGCGCTCGTGCAGCTCGAGCGCGCCGTAGCCGTCGGCCGCGAAGCGCACGGTGTGGCCCTCGTCCTCGAGCAGCGTGCCGGCGATGCAGCGGTTCAGTTCCACGTCCTCGACCACCAGCACGTGCAGGCGCGCCTCGCCGATGGCAGCGTGCGGACGCGGCGATGCCCGTGGCGCCGGGGTTGCGAGGGGGTATTCCAGTTCGCAGGAGAAGGTGCTGCCCTCTCCCGGGCGGCTGCGCACGCCCAGGCTTCCACCCTGCAGGTCGACGAGGCGCCGACAGATCGCCAGCCCCAGGCCGGTGCCGCCGAAGCGGCGGGTGATCGAACCGTCGGCCTGGGTGAATTCGGTGAAGATGCGGCGCTGCGCCTCCTCGGCGATGCCGATGCCGCTGTCCTCGACCTCCAGGCCCAGGCGGCAGCGCCCCGCGCGCGCCGGCAGGCACCGCGCGCGCACCGCGACGAAGCCGCGCGCGGTGAACTTCACCGCGTTGCCGGCCAGGTTGAGCACGATCTGGTGCAGTGCGCGACGGTCGCCGAGCACCCCTCCGGGGAGCGCCGGATCGATCTCCAGGCGCAGCACTAGCCCTTTCTGTGCGCTCATCGTCGCCAGCATCGGACGCAGGGCGGCGAGCGCCTCGGCCGGCGAGAAGGGCGCGGACTCGAGCGTGAGCTGCCCGGCCTCGATCTTGCTGAAGTCGAGCACGTCGTCCAGGATCCCGAGCAGCGTGCTGCCCGAGGCCCGGATCGCGTCCACCCATTCGGCCTGGCCCGGCGCCAGCCCGGAGCGCGCGAGCAGCTGCGCCATGCCGAGGATGCCGTTCATCGGCGTGCGGATCTCGTGGCTCATCGCGGCGAGGAAGTCGCTCTTGGCGCGGCTGGCGGCCTCGGCGCGCTCGCGTGCGAGTTCGGCGCGCTCCTTGGCCTTGCGTTCGCCGATGTCGGTGAGCGAGCCCTCGTAGCAGCGCAGCCGCCCGCCGTCGTCGAGCACGCGGCGGGCCGAGATGGAGACCTCGACCTCGCTGCCGTCGCGCCGGCGCCAGCGCGTCTCGAAGCCGACCACCTTCTCCTCCATGTTGAGGCGGCCGAGGAAGCGGCGCTGGTCCTCGGCGCGGGCGAAGCACTGCGTGCTGACGTCGGTGATGCCGGTGAGGAACTCTGCCGCGCTGTCGTGGCCGAGGAGGCGGACCAGCGCGGGGTTGGCGGACAGGAAGCGCCCGTCGGGATCGACCCGGAAGATGCCCTCGATCGCGTTCTCGTACAGCGAGCGGTAGGCCTGCTCGGATTGCTGCAGGCCGAGGTAGAGCTTGGCGTTCTCGATCGAGATTGCCGCCTGCGCGGCGAGGATGCGCAGCGTCTTCAGGCGTTGCTGGTCGAAGATGTCGCGGCCGAGGCGGTGCTCGAGGTAGAGCAGGGCGGTGAGCTCGCCGTGGTAGAGGATGGGCATGCACAGCAAGGAGCGCGGCGCCTGGCTGCGGATGTAGGGGTCGTGCGCGAACATCTGCTGGCGCGGGGCGTCGCCCAGCACCAGCGCCTCGCCGGTGCGGGCGACGTAGTTGAGCACGCTGACCGGCACGCGGCTCGTCGCGGCTTCGAGGGCGAGGCTGCACATCAGCGTCGAGCCCTCTTCCAGCCCGGCGATCGCCTCGACGCGCAGATGCCGGTCGCGGCTCAAGGCGAGCGCGCCGCGCTGGGCGCCCGCGCTCGTCAGCGCGAGCTGCAGCAGGCGCTCGATCAGGCGCTCGAGCACGATCTCGTCCGAAATCGCTTGCGAGGCCTCGATGACCGAGGAGAGGTCGAAGGAA
This sequence comes from Thauera sp. SWB20, assembly GCF_000831325.1. Classification (NCBI taxonomy): domain Bacteria; kingdom Pseudomonadati; phylum Pseudomonadota; class Betaproteobacteria; order Rhodocyclales; family Zoogloeaceae; genus Thauera; species Thauera sp. SWB20. Next base: position 712,277 of record NZ_JTDM01000021.1, on the reverse strand, counting down.
TGGTTGGTCTCGTCGAGGCCGCCCTGCATTTCGCCCGCGCCCGCGAGCCCCGGCGGTCGGGGCCACAGGCCGTATTCCTCGAGCTGCTCGTGCAGATGGACGACGGGGGAGTGGGCGCCGAGGCGCTGGTAGCGTCGGCAGGCGTCGTCGAAGCAGCTGCGCGCCACCGCGCGTTCGCCGGCATCGAGGTGGAAGCGCGCGGCGAACTCGCAGGCGAGCGCGGCGTCGAGCCAGAAGCCGCCCTGCTCCGCGAGCGCGATGGCGCGATCGTAGGCCGCCGCTGCACCGGGGCGGACGCGCACGCGCAGGCGTTCGGCCTCGATCAGCGCCACGCGGTGGGCGTGGTTGGCGGGCGCATGCCTCGCCTGCATGCGCACGTGGCGCACCAGGCGTCGCAGCGTGTGCAGCGCGCGCCGGCGCGCCTTGCCCGGTGGCGGCAGGGTGCGCAGCAGCGCGAGCGCATGCAGGCTGCGGAACCAGGTCGCGGTATAGGTGCCGCCGACATAGGGCAGGTGGGCTTCGCCCAGGGTGCATTCGGCGAGTGCGGCGGGATAGTCCGCATGCACCAGCGCGAGCAAGGCCTTGTAGAAGTGGTGCAGGCAGACCGCGGTGAGGTGGTTCCCGCGCCGATGCGCCTCGAGCATCGCCGCCTCGCGGTAATGCTCGCCGTCGAGCGCGGTGGGCGAGGCCGACGGCTCGCACAGCCGGGTGACCGCCTGAAGCGCCATGTAGCTGTATTGCAGGGACTGCTGCTGCCCGGTCTGTTCGAGCTGCACCAACTGCCCCCGCATGCGCCGGGCGAGGGCCTCGAGATCGTCGGCGAGCGGCACCGCGTACTGGATCGCGGCGGCGAGGCTGTACGCGGCGTACTCGAGATCGCCGCAGGCGAGCGCCTCGGCGTGTGCCTCGCGCAGGCCGTCGAGGGCGCACTGCAGCGGTTCGCGGTAGTGGCGCACGTAGCAGTTGAACAGCGACAAGGTGCGCTGGCGCCCCTGGCGCGAAGGGCGCGCCGCCTCCAGTGCGAGTGCCAGCGTGCCGGCGCGGTAGCCCTCGTCGATCGCGCCGAGCACGCCGCAGAGCACGCCGCCGAAGCCGGCGAGGGCCTGGGCGCTGGCGTCGGTGTGGCCGTGGCGCAGCGCGAGCTCGACCTGGCGCGCCATCACCAGCGGGCGCAGGGCGGAGCTGGAGAACTTGACGATGCCGAACATGCCTCCGAGCAGCGCCTGCGCGGCGAGCACGCGTGGCTCGGTCGCTGCGGGCATGTGCAGCAGTTCCTCCGGCGCGGTGTGGCGGATCAGCAGGCGGGTGCGCAGCAGTTCTGCCGCGATGCGCAGGCGGCCGGGCGCCGCGGGAAGATGTACGCCCAGACGCGCGAGGGTGTCGCGCGCGATCTCCAGCCCGGCGCCGAAGCGGTTGTGCGCGACGTGCGCCTGGATGCGGATCTGCTCGCAGCGTACGCGGTCGAGCGGAGCGTGCGCGTGCTCCTGGGCGGCATCGAGCAGGGCCTGCATGCGCTCGCCGTCGCCGCGGCTGTTGGCCGCATCCGCGGCGGCGAGGTGCAGGTCGAGGCACAGCCGGTGCTGCGTGCGCCAGGCGTCCGCGGGCAGCGCGTGGAGGCCGCTGTCGAGATAGTCGAGGGCCGACTCGAAGGCGGCGGATTCGCGCGCGCGCAGCCCGGCGCACAGGTTGAGGGTGGCGAGCGCGATGCGTTCGTCGGGGTCGTCGATGGCGCTGCGCGCGAGGTTGAGGTGGCCGGCGATCTCGAAGACCCGGCGGTCGAGCGCGCCCGTGTCGAGGTTCTGGCGCAGCAGGCGGCCGACGCGCAGATGGAGCTGCTCGCGCGCGTCGTCCGCGAGCAGCGAGTAGGCCGTCTGCTGCACGCGGTCGTGCGCGAAGCGATAGCGCGCGCGCCCGAGACGGTCGCGCTCGGGGCGGTCGCCGTCGTCGAGCGGCACCACGAGGCCCTCGCCGAGCGCCGGCACGAGGTCGTGCGCGAGCTGGCGCGCGCGCCCCTCGGCGACGATGGACAGGGTCTTGAGGTCGAAGGTGCCGCCGATGCAGGCCGCCAGCGGCAGCACCGCGCGCGTGCGTTCGGGCAGGCGGCGCAGGCGCTCGACCATGAGCTCGACCACGTCGGTGCTGAGCGCGCGCGCGCGGATCGCCGCTTCGTCCCATTCCCAGCGTTGGCCGTGGAAGCGGATCAGGCCTTCCTCGTGCACCGCGTCGAGGAGCTGGTTGAGGAAGAACGGATTGCCCTGCGTCTTCTCGTGGCAGGCTTCGGCCAGGCGCGCGCATTCGATCGGGCTGCAGCGCAAGGTGTCGGCGAGCAGCTGGCGGACCTGCGCGAGGTCGAGCGGCTGCAGGCGCAGTTCCACCGGCGGCAGCGCGCTCCTGCGCAGGTGCTCGACGAACCCGGCGAGCGCATGGCCCGGCCCGATCTCGTTGTGCCGGTAGCTGCCGACGAGCAGCAGGCGCGGCAGCCCGGCGTGGGTCGCGAGCGACTCGATGAGTCCGAGCGAGGCCGGGTCGGCCCATTGCAGGTCGTCGAGGAAAAGCGTGAGCGCCTGTCCGGGCTCGGTGAGCGCGTCGATCAGGCGCGAGAACAGATGCAGGCGGCCCTGCTCGTCGAAGCGGTGCTGGCCGGCCGGCGACGTGCCGGCGTCGGGCACGACGAGGCCGAGTTCGGGCAGCAGGCGCACCAGCGTGCCGAGGTAGCCGCCGAGCTGCTCGCGCAGACGGCTGCCGAGGGCCGCGAGGCGTTCGCCCGGCTCGGTGAGATGCTGACGGACGAGCTCGCGCAGCGCCTGCAGCAGCGCGGAGTGGGGTGGGTTGCGGCGGTACTGGTCGAACTTGCCGCTGGCGAAGTGGCCGTGGCGCTCGAGGACGGCACGGCGCAACTCGTGCACCAGGCTGGACTTGCCGACCCCGGTGTAGCCGCTGATCAGCACGATCGCGCGCCCCCCGGCGGCGCACGCCTCGACCCGACCCTCGAGTTCGGCGAGCTGGGCCGTGCGGCCGTAGAGCCGCCTGGGCACCTGGAAGCGCGCGGAGACGTCGCGGCTGGCGAGCACGAAGTCGTGCGCCGCCGGCTGTTCCCGCCGCTGCAGGCACTCGCGCAGGTCGTGCACGATGCCGTGCGCCGACTGGTAGCGCTCGGAGGCGTCCTTGGCGAGCAGCTTCAGGACCACGGCGGAGACCGCCTCGGGGAGCAGGCGGTTGATGTGGTGCGGCGGGCGCGGCTCGCGGGCGATGTGGCAATGCACCAGTTCGAGCCCTTCGCGACCCGCGAAGGGCGGCTGGCCGGTGAGCAGCTCGTACAGGGTGGCGCCGAAGCTGTAGTAGTCGGTGCGGTAGTCGATCTCGCGGTTGATCCGCCCGCTCTGCTCGGGGGCGAGGTAGGGCAGGCGATGTCCCGCCAGCTGCGGCGTGTTCCAGTCCGCCTGCTCGCGCAGGAAGCGCGTCGCCATGCCGAAATCGACCAGCAGGGGCGCGCCGGACGGGGTCACCAGGATGTGGTCCGGATTGATCTGCTTGTGGATGACGCGGGCCTCGTGCAGCCTGCCGAGCAGCTCGCACACCCGGATCATCAGCGCCAGCCAGTCGTGCCATTCGCGGCTGCCGGGCCGCATCGCCTGGCGCAGCGAATGCGCCTCGCGGTCGGCGAACACCAGCGCCGGGCCGCGCTCGAACTCGAGCTGCTCGAGCGCCTGCGGAATGCCTTCCAGCTCGAGCGTGCCGAGCAGCTCGAACTCGTGCTGCAGGCGTGCGGGCGCCCCGGGCGCGCAGCGTCCGCGATCGAGCTGCTTGACGATCACCGGCGCGTCGCGTCCCGGCAGCAGCACGCGGCTCACCGTGCTGCAGCGCCCCTGGTAGAGGCGCTTGAGCAGGCGGTATTGCAGCGGGGGCGCGTTCATCGCGGCGGCCGGCGCGGGTTCAGTCGAGCTCGCCGGCGAAGAGGTAGCCCGCGCCGTGCGCGGTCAGGATCAGGCGCGGGTCGGCGGGGTTGTCGTCGAGCTTGCGGCGCACGCGCCCGACCAGCACGTCGACCGTGCGGTCGTTGGGCGTCCACTCGCGGTCGTGGATCGCATCCATCAGCTGGTCGCGCGACAGCACCTGGCCGGCGTGGCTCAGCAAGGCCATCAGCAGCTTGAACTCGCCCTGGGGAAGGCGCTCGATGCGGCCGTCCGGGGAGACCAGCTGGCGCTTGTGCGGGTTCAGCGTCCAGCCTTCGAAGCGGAAGCAGCCTTGCTCGGCCTCGCGCGTCTCGCTGCCGGCGCATTGCGCCACCCGCCACAGCAGGTTGCGCGCGCGCACCAGCAGCTCGCGCGGGTTGAAGGGCTTGGTGACGTAGTCGTCGGCGCCGAGCTCGAGCCCGACGATGCGGTCGATCTCGTCGTCGCGCGCGGTCACCAGGATGATGCCGACGCGCGAGGCGGCGCGCAGCTCGCGGGTGAGCGTGAGCCCGTCCTTGCCGGGCAGGCGGATGTCGAGCAGCACGAGCGCGATGCGCTCCTGCTCGACGCGCTGCAGCAGGTCGTCGGCATTGTCGCTCGCGGAGACGCGATAGCCTTCCTTCTCGAAATAGCCGACGAGCAATGCGCGCGAGACGGGGTCGTCCTCGACCACCATGATGTGCGGCATCGCGGGTGTCTCCTTCGACATCGATCCTCCTTCGTTTGGGGTCGAACGTTCGCTTGTCGTGCGCGGATGATCCCCCGAATCCCCGTCACCGGCAATCCGTCGCGAGAGGGCGTGCGTGGGATGTTGCACGGCGTTTACATTCGCGCACAACTCGGCACATCGGCCGCCAAGTTCGTTTACCGGACGGCCTTATCGTGTCCGTCATCGGAAGTCCGGCGGGCCGCCACGGCACCCGCCCGGGCCGCATGCGCAACGGAGCGAGGAGCGAAGGCCTTGGAAAAGGAAAGGAACATCACGTCGATGATCGCGGCGGGGCTGCTCGCCCTGGCGGCCGTGGTCGGCGCGCCGGAGCGGGCGCTGGCGGCGGACGGCGCGGCGCTGCTGGCCGCGAACTGCCTGTCCTGCCACAGCGCGCAGGGCGGCAGCATTTCCCGCGTCGAGGGCCAGCGCAAGACCCCCGAAGGCTGGCAGATGACGATCACCCGGATGCAGGAACAGCACGGCGCGAAGGTCTCGGCCGAGGACAAGCGCCGCCTGATCAAGTACCTGGCCGACACGCGCGGGCTGGCCCCGGCCGAGACGGCGGGCTGGCGCTATCTGCTCGAGCACGACAACAACCGCGTCGAGACCATCGACGGGCGCTACCGCGACATGTGCGCGCGCTGCCACTCCGGCGCCCGCTTCGCGCTGCAGCGGCGCAGCGAGGACGAGTGGAAGCTGCTGATGCACACGCACATCGGCCTCAACCCGACGCTCGAGTTCCACTCGCTGGCACGCGACCGGCAGTGGTTCCCGCTCGCGGTGAACGAGGTCGCCCCCGCGCTGGCGCGCGACTTCGCGCTCGATGCGCGCGCATGGAAGGCGTGGCAGGCCGCGCCGCGCACGGCGCTGGACGGCAGCTGGCGGATCGCCGGCTTCCTGCCCGGCAAGGGCGCGTTCGAAGGACGGATGCGCGCGAGCGCGGCCGGCGAGGACCGCTACGAACTGGCGATCGAGGGCCGCTACGCCGACGGGGCCCTGCTCTCGGGGCGTGGCGTGGCCACGGTGTACACCGGCTACGAGTGGCGGGGCAGCGTCGACATCGACGGCGTCGCGCTGCGCCAGGTGATGGCGGCCGATGCGCGCGGCGAGCGCATGCATGGGCGCCAGCACTTTGCCGATTCGCGCCGCATGGGCGGGGCGCTGAGCGCGCTGCGCGAGGGTGCCGCGCCGATGGTGATGGCGGTGATGCCCGCGCAGCTGCGCCGCGGCGAGACCGCCGAGCTGACCGTGGTCGGCAGCGGGCTGGCGGGGGCGGTGTCGCTCGGCAAGGGCGTGCGCGTGCTCGAGGTGGTCTCGCGCAGCCCCGACCGCGTGGTGGTGCGTGCGCGTGCCGAGGGCCGTGACGGGCTGAACGACGTGGCGGTGGGCAGCGCGCGCGGCAAGGGGCTGCTCGCAGTTTATGGGCGGGTGGCGCGCGTCGAGGTCGAGCCGGCCAACGCGATCGCGCGCGTGGGCGGGCCGGGCGATGCGCAGATGCAGAAGGTGGGCGTCGCCTACCGCGCCATCGGCTGGGCGGCGGGGCGCGACGGCAAGGCGGGTACCGCCGACGACCTGCGCCTCGGTTACCTGCCTGCACGCTGGTCGATCGAGGCCGCCGACGAGGAGGCCGAGAAGGCGCACGATGCGGACTTCGTCGGCCATATCGGTGCCGACGGCGTGTTCGTCCCGGGCGATGCGGGACCGAACCCGGCGCGGCCGAAATCGCTCGGCAACACCGGCCGGGTGAATGTGGTCGCCACGGTCGAGGCCGCGGGCGCGACGGTCGAGGGGCGCGGCAAGCTCGACGTCGCGGTGCCCGACTTCGTTCAGCGTGCGCTCGATTGAGCGCGGGGCGGATCCGATGACGACCCTGACCCTGATCCGGCCCAACCTGCACCGCGTCGACAGCGCGGGCCGGCAGCTGCTGTTCCATGTGCCGAGCAGCAGCCTGTTCGAGCTCGATGGCGCCGCGCGCGACGTGCTGGCGCTGTTCGACGAGCAGGCCACGCTCGAGACCGCGACCCTGGCCGATCGCCTCGGTGGCCGCCACGATGCGCTCGCCCTGCGCGAGACGGTGGACGAGCTGCGCCAGCTCCACGTGCTCGCCGAGCACGGCGAGGACGGCCCGATCGAGCCGCCGCCGGACCCGCCGACGCGCTTTCCCCTCGACACCCTGGTGCTCAACGTCAATACGGGCTGCAACCTGAGCTGCACCTATTGCTACAAGGAAGACCTCAGCGCGCCGGCCAAGGGCCTGCGCATGAGCCTGGAGACGGCGACGAAGGCGATCGAGATGATGCTCGTCGAGTCGCCCGGCAAGCCGAAATACACCCTCGTCTTCTTCGGCGGCGAGCCCCTGTCGAACATGGGCCTGATCCGCGCGGTGGTCGACTTCGCCGAGCGCCGCTTCGCCGAGGTCGGCGCGCGCGTGGATTTCACCCTCACCACCAACGCCACCCTGCTCACCGCCGAGATCATCGACTGGCTGGACGCCCACCGCGTGGGGGTCACCGTGTCGATGGACGGGCCGCCCGCGGTGCATGACCGCAACAGGCGCAGCTTCGGCGGCGAGGGTACCTACGACGTGGTGCGGCGCAAGGTCGACCTGCTGCTCGCGCGCTACCGTGCGCGCCCGGTCGGCTGCCGGGTCACGCTCACCCGCGGCATCACCGGGGTGGTGCCGATCTTCGAGCACCTGCACCACGAGGTCGGCTTCGCCGAGGTCGGCTTCGGCCCGGTGACCTCGGGCGACATCCAGGCCTTCAACCTCACCGCCGAGGAGCTCGCCGAGGTGTTCCACGGCCTCAAGGCGCTCGGTCGGCGCTATCTCGACGCGGCGCTGCGCAACCGCAGCCTCGGCTTCGGCAATCTGCACCAGCTCATGACCGACCTCCACGAGGGCAACAAGAAGCGGCTGCCCTGCGGCGCCGGGGTCGGGCTGCTCGCGGTCGATGGCAAGGGCGGGCTCAACCTTTGCCATCGCTTCACCGGCTCCGCGCTGCCCACCTTCGGCGACGTCGATGCCGGCATCGACCGCGCCCGCCTGGGCGCCTTCATCGGCCGCCGCCTGGACCGCAACGGCACCGGCTGCGCGACCTGCCGCATCCGCAACCTCTGCTCCGGCGGCTGCTACCACGAGAGCTACGCCAAGTACGGCGATGCCGCCGCGCCTTCCTATCACTACTGCGAACTGCTGCGCGACTGGATCGACTTCGGCATCGAGACCTACGCGCGCATCGTCACCGAGAACCCCGGCTTTTTCGCCGCACACGTTTCCCCGCGGAGGACCGCATGAAGCACCTGAAGTCGCTCAACAAGAAGGCGCAGCGCCTGGACGCCGCGGAGGGCAAGCCCGAGGCGATCGAGGAGGTCGTCGCCATGCAGACGGTGGTCGGCTGCACCGCGACCACCGACCCGGGCTGGGAGATCGACGCCTTCGGCGGCGCCGCCTCGCTGTGCCAGCCGATGGAGGCCGACCTCTACGGTTGCGCCGACTCGTGCTGGTGGCCGGCGCAGGTGCCCGACACCATGAGCCATTACCCCGACTGGGGCGACGGCAAGGCCGATGCGACCAGGGACTGGCGCAAGCTGGACGGCATCTTCGAGGACAAGATCTGAATGGGAGCGATCCTCATGAGCCTCATCCCCGACCTGCGTGCGCTGCGGGCAGCCGGCGCGATCGCCGCCGCGGCGCTCGCGACCGCGTGCGCGACCCCGGCGCAGAAATCCGCGACGAGCGACGCGGAGTATCTGCTCACCGTCACCCGCCCCGGCCTGCTCCACGTCATCGACATGAAGACCGACCGCATCGCGCGCAGCTGCGAGCTGCCCGGCAAGTTCGGCTCGGGCGCGCTGGTGCCGACGCGCGACGGCCGTCACGCCTTCGTGCTCGGCAACCTGTGGGAGGACGTGTACGGCTTCGAGCTCGAGACCTGCAAGCTGGTGTTCTCCGCCCGCCAGTCGGAAGGCGACGTCACCGTCAAGACGGTGCAGTCGCTCGCGGTGAGCGCCGACGGCAGCGAGTTGTACACCGTGCAGAACCCGGTGCGCCGCGGTGCCGACCGCTTCGAGGTGCTGCCGCCGCGCCTCGCGGTATATCGCATCGCCGACGGGCTGGACGCCAAGCCGGTGCGCAGCTTCCCGGTCAAGCGCCGCATCACCAAGATCGCCGCCACCGCCGGCGGCGAGGTGATCCTCGGCGGTGCCGACGTGGAGGCGATCGACGTGCGCAGCGGCGCGGTGCGCACCGTGTCGGCGCTGGCGAGCTGGGACCGCGGTCCGCGCTGGCTGACGCCGGACGCGTTCGCGATGCACTCGCAGGGCGAGCATCTGAACGAGTACGTGATGCCCTACGTGACCGCGAAGTTCGCCGACGACCGCCAGGACATGGCGAGCGCCGAATGGTGGTGGGGCATGAGCCGGGTGGACCTCGCGACCGGCAAGGCCGAGGCGCGCGAGATCTTCCCCTTCGAGTTCGTGATCTTCTCGCTTGTCGCCGATCCGCGCGATCGCAACATCCTCTACGGCGCCTTCAATACGCTCTCCAGGCACGACATCGAAAAGCGCGAGACGCTGAAGGTGGTGGAGCTCGACCACACCTACTACAGCCTGCAACTGTCGCGCGACGCCTCGCGTGTTTACGTCGGCGGGGCGGGCAGCACGATCAGCATCCACGACAGCGGCACGCTGGAGAAGATCGGCACGATCCAGCTCCCGGGCGACATGTCGACCGCCGACGTGCGCGTGGCCTGGCGGCGCCCGTAGTCGCGGCGCGTGTTTCCCTGGCGCCTGACGGGGGGCCGTACTATATGTTCAGCAGGAGCCGGCCGCTGCCGCGACCGGATTCGGCGAACGCCGCTTGCTGCGGCGAGTCGCGGCCACGTCAGGGAGGGATCCGCCATGACCCGAACGCCCAAGGTGTGCTTCGACCGGGTGCTGCCCCGGGACCTGATGCGCTTCCAGACCACCATGCCCGACCGGCCGGGCCAGGTGCGCGGACTATCGCCGATCGGCAAGACCTGGATCAACGGCTCCACCCTGCATGTGCGTTTCATGGGTGGAAGCGCGCAGCAGAAGAAGAAGGTGCAGGAGCAGGCCGCGTGGTGGACGGCGCACGCCAACCTGCAGTTCGTGTTCGACGACGCCCCCGCGGCCGAGATCCGCATCACCTTCGACGAGAACGACGGAGCCTGGAGCTACATCGGCACCGACGCGAAGAGCATACCGGTCAACGAGCCGACGATGAACCTCGGCTTCCTCGACGGCGGTACGGCGGCGCACGAGTTCGGCCATGCGATCGGGCTCGCGCACGAGCACCAGAACCCCGCCGGCGGCATCCAGTGGAACGAGCAGGCGGTGATCCGCGCCATGGCGGGGCCGCCCAATCACTGGAGCGAGACCCAGACCCGGCACAACATCCTGCGCAAGTACGCCGCAAACCAGGTCAACGGCACCGACTTCGACCCCAAGTCGGTGATGCTGTACTTCTTCCCTGCGGAGTGGACCCTCAACGGCGTGGCGACCTCGCGCAACGAGGTGCTGTCGGAGCTCGACAAGCAGTTCATCGCCGGCGCGAAGATGTATCCGCGCGCCAAGCCCGGCGTAACGGGCGAGGTGACCGAGCTGAAGGTCAACGCACGCCGGCGCACCGCCGCCAGCATCGGCAAGTTCGGCGAGGAGGACGTATTCCGCTTCCGCGTGACGCAGCCCGGGCGCTACGTGGTCGACACGCGCGGTCCGACCGACGTGTACATGAAACTCTTCGGCCCCGATTCACCGACCGCGCTGATCGCGGAGGACGACGACTCCGGCTTGGGCAGCAACGCGCGCATCGCGACGGATCTGGTCGAAGGCGAGTATTTCGTGCAGGTGCGTCACTGGAATCGCGCCAGCGGCGTCGGGGATTACACCGTGGCGGTGCGCACGGCGAACTGAGTCCGCATGCGCGGCCGGCCGTTTCAGCCGGCCGCGAGCAGCAGGCGGCCGAGCAGCTTGCGCAACTGCACGCGTTCGGCAGGATCGAGATCCTGGAGCACGCGTTCCTCGTGGGTCCGGACCTGCGGAATCAGGCGCTGCAGCAAGTGCCGGCCGGTAGCGGTGAGATGCAGGGCGTTGGCGCGCCGGTTGTCCGGTGCGCGCACGCGCTCGACCAGGCCGCGTGCCTCGAGCTTGTCGAGCACCGACACCACGCTGGAGCGGTCGAGCTGGATCGCGTCGGCGAGCTGGGTCTGCTTCATGCCCGGATTGGCATCGATCAACACCAGCACGCCGAACAGGGTGGGGGTGATCTCGGCTTCGTCCATGCTCGTGCAGAAGTCGCGGAAGATGCCGATTTGCGCGATGCGCAGGCGGTAGCCGATCAGCTCGGGGAGCATCCCGAAGCGGATGCCCTCCGGCGGGGTCTGCGCGCTCGTTTCGTCGTTGCCACGGCCCATCGGTCGCTCGACTCGGGGTTGAACAAGCGTGAAATTCTAACAGGCGGAGCGCGCGGCGCGGGCAAACCTGGCGGCCCGCGCCAGGACGAGGGCGCGCGGATCGCTTGCCGATGCGCGGCAGGCGTGGGGACGCGGCCCGCCGGCGCACCTCATCCCGCCCCGCCACCGTCTGTTCGCCCCACCGCCTGGTGAGCGCCGATGCCCACACCCGCTTGCTCGCCCTTGCCGCCCGCGGCACCCGATGCGGCCCCGGTATCGGCGGGCCTGCCCGGGCCTGTCCAGGTGGGCGACGTGAGCGATTTCGGCAGGGGGCTGCTTGCCTGGAATGCGACCTACGAGCAGCTCGCACCGGGCTGCTTCGAGGGCGGCGCGGAGGAGTTGTGGATCGACGACGGCCTCGAGGTCCTGTGGGAGACGGGCAACCGCTCGGTGTGGACCGCAGGCAGCAATCGGGCGGGCATGGTGTCGCTCGGCATTCCGGTGGCAGGCGGCGGCGCCGGCATGCATGTATTGCGGCGTTCCGATCCAGGACGGGGCGGTGTCGTGGCTTCCGGGCGGCGGAGATTTCGAGATCTTCTCCCGCGAGCGCATGGATATCGTCTCGGCGACGGTGTCCGAATCCCTGCTGTGCGGATTTGCCGCCAGCGACTCGCCGCGGACCGCGGAGGCATCGCTGCAGCGCCCGTTTCTCCAGCAGCAGCCGAGGCGTGCCGGGATGTTGCGCCGCGCGCTGATCGAGATCGTCGTCGTGGCCCGCCGCCAGCCCGGCCTGCTGGAGATTCCGGCGAGCAGGGCGGCGATGCGCGACTGCGTCCTGTCGCTGATGCTCGATACGCTGGATCGGGCCTCGGAGCGCCCGACGGCGGACCTGCGTCCGAGCGTGAAGGCCTGGATCGTGCGCAAGGTGCGCGAGCTGGCGCTCGAGCGCCCGAGCGAGCCCCTCCAGATCGCCGACATCTGCCGCAGCCTCGCGGTGTCGCGGCGCTCGCTGCAGTACGCGTTCGAGGACCTCGTCGGGATGGGGGCGGTGGAGTTCCTGCGCAACGTGCGCCTGAACGCCGTGCGGCGCGAGCTCCGTGTTGCGACCGGCAGCCCCGATGAACCGATCGCCGCGATCGCGGCGCGCTGGGGCTTCTGGCACATGCCGCGGTTCGCGGCGTACTACCGGGCCCTGTTCGGAGAGCTGCCCTCGGAGACGCGTCGGCGAGAGGGTGGCAGCACGCCGCACGGTCCCGGTTGAGCGTTTGCTGCACTGCGTCGGCATTTCCATGCCGATTGCGGATACCGTCCCATGCATCGGTCTTCCTAATCTCCACATCACGACTCGGCCAGCTGGTGCGAGCGCAACACGCCGCGGACGCTCATTCCAGAGCATGGACAGCGGCGACGGAGGAGATCGGAGATCATGGATTACAAGACCTCTGCGGCGTCGGCCGCGGGCGCCGACGACAGTGCGCGGCGACGGTTCCTGAAGCTGGCATCGACGGCTGCGGCCGCTTCGGTGTTGCCGGTGGGCGTCGGCGCGGCAGCGCCCGCGACGCCGGGTTACGACGTGGTGGTGGTGGGCGGCGGCTTCGCCGGCGTCACCGCCGCGCGCGAACTCGCCCACCGTGGCGCGAGGGTGCTGCTACTCGAGGCGCGCAATCGTCTCGGCGGGCGCACCTTCCATGCGAACTTCGGCGAGCGCAAGGTGGAACTGGGCGGCACCTGGATCCACTACACCCAGCCCCACGTGTGGGCCGAGGTCATGCGCTACGGCATGGAGATCGCCGAAACGCCAGGCGTCGCCCATCCCGACCGCGTGCTGTGGATGTCCGGGGGAAAGGTGCTGGAGATCCCGGTGATGGAGAACTGGGCGCTGCTCGAGGACGCGCTCAAGCGCTTCCATGCCGAGGCGGGCGAGGTCTTCGAACGACCGTTCATGGCGGGCCTGTCGGCCGCCGGGCGCAAGCTCGATCACCTGTCCATCGCCGACCGCATGGCGGCAATCGAGATGAGTCCGGCGCAGCGCGACCTCATGAACGCGATGATGGCCACCAACTGTCACGGCCCGATCGCGAGCGGCGCCTACACCGAGATGCTGCGCTGGTGGTCGCTGGTCGATGGCGATGCGGCGCGGCTGCTCTACAGCTGCGCGCGCTACAAGCTCAAGGACGGGACCTCGACGCTGATCGAGCGCATGGCCGAGGACGGCGGCTTCGACGTGCGCCTGTCGACCGCGGTGGCGGAGCTGAGTCAGGACGCCGCAGGCGTGAGCCTGGTGACGGAGGCGGACGAACGCATCTCCGCCCGCTTCGCGGTCGTCGCGGTGCCGGTGAACACGGCCGGCCAGATCGAGTTCTCGCCGCCGCTGCGGCCCGGCAAGACCGCGATGGCGAAGGAGCACCACGCGGGCAAGGGGCACAAGCTCTATCTGAAGGTGAAGGGCCGGCTGGAGACGCTGATCTTCTTCGCGCCCGAGACCGAGCTGTTCACGATGGTGTTCACCGACCAGCCGGGCGAGGACGGCGGCGTGCTGGTCGCCTTCGGTCCGCCAGTCGACGGCAGGGTCGATCTCAACGACCCGAAGGCGGTCGAGCCCTTCGTGCGCCGCTTCCTGCCCCACCTTGCGGTCGAACAGGTGCTCGGCTACGACTGGGGGCTGGATCCGTATTCGCGCGGCACCTGGTGCACGCTGCGTCCAGGGCAGTTCGGCAAGCACCTGGAGGACCTGCGTGCCCGCGAAGGCCGGGTGTTCTTCGCCGGGGCGGACATCGCCACCGGCTGGCGCGGCTTCATCGACGGCGCGATCGAGTCCGGCCTGCAGGTCGGACAGGCGGTCGCGGCCGAGCTGCGCGGTCGCGCGTGATGGGAGCCGGCATCATGAGCAGATCCGTCCCGCTGCGCGCCGTGGTCGCGATCCTCGGCGTGCTCGCCGTACCGGCACCGGCGCTTGCCGCCGACATCGGCGAGTCCGGCTTCGTCCAGTGCGCCGCCTGCCATCCCGCCGCTGCAGGGCAGCCCCACGGCGTGGGGCCCAACCTGCACGGTCGCTTCGGACGGGCGATCGCGGGCACCCCGGGTTTCGTCTTTTCCCGCGCACTCCGGAAGCGCGAGGGGGTGTGGACGGAGGCGGAGCTGGACCGCTGGCTCGCCGATCCGCAGGCCTACGCGCCCGGGACCAAGATGGCCTATGCGGGCCTGAAGGACTCGGTCCAGCGCCGGGCGGTGATCGAGTACCTGAAGACGCTGCGCTGAGGAAGGCGGGCCGGTGGGGCAGGGCCGTGGTGGCCTCCGCTACAACTGCGCACAAATCGGCACATTTCGCGGAAATGCGGTTTACACCGCGTCGCTATGCTCGACACACCATAGGCCTGCAAGGCTGGCGGGAAGGCGGGCCCGGTCGGCCGCTGCGCAGCGGTGGCGTCCTCGGTGACCGCCTGCCGCTGCCGACAAAATCAGAAACGTGGAGGAGACACTCATGAGGTTCTGCAAGCTGACTGCGCTCGCCTGCGCCCTGCTGGCCAGCCACGCCGCCCTGGCCGCCGACGCGGCGAGCCTGGGTACCACGCTGACCCCGCTCGGCGGCGAACGCGCGGGCAACGCCGACGGCAGCATCCCGGCCTGGACGGAAGGCTCGGCACTCGAGCCGGGCTGGAGCTACGGCAAGCCGCGCGCCGACTACTTCAAGCACAAGGGCGACAAGCCGCTGTTTACGATCGATGCCGCCAACGTCGACAAATACGCCGGCAAGCTCACCGAGGGCCAGGTCGCGGTGATCAAGGGCTTCAAGAACTACAAGCTCGAGGTCTATCCGAGCCGCCGCTACTGCTCCGCGCCCGACTTCGTGCAGGCCAACACCAAGGCCAACGTAGGCATGGCGAAGATCGGCGCCGACGGCTGGAGCCTGGCCGAGGCCACCGTGCCCGGCATTCCCTTCCCGCTGCCGCAGAGCGGCATCGAGGTGCTGTGGAACGCCAAGCTGAAGTACGCCGGCGTCGCCCTCGACATGAAGGCGCTGTGGGTGATGCTGTCGCCGCGCAGCGGCGGCAGCGACTGGATCGAGGCCGGGTCCACGCAGACCTATTACTACCCCTGGGGCAAGAAAGGCTCGAACAAGCTCAGCGAGCTGCCGCCGGTCGAGTACCACACCTACTTCAACTACACCTCGCCCACCGCACTGGCCGGCCAGGCGCTGGTGATCACCTCGTACCTGAACAAGACCAGCGACACCTTCTACTACTTCCCCGGCCAGCGCCGCGTGCGCCGCATGCCGAGCTACTCCTACGACGCCCCCCAGGTCGGCTTCGAGAACCAGTACACGCTCGATGAGCCGCGCGTCTTCAACGGCACGCCCGACCGCTTCGACTGGAAGCTGGTGGGCAAGAGGGAAATGTTCATCGGCTACGGCAGCTTCGGCATGTACGACCCCGCTGCCGACCGCCGCAAGGTGGTGACGCCCGACGGCGTGGATCCGAAGGCGACCCGCTACGAGCTGCACCGCGTCTGGGTGGTCGAGGCCACCGCCAAGGACGGCGTGCGCCACGTCGCGCCCAAGCGCCGCTTCTACTTCGACGAGGACTCCTGGGCGCTGATGGGCGCGGAGGACTACGACGCCCAGGGCAAGCTGTGGAAGGTCCGCGAGAGCTTCCTGATTCCGGTCGCCGAAACGGGCGCCTGCGACAACCCGGCCTTCGTGCAGTACGACCTCGTCTCCGGCCGTGTGCTCTTCGACCAGGCGGGCATGGGTGCCGGCAAGGACATGGTCTGGGCGGTCGAGGCCGACGATCCGAAGTACAAGGACGCCTTCTACACCCCGGACAACCTGCGCGCGATCAGCGACCGCTGAGCCCGCTCCCTCCTCTTTCTTCCCGACCATCACCCGGGCGCGTGCGCCGGGCCGTCATGCGGCCCGGGCGGGGCGTCCTGCGGAGAACGATCATGACGACACATCTGAAGAAACTGGTGCTGGGGCTGGCCATGGCCGGCATCTGTGCGCCGGCGGCGTACGCCTTCCAGTTCGAGGCCGGCTCGGTGCGCGGTTCGCTCGATTCCACGCTGACCGCGGGCTTCGGCAAGCGCGTGGAGGGCCGCGAGTGCAGCCACCACGGCGATCAATCCACCCCCTGCGGCGCCGATGCCAACACCGCGGTATGGGGCAACGGCGACGACGGCAATCTCAACTACGACAAGGGCGACCTGTTCACCACCCACCTCAAGGGCTCGCACGAGCTGCTGCTGAGCTTTCCCGACGAGTGGAAGTTCATGGGCCGGGTGGGCTGGCTGTACGACTTCGTCGCCGACGACACCGCGCGCACCCCGCTCGACGGCGACGCCAAGCAGGCGGTCGGCCAGTACGTGCGCCTCTACGACCTGTGGGTGAGCAAGGAATTCGACCTCGGCGAGCGCCGCGGCCGCGTGCGCTTCGGCAACCAGGTGGTGAGCTGGGGCGAGAGCCTGTTCATGATCGGCGGCATCAACTCCAACGTGGCGATGGACCTGCAGCGCCTGTCCTCGCCCGGCGTGCAGCTGAAGGAGGCCTTCCTGCCCTCGCCGGCGCTGTCGGTCGCCGCCAACCTCGGCAGCGGAGTGAACGTCGAGGCCTACTACCAGTTCCAGTGGAAGCCGTACAGCTTCCCGCCGGCGGGGACGTATTTCTCGCAGAGCGATTTCTTCGACAAGGGGCGTGACAGCCTGATCTATTTCACGCCGGATGCCGCCAGCCGGATCCGCACCCCGGGCGATCCGCTTTACGGCATGACCCTCGCCGCGGCTCGCACGGCCATGCTCAATGCTGGGGAGGCCATCCCGGTCGACGCCGACGACGAGCCGGGCGACTCCGGCCAGTTCGGCGTCTCGCTGAAGTACCGGCCCGAGGGCATGGACGTCGATCTCGGCCTCTACTACCAGCGCTTCCACGACAAGACCCCCAACCTTCAATACTGGAACGCGAACGGTGCGGCTCGCATGTACTTTCTGGAGGACCGCGAGCTCTACGGCATCAGCGCCAACACCTCGGTGGGCAACTGGGCGGTGGGCGCCGAGTTGTCGTATCGGCCGGAGGATGCGGTTTCGCTCGGGGCCTGCCAGGACATCGGCTTCGGGTCACCCGATCAGTGCGACGGCTCGATCGACGAGGAGCGCTACCAGTTCCACCTCACCGGCATCCTCAGCCTGACGCCCGGCGACCACGGCTGGTTCCTCGACCTGATGGGCGCGCAGACCGGCACCTTCCTTGGCGAGGCGGTGGCGATCGCCTATCCGGGGGTGAGCAAGGACAAGGCCTACGTGCGCACCCGCAACGGCGTGACCTACCAGCAACTCCCCGCCGCCGGCGCGTGGACGCACGACAGCGGCGTCGGCGACAAGCTGTCCTGGGGCTACATGTTCGACTTCAGCCTGACCTACGACAGCACCCTGATCCCGGGCTGGCAGGTGATCCCGGGGGTGTTCTTCTCGCATGCGGTCAATGGCAACACGCCCAACTTCATGGCCAACTGGATGGAGGGGGCGAAGTCGGCCAACTTCTATGTGCTGTTCAACCGCAACCCGATGACCTGGCAGGCCGGCATCAACTACACCCGGTTCTGGGGCGGCGACTACAGCTTCAGCGCGCCCTACAAGGATCGCGACTTCGTCGGCGGCTTCATCTCGCGCAACTTCTGAGGAGCACCCCCGGGGGCGGCGAGCGCCGCCTCCGGCCCGCTGCCCCGTTCCAATCCCGATCGGTAGCACCCGCCCATGCTCAATCCCTTCAGCGTCAGCAAGGTCGACACCTTCCTGACCCGCTACCTGCGCCTGCTCGAGGCGGTGTGCTTCCGCTTCCGCGGCACCATCCTGGTCGCGCTCATGTTGTTCACCGCGCTGATGGGCTACTTTGCCCTGCAGCTGCGCATGGACGCCGGCTTCGAGAAGCAGATGCCGATCGGCCACGAGTACATCCAGACCTTCGACAAGTATCGCGAGGACGTGCTCGGCGCCAACCGGCTGAACTTCGTCGTGAAGGCGCGCAGCGGCGACATCTGGACCCAGGCCGGGCTGGAACGCCTGTACGAGGTCACCCAGGCGGTGAGCTTCCTGCCCAACGTCGACCGCCTCGGCGTGCAGTCGCTGTGGACGCCCAACTCCTTCGTCAACGAGATCACCGAGGAGGGCTTTCGCGCCGATCCGCTGATCTCGGGCACCATCATGCCGCGCGACCTCACGCCCGAGATCATCGCCGGCATCCAGCGCGCGGCCAGCCAGGGCGGCTTCATCGGCACCCTGGTGGCGCGCGACCAGACCAGCGCGATGATCGTCGCCGAGCTGCACGAGCGCGACCGCGAGGGCAAGGCGCTCGACTACGTCGCCTACAACCGCATCCTCGAGGAGCTGCGCGCGAAATTCGAGGACGCGCAGTTCGAGGTCCAGATCATCGGCTTCGCCAAGCAGATCGGCGACATCGCCGACGGCGCCTCGGCGGTGCTCGAGTTCTGCGCGATCGCGCTGCTGCTGACCGCGCTCGCGGTGTACTGGTACTGCCACTCGGTGCGCTTCACCCTGCTGCCGATCGCCTGCTCGCTGACCTCGCTGGTGTGGCAGTTCGGCACCCTCAGGCTGCTCGGCTACGGGCTCGACCCGCTCGCGGTGCTGGTGCCCTTCCTGGTGTTCGCGATCGGCGTCTCGCACGGCGTGCAGCAGATCAACTTCATCGTGCGCGAGCTCTCGCACGGCAAATCGAGCGACGAGGCCGCGCGCGCCAGCTTCACCGGGCTGCTGATCCCGGGCACGCTGGCGCTGGTCACCGCCTTCGTGTCCTTCATCACGCTGATCCTGATCCCGATCCCGATGGTGCGCGAGCTGGCGATCACCGCCTCGCTCGGCGTCGGCTACAAGATCGTCACCAACCTGGTGATGCTGCCGCTGGCGGCCTCGCTGTTCACCTTCACCAAGGAATACGCCGACAAGGCCGTGCTCAAGCGCGAGCAGCGCTCGGCCTGGCTGCGCACGCTGGCGCGCGTGGCCGAGCCGCGCAACGCGGCGATCGTGATCCTGGCGACCCTGGCGGTGTTCGCGGTGGCGGTGTGGCAGAGCCACGACCGCGTCATCGGCACGGTGCAGCCGGGCGCCCCGGAGCTGCGTGCGGAGGCGCGCTTCAACCGCGACGCGGTGTCGATCGCCTCCAGCTACGACACCGGCCTCGACTGGCTCACGGTCATCTTCGAGGCGCCGCCCGACGCCTGCGACGACGTCGCGGTCGGGCGCTATCAGGACCGCTTCGTCGCCGAGATTCAGTATGTGCCGGGCGTGCTGTCGGCGCTGTCCTTCTCCGGCCAGCTGCGCACCTACAACGAGGGCTACAACGAGGGCAACCCGAAGATGTCCGTGGTACCGGGCGACCCCGGCAACTACGCCGCGCTCGCCACCGAGATCGGCCGCGTGCGCGGCTTCATGAACAAGGACTGCAGCATGACCGCGGTGCACCTGTTCCTGTCCGATCACAAGGCGACCACGATCAACCGCGTGATCGCGGCGGTGAAGGCCTTCCGCGAGCGCGACCGCGAGCCCGGGCTGACGATCCGGCTGGCCTCCGGCAACGCCGGCGTGCAGGCCGCGGTGAACGAAGAGGTGCACAAGTCCGAGCTGCCGATGATGCTCTATGTGTACGCGGCGATCATGGTGCTGGTGGCGCTGATGTACCGCGACTTCCGTGCCGTGGTGGCGTGCTGCCTGCCGCTCACCGTGGGCACCTTCATCGGCTACTGGTTCATGAAGGAGCTCGAGATCGGCCTTACGGTGGCGACCCTGCCGGTGATGGTGCTGGCGGTCGGCATCGGCGTCGATTACGCCTACTACATCTACAACCGCCTGCAGCTTCACCTCGCCCGCGGTGAGAACATCGTCAAGGCGCTGGAACACTCCATCCTCGAGGTCGGCACCGCGACCATCTTCACCGCGATCACGCTCGCGGCGGGCGTGGCGACCTGGATGTTCTCGGAGCTCAAGTTCCAGGCCGACATGGGCAAGCTGCTCGCCTTCATGTTCATGGTGAACATGGTGATGGCGATGACTGCGCTGCCGGCCTTCGCGGTGTGGCTGGAACGCCTTTTCCCGCGCAAGGGGCCGGTGCGTGCGCCGGGCATCCTGGCGCACTGACTGCGGAGTGGACATGAACGCCTTCTCGACGCCGCGCCGCGTGCGCTTCTTCGCGACCCGCATCGCGGCCTGCTGCGCGGCGCTCTGCGCGAGCCTGGCGCCCGCTGCCGGCGATACGTCGGTGCACGGCGCGGCCGCCGCTGCCGCCGCCTTCGTACCGCGGCCTGCGGTGCGCTCGGCCTTCGCCGAACGCAGCATGATCCTCGACGCGACCCGTGCGGGCCCCCGCCTCGTCGCGGTGGGGGAGCGCGGCGTGGTGCTGCTCTCCGACGACGACGGCGCGCACTGGCGCCAGGCGGGCAAGGTGCCGGTCGACGCGACCCTGACCGCGGTGAGCTTCGCCGACGCGCGCGAGGGCTGGGCGGTGGGGCATCTCGGCGTGATCCTGCACAGCGCCGACGGCGGCGAGACCTGGAGCGTGCAGCGCATCGACCCTGTCGAGGACAGGCCGCTGTTCGCTGTGGCGTTCACCGACGCACGCAACGGAGTCGCGGTCGGGCTGTGGTCGCTGATGCTGCGCACCCGCGACGGCGGCCGGACCTGGGAGGCGGCGGAGCTGCCGCCGCCGCCGGGCGACACGCGCGCCGACGCCAACCTGATGAGCGTGTTCGGCGATGGGGAGGGGCGACTATTCATCGCCGGGGAGCGCGGCCTGGTGTTGCGCTCGCTCGATGGCGGCGCGACCTGGAGCTATCATCCGACCGGCTATCGCGGCACGTTCTGGAGCGGCACCGCGCTCGCCGACGGCACGCTGATCGTCGGTGGCCTGCGCGGCAGCGTCTATCGCAGCACCGACAACGGCGAACACTGGCAGCGCGTCGAGACCGGCTCGCAGAGCTCGGTCACCGACCTCGTCGCCTTCGACGGTCGCGTGCATGCGGTCGGCCTCGACGGTGTCAGCCTCGACAGCCGCGATGGCGGGGCGAGCTTCGCGGTGGAGCGGCGGGCGGATCGCCTGTCGCTGACCGCCGCGGTGGCGACGGCCGGTGGTGTGCTGCATTTTTCGCGCGCTGGCCTGGTGCGCTGAAACGGGTGGGCGCGCAATTCAGGCGCCGTATCGCGGCTCGCGCCGCTCCTGCGGAGAACCGCTTCCGCCGTGCGGGAGCGCCGCAGGGCGCGAACGGTGGCTTGCAGCAGCGATGACGCGGGATCCATGCGCCGTATCGCGGCTTGCGCCGCTCCTACGGAGAACCGCTTACGCCCTGTAGGAGCGCCGCAAGGCGCGAACGCTGGCCCGCTCAGGCCGCCTGCGCCTTGGCGAGCTTGCCGAGCAGGCGCTGGCGGGTCTTGTCGACGCCGACCACGAAGCGGTTGTGGCGGCCGCGGGCGACCTCCTCGAGGGCGTCGCGCGCGCTGAACTCGAACACCACCGCAGGGCCATCGACCTGGACCAGCTTGACGGTGATCTCGATCCACATGCCGAGCAGGGTGGCGCCGACGTGGTCGAGCTCGACGCGGGTGCCGACCGAGTCCTTGCCTTCTCCGATGTGCTGGAGCAGCAGGTCGCGGCAGCACACCTCGATGTCGTAGAGCAGCGCGGGGGTGGAATAGACGCGGCACTCGTCGCCCATGAAGGCGATCGTGCGGGCGGCGTCGATATCGTACTTGCGGGTGAGGCTGAGGCCGGGTTGAAGGGTGTCGCTCATCGTCTGTCTCCGTCTGCGGGTGGTTGGGTGTGTGTTCGTGCTGCGGGGTGCTTGCGGGCTGGAATCACGATTGGCCGAAATGGCGGCGGATACGCTCGGCGTCCAGGCGGGCCTCGACGTGGCGCACCAGCGCGCGGGTGCCGCGCGCGACGTTGCGGAACACGCATACGCCGCGATCCATCAGGCCGGCGGCCATGGCGTCGTAGAGGCGGCCGGCGTCGACGACCGCGACGATCGGCTTGTCTGTGCGCGCCACCAGCGGCGGCAGGGTGTGCACCGTGCTCTCGGGGTCCGACAGGTCGTAGCCGGGGCGCAGCCTGCTCTGTTCGAGCGCGCGCACCATGGGGGCGGTGGGGTCGAGGCCGACCACGACCGCGTCGACCTCGGGATCCTCGATCATCGCGGCGGTGATGCGCACGTGGGCGTCGTCGTCGGCGCCCGGGTTCATGTCGAGCGGGTTGCGCACCTCGACCAGGGCGGCGAGCTTCTTCTCGGCCAGCACCGCCTCGATGCGGCCGACGGTGTCGGCGGACAGCGCGGCCATGCGCATCGAGAAGGTCTCGCCGACGATCGCGTCCGCGGCGCTCACCGCCTCGAAGCCGGCGCCGCTCGCCGCGGCGAGGCGGTCGCCGCCGATGCGCTTGGCGTGCAGGGTGCCGGCCATGTAGAAGAGGTCGTCGAAGACCTCGACGTCGTCGGTGACGGTGGCGCCGGCCTGGGCGAGCACCGAGGCGAACAGCACCGGGTCGCCCGCGATCGAGGCGGTGTGGCCCATCACGCCGGCCTGGCCGGCCTCGCTGCGGCCCGACTTGTACACCACGACCTGCTTGCCGGCGAGCACCGCGCGCCGCACCGCGCGCGCGAAGGCCAGGCCGTCGAGGTCGCGGAAGCCTTCGACGTAGATGCCGATGCTGTCGACGTCCTCGCGCGCGGCGAACCAGGACAGCAGGTCGCCGTGGGTGAGGTCGGTCTGGTTGCCCATCGCGATCATGTAGCGCGGGTCGAGCCAGGGGTTGTGCGAGAGCCGGGTGATCATGAAGGCGCCGCTCTGGCTCAGCATGACCGCGCGGCGTTCGGGTGCCTTCTGCGGCTTGGGCAGGCGCTCGAGCGGAATGAACCAGGAGTCGTAGCGCCCCGGGTGCGAGACCACGCCGAGGCAGTTGGCACCGAGGAAGATCGGCCCGCCGTCGCCGCACGCGTGCGCGGCGTTGATGCGGGCCGCCAGGTCGGCGGCGGGCGCGCGGCTCTTCGCGGTCTCGCCGAGGCCGCCCGGGATCAGCATGACGGCCTCGACGGTGCCGGCCGCGATGATCTCGTCGACCAGGGGGTAGACCGCGTCGGCGGCGACCGCGACGATCAACAGGTCGAGCTTGCCCTCGATCGCGGCGAGGTTCTCGATGCAGGCGACGCCGTCGATCTCGCCGCCGCCCGGGCGGATCACGCACAGGCGCTCGGGCGCGCAGCCGCTGCCGAGCAGGTTGCGCAGGATGATGCGACCGAAGTTCATGCCGCTGGCCGAAGCGCCGACGATGCCGATGCGCTCGGGGTGGAGCAGGCGGTCGATCTTGTGGATCGGTCGTGCCACGCGCAGCGGCGGAGGGGCGCCGACGCTGCAGCGCGCCGCGACAACCCGGACAGCCTCGCCGTCGCAGGCGCAGTCCAGCGCCAGCTCCTGCAGCGCGGCCTGCGCGCCCGGGGCGTCGGGCAGGCCGCCCGCGGCCAGCTGCAGCGCGGCCTCGAAGAGGCGGGCGAGCGCCGCGTCCGGGGGCTGCACGCCGCGACGGGCGGCGAGGGCGGTGATGCGCTGCCAGGCGATCGTGCGACGGAAACGCTCGAGGAAGTCCTCGCCGTCGGTGAGCTCGACCGCGGCATGCACTGCCGCGCGGTCGCGCGCGAAGTTGGCGGGGTCGAGCGCGCCGTCGAGGCCGCCGGCGCCGGCGCTGAGCACCAGGCCGAACTCGCGCGTGGCATGGACGCGGATCGACAGTTCGATCGCGTCCGCTGGCGCGGTCGTGGTGTGCAGGTCTGCGGCGGCGAGCAGGCGGGCGAGCTCGTCGGCGTCCAGCGTCGCGCGCCCGGTTGCGAGGGCCGTGCGGTAGTGCTGCGCGGCCTCCCCTGCTGCGCGGCTGGCGGCATGGCTTCGGACTTCGGTCATCGGGTGTCTCCGTGTCTGTTCTTGTGGGGTGATGCGTTCCCGACGCGCCCTCAGGCGGTGCTGGTTGCGGCGTTGCGGCGGTCGATCACGCGCTTTGCCTTGCCGACCTGGGTACGCTCGATGCTGTCGGGGTCGAGGATCTCGATCTCGGCGCTGATGCCGACGAAGCTCTTGATCGCGTGCCGGACCTCCTCGCCGATCTGGCGGCGCAGGCCCTGGCCGATGCCGTCGGCGAGCTCGGGGCGCAACTCGGCGCGGACGGTGAGCTGGTCGAGGTGACCCTCGCGGGTGAGCACGAGCTGGTAGTGGCCGCACAGCTTGTCGTGGCGCAGCAGCACCTCCTCGATCTGGGTCGGGAAGACGTTGACGCCGCGGATGATCAGCATGTCGTCGCTGCGCCCGGTGATCTTGTCGATGCGGCGCATCGCGCAGCCGCTGCCGGGCAGCAGGCGGGTGAGATCGCGGGTGCGGTAGCGGATCACCGGCATCGCTTCCTTGGTGAGCGAGGTGAACACCAGCTCGCCACGCTCGCCGTCGGGCAGCACCTCGCCGGTGACCGGGTCGATGATTTCGGGATAGAAGTGGTCTTCCCAGATGTGCGGGCCGTCCTTGTGACCGACGAACTCGCAGGCCACCCCCGGGCCCATCACTTCGGACAGGCCATACACGTCGATCGCGTCGATGCCCAGCACGCGCTCGATCTCGGCGCGCATCTGGTTGGTCCACGGCTCGGCGCCGAACATGCCCAGCCGCAGCGTGGTCGCCGAGGGGTCGAGCCCCATGCGCTGCATCGTGTCGGCCAGTGTCAGCATGTAGGACGGCGTGGCCATGATCACCGTGGGGCGGAACTCCTGGATGAGCTGGATCTGCTTCTCGGTGTTGCCGCCGCCCATCGGGATCACCGTGGCGCCGAGCGCCTCGCCACCGTAGTGGGCGCCGAGGCCGCCGGTGAAGAGGCCGTAGCCGTAGGAGTTGAGGATGATGTCCTCGCAGCTCGCGCCGGCCACGCGCAGCGAGCGCGCCATGACCGCGGCCCAGCGCTCGATGTCGCCCTTGGTGTAGCCGACCACGGTGGGGCGGCCGGTGGTGCCGGACGAGGCATGCACGCGCACGATCTTGGCCATCGGCACCGCGAAGAGGCCGTAGGGATAGTTGTCGCGCAGGTCCTGCTTGGCGGTGAAGGGGAACCTCGCCAGGTCGGCCAGGCCGCGCAGGTCGGATGGCCGCACGCCGGCGGCCTCGAAGGCGTGCCGGTAGTGCGGCACGTTGTCCCAGGCGTGCTGCAGCGACCAGCGCATGCGCTCGAGCTGCAGCGCCTGCAGCTCGGCGCGGCTCATCTGCTCCGGGGGGGACGGCTTCTCATTGCTCATCGGCCTGCTCCGCGATCTTGCGCACGAAGCGCAGGTTCTCGGCCACCTTGTTCTGGATGTGCTCGACCTGCTCCGGGCTGAGGTGGCGGAAGCGCCCCATGGCCTTGAGGTAGTCGGCCACCGGCAGCGGCTTGTCCACCGGGCGGGTGAAGTGCAGCCCGGCCTCGGGGGTGTATTCCCACAGGGTGACGAAGTTCGACTCCACCGCCTTGCGCGCGACCTCGATGTTGAGCGCGCTCTGGAAGCGCCAGCCGGTGGTGCAGGGCGAATACACGTGCAGGTAGGCGAAGCCCCGCTCGGAGGCGGCGAGGGCCTTGTCGAGCTTCTCGTAGAGGTCCTCCATGTACGCGGTCGACGCGGTGGCGACGTATTCGCAGCGGTGGTTCACCATGATCATCGGCAGGTTCTTGGCGTCCTGCGTCTTGCCGCGGCCATGTGCGCCGATCGGGGTGGTCGAGGTCCATGCGCCGTAGGGCGTGCAGCTCGAGCGCTGCATGCCGGTGTTCATGTAGCCCTCGTTGTCGACCACCATGAAGAGGATGCGCTCGCCGCGCTCGGCCGCGCCCGAGAGCGACTGGAAGCCGACGTCCGAGGCGCCGCCGTCGCCGGCGATCGCCATCGCGGTGACCTTGCGGCCGACGCGCTCGTACTGGCGCTTGACCCCGGCGAGCATCGACGCGGTGTTGGTGAGCAGCGGGTGGAAGACCGGGACCTTGGTGCCGGTGGTGCCGTTGAAGCCCACCGAGCCCATGCCGGGCACGCAGCCCGGCGGGGTGGCGAGCACGGTGTCGGGGCCGACGCGGCGCAGCGCGTGGCGCATCAGCAGCTCGGTGTTGCAGCCCTGGCAGCCGGCCAGGCCGGGTGCGAACAGGTCTTCCCAGCTGCCGACCTCGTTGTAGATGCGCGCGGTGGTGATGTGGCGCAGCGCGCCGGTGGGGCAGGCGGGCACGCAGGCCGGCTTGCCCTCGCAGGTGTCGCACTTGCTGACACGGCCGCTGTGCTCGTCGAGCGCGATGCCGGCGTAGGTGCAGCCGATGGTGCACAGCAGGCAGTCGACGCACTTCGAGGCGTCCCAGTCGATCACGCCGGTGGTGCCGTTCTTGCCGAGCGCGCCCGCCGGGCACACGGTGACGCACTTGGGATCGGCGCACTGGCGGCACAGCGCGAGCTCGAACTCGCCCGGGCGGGGCGGCTCGATGCGGGCGCCGCCGCTGCGCACGATCTGGATCAGCGAGCGCGTGGTGTCGGTGGAGTCGAACTTGACGCTCGCGCACGCCGTCATGCATTTGCCGCAGCCGTCGCACTTGGCGGGGTCGAAGGCGATGGTGGAGTAGGCTTGTCCCATGATCTTCCCCTTAGCGCCAGAGCTGCGACATGAGCTCGCGGCCGGTGGCGAGCGGCTGCGCGAAGAAGCGTTCGCGCAGCGGTCCGAGATCGGTGCGGCGCAGGATGAGCTGGGCCATCACGCCGGCATCGAAGAATTCATTCACCCCGAAGATGCCGGTCAGGCGCTCGTCGCGGTCGAACACCGCGCGCAGGTAGCGCCCGCTCGCGGCGTCGAAGCGCACCTGCGCGCGCCCGCCCTCGGGGACCGCGGCGCTGCCCACCGAGATCGCGTGGCGGCCGAAGAAGTGGTAGGTGTTGAGCGGCAGACCGCCCGCGTAGGGCTTGAGCCCGGGATCTTCCGCCATCGCCATGCCGGCGATGCGGCCCTGGAGCGTGGCGTCGGGCAGGATCGCGTTCATCACCGGCGTGCCGGTGAAGAAGCCGCGCGCCTGCGCACAGTCGCCGGCGGACCAGACGTCCTCTGCGCTCGTGCGCATGGTGTCGTCGACCAGGATGCCGCGCTCGGTGGCGATGCCGCTGCCGTCGAGATAACCGAGCTCGGGGCGCACGCCGACCGCGACCAGCAGCAGGTCGGTGGGGATGGTGTCGCCGTTGTCGAGCTTCAGGGTGGCGCCGTCGGCGCTCGGCTCGAGGCCGACGACGCGGTGGCCGGTGCGGATCTTCGCGCCGTTGCCGAGGAAGGCCTGCTCGATCATGCCGGCGGCGACCTCGTCGAAGTAGCCGGAGGTGAGCTGCTTGCTCATCTCGACGATGGTGACGCTGGCCCCGGCCTTGACCAGGTTTTCGGCGGCGTGCATGCCGACCAGGCCGGCACCGAGCACGACCGCGTTCTTCGACGCGGCCATCGCCGCACGCAGCCGGGTGGCGTCGTCGAGCGTGCGCAGCACGTGGTAGTCGACGCGCTCGATGCCGGGGATGGGCGGCACGATCGGGCTGGCGCCGGTGGCGAGGAGCAGCTTGCGGTAGCCGATGGTGCTGCCGTCGGCCAGGCGCGCCTGATGCGCCGCGGGGTCGAGGCCGGCGAGCGCGCAGCCGCTGCGGTAATCGACCTTGTTCGCGGTGAAGAAGTCGTCGTCGCGCAGGAACACGCGTTCGGGCGTCGAGCGCCCCGAGACCACGTAGGGCAGCACGGTGGGCGAGTAGGGGCGGTGCGGATCACGGGTGACGACGGTGATGCTGCCGTCGCCGTCGTGCATGCGGATCGCGTTGATGGCCTCGAGCGCGGCGTGGCTGCTGCCGGCGATCAGGTAGTCGGTGGTGTGCATGGCGGTTTCCTCGGTCCTTGGCGCTCAGTCTTTGGCGTTGAGCCACACCGGCTCGTCGGAGGGCGCTCGCTCGAGCAGGGCGCGGGTCTCGTCGATGACGCGGTGGAAGGTGGTGACGGTGAGGTCGGCGCCGGCCAGGCCGCCGATGAAGCTTTGCGCCGGCACCTGGCGGCCGAGGCGGTAGAGCACGCCGAGGGTTTCCTGGAACATCGGGCCGCAGTTCCAGCGGAAATTGACCGAGCGGTCCACCACGCCGAGCGCACGCACGCCGCGCAACGCGTGTTGCAGCGCTTCGACCGGGAAGGGGCTGAAGGTCTTGATCTTGATGAGGCCCACCTTCTCGCCGGCCGCGCGGGCCTCGTCGACCGCGTCCTTGGCGGCGCCGGTCATGCTGCCCAGGGTCATGATCGCGTACTCGGCGTCGTCGAGCCGGTATTCCTCGACCAGCGGTGCGAAGCGGTGGGCTTCGCCGAAGCGGCGCGCCCAGTCCTCGTGCATCTCGGTGATCACGTGCAGTGCGTTCTTCATGCCGGCGCACTGGCCGCGGCGGTAGCGCACGAAGGTCTCCGGACCGTTGCCGCCCGAGCCGCCGGTGAGCGGGTCGACCGCCATCGGACGCAGCGGGTCGAGGGCGACGTGCCAGTTGACGTCCTTGTGTCCCATGAAGTCGTCCACCTCGGCCTGATCGGGCATCTCGATGCGCGAGGTGCCATAGGAGAGGTAGTTGCCGTCGAGGCAGACGTTCACCGGCAGCATCACGTCGTGATGCTCGGCGAGGCGGAAGGCCATCACCGTGGTGTCGAGGACTTCCTGGACGGTCTCGCAGTACATCTGGATCCAGCCCGCCTCGCGCACCGTCATCGCGTCCTGGTGGCCACCCCACACCGACTGCGGGGTGATGCCG
This sequence comes from Thauera sp. SWB20, assembly GCF_000831325.1. Lineage (NCBI taxonomy): Bacteria > Pseudomonadati > Pseudomonadota > Betaproteobacteria > Rhodocyclales > Zoogloeaceae > Thauera > Thauera sp. SWB20. The sequence goes on along the minus strand of NZ_JTDM01000021.1, from coordinate 683,380 downwards.
TCGCGGGTGACGATGGTCATCACCAGCGGCAGGCGCATGCCCGAGGTGCGGAAGTAGGGCTCGAACATGAAGGCGAGGCCGGGGCCGCAGGTCGCGGTGTAGGTGCGTGCGCCGGCGAGCGCGCCGCCCTGCAGCACCGACAGCACCGAATGCTCGCCCTCGGCATCGACGATGTCGGCGTCCATCCTGCCGTCGGCGATGAGCTTGGCGAGCTTCTCGACCAGCGAGGTTTGCGGCGTGATCGGGTACACCGCGACCATGTCGGGGCGGGCGAGCGCGACGCCGAGCGCGGCGGCCTCATTGCCCTCGCACAGCATCAGCTGCGGTGCCGGGCGCTTTTCGGTGGTGGGAGCGGTGTCGAGCGTGGTGGTGTTCATTGCGCCTCCGGAATCATGGTGATCGCCCGCTGCGGGCATTCGTGCGCGCAAATGCCGCAGCCCTTGCAGGTCTTCATGTCGAAGTCGAACCAGGCGGCGTGCTCCTCGACGCACTGCACCGGACAGTAGAGCCAGCACACCGCGCACTTGACGCACTTGTCGCGATCGACGACCGGGCGGAAGCTGCGCCAGTCGCCCGGCAACATCGGACTCTGCTCGGTGGCGACCGGACAGAGGTCGTCGGGAACCCCGGCCTCCTTGAGGTGCCAGGCCGGGTAGTGTTGGTGGCGTTCGCTCATGCTGTGATCCTCCGTTCGAGGGTGTGCACGGTCGTTTCCGCATAGCCGCGCTCGAGGGCGTCGAGGTTCTGCCGCAGGCCGGCGTCGCGGAAATCGGATTGCTCGATCACCTTCTTCAGCGCCTCGAGCGAGACCTGGCCGGTGCTGCGCGCGAAGGCGCCGAGCATCAGGGTGTTGGTGATCGGGCGGCCGAAGATCTCGGTGGCGATGCGCACCGCGTCGCACAGGCCGACGGTGCCGACGCTGTCGGGCACGTCGATCTCGGCGAGCGGGCGCGAGGTCGCCTGCACCAGGGTGCCGCCGGGCTTGAGGCCGGCGAAGATGTTCACGGTGCGGGCGAGCGCGGGATCGACGCAGACGATGCAGTCGGGTGCGTAGATGTTGGTGAGCTGGCGGATCGGCTGTTCGCTCGCGCGGATGAAGGACACCACCGGCGCGCCGCGGCGCTCGAAGCCGAAGGCGGGAATGGAGACGGCGTACTTGCCGTCGAACACGAGTGCGGTCGCGAGCAGCTGGGCCGCAAGCACCGCGCCCTGCCCGCCACGACCATGGATCCTGACCTCGTACATGCGCTTTGCTCCTGATTTCGGCGGCGGTCCGGCATGGTCCGCCGCCCCGGGGTGGAGGGAGGGGTTCAGTTCCAGCCCGGCTTGACGCCGGGGTGCGAATAGCCGGGGGTGCGCGCGGGAACGTGCTGCAGCGCGAAACCCTGGGTGTAGGCGATGCGGGTGATGAGCGCGAGCTTGAACAGCCAGCCGCTGGCGGCGACCGCGATGCCTGCGAGCGCGAGCAGTGCGGTGCCGAAGCTGCCGCCGGCGAAGAGCGCGATCAGCAGCACCGCCGCCGGCAGGGTGTGGCCGAGGAGGAGGAAGTGGCGATCGTTCTCGCGCAGCGCGCGCAGCGTCTTCAGGGGGGCGTTGTTCGGGCGGGCGAGATGGGCGGCGTAGCGCCGCGACAGCCAGAAGCGCAGCACGACCAGCACCAGCAGCGGGAAGGCGAACTCGGCGCCGGGCGAGCGGACGAGCAGCGGCGAGAGCAGCGCGAGCATGCCCGCGCCTTCGGCGAGCCCGGTGACCACGATCAGCGGCAGCAGCGCCGGCTCGCGCCAGGCCGGGATGCCGCGCGCGGCCTGCAGGATGCGCGCCTGGCAGTACAGGAAGACCAGGCCGGTCAGGGCGGCGAGCCAGGCGAAGAACAACCAGCCGCTGAGCAGCGCGATGAGGCCGCACAGGAAGAGCGGGCCGGCGACGATCGCCTCGCGGGTCATCCACGAGGTGCGCGCGTGGAAGAAGACGTTGAGCGCGCGCAGCGGACGACCGATCTCCATCCACACGCAGAACAGGCCGACGCCGATGAAGGCGAGCGCGAGGAAGAGCGGCAGGCCGATCGCGGTGCCGTGGCCGCTGGCCGCGATCGCGCTCCACAGCAGCAGTCCGGCGCCGGTGCCGCCGCCGATGAAGTTGCCCGCGGCACGTTCGTCCCAGAAGGGCTGCAGTTCGGGTTCGACGCCTCTCATTGCTTTTTCTCCCAGAGATAGAAGAAGCCGGGGCCGGTGCCGAGCTCCTCGTGCATGCGGAAATGCTCGTTCTCGCGCAGCAGGCGCGAGGCCTTGCTGTCGGGGTCGTCGATGTCGCCGAAGGTGAGCGCGCTGGCGATGCAGGCGTTGGCGCAGGCCGGGGTGGCGTCGGGATCGACGCCGGGCACGAGGCCGTGGGCGTGGCCGTAGTCGATGCGGTCGGAGCAGAAGGTGCACTTGGTGGCCACGCCGATGCGCGCCGGGTCGGTACGCTTCACCTCGTTGGCCATCTTGCCCTCGCCATAGGCGGGGGTGTCGCGGGTGACCTTGTAGCGCGCGTTGTACGGACAGGCGACCGAACAGTAGGCGCAGCCGATGCACAGGTCGTAGTCGATGGTGACCAGACCGTCGGCGCGCTTCTTGGTGGCGGTGGTGGGGCACACCGTCTCGCACGGCGGCTCGTCGCAGTGCTGGCATCCCACCGGGACGAAGCTGCGGGTGACGTCGGGGAATTCGCCCGCCTCGACGTCGAGCACCCAGCGCCATTGCACGCCCGGCGGGGTGGCGTTGGTGTGCTTGCAGGCGGCGGTGCAGGTCTGGCAGCCGACGCAGCGGCGCAGGTCGACCACCATGGCGTAGCGGGTCATTGGGCACCTCCGATGCGCTTGATCGACACCGGCACGATGTCGGCGGCCGAACCGGTGGCGTCGGTCAGGTCCATCAGCATCGGCACCAGGGCGTTCATGCTGGGGACGTCGAAGTCCTTCGCGTAGGGCGTGATCCAGTGGTCGAACTGACCCACCATCAGCAGGGTGTCGGGGCGGATGCCCTGGCGCAGCACGACGCGACCGCGGGTCTCGCGCAGCGGCGAGCGCACCTCGACGAGGTCGCCGTCCTCGATGCCGAGCTTGCGTGCGGCCGTCGGGTTCATGATCACGCCGCGGTGGCCCTTCACGTTGGCGGCCACCTCGCGCACCATCTGCAGGCTGACGTTGCCGCCCCAGGAGTACTGCATGCTGCGCGCGGTGAGCAGCCAGAACGGGAAGTCCTCGTCGCGCCCGCCCAGGTTGGAGATCACCGCGTGCTTGATGAGGTGGGAGAAGTCGTGGAACTCGGGCAGCGGGCGGTATTCGGTGAGCTGGCGGTCCCACCAGTCGATGCCGGATTCGTGCAGGCGGCGGCCGAGTTCCTCGCCGATGCGGTAGATGCGCTCCTGGTAGGGCATCTCGAAGCGCAGCCCCTGGTCGACCAGGTGGGGATAGAGATACCACTGCAGGCGCGGATACTCGATGGTGCGGAAGCCGTGCTCCTTCCACCACTCCAGCCCGTGGTCCTCGGCGCCTTCGGTGAGCTCGGCGCTGGCCGCGCGGCAGCTCGCGTCCCAGATCTCCTCGACCCCGTAGGCGTGGTCGGGCTGCAGCGAGAAATCGTAGTTCGGCCCCTTCAGCGGCACGCCTGCGGCGCCGCGGTTGATCGCCTTGTTGTACGGCTCGAGGATGCCCGCGCGGCGGGCCAGTTCGGTGCTGATCCAGGTGAAGTCGCGGGTGTCGCCCTGCGTCGGCACGACCGGTTGGCGCAGCGCGAAGCCCTGGTGGTCCCAGAACTGCTCGACGTACTTGGTGCCACCGATGCGCAGCATCTGCAGGCCTTCGAGGTCGGTGCAGTCGGGCAGCAGGATGTCGGCGAAGTGGTTGGTCTCGTCGCGGGTGTAGGTGAAGGCGACCACGAAGGGGAACTTCGCCACCGCCTCGGCGACCTGGGGCGTGTCCCAGAACGAGATCACCGGGTTGGTGCGGTAGAAGAACCAGACGTCGGGCTGGGTGGGCTCGGGGAAGCTCTCGAAGCCGTGACGCTGCTGCATCCAGGCCAGGTGGGTGGGACCGAGCGCGGCGCTCCACGCCGAGTTGGCCACCAGCGGCACCAGGGTGCGGTTGGCGTTGCGGATCTGCGGGCGCGAGATCCAGTTTTCCTTGTCGGTCGGGTTGAACGGATAGTCCATGAACCCGTCGACGCCCGGCTTGGCGCTGCTCTGGCGGTCGTTGGCTGGGCGGTTCAGGCGCACCGCGGTGCCGATGGTGCCGCCGGGCACGTCGAGCGCGCCGACCAGGCAGGCCATCAGCGTGCGCGCCCAGCAGCAGTCGTAGCCGCCCCAGCCGTTATTCACCGTCTTGCCGAGCGTGACCGCCACCGGGCGATAGGGCAGGGTGCGACCCTCGATCTCGATCGTCGCGCCGATCTCGGCATGGTCGAGGTATTCGTTGGCGATGCGGCGGATGGTCGCCGCCGGTACGTCGCAGATGCCCTGCGCCCACTCCGGGGTGAAGGTGCGCTCGTGGTCGAGCAGCTTGCCGAAGGCGCTGCGCACCGGCGCGGCCTCATGGGTGACGAGTTCCTGGTCGGGCAGCACCTCGAGGCCGGAGGCGAGGAAGTCGCCGTCGAGCGCGGGATCGATGCCGGGGGTGTCGAAGACGACGGCCTTGCCGGACTTGAGGTCCCACACCAGCGGCTTGCGGGTGTCGGGATCGCGCAGGTAGAAGCCATTGGGCGCCACCAGGTAGGGCGACGCCGTCATGTGCTTGAGGAAATCGATGTCCAGCCGCGAGCGTGCGTTCTCGAACAGCATCACGTGGATCATCGCGTGCATGCAGGCGGCGTCGGTCTTGGGCTTGATCGGCAGCCACTCGGCGGAGCAACCGCCGGTGACCGACAGGTGCGGCTCGACCTGCACGCGCTTGACGCCCTGCTCGACGCGTGCGGCGGCGTGGCGCCAAACGCCGCATACGCCGCCCGAGGCCTCGATGTTGCTGCCGAAGGACAGGATGTACTTGCTGCGCGGCGTGTCCGGACAGACGATGAAGGCGCGATGCCAGAGCTCGCCGTAGAGGTGCTCGGAGTGGTAGCACTTGACGCCCTGGCCGCTGCCGAAGCTCATGTCCACCGGGCCCCAGGCCGCCAGCAGGGCGGGGAAGGTGCCCATGTAGGCGGTGGGCGTGCCGCCGCCGCCGAAGCTCGCCGCCACGCGCGGGTAGCCCGAGGCGTCGAGCAGGCCGGTCTCGCGGATGCCGCGCAGCTTGGCGGCGATGGTGTCGAGCGCCTCATCCCAGGAGATGGGCACGAAACGCGGGTCCTCGTGGCGCCCCTTCTTCGGGTTGGTGCGCTTCATCGGCTGCAGGACGCGGTTCGGGTTGTAGGTCTTCTGCACGAGGCCGAAGGCCTTCACGCAGACCCGGCCCGCGGCCGGATGCACGTCCTCGGCGTCGAAGTTCGGCTCGACGGCGGTCGCCACGCCGTCCTCGACCTTCACCTTGAGCAGGTCCGGCCCCGCCACGCACTGGTAACAGTAGGTGGCGACCTTGGTTGTGCCCTGTGGGCTGCTGACGGTCATCAGGTGTCTCCTCCGGTGGTGTGCGGGCGAGGCTGAGGCCGCCCGCTCCCCCTTCTTGGCTTATGGGATGAATCCTAGAACTTATGACTGACCGGTCGGTTGATATTTGTCAAACAGTAACGTTGACGTGAACGTAATTTTTTTGTGTAGAGTTAACGTTAGCGTTAACTATAGGCGCTGCTTGGGGATGTGGGTTTCCGATAAACTGCGTTCCAGCCGCAGATCCGGCGACCGCATGCGCGCTGGTCCGTGTCCGGCCGGGGCCGCGTCGCGTGCCCGCTATTCCTCTTGTGCTGTCTCGAACCCGCTGTTTACCGCTGTTTCTTCTTCCAACTGGAGTGACCCATGTTCGTCGAAAACATCATGACCCGGGAGGTGCTGCACGTCGGTCCGGAGGCCTCTTTCTCGCAGGTCTCCGAGATCATGCGGCTCAAGAAGGTGCGCCACGTGCCGGTGATCGACCAGGATCGCAAGGTGCTGGGCATCATCTCGCATCGCGACGTGCAGCGCGCCCAGCCGTCCATGATCACGACGCTCGACGTCGGCGAGGTGAAGTACCTGCTGTCCAAGATCACCGCGGCGGACATCATGCACAAGTCGGTGGTGAGCTGCTCGCCACGCACGCAGATCGAGGAGGCCGCGCGCATGATGCGGCCCAAGAAGCTGGGCTGCCTCGTCGTGGTGGACGACGCCGGGCGCCTGGTGGGCATCGTCACCAGCGTGGACCTGCTCGATTTCTTCCTCGACATCACCGGCTGCTGGGTCGAGGGTGCGACGCGGATCACCGTGAAGTTGCAGGATCGCGCCGGCCAGCTCGCCGCGCTGCTCGCCTCGGTCAATGCGCAGGGCGGCTACATCGTCTCGGTGGTGTCGCCGCGCACGCCGCAGTCCGAGGGCTTGCGCACCGCGACCATCCGCTTCGAGGCCAAGGATGCCGGCGCGGTCGTGCAGGGCCTGCGCGAGGCGGGCTACGAGCTGAGCGTCGATCAGACGGCGTGAGATGTGAGATGTGAGATGTGAGGCGTCAGGCCTGGGGGGGTGAAGACCTCTCGGCCTGGCGCCTCGTCACATCCGGTCGCAGTGTCGTCGGTCGACGGCGGACGGGCGCAGCTCGAGATCCTTCGCTCGGGATTTCCCTTCATCCTCTCCGCAGGCATCTTTCGCCCGACCTCCAAAAGCCGATGCGCACGCTGGTCTCCCAGCGCGCGCATCGCTCCTGGCGCCTCATGTCTGGCGCCTTACCCCTTGCTCCTCAACCCTGCAGCAAGGGCGGATCGGGGTCCTCGTTCCAGCCCTTGGGCGGGGGCTGGAAGCGGGCGAGCCAGCCTTCGAGCAGGGTGACGTGCTCGCGCTCGGTCTCGCACAGTTCGGCGGCGAGCTTGCGGATGTCCTCGCGCTCGGCCTGGGCGACGAGGCGGTCGTAGAAGTCCACCCCGCGGCGCTCGGCCTCGAGCGCCATCGCGATCGCCTGGTAGGGATGCATCATGTAGTGCAGGCCTTCTGCCGACACCGACGGCGCCTCCGGGCTCTCGGGGGCTTCCCAGGAGTATTCCCACGGTGCGATGTGGGGCAGGGTGTGTCCCTCGCTGATGTCGTTGACGTTGTCGACGTGCAGCTTCTCGATCTCGGCCAGCTTGCGGAAGAGCACGGCGACGTCGCGGTTGTTGTGGGTCTCCATCTGGTCGGCGAGTGCCTCGTAGCGCTCGACCGCCTCGACTTCCATCGCCAGCGCATGGGCCAGCAGGTGCTCCACCGAGTGGATGCCGGTTTCCTGCGGATCGGGTTTGCTCATAACACGAACTCCTTCTCGAGATCTGCAACTGAATCGACGCTCGCCGGCTGCCCGGGCTGGAAGGGCTTGCGGCTGCCGCGGAAGAGCACGCCGACGTTGAAGCCATCGTCGGACATCAGGCGGCGCGCGGCGCGCGCGGGGTCGTCGGTCGGGTCGACCGCGGCGGGATGCACCATGTCCTTCCAGTCGCGCTGCTCGGGACGGAAGGTGACGCAGGGGCTGAGCAGCTGCACGAAGGAGAAGCCGGGATGGCGGATCGCCTCGGTGATGAGCTTCGCGGTGCCGTTCTGGTCGCCGGAGAAGCCGCGGGCGATGAAGTTCGCGCCCGCGGCGAGTGCGATCACCAGCGGGTGGAAGGGGTTGATGCCGGTGCCCTGCGGGGTGAGCTTGCTCTTCTCCCAGTCGGGCGCGGTGGTCGGCGAGGCCTGGCCCTTGGTCATGCCGTAGACCTCGTTGTCCATGACGATGTAGGTCATGTCGACGTTGCGCCGGCAGGCGTGCATGAAGTGGTTGCCGCCGATCGAGAAGCCGTCGCCGTCGCCGCCGGAGGCGATCACGGTGAGCTCGGGGCGGGATACCTTGATGCCGGTGGCGATCGGCAGGGCGCGGCCATGCACGCCGTGGAAGCCGAACACGTTGGTGTAGGCGGGCAGGCGCGAGGAGCAGCCGATGCCGGAAACGAGGGCGACGCGCTCGGGCGGGATCGACAGCTCGGCGAGCGCCTTGGTGATCGAGCCGAGCACCGAGTAATCGCCGCAGCCCGGACACCAGACGGGCTTGACCTCGGACTTGTAGTCGCGCGCGGAGTAGCTCGGGCAGGTGGATGTGGCTTCCATGTTCAGCTCCAGTCGGCCAGTTGGCGGAAGATTTCGTTCGGACGGATCGGCAGCGGGCCGGGCCGGTGGAAGGCGCGCACGCTCCCCGGGAGGTCGTAGTGGGCGCGCAGGTAGCGGTGGAACTGGGCGCCATGGCTCTGCTCGACCACGAGCACGCGCGCCACGCCCGCGAGCGCGGCGGCGAGCTGTTCCGGGCGCACCGGCGAGATCAGGCGGATCGACACCAGGCGGGCACGCCCGCCGCTGGCGCGGAAGCGCTCGAGCGCCTCGCGCACCGGCCCGGTGGTGGAACCCCAGGTCAGCACGGCGATGTCGCCGTCGCCCTCGATGTCGGCCCAGTGCGTGCCGTAGTCGTGCAGGGCGAGCTTGCGCAGACGCTTGTCGAGCTGGGCGCTGTGGTCGGCCGCGCCGCTGGACGGGGTGCCGAACTCGTTGTGCTCGAGGCCGTCGGCGGTGTACTGGTAGCCCTTCATGCCGGGTACGGCCATCGGCGAGACGCCCGACGCGGTGTTGGTGTAGCGGCGGTAGCGTTCGGCCGCCTCGCCCTCGGGCATCAGGCGGACCGCGCGCAAGCCGGGATCGGCGGGCGGCGAGATCGTCGCCCGGCTCTGGCCGAGGGACTGGTCGGAGAGCACGATCGCGGCGGTCTGCAGGGTATCGGCGAGATGGACCGCCCACTGGGTGGCGAAGGCGCAGTCGGCGAGCGAGTTGGGCGCCACCACCAGGTGCGGGGCGTCGCCGTGCAGGCCGTAGAGCGCGATGTTGAGGTCGCTCTGCTCGGACTTGACCGGGATGCCGGTGGAGGGGCCGCCGCGCATCACGTTGACCACGGTGATCGGGGTCTCCGAGGCGACGGCGAGACCGAGCGATTCGGTCATCAGCGCCAGGCCGGGGCCGGAGGTCGCGGTCAGCGAGGGCACGCCGGCGTAGGAAGCGCCGATGATCTGGTTGATCGAGGCGAGCTCGTCCTCGGCCTGCACCAGCACGCCGCCGAGCTTGGCGAGGTTGGGTGCGAGCCACTCCAGCACCTCGGTGCCCGGGGTGATCGGATAGGCGGCGACGAAGCGGATGCCGCCGCGCACCGCGCCGAGACCGGCGGCCTCGTTGCCGGTGATGCTCCACAGGCGCTCGCTCTGGCCCTGGGCGGTGGCCAGGCGGGGGCAGGGCGGCAGGTCGGCCGCGAAGGCCATGCCTGCACGCACCGATGCCTCGCTGGCGGTGCGCGCGGCCTCTCCCTTCTTGGCGAGCGAGTCGCGGACCACACCGAGCACGGCGTCCTCGGGAAGGCCGACGAGGCCGGCGACCGCGCCCAGGGCGATCATGTTGGGGCGCCCGCCCTCGATCGTCTTGGCCATCTTCTTGAACGGGATGTCTGCCGACCGCGTGCCCTTGGCGCGGATGGCCTCGGGGAATTCGCCGCCGTCGGGATCGCCGACGACCAGGCTATCGGCGGTCATCGGGATCTCGGCGGAGAAGCGCCCGACGTTCTCCCAGTCGATGGCGACCAGCAGATCATATTGATCGTCGTGCGACTGCACCGGCGACGTAGACAGACGCATCATCGCGGCGGCCTCGCCGCCGCGGATCTGCGCGCCCGACGAGCGGGTCATGTAGGCATACCAGCCGGCACGGCCGGCGGCGTCGAGCAGCATGTTGCCTGCGGTCATCACCCCCGCGCCGCCGCTGCCGGCGAATGTTATCGATACCGATCGGGCTGTCATCCTCGTTCTCCAATGTTCGACCTTCGACCGGCGGGTGCCGGCGCGGTCCTGTTCAGGGCCCATGCGCGCGTCCCCCTCGGGTGAAGCGGGCACGGCGCCGACCGGAGGCTGGTTGGGTTGCAGCGCCGCCTTCGCAGCGCTCACCTCCGATGTGTCGAAGTTTACGTTGACGCAAACGTCAATCTGTTGACTTTGGTCAACTGCCCTCCTGCCGGCCTGATTTAACTTTGCATCCAACGCGGCGGCAGGAAGCAGTCGATCCAGTCGCCAATCAGATCGATCAAAGTTGACGCGAACGTAAACGGAAGGAGTGGGTAGATGAGCACCAAACCGTATCGCTGGATGATGGTGGAGCCGGGTCGGCCGATGGTCCGCACCGAGTTCGAGATCGGCGAGCTGGCCGCCGACCAGGTGGTGGTCGAGGTCGCCGGCTGCGGCGTCTGCCACACCGATCTCGGCTACTACTACGACGGCGTGCGCACCAACCAGCCGCTGCCGCTCGCGCTCGGCCACGAGATCAGCGGCCGGGTGGTGGGCGCGGGCAGCGCGGCGGGGCAGTGGGTCGGCCGCGCGGTGGTCGTGCCGGCGGTGATGCCGTGCGGGACCTGCGAGCTCTGCACGTCGGGACACGGCACCATCTGCCGCGCCCAGGTGATGCCCGGGAACGACATCCAGGGCGGCTTCGCCTCCCATATCGTGGTGCCGGCGCGCGGCCTGTGCGCGGTCGATGAGAAGCGCCTCGCCGCCGCCGGACTGCAACTCGCCGACGTGTCGGTGGTGGCCGACGCGGTCACCACGCCCTACCAGGCGGTAACGCAGGCCGGAGTCGAGCCTGGCGACGTCGCGATCGTGATCGGGGTGGGCGGCGTCGGCGGCTACGCGGTGCAGATCGCCAACGCCTTCGGTGCGAGCGTGGTGGCGATCGACGTCGATCCGGCCAAGCTCGAATTGATGTCGAAGTACGGTGCGGCGCTGACGCTCAATGCGCGCGAGGTGACCGGACGCGACCTCAAGAAGGCGATCGAGGCGCACGCCAAGGCCAACGGCCTGCGCACCACGCGCTGGAAGATCTTCGAATGCTCGGGCAGCGGTGCCGGCCAGACCAACGCCTATAGCCTGATCAATCACGGCGCGACGCTCGCGGTGGTCGGCTTCACGATGGACAAGGTCGAGGTTCGCCTCTCCAACCTGATGGCCTTCCATGCCCGCGCGCTCGGCAACTGGGGCTGCCTGCCCGAGTACTACCCGGCCGCGCTCGACCTGGTGCTCGACGGCCGCATCAACCTCGCCAATTTCGTCGAGCGCCACCCGCTCGCGCAGATCAACGAGGTCTTCGAGGCGGCTCACGCGCACAAGCTCAGCCGCCGCGCGATCCTGACCCCCTGATCCCGCACCCCCTACCAATCCGACAAGAGAGCAGACAGAGGAGCCATACGAGATGAAAGAAACGACGCAACGCGTGATCGATCAGACTGCGCCCAAGCACTTGGTCGACCATAACCTGGTGCCCGAGACGGTGGTGCCGGGCGTGATCTACGAGAAGCGCCCCGCGCGCAATCTCCAGGGCGAGGTGGTGCCGGGCCTGTACAACGCCTGGATCTGGCTGGACAACCCCAAGCAGTACAACTCCTACACCACCGACATGGTGAAGGGCCTGATCCTTGCCTTCCGTGCCGCGTCCTGCGCCCGCGACGTCGCCACGGTGGTGTTCACCGCGGTCGGCGACAAGGCCTTCTGCACCGGCGGCAACACCAAGGAATACGCCGAGTACTACGCCGGCAACCCGCAGGAATACCGCCAGTACATGCGTCTTTTCAACGACATGGTGTCGGCGATCCTGGGCTGCGACAAGCCGGTGGTGTGCCGCGTCAATGGCATGCGCATCGGTGGCGGCCAGGAGATCGGCATGGCGGCGGACTTCACCGTCGCCCAGGACCTGGCCAACTTCGGCCAGGCCGGCCCCAAGCACGGCTCGGCCGCGATCGGCGGTGCGACCGACTTCCTGCCGGTGATGATCGGCTGCGAGCAGGCGATGGTGTCCGGCACCCTGTGCGAGCCGTTCTCGGCGCACAAGGCCTACCGCCTCGGCATTTCCTCGCAGATCGTCCCCGCGCTCAAGATCGATGGCAAGTTCGTCGCCAACCCGCTGGTCATCACCGACCGCTACCTCGACGAGTTCGGCCGCATCATCCACGGCGAGTTCAAGACCGGCGACGAACTGGCCGCCGGCAAGGAGCTGCTCAAGCGCGGCGAGATCGACCTTTCCCTGCTCGACGAGGCGGTCGAGAAGCTGTGTGCCAAGCTGATCTCCACCTTCCCCGAGTGCCTGACCAAGAGCTTCGAGGAGCTGCGCAAGCCCAAGCTCGATGCCTGGAACCGCAACAAGGAGAACAGCCGCGCCTGGCTCGCGCTCAACATGATGAACGAGGCCCGCACCGGCTTCCGCGCCTTCAACGAGGGTACCAAGGAGACCGGCCGCGAGATCGAGTTCACCGACCTCCGCCAGGCGCTCGCCGTCGGCACGCCCTGGACGCCCGAGCTGATCGAAAGCCTGATGCCGGGGGCGAAGTGATGGGCGAGGCGATCAACCCGCTCAAGGCCTGGCTGGAGCGCGACGGCGGCCTGCTCCGCCTGCGCCTGGCGCGGCCCAAGGCGAACATCGTCGATGCCGCGATGATCGGCGCGCTGCAGCAGGCGCTCGGCGCCCACCTCGGTTCGCCCGCGCTGCGCGCGGTGCTGCTCGATGCCGAGGGCCCGCACTTCAGCTTCGGCGCCAGTGTGGACGAGCACATGCCCGAGCAGTGCGCGCAGATGCTGAAGACCCTGCATGCGCTGGTGCGGCAGATGCTCGACAGCCCGGTGCCGATCCTGGTCGCGATCCGCGGCCAGTGCCTCGGCGGCGGGCTCGAGGTGGCGGCGGCGGGCAACCTGCTCTTCGTGGCGCCGGATGCGCGCCTGGGGCAGCCGGAGATCCGCCTCGGCGTGTTCGCGCCTGCGGCCTCCTGCCTGCTGCCGCCGCGCGTCGGGCAATCGCGTGCCGAGGAGCTGCTGTTCTCGGGGCGCAGCATCGACGGCGCCGAGGCGTTCCGCATCGGCCTGGCCGACGTGCTGGCCGACGACCCCGAGGCGGCCGCGCTGAAGTGGTACGACGAACATCTTGCTGCGCTGAGCGCCAGCTCGCTGCGTTTCGCGGTTCGGGCCGCACGCTGCGACCGGGTGCCGGCGATCAAGCAAAAACTGGAAACCGTGGAGGCCATGTATCTCGAGGAGCTGATGGCCAGCCACGATGCGGTGGAAGGTCTACGGGCCTTTCTTGAGAAGCGTTCTGCAAACTGGGAGAACCGTTGACCATGAGTACGGCAGACATCATCGCGCGCTGTGAAGCGCTCTACGAAGACCTCGATTTCACCGCCGCAAGGAAGTGGAAGGAGGCCGACCCCTCGCGCAAGGTAATCGCCTACATGCCGGTGTATGTGCCGCGCGAGATCATCCACGCCGCGGGCATGCTCCCGCTCGGCATCATGGGCGGAGGCGACGGCCTGGAGGTGATCCACGGCGACGCCTACTACCAGAGCTACATCTGTCGCATCCCACGCTCGACCATCGAGCTGGGGCTGTCCAAGCGCATGGATTTCGTCGACGGCATGCTGTTTCCCAGCATCTGCGACGTGATCCGCAACCTGTCCGGCATGTGGAAGCTGCTGTTCCCGGGCAAGTACGTGCGCTACTTCGACGTGCCGCAGAACTATCGCGACGACGTCGGTGGCAGCTACTACACCAACGAGCTGAACGAACTGCGTGAAGGCCTCGAGCACCTCTCCGGGCGCAAGATCACCGACGACGCGCTGCGTGCCTCGATCGCGGTCTACAACGAGAACCGCAGGCTGGTGCAGGCGGTGTACGGCATGCGTTCCCGCGAGCCGTGGAAGGTGCCCTCGTCCGAAGTCTATCTGCTGATGCGCGCCGGCCTCGTGCTGCCGGTGGAAGAGCACAACCAGATGCTGAGCGAATACCTCGCCGCAGCCGAGAATGTGAAGGCATCCAAGCGCGACAACTGCCGCGTGGTCATCAACGGCTCGTTCTGCGAGCAGCCGCCGCTCAACCTGATCAAGTCGATCGAGCTCGCCGGCTGCTACATCGTCGATGACGACTACATGATCGTGCATCGCTGGCTGCGCAATCCGGTCTCGACCGGCGGTGATCCGATGCAGAACCTGTCGCTCGCCTTCCTGCACGAGTCGATCGCCACCGCCGCGAAGTACGACGACAAGGAAGAGGACAAGGGCAAGTACCTGCTCGAGCAGGTTCGCAGCAACGCCGCGGAGGGTGTCATCTTCGCCGCGCCCAGCTTCTGCGACCCGGCCCTGCTCGAGCGGCCGATGCTGGCCGACCGCTGCTCCGAGCACAACGTCCCCTACATCTCGTTCAAGTACGCGGAAAACTCGGGCCAGATGCAGCCGATCCGCGAGCAGGCCGGCACCTTCGCCGACTCCATCAAACTCTGGAGCTAATCATGAGCGCAGCCACCTCCCCCGAAGTCATCAAAGAACCCTCGATGGTGAAGCAGAAGGAGATGATCGCCGGCAACTACGATCGTCTCACCGGCACCAAGGAGTCGGGCGAGAAGGTCGTGTCGACCTTCGTCCCGGGCAACCTGAACGAGCTGATCATGTGCTTCGACATGGTCAACAACCTGCCCGAGACCAACGCCATCCAGAACGGCATGCGCAAGGTTTCCGGCGGCATGATCATGGACGCCGAGAAGGCGGGCCACTCCGAGGACGTGTGCACCTACGTCAAGGCCGACATCGGCATGATGGGCCGCGGCAACATCGCGCCCAACGGCAAGCCGATGCCCGCGCCGGACATGCTGCTGCTGTCCTACACCGGCTGCTTCACCTTCATGAAGTGGTTCGAGCTGCTGCGCCACGAGTACAAGTGTCCGACGGTGATGCTGCAGATCCCGTATCAGGGCGACGGCAAGATCACCAAGAACATGCGTGACTTCGTGGTCAAGCAGCTCAAGGAAGAAGTCATCCCGATGTTCGAGAAGGTCTCGGGCGTCAAGTTCGACATCGACCGTCTGCGCGAATACCTGAAGAACTCGGCCAAGGCCGAGGACAACCTGGTCTGGGTGCTGGAGAGCGCGAAGAACCGTCCCTCGCCGATCGATGCCTACTTCGGCGGCGTGTATTACATCGGCCCGATGTTCACCGCCTTCCGCGGCACCACCGACGCGGTCGAGTACTACGACCTGGTGCGCAAGGAGATCGAGCAGCGCATCCGCGAGGGCAAGGGCCCGATCACGCCCGAAGGCGACATGAAGGAAGAGAAGTACCGCCTGGTCGTCGAGGGTCCGCCGAACTGGACCAGCTTCCGCGAGTTCTGGAAGCTCTTCTACGACGAGGGCGCGGTGGTGGTGGCGAGCTCCTACACCAAGGTGGGCGGCCTCTACGACCAGGGCTTCCGTCACGACCCGAACGATCCGCTGGGCACGCTGGCCGACTACTGCCTGGGTTGCTACACCAACAACAACCTGCCGCAGCGCGTCGAACTGCTCGAGAAGTACATGAACGACTACCAGGCCGATGGCCTGCTGATCAACTCGATCAAGAGCTGCAACAGCTTCTCGGCGGGTCAGCTGCTGATGATGCGCGAGATCGAGAAGCGGACCGGCAAGCCGGCGGCGTTCATCGAGACCGACCTCGTCGATCCGCGCTACTTCTCCCACGCAAACGTCAAGAACCGTCTGGAAAGCTACTTCCAGATGGTCGATCAGAAACGCAGCGGCGCGTCGCTGGCAGCCGCGTAAGGAGCGAACCATGGAATGTTTCGTCGGAATTGATCTGGGGTCCACCACGACCAAGGCGGTCGTCATGGACGACAAGGGGCAGGTGCTCGGTCGCGGCATCACCAACTCGCGCTCGAACTATGACACCGCCGCACGCGTCTCCAAGCTCGAGGCGTTCATCGATGCGCGCCTGAGCCTGATCCGTCGCGAGCTCGAGAAGGTGCCGGCCGTCGCCGGTCGGGTAGACGAGATCCTCGCCGGCCTGACGCGCAACTTCCGCCGCGAGCAGTTCGTCGAGCAGCTCGGCGACCTCGAGCAGACCTGCATCGCCAACGTCGAAGGCCCGCGCTTCGCCGGCAAGGAAAAAGTGATCGTCGGTGCGCTGACCGAAGTCTTCCGCCGCCTGCGCGAGGAAGAAGCCGACAAGCTGTTCGCACCCACGGCGCAGCGCAAATCGGACTTCTTCCGCGATCTGGCCGGTTCGCGCTTCATGCAGATCGGTGAGGAAGTGGCGCGCGATGCCGGGATCCCCTTCGACACCCTGCTGCACATGTACGACAAGTCGATCATCGAGGTCGAGAACCGTCCGCCTTCGGGCGACATGAACCGCAAGTTCCGCACCGCGATGGAGCGGGTTCGTGGGGAGATGTCCGGCGCCCTCGACACCGCCGCGCTCGGCGCGCCGATCGATGCGGCGCTCGATGTGGACATGGTCGAGCGCTATGTGGTCGGCACCGGCTACGGCCGCGTCCGCCTGCCCTTCCCGAAGGAGCACATCCGCTCCGAGATCCTCTGCCACGGCCTGGGCGCCCACCTGATGTATCCGAAGACCCGCACGGTGCTCGACATCGGCGGCCAGGACACCAAGGGCATCCAGATCGACGAGAAGGGCATCGTGGTGAACTTCCAGATGAACGACCGCTGTGCCGCCGGCACCGGCCGCTACCTGGGCTACGTCGCCGACGAGATGAACATGGGCCTGCACGAACTCGGCCCGCTCGCGATGAAGGCGACCAAGTCGATCCGCATCAACTCGACCTGCACCGTGTTCGCCGGCGCCGAGCTGCGCGACCGCCTGGCGCTGGGCGACAAGCGCGAGGACATCCTCGCCGGCCTGCACCGCGCCATCATGCTGCGCGCGATGTCGATCATCTCGCGCTCGGGCGGCATCACCGACGAGTTCACCTTCACCGGCGGCGTGGCCAAGAACGAGGCCGCGGTCAAGGAGTTGCGCCAGCTCGTCAAGGAAAACTACGGGGAGGTGAAGATCAACATCGACCCCGATTCGATCTATACCGGTGCGCTTGGGGCTTCCGAATTCGCCCGTCGCGCCGTCGTGGAGGCTTGAAAATGACCATCACCGCAGGCATCGACATCGGCACCGGCGCCGTCAAGACCGTCCTCTTCCGCGTCGAGGGCGACAAGACCGAGTGGCTGGGCAAGCGCAACGACCGCATCCGTCAGCGCGATCCCTTCAAGCTCGCCGAGGAGGCCTACCACGCGCTCCTCGAGGAGGCCGGCCTCAAGGCGTCCGACGTGGATTACGTCGCCACCACCGGCGAGGGCGAGAGCCTCCACTTCCACACCGGCCACTTCTACTCCATGACGACCCATGCGCGTGGCGCGGTCTACCTCAACCCGGAAGCGCGCGCGGTGCTCGACATCGGCGCGTTGCACGGGCGGGCGATCCGCAACGACGAGCGCGGCAAGGTCGAGACCTACAAGATGACCAGCCAGTGCGCCTCGGGCTCGGGGCAGTTCCTCGAGAACATCGCGCGCTACCTCGGCATCGCCCAGGACGAGATCGGCTCGCTGTCGAACCAGGCCGACAACCCCGAGGTGGTGTCGAGCATCTGCGCGGTGCTGGCCGAGACCGACGTCATCAACATGGTGTCGCGCGGCATCACGGCGCCCAACATCCTGAAGGGCATCCACATCTCGATGGCCGGTCGCCTGGCCAAGCTGCTCAAGTCGATCGGCGCGCGCGAGGGCGTGGTGCTCTGCACCGGCGGCCTGGCGCTCGACGAGGGCCTGCTCAACACCCTCAACGAGTCGGTCAAGGAGCAGAAGATGAACGTGACTGCGTTCAACCACCCGGACTCGCCCTTCGCCGGTGCGATCGGCGCGGCCCTGTGGGGTGCCTTCCGCCACGAGAAACTCGCGCGCCTGGGCGGGCAGCAGCTCGCCGCCGCGGCCTGAAACCAGCCTACAGGAGGAAGCCATCATGGCCCTGCTCATCAATGACGACTGCACCGCGTGCGATGCCTGTGTCGAGGAGTGCCCGAACGAGGCGATCACCGCCGGCAACCCGATCTACGTGATCGATCCGGGCAAGTGCTCCGAGTGCGTCGGTGCCTTCGACGAGCCGCAGTGCAAGCTCGTCTGCCCGGCCGACTGCATCAAGGATCACCCGGACTACCGCGAATCGCAGGACGAACTGCAGGCCAAGTACGACAGCCTGCACTGATCCACCGGCGGAGGGGGCCGATGGCGGCCCTCCGCCCCAGTCATCTCAGGGAGACGCAATGACTGCGAATACCGAAATCAAGCTGCGGCCGCTGGCCGCCGGCGACCTGGCGGCAGTCACCCGCCTCGACGCGACCAATGGCGGCGAGAGCCGCGCCGGCTTCTTCGAGCGCCGCCTCCAGGCCGAGCAGCAGAGCCCCACGGGATTCTTCTCCTGCGTGGCCGAGCGTGGCGGCGAGGTCGCCGGTTTCCTGCTGGGCCACCTGCTCGACGGCGAATTCGGCGGCCTGGAACGCGTCGCGGTGCTCGACGCCGTGGCGATCGACCCCGCGGCCCAGCGCCAGGGCCTCGCCCGCAAGCTGGTCGGCGAGTTCGACCGCAGCGCGCGCGAACGCGGCGCCAGCGAGATGCGCACCCAGGCGCAATGGGATCGTCCCGGTCTGGTCGAGTTCTTCTCCGCGGCCGGCTTCCGCCTGTCGCCGCGGCTGGTGCTCGAGCGCCCGACCGAATACGTGAACTTCTGAGTTCACGTCCGGAAACGACAACCTGGAGATCAGCGATGACCACGCGTCCGCATCCCACCACCAAGCAACTGCTGGACCAGTTCAACACCGAGCCCGACTACAGCGACGCCAGCCAGGATGACGCCGAAGCCTTGTCGCGCGACCGCATCCCGGTGCGCTCGCTGACCGCGGCCGACTTCGACGCCGTCGTGCGCATCGACCGCCGCACCACAGGCCACGACCGCAGCGCCTACTACCGGCGCAAGTTCGACGAGGCGCTCGGCGAGTCCGGCGTCCGCGTCTCGGTCGTCGCCGAGCAGGACGGCATGGTCGCCGGCTTCCTGATGGCGCGGGTCGACTTCGGCGAGTTCGGCCGCGCGGCCACTGCTGCCGTGATCGACACCATCGGCGTCGATGCGGCGGCCAGCGGCAAGCACGTCGGCCGTGCGCTGGTGTCGCAGCTGCTCGCCAACCTGACCTCGCTGCACGTCGAGTCGGTGCGCACCGAGGTCGAGTGGAACCGCTTCGACCTGCTGCGCTTCCTCGACCGCTGCGGCTTCCGTCCCGGCCAGCAGCTCTCGCTGTCGCGCCCGCTCGTCTGAGCGCTCGGCATCAACCGGCCCGGGGGCCGCGCAAGCGGGCTCCGGGCATATGCACATCCAGAGGGGAAGCGGCTCATGGGTTTTAGCGGAGAACTGGCTGGGAAGGTGGCGATCGTCACCGGCGGCGCGCGCGGGATCGGACGCACGATCACCGACGCGTTGGTCGCCTCCGGCGCGCGCGTGCATGTCTTCGACATGACCGACAGCAACGAGTCGGCGGGCGTGCTGCATCGGGTGAATGTGGCCGACGCGCAGTCGGTGGCCGACGCGGTGGCGCAGCTGCCCGAGCCGGCGACGTTGCTGGTCAACAACGCCGGCATCACGCGCGACCGCAGCCTGCTCAAGATGAGCGACGAGGAATGGCGCTCGGTGCTCGACGTCAACCTGAGCGGCGCATTCCACATGCTGCGCGCCTGCGCGCCGGGCATGATCGCGGCCGGCCGCGGCCGGGTCGTCAACATCACCTCGATCAACGGCCTGCGCGGCAAGTTCGGCCAGGCCAACTACACCGCGGCGAAGGCGGGCATGATCGGCCTCACCAAGACCGCGGCGCGCGAACTCGGCCCCAAGGGCATCACCGTCAACGCGGTTGCGCCCGGCATGGTGATGACCGAGATGGCGCGCGCGCTGCCGGCCGAGGTGCTCGAGCGCGCGCTGCAGGAGTCGGTGATGCGCGAGCTCGCCACCCCGGACGATATCGCCGCAGCCGTCGTCTTCCTGCTCTCGGACATGGCGCGCATGATCACCGGCGAGGTCATCCGGGTGGACGCCGGGCAGTACGTCTGAAACATCGCAAAGCGGCCTGGGAAGCCGCTTTGCGCGTAGCATGCATCACGCCCGCAGGGCCCGGAATCGTCTACCATTGAGGCGCTTTTCGTGGAACTGCAGGTATCGGGTTTCATCGGGTGGCAAGAAGGGCGGCCCGTCATGGTCAGGCTGGTCGCCTAATCCATAACGACCGGAGGAGATACCATGAAACTGAAGAAGACGCTGTTCGTCGCGCTCGGTCTTGCCTTTGCGGCGGGCGCCGCTCATGCCCAGCTCAAGGTGGGCATCACCGTCTCGGCCACCGGGCCGGCCGCCTCGCTCGGCATCCCCGAGCGCAACACCGTCGAGCTGATGCCCAAGGAGATCGCCGGGCAGAAAGTCACCTACGTCGTCCTCGACGACGCCTCGGACACCACCAGCGCGGTCAAGAACATCCGCAAGCTGGTCTCCGAGGACAAGGTCGACGTGGTGCTCGGTTCGACCACCTCGCCCAACTCGCTCGGCATGATCGACGTCGCCGCCGAATCGCAGACCCCGATGATCGCGTGGGCGGCCTCCAGCCGCATCGTCGAGCCGGTGGACGAGAAGCGGCGCTGGGTGTTCAAGACGCCGCAGAACGACTCCCACATGTCGACCGCGATCGTCTCCCACATGACGAGCAACAACGTCAAGAACGTGGCCTTCATCGGCTTCGCCGACGCCTATGGCGAGGGCTGGTACGAGCAGTTCAAGTCGGTCGCCGAGGCGCGCGGGATCAAGATCGTCGCCAACGAGCGCTTCACCCGCACCGACACCTCGGTTACCGGGCAGGTGCTCAAGATGATGGCGGCCAAGCCCGACGCCATGTTCATCGCGGGCTCGGGCACGCCGGCGGCGCTGCCGCAGAAGACGCTCAAGGAGCGCGGCTGGTCGGGCAAGGTCTACCAGACCCACGGTGTGGCGAACAACGACTTCCTGCGCGTCTGCGGCGCCGACTGCGAGGGCACGCTGCTGCCCGCCGGTCCGGTGCTGGTCGCCGAGCAGTTGCCCGACAACAACCCGGTCAAGGCGAGCGCGATGACCTACATCAAGGCCTACGAGGCGGCGCACGGCAAGGGCAGCGTGTCGACCTTCGGCGCCCACGCCTGGGATTCCGGCGTGATGCTGCAGGCGGCCGTTCCCGCGGCGCTCAAGAAGGCCCAGCCCGGCACCGCCGAGTTTCGTGCGGCGCTGCGCGACGCGCTCGAGAACATGAAGGAGGTCCCCGGGGCCCACGGCGTGTTCACGATGGGTCCGAACGACCACCTCGGCCTCGACCAGCGCGCGCGCGTGATGGTGCAGATCCAGAAGGGCGCCTGGAAGCTCGTCCAGTAAGCGGTGCTCCCGCGCGGTCGCCGGGCTTGCGGCCCGGCGACCGCCCCGTTCCCATCAGTCGGTCCACTCGATCGCGCTTCGGCTCCCGGCCGGGGCGCGCGGAGGCTCGCGTCCATGGATTTTCAGATTGCACTGATCCTCGGTCAGGACGGCATCACCAACGGCGCCATCTATGCGCTGCTAGCGCTCGCGCTGGTACTGGTGTTCGCTGTCACCCGGGTGATCTTCATCCCGCAGGGAGAGTTCGTCGCCTACGGCGCGCTCACGCTTGCGATGATCGGTAACGGTGTCTTCCCCGCCACGGCCTGGCTGCTGCTCGGTGCCGGGGTCGCCGTCGCCGCCCTCGACGGACTCGGGGCGCTGCGTGCCGGGCAGGCGCGCAAGCTGCCGAGCGTCCTCGCGGTCAATATCGGCTACCCGCTTGCGGTCCTTGCCCTGCTGCGCCTGTTGCCGCTAACCGAACTCGGCCTCGCGGTGCAGATCCTGCTCACCATGCTGGTGGTGGTGCCGCTCGGACCGATGATGTACCGCATCGTCTTTCAGCCGATCGCCGAGGCCACGGTCCTGGTGCTGCTGATCGTCTCGGTCGCGTCCCACGTCGCGATGGTGGGCCTGGGCCTGCTGTTCTTCGGCGCCGAGGGTTACCGCACGCCGCCGCTCTCGGATGCGAGCTTCGAGGTCGGCCCGCTGACGGTGAGCGGGCAGACGATCTGGGTGATTGCGGCTTCGGTCGTGCTGATCGTCGCGCTCGCGCTGTTCTTCGGCCGCACGATCTACGGCAAGGCCTTGCGCGCCACCGCGATCAACCGCAACGGCGCCCGCCTGATGGGGATCCCGCCCGCGCTCGCCGGCAAGCTCACCTTCCTGCTCGCCGCGCTGATCGGCGTGCTGTCGGGCGTGCTGATCTCGCCGATCACGACGATCTACTACGACAGCGGCTTCCTGATCGGCCTCAAGGGTTTCGTCGCCGCGATCATCGGCGGGCTGGCGAGCTATCCGCTCGCAGCCTTCGGCGCGGTGCTGGTCGGCCTGCTCGAATCCTTCAGTTCGTTCTGGGCGAGCGCCTACAAGGAGGTCCTGGTGTTCACGCTGATCATCCCGGTTTTGGTCTGGCGCTCCCTGACCAGCCACCACGTGGAGGAAGAGGAATGAAACCCGCGCTCTCTCCGCGCCTGGTGATGGCCGCGTTCGTCGCTCTGCTGGCGGTGGCGCCGCTGGTGCTGTCGGCCTTCTACGTCACGCTGCTCAACTACATCGGCCTGTATGCCATGGTCGCGCTCGGGCTGGTGCTGCTCACCGGTGTGGGCGGCCTGACCAGCTTCGGCCAGGCCGCCTTCGTCGGCCTCGGCGCCTACACCACCGCGCTGCTCACCACCTCGGCGGAACTGCCCGGCTGGCTGGCCTGGGCGGGCGGCTCGCCCTGGCTCGCCCTGCTCGTCGGGCTGGTGCTCACCGTCGTGGTGGCCTTCCTGATCGGCAAGCTCACCCTGCGCCTGTCCGGGCATTACCTGCCGCTGGCGACCATCGCCTGGGGCCTGAGCCTGTACTTCCTGTTCGGCACCATGGGCTTTCTGGGCGGCCACACCGGCCTCACCGGCATCCCGCCGATCTCGCTGTTCGGCTACGAGCTGCGCCAGGGCGAGGAGGTGTATTACCTGGTCTGGCTCTTCGTGCTCGCCGGCGTGCTGACCACCAGCAACCTGCTCGACTCGCGCGAGGGCAGGGCGATTCGCGCACTCAAGGGCGGCATGGTGATGGCCGAGGCGATGGGCGTCGACACCGCGCGCTCGCGCATGGTGATCTTCATCCTCGCCGCCTTGCTCGCTTGCGCCTCGGGCTGGCTGTACGCGCACATGCAGCGCTTCGTGAATCCGACGCCATTCGGCCTGCACATCGGCATCGAGTATCTGTTCATGGCGGTCGTCGGCGGTGCGGCCCACGTCTGGGGCGCGCTCGTCGGCGCGGGCGTGATCACCGTGCTCAAGCAGTGGCTGCAGGACCTGCTGCCCAAGCTCTTCGGCACCAGCGGCAACTTCGAGGTGATCTTCTTCGGTGTGCTGATGGTGCTGGTGCTGCACAAGGCACGCGGCGGGCTGTGGCCGATCCTGGTGTCGGGGTTCAAGCGCTTCATCCCGGTCGCGGCACAGCGTCGGGCGGTCGATCGCGATGCGTTGGCGCTACCGCGGCGCGAGCTGCCGGCCGCCGGCAGCCTGCTGCTCGAGGCCAAGGCGGTCACGCGGCGCTTCGGCGGCCTGCTCGCCAACAACAACATGAGCCTGGAGGTGCGGGCGGGCGAGATCCTCGCCCTGATCGGTCCCAACGGCGCGGGCAAGAGCACGATGTTCAACCAGGTTTCGGGCGTGGATACGCCGACCTCGGGCGAGGTCCGTTTCCTCGGCGAGTCGGTGGTCGGCAAGGGCTCACGCGCGATCGCGCGCATGGGCATGAGCCGCACCTTCCAGCACGTGCGCCTGCTGCCCACCATGAGCGTACTCGAGAACGTCGCCATCGGCGCCCACATGCGCGGCACGAGCGGCGTGCTGTCGGCGGCGTGGCGGATGGACCGCGCCGAGGAGGCGCGCCTGCTCGCCGAGGCTGCGCGCCAGATCGAGCGCGTGGGCCTGGGCGAGCACATGTTCGACGAGGCCGGCAGCCTCGCGCTCGGCCAGCAGCGCATCCTCGAGATCGCGCGTGCGCTCGCCTCCGACCCCTGCCTGCTGCTGCTCGACGAGCCTGCCGCCGGTTTGCGCTACAAGGAGAAGGAAGCGCTCGGCGACCTGCTGCGCAAGCTGCGCGGCGAAGGCATGGGCGTGCTGCTGGTCGAGCACGACATGGACTTCGTGATGGGCCTGGTCGATCGCGTGGTGGTGATGGAGTTCGGCGAGAAGATCGCCGAGGGCCTGCCGGAGGACGTGCAGCGCGACCCGGCCGTGCTCGCGGCCTATCTCGGAGGAGAAGACTGATGGCGACGAAGAACCTTAGCGATCGCCCGGTATTGCGGGTCGAAGGCCTGTGCGTTTCCTACGGCAAGGTCGAGGCGCTCACCGACGCCAGCATCACGGTCGGGGAGGGCCAGATCGTCACCGTGATCGGCCCCAACGGTGCCGGCAAGACCACCATGCTGTCGGCGATCATGGGGCTGCTGCCCTCGCGTGGTCGCATCGAGTTCGACAGCGTGGCGATGGTGGCGCCGGAGGTCGAGACCATGGTCGCGAGCGGGATGAACCTGGTCCCGGAGAAGCGCGAGCTTTTCGGCGAGATGAGCGTCGAGGACAATCTCGTGCTGGGTGCCTTCCAGCGCTACCGCATGGGCTTGCGCGACCACGCGCAGACCATGGAAGAGATCTTCGCGCTCTTCCCGCGCCTGCGCGAACGTCGCACGCAGATGGCCGGCACCCTCTCGGGCGGCGAACGCCAGATGCTGGCGGTCGGTCGCGCGCTGATGGCCAAGCCCAAGCTGCTGATGCTCGACGAGCCCAGCCTGGGGCTGGCGCCGCTGATCACGCGCGAGATCTTCCGCATCGTCACGCAACTGCGCAGCCGCGGGGTGTCCATCCTCCTGGTCGAGCAGAACGCCCGGGCTGCGCTGCAGGTGGCCGACTACGCCTACGTGCTCGAGACCGGCGGGATCGCCATGGAGGGCCCCGCCTCCGAGCTCGCCGGCGACCGGCGCGTGATCGATGCCTACCTCGGCGTGGGCGGCAAGCATCAGGAGATGCTGGCGACGTAAGGAGTGAGGCGTGAGGTGCGAGGCGCGGTGGGTCCGGGGGCGCTCGCGGACTTCCCGGCTGTGGCGGTTCCGCTCCTTGCGCCTCACGTCTCGCGCCTTACTCCTCGGCGCGCGCTAAACTCGCGGCCTCCATGCTTTTTCGGGCCTGTTCCGCGATGAAGAAACGCTCCTCCGTTCTCCGTTCCTCGATCGCCTCGGTCCTGTGCGCGGCCGCCTTCTCCGCCGCGGCGCAGGGGGGGGGCGCCAGCCTGCCGGTGGCCGAACTCGGGGCCGGCATGTACCGCATCGAGGCCGAGGTCGCCCATACCGCAGATGCACGCCAGACCGGGCTGATGCACCGCGTGGCGATGCCGCTGCATCGCGGCATGGTGTTCGTGTTTCCGGAGGAGGGTGTGCACTGCATGTGGATGCGCAACACGCATCTGCCGCTCTCGGTCGCCTTCATCGATGCCAGGGGGAAGATCCTCAACATCGAGCGCATGGCGCCGCGCACCGAGGTCAACCACTGCGCGGCCGCGCCGGCGCGCTTCGCGCTCGAGATGAACGCCGGCTGGTTTGAAGAGCGCGGGATCGCTGCGGGTGCGCTGCTGCGCGGTATCGACCGCCTGCCCGCGCCGCGCTGAAGGGCACCCGGGCGGATCGAAAGCCCGCGCCGGGACACGGCCGGGATGATCGGCGCGGTCTCGGCGGCGCTCGCACAAAGCGCCGAATTGCGCCGCTTTCCACCACGTTTTCTGCGTCCGGCCCTTGCCGGCATCGGCCGATAATCCGCACACGTCGCCGCGCGCCCGTATTCCTGCGGTGCGGCGCGACGGCGGACGGAGCCGGCCGTGGCCGAAGACAGCGACCTCGAGAAGACAGAAGACCCCTCGTCACGCAGGCTGGAACAGGCGCGTGAGGAAGGCCAGGTCCCGCAATCGCGGGAGCTGTCGACCTTCCTCGTCACCATGACCGGTGCGGCGACCTTGCTGTTGCTCGGGGGCTGGATGGCGGGGCGGGTGATGGGGCTGTTCCGCGACGGTTTCGCCTTCGACCGCCGCGCCGCCTTCGACGAGAACGTCATGCTCGACATGCTCGAGCGCATGCTCGGCGGCGCGCTGCTCACCCTGATGCCGCTCTTCGTCGCGCTGATGGTCGCCGCAGTGGCTGCGCCGATGGTGCTCGGCGGTCTGGTCTTCGCACCCAAGGTGCTCGGGCTCAAGTTTGACCGCCTCGACCCGCTGCAGGGGCTGGGGCGCATGTTCTCGCTGCACGGGCTGGTCGAGATGTTCAAGGCCATCCTGAAGTCCGTACTGGTCGGCGGCGTGGCCGCCCTGGTGCTGTGGTACGAGTTCGAGCACCTGTTCAGCCTGATGGTCGAGCCCCTCGAGACCGGCATGGCGGATTTTTCCGCCACCATCGTCTTCGCCACCCTGCTGATCGTGCTCAGCCTCGGCCTGCTCGCCGCGATCGACGTGCCCTTCCAGCTCTGGCAGTACCACAAGAAGCTGCGCATGACGAAGGAAGAGGTCAAGCGCGAGAGCAAGGAGCAGGAAGGCGACCCGATGATCAAGGGCCGCATCCGCGCGATGCAGCGCGAGATGGCGCGCCGTCGCATGATGGCCGAGGTGCCCAAGGCCGACGTGGTGGTCACCAACCCGACCCATTTCTCCGTCGCCCTCAAGTACGACGCCGCGAAGATGGGCGCGCCGGTGGTGGTCGCCAAGGGGCGGGGAGAGCTCGCCCTCAAGATCCGCGAGATCGCGAAGGAGAGCGAAGTCCCGCTGCTCGAGGCGCCGCCGCTTGCGCGCGCGCTATACAAGCATTGCGAGCTCGAGCAGGCGATCCCGGCCGCGCTGTACACCGCGGTCGCCGAGGTGATGGCCTATGTCTATCAGCTCGACGCCTGGATGAAGCAGGGCGGCCTGCCGCCTGCCGCCCCCACTGCCTTGCCGGTGCCCGTCGGGATGGATCCCGGCGTGCCCGCGGAATGAAGCCTGAACCATGGCCCTGAACGACACCCTCAAGCTGCGCCAGCTGCTCGCGCCTGCCAACCTGCGCCCGCTCGCCGCGCCGCTGCTGATCCTCGTCATCCTGTCGATGATGGTGCTGCCGCTGCCGGTCTTCCTCCTCGACGTCTTCTTCACCTTCAACATCGCGATCTCGGTGATGGTGATGCTGGTGGCGATGTACTCGACGCGGCCGCTGGACTTCTCCGTTTTTCCCACCGTGCTGCTGGTCACCACGCTGCTGCGCCTGTCGCTCAACGTCGCCTCCACCCGCATCGTGCTGCTAGAGGGTCACGCCGGTCCGGATGCCGCCGGCAAGGTGATCGAGGCCTTCGGCAACTTCCTCGTTGGCGGCAACACCGCGGTCGGGCTGGTGGTGTTCATCATCCTCACCGTGATCAACTTCGTGGTGATCACCAAGGGCGCGGGCCGCATCGCCGAGGTGTCGGCGCGCTTCACCCTGGACGCGATGCCGGGCAAGCAGATGGCGATCGACGCCGACCTCAACGCCGGCCTGGTCGACGAGAAGGAGGCCAAGCGCAGGCGCAAGGAGATCGCGCAGGAATCGGACTTCTACGGCGCCATGGACGGTGCGTCCAAGTTCGTGCGCGGCGACGCGGTCGCCGGCATCATCATCCTGGCGATCAACATCATCGGCGGCCTCTTCGTCGGCATCATGCAGCACGACATGGCGGTGGGCGACGCCGCCCACACCTATACCCTGCTCACCATCGGCGATGGCCTGGTGGCGCAGATCCCCTCGCTGATCGTCTCGGTCGCGGCCGGTCTGGTGGTGTCGCGGGTGGGCGACGAGGGCGATGTCGGCGGGCTGGTGATCGGCCAGCTGTTCTCCAATCCGCAGGTCATGGTGCTGACCGCGGCGATCATCGGCGTGCTCGGCCTGATTCCGGGCATGCCCAACCTGGTCTTCCTGCTGCTCGCGGCCACGCTCGGCGGCATGGCCTGGATGCGGCGCAAGCGCATCGCCGAGGAAGCCGCGGCCGCCGCCGCGCCCGAGGCCGCGGCGCAGGTGCCGATGCCCGCCGCCGACAATCTGGAGGCGAGCTGGAACGACGTCTCGCAGGTGGACGTGCTCGGGCTGGAGGTCGGCTACCGGCTGATCCCGATGGTCGACAAGGGCCAGGACGGCGAGCTGCTCAAGCGCATCCGCGGCCTGCGCAAGAAGTTTGCCCAGGAGGTCGGTTTCCTGTCCGCGCCCGTGCACATCCGCGACAACCTCGAGCTCAAGCCCAACGGTTACCGGCTCGCCCTCAAGGGCGTCGAGGTCGGCAGTGGCGATGCCTATCCTGGCCAGTTCCTCGCCATCAACCCGGGGCGCGTGTCCGGCCCGCTTGCCGGACGCGAGACCACCGACCCCGCCTTCGGGCTGCCCGCGGTGTGGATCGACGCCTCGATGCGCGAGCAGGCGCACGCGCTCGGCTACACCGTGGTGGACGCGAGCACCGTGGTGGCGACCCACCTCAACCACGTCATCCTCAACCACGCCGCCGAGCTGCTCGGCCGCCAGGAGACCCAGGCCCTGCTCGACCACCTCGGCAAGGAATCGCCCAAGCTGGTCGAGGACCTCGTGCCCAAGCTGCTGCCGCTCGGCACCGTGCAGCGCGTGCTGCAGAACCTGCTCGAGGAAGGCGTCAACATCCGCGACATGCGCAGCATCATCGAGGTGCTCGCCGAGAACGCGCCGCGCGTGCAGGATCCGGCCCAGCTCACCACCCGGGTGCGCGAGGCGCTCGGCCGCGCCATCCTGCAGGGCCTGTTCCCGGGCAATGCCGAGGTCCAGGTGATGGCGCTCGAGCCCGGGCTGGAGCGCATCCTGATGCAGGCCATGGCTGCGGGCGGCGAGGGCGGGGCGATCGAACCGGGCCTGGCCGATACCTTGCTGCGCCAGACCGCGCAGATCGCCCAGCGCCAGGAGGATGTCGGCTTGCCGCCGGTGCTGCTGGTGCCCGCGCAACTGCGCCTGCTGCTGTCGCGCTTCCTGCGCCGCGCCGTGCCGTCGCTGAAGGTCGTCTCCAACAGCGAGGTGCCGGAGAACCGCACCATCCGTGTCACCGCGATGGTGGGCGCGCAGGGCTGAGCACCCACGCGCCTGCGGAGTCGCCGTGGGAGCGACGCAAGTCGCGATCAGGCGGTTCGTCCGTGTTGGAGCGGATTCCGTGCGCCGCGATCGCGACTCGCGTCGCTCCTACGAAGAACCACTGCGTGCGGAGTCTCCTCCGCAGGCGCGACGCAAGTCGCGATCAGGCGGTTCGTCCGTGTCGAGGCGGATTCCGTGCGCCGCGATCGCGACTCGGGGCGCGCCTGCGGACAATGCTCGCGCTTCCCGACACGGCTGCGGGGCCACGATCGCTGCCGCCGGTGCGCGCTCCCCGTCTCCCGAATTGACCCCGGAAACCCGCTTTATTCCACCCCAGGCGCTTGACCCGGCCTCGCGATAATCCTCATCAAGCAGTGGTCGACGACGGCCACCGGGAGATTCGCCATGAACGTCAAACGCTACTTTGCCCCCACCGCCCGCGAGGCGCTCCGCGCGCTCAAGGAAGCCCTCGGTCCGGATGCGATCGTGCTGTCCAACCGCGCCGTCGAAGGCGGGGTGGAGATCCTCGCGCTGCCGGGCGAGGCGGTCGGCGCGCTGCAGGCGGCCAATCGGGCGGCGGTGGTGGCGCGTGCGGGCGGGGAGGTCCGGCCGGCAGCGGTCGAGATGCCGGCCGCGGCGGCGCGCAGCGCCGACGACGCCGACTTCCGCGTGAGCCTTTCCGCGCTGGCGGCCAGCGCCGCGCGCAACGCTTCCCGCCCCGTCGCGCAGCCGGCCGCCGAGCCGGGGACGGTGGTGCGCGCCTTCAATCCGCCACGCATCGAGACCGCCGACTACGCGCTGCGCAGCCGCGACGGCGTGCTGCGCGCGGCGGCCGCGGCCCAGACCGCCGCCCGCCCGGCGCCGAGCGGTCCGGCGGTGTTCTCCGGTCGTGCCGCGCGCTCCGACGCCGACGAATTCGGCAGCGCGCGCGTGCGCGAACTGCAGGAGACCAACACCCGCCTGATGGCCGAGCTCACCGGCATCCGCGGCATGATCGAACGTCAGCTCGCCGGCTTCGCCTGGGGCGAGACGCGCCGCCAGGCGCCGGCGCGCGCGGCCATGCTCGGAGAGCTGCTCGAGGCCGGGTTCTCCGCGGCGATCGCGCGCAAGCTCGTCGAGGCCGTGCACGAGGACGCCGACCGCATCGAGGCGCGCGAGGCCGTGGGTGCCGCCCTCGATCGCCTGATGCGGGCCTGCGCCTCGGACGAGGATCTGCTCGACCGTGGCGGCGTGTATGCCCTGGTCGGCCCCACCGGCGTCGGCAAGACCACCACCACCGCCAAGCTCGCCGCCCGCTGCGTGGTGCGCCACGGCGCCGGCCGGCTCGCGCTGATCACCACCGACGGCTACCGCATCGGCGCCCAGGAGCAGCTGCGCATCTACGGCCGTATCCTCGGCGTGCCGGTGTTCTCGGTGCGCGACGCGGCCGACCTGCGCCAGACCCTGGCCGGCCTGCGCAACAAGCACATGGTGCTCATCGACACCATGGGCATGAGCCAGCGCGACCGCATGGTGGCCGAGCAGGCGGCCATGCTCTCCGGCGCCGGCGACGTGCGCCGGCTGCTGCTGCTCAACGCCACCGCGCGCGGCGACACCCTGGACGACGTGGTGCGCGCCTATGCCGGCGGCGACCTCGCCGGCTGCATCTTCACCAAGGTGGACGAGGCCGCCTCGCTCGCGCCGGCGCTCGATGTCGCGGTGCGCCACGAGCTCGACATCCGCTACCTCACCAACGGCCAGCGCGTACCCGAGGACCTGCACCTGCCCAACCGTGCCTACCTCTTGCATCGCGCGCTGCGCGAGCACGGCAGCGCCTCGCCCTGGCACCTGCAGGGCGACGAGGCCGGCATGCTGCTCGCGGCGGGAGGGGCCTGAGCATGCTCGACGGACGCGAAGACCAGGCCGCCGGCCTGCGCAGGCTGTTCCGCCGCGCGCCGCCCCAGGTGGTGGCGCTGTATGCGGGCGGTCGCCGCGCCGCCGACAACGCCGCGCTCGCCGCCCACCGCATCGCCGGGCGCAGCGAGCGTGTGCTGGTGCTGGACGAGGCCGAGGGCGGCGCCAGGCTGTGCGGCGCGCTCGGCGTGGGCGAGGGCGTGGACCTGCTGCAGCTGCTCGACGGCCGCAGCACGCTCGCCGACATCGTGCAGCCGGTGCCGGGCCTGGTGGGCCGCGTGCCGGCCGCGGCCGCGGCGCTCGCGCTGCCCCTGCTCGACGATCCGCGCCGTGCCTGCCTGATCGAGGCGCTGCGCATCCTGCACCGCCACGCCGGCTTCGTTCTGGTGCACGCGAGCGGCGAACAGGCTGCGGAGCCGTCTCCGTTCGTGCTCGCCGCGCCGCGCCGACTGGTGGTCGCCGAGGCGAGCGCGAGCGGCGCCACCGACGCCTACCACACCATCAAGGGCCTTGCCGCCGCGGGAGCCGGCTCGGTGCACGTGGCCGTGTGCCGCGCGCGCGGGCGGGCGGACGCCACCGCCTTCTTCCGCAGTCTCGATGCGCTCGTGCGCCGCCACGTGGGCGTCCCGCTCGCGTGGGTGGGCGAACTCGAACGCGACGAGATCGCCGGCGCTCTGCAGCCGCCGCTGCAGACCTCGAGCCGCGATGCGGGCGCGGCCTTCCTGCGGCGCGTCGCCTCACCGGCGCGTGCCCCTGTCATGCGCGCCTGATGCGCCGCCTGCGTGACACATCCCGCTGGTAAAGCTGGCGATGCTACGGGAAAATGCGCAATTCCTATCCAGGCGGGCGAGAGCCGACGGCCCCGTCCGCTGCCCGAACCCACAGGCCCGATGCATGTACGACGCTCACGGTAAGCTCGACAAGGGTGGTCTCGTCGAAAACTACGCCCCGCTGGTCAAGCGCATCGCCTACCAGCTGATGTCGCGCCTGCCCGCCAGCGTGGATGTGGACGACCTGATCCAGAACGGCATGATGGGCCTGCTCGATGCCCTCGGCCGCTACGAGCAGGGCCTCGGCGCCCAGTTCGAGACCTATGCGGTGCAGCGCATCCGTGGCGCCATGCTCGACGGCCTGCGCGAGAACGACTGGCTGCCGCGCAGCCTGCGCCGCGACATGCGCCGCATCGAGGCGGCGATCCACAGCCTGGAGCAGCAGAACGGCCGCCCGCCCTCCGAGAGCGAGCTCGCCGCCGCGCTCGACCTGCCGCTGGAGGATTACCAGCGCATGCTGCAGGACGCGCGCGGCCACCAGCTCGTCTATCTCGAGGATTTCAACCGCGAGGAAGACGACGACTATCTCGACCGCCATCTCGCCCAGGAGGGCAACGATCCGCTCACCCTGCTCGAGGACACCGACCTGCGCCGCCGCCTGGTCGGGGCGATCGAGCACCTGCCCGAGCGCGAGCAGCTGGTGATGGCGCTGTATTACGACGAGGAGCTCAACCTGCGCGAGATCGGCGAGGTGCTCGGCGTCACCGAGTCGCGCGTGTGCCAGCTGCACAGCCAGGCGGTGGCTCGCCTGCGCGCCTGCGTCTTCGAGGGCGGCACGGCGATGCCGGTCGCGCGCCGGCGCGGGCGCCCACCCAAGAACGCGGCCGCGGGCCGCTGATCGGGGCCGCCAGCGCTGCCCCCGGATACCATGGACAAGATCAGCCTCGTCGGCCTCACCCTCGGAATCGCCGCCATCCTCGTCGGCCAGGTGATCGAGGGCGGTCACCTGTCCTCGCTGTTCCAGCCCACCGCGTTCATGATCGTGATCGGCGGCACGCTCGGCGCGGTCATGCTGCAGAGCCCGCTGCGCGTCTTCATGCAGGGCATGCGCATGGCGCGCTGGGTCTTCGTGCCGCCGGCGCCCGCCTTCGATACGATCATCGAGCAGGTCGCGAACTGGGGCCAGACCGCGCGCAAGGAGGGCCTGCTGAGCCTGGAGAACCAGATCGAGGCGCTGTCCGACCCCTTCATGCGCAAGGGCCTGCAGCTGCTGGTCGACGGCATCGAGCCCAACCGCCTGCGCGAGGTGCTCGAGGTCGAGATCGGCGTGTGGGAGAACCAGATGAAGATGTCGGCGCGCATCTGGGAGGCGGCCGGCGGCTATGCGCCGACGATCGGCATCCTGGGCGCGGTGATGGGCCTGATCCACGTGATGGAGAACCTCTCCGACCCTTCGCGGCTGGGCGCCGGCATCGCGGTCGCGTTCGTCGCCACGATCTACGGCGTGGGCTTCGCCAACCTGGTGTTCCTGCCGATCGCCAAGAAGCTGGGCGCGCACATCGTCACCCTGACCACCCAGCGCGAGATGTTCGTCGATGGTCTGGTGGGGATCGCCAACGGCGACAACCCGCGCATCATCGCCAGCCGCATGCAGGGCTACGTGGCCTGAGCGCCGGGAGACATCATGCGGCGCAGGCGCAAGCTCGACGAGGAACACGACAACCACGAACGCTGGCTGGTGTCCTACGCCGACTTCATCACGCTGCTGTTCGCCTTCTTCGTGGTCATGTATTCGCTGTCGTCGGTCAACGAGGGCAAGTACCGCGTGCTCTCCGACTCGCTCGTGCAGGCCTTCCGCAACGTCAATGTGAACGAGAGCGGCGAACAGATCGTGCTGCCCAAGGTCAGCGTCGTGCCTTCGCAGGCGATCACCCGGCCGGCGCCCCCGGCGGTGGATCCTGTCGTGGAGCAGCGTCGCCAGCAGGCCGCGCAGCGCATGCGCAACGTGGCCGACGAGATCCGCCGCGTGCTCTCGCCGCTGACGGGGTCCGGCCAGGTGAAGGTCACCGAGGGCGCCTTCGGCGTCAGCGTCGAGATCAACGCCAGCCTGCTCTTCGCGCCCGGCGAGGCCGCGCTCGGCAGCAATGCCGTGTCGGCGCTGCAGGCGGTGGCGCGGGTGCTGGCGCCGGCGGAGTTCCCGATCACGGTCGAGGGCCACACCGACAACGTGCCGATCAGCACCTTCCGCTTTCCGTCGAACTGGGAGCTCTCGGCGGTGCGTGCCTCGACGGTGGCGCGGCTCTTCATCGACAACGGCGTCACCCCGGCGCGCCTGACCGCCGCCGGCTATGCCGACCAGCGCCCGGTCGCGGACAACGCGGACGAGGAGGGCCGCGGCCGCAACCGTCGCGTCACCATCCTGATCGAGTCGCGCATGGCCGACCCCGAAGGCAATGCCGGCCCGACCACCATCCCGCCCGACGACCCCATCCGCTCCATCCTGCCGGAGGCCCCGCAGGGTTGATGGCAGCCGGTCGGGGTGAGACCCCACGGCGTGTCCGGTTCCTTGCGGATCTTGTAGCAGCGACGCAAGTCGCGATCGGCGCAACGATTCCCGCCGTGCCTTTTTCGCCGCTGCGATCGCGACTTGCGTCGCTCCCACGAGAGACGCCGAGGTGCATCGGTATGTCGCTCCCACGAGAGATGCCGAGGTGCATTGGTGCGTCGCTCCCACGAGAGATGCCGAGGTGCATTGGTACGTCGCTCCCACGAGAGACGTCGAGGCGCATCGGTGCGTCGCTTCCACGCGAGATACGAGGCGCGTCGGTGCGCCGTAGGAGCGACGCGAGTCGCGATCGGCGCAACGGTCAGCGCATGCGCTCGGGCTTGAGCTTCGGAGTCAGCGGCACGCCCTTGCGTGCGCGGCGGTGGCGCAGCGGTTCGCGCTGGGCGGGCTTGAGCTCGATCGTCAACGCCTTGCCGCCGCGACCACTGCCCTCGACGGCGAGCACCGCATCGTCGGCCGGCACCGCCACCGCCGCCAGCGCCTCGCCTTCGTCGAGCGCCATCACGATGACGCCGCGGCCGCCGCTCTGGGTCTTCATCTCGGGGCGGGGGAAGACCAGGATGCGGCCGTTCTCGGACGCCGCCGCGATCCAGTCGCCGAACACCTTCGCCGGCGCCAGCACCTTCTCGCCCTTTTCCAGGCTCATGAAGGCCTTGCCCGCGCGCTGACGGCTGCTGGCGTCGGCGACGCTGCACAGGAAACCATAGCCGCCGCTGTTGGCGAAGAAGTACACCGAATCCGGCGTGTCGGTGACGACCTGTGCGAGCTTGCCGCCGTCCTGGAACTCCACCAGCGTGGTGATCGGCGCGCCGTCGCCGCGCCCGCCGGGCAGCTCGGACACCTTTACCGTGTAGGCGCGGCCGTTGCCGTCGATGACGATCAGCGGCCAGGTGGTGCGCGTCTCGAGCACCGCGAAGCCGAAATCGCCGGCCTTGTAGGCGATGCCGGCAGGGTCGATGCCGTGGCCCTGGCGCGAGCGCACCCAGCCGTTCTTCGACACGATCACGGTGACCGGCTCGTCCGGTACCGAGATCTCCGCGGGCGCGACCGCGGCCACGGCCTCGACCAGGGTGCGGCGGTCGTCGCCGTACTTCTTCGCGTCGTCCTGAATCTCCTTGAGGATCAGCTTGGTCATCGCCGCGCGGCTGTCGAGGAGGTGCTGCAGTCCGGCGCGCTCGTCCTTGAGCTCGGCGAGCTCCTTCTCGATCTTGAAGCCTTCCAGGCGCGCAAGCTGGCGCAGGCGGATCTCGAGGATGTCCTCGGCCTGGACGTCGGACAGCCCGAAGGCCGCGATCAGCGCCGGCTTGGGCTCGTCCGACTCGCGGATCACGCGGATCACTTCCTCGATGTGCAGGAAGGCGATCATGCGGCCTTCGAGGATGTGGATGCGCCGATCGACCTCGTCCAGCCGGTGGCGGGTGCGGCGCTCGACGGTCACGTAGCGGAAGTCGATCCATTCGCGCAGGATCTGCACCAGGTTCTTCTGCTGCGGCCGACCGTCGCGGCCGATCATGGTCATGTTGACCGAGGCCGAGGTCTCCAGGCTGGTGTGGGCGAGCAGCACCGCCATGAACTCGTCGCGGTTCTGCCGGCTCGACTTGGGCTCCAGCACGATGCGCACCGGCGCCTTGTCGCTGGACTCGTCACGTACCGTGTCGAGCGCGCCGAGCACGAGCTGCCTGAGGTTCTTCTGCTCTTGCGAGACCTCCTTCTTGCCGGCGCGCGGCTGCGGGTTGGTCAGGGTCTCGATCTCGGACAGCACCTGTGCGGCGGACACGCCGTGCGGCAGCTCCTCGACGATGGCGCGCCACTGGCCGCGGGCGAGCTCCTCGATCTTCCAGCGCGCGCGCAGGCGCAGGCTGCCGCGGCCGGTCGCGTAGGCCTCGCGGATGGTCTGGGGCGTGGAGATGAGCTGGCCACCACCGGGGAAGTCGGGGCCGGGCAGCATGGCCAGCACGTCGTCGAGCGTGGCCTCGGGGTGGCGGATCAGGTGGCAGGTGGCCTCGGCCACCTCGCGCAGGTTGTGCGGCGGGATCTCGGTCGCCATGCCCACCGCGATGCCCGAGGCGCCGTTCAACAGCACGAAGGGCAGGCGCGCGGGCAGCAGCTGCGGCTCCTCGAAGGCGCCGTCGTAGTTGGGGATGAAGTCCACCGTGCCGCGGTCGATCTCGGACAGCAGCAGCTCGGCGATCGGGGTCAGGCGGCATTCGGTGTAGCGCATCGCCGCCGCCGAGTCGCCGTCGCGCGAGCCGAAGTTGCCCTGGCCGTCGACCAGCGGATAGCGCAGCGAGAAGTCCTGCGCCACGCGGACCATGGCGTCGTAGACGCTGGAGTCGCCGTGCGGGTGGTACTTGCCGATCACGTCGCCGACCACGCGCGCCGACTTCACGTGCTTGGAGGTGGACGACAGCCGCATCTCGTTCATCGCGAACAGGATTCGGCGCTGCACCGGCTTCAGGCCGTCCTCGACCTGCGGCAGCGCGCGCGACTTCACCACGCTCATCGCGTAGGCGAGGTAGGCGCGCTCGGCGTAGCGGTCGAGCGCCAGCGTGCCGTCGTCCTCGGGCTCGGGTTCCGGGTCGGCGGGCGGGGCTGGGGGCGGGGGGATGTCTGCGTCGGAGGCGGTCGCAGGCGCTGCGCCCCGAGTTGTCGAGGCAGCACTCGGGGCTGCGCCGGCCGGGGTCGAGGGGGCGACGGATTCGGGCACGCCAGGCGCGTCGAAGAGGTCGGGAGTGTCTGTGCTCATGAGCTCGAATTGCATGCTGCGAGCAGTAGCGGGTGCGCGACATGCTCGAAAGGATTGATAACGGTGACGCCGCGCCAGGTGAAGCCGTGCTGCAGGTCTTCGCTCAGCAGCAGGCGGCAACGGTTTTCCGCAGCCACCGAAAGGACCAGGCCATCCCAGATCTGCATGCGGTGATCGCAGGCCAGGTCGATGGCGGCCTGGAAGCTCGGCCAGGTCGAATCGGCCACCTCGTAGGCATCGGACCAGTCGAGCAGGGCGCCGCGCACTGTCTCGGCGTCGCGCCTGAGCTTGCCGGTGAGGACCCGGTGCAACTCACCCAAGGCCTGCGCCGGGATCAGCACCTCGCTCGCCGCGAGATCCTCGATCAGCGCACGAGCCGCTGCACAACGCGCGTCGTCTCCGGCGCCCTCTGCGTAGGCGAGGATGTTGGTGTCCAGCGCGATCTTCATTGGTCGCGGTCGTAGAGTTCGTCGCGGTTCCAGCTTCGTTCGCCTGCGGCAGGTTCCCGATTGAGGCGGGCGAGCAGACGGGCGCGTGCGTTGGCACGGTCGTGACCGGATTCGCCCGCTTCTGTGGCGGGGCTGATCGTGGCGACGGGACGGCCGTGGGACAGGACCGTGATGGTCTCGCCCTGGCTGACCTGGCGGAGCAGGCTGGAGAACTGTCGATTCGCTTCGGCGGCGGAAATGGTGTGCATGGCAGGTCCGTAGCTTGCATCGGTGTAGTGAATATCACTACCTTATTCCGGGTGATGGCGTCGGGCAATTCGATTTGCCTTGGGGGGCTCAGACATCCGCCTCGACGCTGTCCCCCTTTTCTTCCATCCACGCACGCCGCCCCGAGGCTTCGCCCTTGCCCATCAGCAGGGTGAACATCTTCAGCGTGTCCTGCAGCGCGCCGCTGCGCACCTTCACCGGCAGCACCCGACGGGTGGCCGGGTCCATGGTGGTCTCGCGCAGCTGGTCGGGGTTCATCTCGCCCAGGCCCTTGAAGCGGCCGATCTCGATCGCGTCGGGCTTGAAGCCTTCCTTCTCCAGGCGCTCGCGCATCGCGGCGAGCTCGCCCTCGTCGAGCGCGTAGAGGCGGCGCGGCGGGCGCTTCTTGCCTTGTGCCGGGACATCGATGCGGTACAGGGGCGGCTGCGCCACATACACGTGGCCGCGCTCGATGAGCTTGGGGAAGTGGCGGAAGAACAGCGTCAGCAGCAGGGTCTGGATGTGGGCGCCGTCGACGTCGGCGTCGGACATGATGACGACCTTGCCGTAGCGCAGCCCGGAGAGGTCGATCGGGCTGTCGGCGGTATGCGCGTCCACGCCGAGGGCCACCGCGATGTCGTGGATCTCGGCGTTGGCGAAGAGGCGATCCGGGTCGATCTCCCAGGCGTTCTGCACCTTGCCGCGCAAGGGCAGGATGGCCTGGGTCTCCTTGTTGCGCGCCATCTTGGCCGAGCCGCCGGCGGAGTCGCCCTCGACCAGGAAGAGCTCGTTGTCGGCGAGGTCCTCGGACTCGCAGTCCGACAGCTTGCCGGGCAGCACCGCCACGCCCGAGGTCTTCTTCTTCTCGACCTTCTGCGCGCTCTTCTGGCGCGCAAGCGCCTGCTTGATGGAAAGCTCGGCGATCGCGCGGCCGGCCTCGACGTGGTTGTTGAGCCAGATCTCGAAGGGGTCGCGCAGCTGGCTGGAGACGAGCTTGACCGCCTCGCGCGAGTTGAGCTTTTCCTTCACCTGGCCCTGGAACTGCGGGTCGAGCAGGCGCGCCGAGAGCACGAAGCTCATGCGCCCGCACACGTCCTCCTGCTGCAGCTTCACGCCGCGCGGCAGCAGGGTGTGGTGGTCGATGAAGGACTTCATCGCCTCGAACACGCCGGCGCGCAGGCCGGATTCGTGGGTGCCGCCGTTCACGGTCGGGATCAGGTTGACGTAGGACTCGCTCGGCACCGGGGATTCGAACCATGCCAGCGCCCACGCCGCGCCTTCACCGGCGGCGAAGGTCGGATCGTCCTTGGCGGCGTATTTCTCGGCGGTGAAGATCGGCGCCACCGGCTCGACATCGCCCGCGAGCTCTTTCAGATAACCGGCGAGGCCGTCGGGGTAGGACCACGTCTTGGTCAGCGCCGGGCCGTTCGCCTGCTCGATGTCGAGCCGCACCGCGACCCCCG
Organism: Thauera sp. SWB20; assembly: GCF_000831325.1. NCBI lineage: Bacteria > Pseudomonadati > Pseudomonadota > Betaproteobacteria > Rhodocyclales > Zoogloeaceae > Thauera > Thauera sp. SWB20. The sequence goes on along the minus strand of NZ_JTDM01000021.1, from coordinate 644,022 downwards.
ACAGCAGCACCGCTTTCGAGCGCAGCAGGCGCTCGAGCTCGTTCATCGGCACGCGCGGAGATTCGAAGTACTTGCCGTCCGGCCACACCCGCACCCGGGTGCCGGTCTGGCGTCCGCAGTCGCCCTCGACGCGCACCGGGCCGATCGTCTCGCCGCCGTCGGAGAAGTCGATGCGGTGGATCTTGCCCTCGCGCCTGACCTCGACCTCGATCCGGGTCGACAGCGCGTTGGTCACCGACACGCCGACGCCGTGCAGGCCGCCCGAGAAGGCATAGGCCGAGTTGCCCTCGCGCTTGTCGAACTTGCCGCCGGCGTGCAGCCGGGTGTAGGCCAGCACCACCACCGGGACGCCTTCCTCGGGGTGCAGTCCGACCGGGATGCCGCGGCCATCGTCGGCCACGGTGACCGAGCCGTCGACATGGAGCGTGACGTGGATCTTTTTCGCGAAGCCGCCGAGCGCCTCGTCGGCGGCGTTGTCGATCACCTCCTGGATGATGTGCGCCGGGCTGTCGGTGCGGGTGTACATGCCGGGGCGTTCGCGCACCGGCTCGAGCCCTTTCAGGACGCGGAAGGAGGATTCGTCGTACTGCTTTGGAGTGCCTTGCGTGCCGGCCATGCTGACTGCCCGTTCGAACTTGCGAAGGGCGCAAGGATAGCAGAGCGAAGGGCTGTATGTATGTTCAGGCGCTGCCGAGCATGCGCCCGCCGCCAATGGCGCGGGTATGGCCTTCGGCGTCGTAGAGCGGCGGCTGGTCGGCGGCCGAGAGCAGCAGGCTGAGCGCGGCCTGATTGTGCGCCATGCGCTCGGTGATGAGCTTGCCGTTGAGGGCGTTGCGCTCGCGCGTCGTGCGGGCCAAGCCGAGGACCTCGTCCCAGCGCGCCAGCACGCGCGGCAAGCCGGCGAGCCAGTCGCGAATCACGGTGTCGGAGACCGCCTGGCCGAAGCGGCCGAGCAGCAGGCTACGGTCGTCGGAGAGCCGTTGCAGGCGGCGGTAGCGTTCGTTCTTGTCCTGGCAGAGCACCACCAGTGCATCGACCTCCCCGGCGATCAGCAGCGCCTCCTCGCGCGCGAGCAGCTCGACGAACTCTCCGAGCTGGATCGCTTCCGCTTCGATCAGCAGCGCGAGGCGCTGGCGGTCGGCGGAGGAGGGCGGGACGGCAGGACGGTTCATGCGCGGTGAAGCGTTCAGCGCTGGCCTGCGAGCATCTCGCGCACGCTGTCGATCAGCCCGTCGGCGATGCGTCCGGCGTCGATCCTGAATTCGCCGTTGGCGATCGCCTGCTTGATCTCCTCGACGCGCTGCGCGTCGACGACCGGGGTCTGGGCGATGCTCGCCTCGGCCTTGGCGAGGCTGGACGACAGCGAGGAGAGCTGGACCTTTTCGCTGCCGGCGGAGACCGTGGCGCCGGGGCTCGCGGGGCTGCGTGGGCGGGCCTCCGCTGCGGTGGAGGGGGCAATCGCCTTGCCCGAGCTTTCGATTTTCATGGCGCAGTTCCCATACAGAGTGACTCTGACGTTCTCTTCGGCGCGATGGCGTGGAACTTGAGCGATTAAAGCATGAAATCTTTCACGCTCGGCCATCCGCTCGCGGCCGTCTCCGTTCGGCACGCAGCCGCCTCAGAACTCCAGCGCCACTGCGCCGCCCGCCTGTGCGGTCCCGGTGACGACCTGGCCGTCGGCCAGGCGCACCCTCACCTTCTCACCCGGGGCGGCGTTGTTCATCGCACGGCCTTCGCTCGCCACCCGGAAGCCCGCGCCCACGCCGAGCACGCTCACGGTCTGGCCCTGGCGCACCGCGTGGGGTACGCGCAGCATGTCGCCGCGCAAGGGGCTGCCGGCGGCGACCGCGATGCGGGTGTGGTGGCCGCTGGCCTGGGTGGGGTCGGTGAGGAGATTGTCGGGGAGCGCGGTGAGGTCGCCCCTGCGCTGCCCGAGGTCGGCGGGGCCGAGCACCTGGCCGGCGCGCAGCGGGCGGGCGGCGATCAGGTAGTCGGCGACCACGGCGACGCGCGCCTGCAGGTAGGCGGTCCACGTCACCGGTGAGTCGCAGCGCACACCGACGCTGAAGCGTCCCCACGCGCGCGTGCCCGCGGGCAGGAAGGGTTCGAGCGCGGCGCAGGCGGGCAACTGGCTGTTGGGATCGAGCGGCGCGAGCTCGATCGACACCTCGCCGGGCAGGCCGGCGACCTGGCGCTGCAGGAACTGGCGCACGCGGGCCTCGACCGCCCCCTCGGCGTGCTGGGCGATCGCGGCGGGGGAGGGAAGCAGCACGAGGGCCGCGCACAGCGCAGCGGCCGGGCCGCGCAGTCGCCTTGCGGCGAGCCTGCGGTGGAGGGGAGTCGTCATGGCGGGATTGCACCATGACCCCCGCCGGCCTGGCAACCGGCAGCGCCCGCCGGCAATCCTTGCCGGCGGATGGCGGCGAAATTGGCCGGGCTTTGCCCCCCTTATCGGCGCCAGGGTCTTGCCGGCCCGCGCCTACCATCGCTGGCATGGAAACTGCGTCCGGAACGTCCGGGCGCACCGTCCCGGGAGCACAGCGATGAAGACCCTTTTCGACCGGCAGATCCAGTTCCACCAGACCGCGCTGAACCTGCAGGCGCACCGCCAGCAGCTGATCGCCTCGAACATCGCCAACGCCGACACGCCGCACTACAAGGCGCGCGACGTGGATTTCCGCGCCGCGCTGCAGGGCGCGCTCAATGCCTCGCGGGAGGGTGTGCAGATGGCGACCACGCAGGCGGGCCACATCGGCAGCGCACCCGCGCCTGCGCTCGAAAGCCTGACCGGCTACCGCAGCGAGCTGCAGTCCGCGGTGGACGGCAACACGGTGAACATGGACGTCGAGCGCGCCGCCTTCGCCGAGAACGCCTTGCACTACGAGGCCAGCGTGACCTTCATCAACGGCATGCTGCGCTCGATGAACACCGCGATCACCGGCCAGTAAGGAGAGCCGCCATGAGCATGCTGAACGTCTTCCAGATCGCCGGCTCGGCGCTCAATGCGCAGTCGCTTCGCCTCAATGCCACCGCCTCCAACCTTGCCAACGCCGACAGCGTCACCTCCGAGGACGGCCAGCCCTACCGCGCCAAGCAGGTGGTGTTCGCCGCGCGCCCGGTCGCCGGCCCGGCGGCGGTCGGCGTGCAGGTGACCCAGGTGGTCGAGAGCGCCGCGCCCCTGCGGCTGGTCTACGAGCCCAACAACCCTGCCGCCAACCCCGACGGCTACGTCGAAATGCCCAACGTCAACGTGGTCGAGGAAATGGTGAACATGATCTCCGCCTCGCGTTCCTACCAGAACAACGCCGAGGTGATGAGCACGGCACGAACCTTGCTTCAGCGTACCTTGCAGATCGGCCAGTAAGCACCCCGCAGGCGCCGTGACGCGGAAAACGCCGACAGCAGGAGAGAGGAATGAGCAGCGTAACGAACAACCAGGACATCGCGGCGAGCGTGCTCGCCAAGATCAACACGCGCGAGGAGTCGAAGGCTTCGGCCTCCGGCGACATGAACTCGCGCTTCCTCACCCTGCTCACCACCCAGCTGAAGAATCAGGATCCGCTCAACCCGATGGAGAATGCGGAGGTCACCTCGCAGCTCGCACAGATGAGCACGGTCGACGGCATCGAGCGCCTGAACAAGATGTTCCAGAGCTTCGTCGATGGCCAGAGCGCCTACGACTCGATGCAGGCTGCCGCGCTCGTCGGGCGCGGCGTGCTGGTGGAGGGGAAGAAGCTGACCCTCACCGAGGCCGGCGCGGTAGGCGGTTTCGAGCTCGATGCCGCGGCCGACAGCGTGGTGCTGTCGATCAAGGACGCCGCCGGCCTCGAGATCAAGAAGATCGAGCTCGCTGACGTCAAGGCGGGCAGCCAGAACTTCATCTGGGACGGTACCGCCAGCGACGGTTCGCGTGCCGTCGACGGCGCCTACACGGTCGAGCTGAGCGCGCTCGCCGAGGGCAAGAAGGTCACGGGTCGGACGCTCGAGTTCGGCCCGGTCACCAGCGTGATCCGCGGCGCCTCGGGTACCGACTTCCAGGTCGGCTCGCTCGGCATCTTCAAGTACGACGACATCAAGCAGATTCTCTGATCCGGAGCCTCGATCATGTCTTTCCAGCAAGGTTTGAGCGGCCTGAGCGTTTCCTCCAAGGCCCTGGACATCATCTCCAACAACGTCGCCAACACCAACACGATCGGCTTCAAGACCGGCTCCGCGATCTTCTCGGACGTCTTTGCGGCCTCGCTGACCGGCTCGATCTCGGGCAAGCAGGTGGGTGTGGGCGCCACGCTCGGTGCGGTGCGGCAGACCTTCACCCAGGGCAACCTCACCACCACCAACAACCCGCTCGACCTGGCGATCAACGGCGACGGCTTCTTCGTGGTCAGCCGCGAAAACGGCCCGGACGTGTATACCCGCAACGGCCAGTTCGAGCTCGACAAGGAGGGTTTCATCCGCACCCCCACCGGCGAAAGGCTCAAGGGCTTCCAGAGTCCGGTCACCCCGGGCGCCCTGCCCACGCCGATCGGCGGCCTCAAGGACGTCCAGGTGCCGATCGTCGGTTCCCAGCCCATGCCGACCAGCCGGGTGGAGATCGGCGGAAACCTCGATGCGAACGACCTGAGCGCAGCCCAGCGCTACCCACAGCTGTTCGGCTCGACCTTCACGTTTCCGCTCCCTGCGGGCGAGAACTGGCAGGACGCGCGCACCTACAATTTCTCGACCTCGATCAAGGCGTACGACAGCCTCGGGAAGTCGCACGAGCTCACCTACTACTTCGCCAAGGTGACCCCGACCCCGAACGATCCGGTCAACACGAACGAGAACACCTGGAAGGTCTTCACCAGCGTGGACGGCGGCTATCCCTTGGGGGTCGGGACCGATGGCTCGATCGAGGACCCGAGCGTGATCTGGAGCCTGACCTTCAACGAGAAGGGTACGGTGAACACGCCCATCGTCGGGCCGACGGCTGCGAATCCGCTGGCGATCCCGGCTTCCTACACGCCGGGTGCGGACCGCATCCGTTTCCACGTCGATTTCAGCGACATGCGCCAGATCGGTGGCTCCTACCTGATCACCGAGCTCACCCAGGACGGCTACACCGGCGGCGAGCTCGCCGGAGTCAGCGTGGGGCGGGACGGCATCGTGACCGGTCGCTACACCAATGGCGAGACGCGCGAACTCGCCCAGCTCGCGCTGCAGACCTTCCGCAATCCGAACGCGCTGCTGTCGATCGGCAACAACTTCTGGGAAGCGACCACCGAATCCGGCCTCACTGCGCCGTCCAAGGCCGGCGAAGGGGTCGCGGGCGTGGTCTCGGCGGGCATGATCGAGGACGCCAACGTGGAGCTCACCAACGAGCTGGTGCAGATGATCGTGCAGCAGCGCAACTACCAGGCCAACGCGCAATCCATCAAGGCGCAGGACCAGGTCCTGCAGACCCTGGTGAACCTGCGCTGATCCTGAAACCTGCCTGACACGAGAGGCCAGCGATGGACCGCCTGATCTACACCGCGATGACCGGCGCCAAGGGCACCATGGACCAGCAGGCGGCGGTCGCGCACAACCTCGCCAACGTCGACGCCACGGGTTTCCGCGCAGAGTTGCACAAGCTGCGCGCGGTCGAGGTGCAGACCGAGGCGCTGCGCACGCGCGCCTTCACGGTCGACGCCAGCGTCGCCAACGACTTCACCGAGGGGCCGCTGCAGTTCACCGGCCGGCCCTTCGACGTCGCGCTCGCCGGCAAAGGCTGGCTGGCGGTGCAGATGCCGGACGGCAGCGAGGCCTACACCCGCAACGGCAGCCTCGCGGTGAGCGCCAACGGCGTCCTGCAGACGCGCGACGGCAGGCCGGTGCTGGGCGACGGCGGGCCGGTCACGATCCCGCCCGACAACGAGATCACCATCGGTGTCGACGGTTCAGTCTCGGCCTTGCAGCCCGATCAGCCGGGTGTGGTCAACGTGGTCGCGCAGCTCAAGCTGGTGAATCCGCCCGAGGCGCAGCTGGTGCGTGGCGACGACGGCCTCTTCCGCCTGCAGGGCGGGGCGCCCGCGCCGGTCGATCCCAATGTGCGCGTCGCCGGGGGCTATCTCGAGGGCAGCAACGTCAACGTGGTCGACCAGATGGTGCAGATGATTTCGCTTGCCCGTCAGTTCGAGATGCAGACCCGCATGCTGTCGACCGCCGAGCAGAACGACCGCTCGGCCGCGCGGGTCATCGGCGGCCAGGGCTGATCGAGGCGCGCTCCCCGCCGAGCCGGGCTGCGCGGGCCGGGTAGCGTGGGGCGCCCGGCCTTTTTTGCGCACCCGGCCGCTTCGATTAGCACGGTTTTTGCGTTGCTTATCGCAGGATGGTCGGTGACGGCACCGGCCTAGACTGATCCCATCGAAAAAGCGGCAGCACGGCGGCAATTTCAGCTGGGTATTCCAACCCCGCACGGCAAATCCTGCCGCCCCGGCAACGCAAGGCAAAGGAACCCATCATGATCCGCTCCCTGTGGACCGCCCGTACCGGGCTGGATGCCCAGCAAACCTCGCTGGACGTGATCTCCAACAACCTGGCCAACGTCTCCACGAACGGCTTCAAGCGTCAGCGTGCGATCTTCGAGGACCTGCTCTACCAGACCATCCGCCAGCCTGGCGCACAGTCGACCCAGCAGACGCAGATCTCCAGCGGCCTGCAGATCGGTACCGGCGTCAAGCCGGTGGCGACCGAGCGCATCTTCACCCAGGGCACATTGCAGCAGACCGGTGGCTCGCTCGACGTCGCGGTGCAGGGCAACGGCTTTTTCCAGGTCGCCATGCCCGATGGCACCACCGCCTACACCCGTGACGGCGCTTTCCAGCTCGACAGTCAGGGCAACGTCGTCACCGCCAGCGGTTACACCCTGGCCGACAACATCAACATCCCCGCCGACGCGCTCTCGATCACCATCGGCAAGGACGGCACGGTCAGCGTGCTGCAGGCCGGGCAGACCGCGCCGGTGGAAATCGGCGCCATCCAGCTCGCCACCTTCATCAACTCGGGCGGCCTGCAGGCCGCGGGCGAGAACCTGTTCTACGAGACCGCCTCGAGCGGCGTGGCCACGCCCACCCAGCCGGGCACCAACGGCGCGGGCGTGCTCAACCAGGGCTATGTCGAGGTCTCCAACGTCAACGTCGCCGAGGAGCTCGTGAGCATGATCGTGACCCAGCGCGCCTACGAGCTCAACTCGCGCGCGATCTCGACCTCCGACCAGATGCTCGGCCGGCTGACCCAGCTGTGAGGCGCACGATGAAGCTCGCCAGGCATTCGATCGCCGTCGGCCTGCTCGCGCTGCTGTCGGGCTGCGCCGCGATCCAGACCACCCCGCCGTCTGCGGTGCATCAGCCGATGAGCGTGCGCCCCGAGGCGATGGCGACCGCGCTGCCCGCCAATGGCGCGATCTACCAGACCGTGCAGGCACGCCCCTTGTTCGAGGACCGGCGCGCGCGCCGCATCGGCGACACGATCACGATCAACCTGGTCGAGCGCAACACCGCGGAGAAGAGCGCCAACGCCAACGCCACCCGCAACGGCAACATGAGCGCCGGCATCGGCCCCATCAACCGCCTGCCCTTGAGCGGCCTGAACGGCCTGGAGCTCGAGGCCGATGCCGAGTCCGACTTCAACGGCAAGGGCGCGGCCGCGGCCAACAACGTCTTCAACGGCACGATCACGGTCACCGTGATCGACGTCTACCCCAACGGCAACCTGCTGGTGTCGGGCGAGAAGATGGTGGCGATCAACCAGGGCAACGAGTTCATCCGCTTCTCGGGCGTGATCAACCCGAACACCGTCACCACCGCCAACACCGTGCAGTCGACCCAGGTGGCGGATGCGCGCATCGAGTACCGCGGCAGCGGCTTCATCGACGAGTCCAACACCATGGGCTGGCTGCAGCGCTTCTTCGTGGCGATCATGCCGTTCTGAGGGCCGCGCCATGTCCTGTCTCGCCTCCCTTCTGCTGCGCGCCGCGGTCGTCTCCCTCGCCGTGCTGATCTTGCATCCGGCGCAGGCGTACGCCGCGGCCGAGCGCATCAAGGACCTCGCCTCGGTGGCCGGCGTGCGCGACAACCAGCTCGTCGGCTACGGGCTGGTCGTCGGCCTGGACGGTTCGGGCGACCAGACCACGCAGACCCCCTTCACCGTGCAGAGCATCGTCAACATGCTCGGCAACCTCGGCGTGAGCCTGCCGCCCGGCACCAACCTGCAGTTGAAGAACGTCGCCGCGGTGATGGTCACCGCCAACCTGCCGGCCTTCGCCCGTCCCGGGCAGGCGATCGACGTCACCGTGTCCTCGATCGGCAACGCCAAGAGCCTGCGCGGCGGCACTCTGGTGATGACGCCGCTCAAGGGTGCCGACGGTCAGGTCTATGCCATTGCCCAGGGCAACATGGCGGTCGGCGGCGCGGGCGCGCAAGGCGGGGGCGCCTCGCTGGTCATCAATCACCTGTCGGCCGGACGCATCCCGGGCGGCGCGACCGTCGAGCGCGCGGTCCCGACCGCACTCGGCCAGGGCGACGCGGTGCTGTTCGAACTCAACGACGCCGACTTCGGCACCGCGCGCCGGGTCGTCGATGCGATCAACCTGGTCTATCCGGGCGCGGCGAGCGCGCTCGACGGGCGCAGCATCCAGGTGCGCGCACCGACCGACTCCAGCGCGCGCGTCGCCTTCCTCGGCCACATCGAGAACCTCGAGGTCACGCCGGTGCAGCAGGCCGCCAAGGTCATCGTCAACTCGCGCACCGGCTCGGTGGTCATGAACCAGCGCGTGACGCTGCAGAACTGTGCGGTCGCCCACGGCAACCTCACGGTCACGGTCAATATCGAGACCCAGGTCAGCCAGCCGCCGCCGCTCTCGGGCGGACAGACGGTGGTCACCCAGCGCGGCCAGGTCGACGTCGCCCAGGAGGGCGGTGCGCTCTTCAACGTGCGCGGCGGCGCCAACCTCGCCGACGTGGTGAAGGCGCTCAACACCCTGGGCGCCAAGCCGATGGACCTGGTCAGCATCCTGCAGGCCATGAAGGCGGCCGGCGCGCTGCGCGCCGAACTCGAGGTCATCTGAGGAAGTTGCCATGAACAAGGGCGTCCAGCTCAACGCGCTCGATCCCAATTCGCTCGGCGACCTGAAGCGCCTGGCGCGCAGCGAGGGCGGCTCGGACGCGGCCTTGCGCGCCGCGGCCAGGCAGTTCGAGGGGCTCTTCCTGCAGATGGTCATGAAGTCCATGCGTGCGACCACCGGCCAGAACGGCATGATGGACAGCGAGCAGACGCGCTCCTGGCAGGGCATGCTCGACCAGCAGATGGCACTGGAGATGTCGCAGTCGGGCGGCACCGGCCTGTCCGAGATGCTCTACCGCCAGCTTGGCGGCAATGCTGCGGTGCGGCCCGACGCGGCAGGCGAGGCCGGCAAGACCGGCTTCGACCTTGCCGACGTGCGTCGCCGCCCGGCAATTCCTGCCGTGCTCGCGCGCGATGCGGAAAGTGCTGCCGCCCCGCGCCTTGCCGCCTTGCCGGCCGAGGCGCGCGTGCCCGCGCTGGGCGCCGCCGCGACCGCAGGGGAGTTCTCCGCGCTGTCGGTGTACGAGCGCGCTGCGCTGCAGACCCGCCTCGACGCCGCGGTGCGCAGCGCGCGCGATGCCGGCGGGGAGGTGTCGAAGTCCGCGCAGGACTTCGTCACCGAGGTGTGGCCGCACGCGCAGGAAGCCAGCCGCCGCACCGGCATCCCGGCCGAATTCATGGTCGCCCAGGCGGCGCTCGAGACCGGCTGGGGACAGAAGCAGTTGCGTCACGAGGACGGCAGCCCGAGCCACAACCTCTTCAACATCAAGGCCGGCAGTGCGTGGTCGGGGCGTACCGTCGCGCGCGAGGTCACCGAATACGCCGACGGCCAGGCCTACACCGAGGCTGCGCACTTCCGTTCCTACGGCTCGTATGCCGAGTCCTTCCGCGACTATGCCCAGCTGATGACGCGCAGCCCGCGCTACGCCGGCGTGCTCGGCCAGACCGACGCGGCGGCCTTCGCGCGCGGCCTGCAGGACGCCGGCTACGCCACCGACCCGATGTATGCCGACAAGCTCACCCGCATCATCGGCGGCAATACCTTGCGCAGTGCGCTGGCAATGGCGGGCTGAGGACCGGCGGTCGAGGTGCGTATCGAGCGCTGGCAAGGATCTTGCATGTAGAGGCTCGAACCAGCGCATCAGGGAAACATCATGGCGTCCTTGCTCAATATCGGACTGACCGGGCTCAGCGCCTCCCAGGCCTACCTCAACACCACCAGCCACAACATCGCCAACGCGGCGACGCCGGGCTTCCATCGCCAGACCGTCACCCAGGAAGCGCGCGACCCGCAATACAGCGGCGGCGCCTTCTTCGGCACCGGTACCGGCGTCACCGGCGTGGCGCGCAGTTACAGCCAGCTGCTCGAGGGCCAGGTGCTGAGCGCCGACAGCCGGCGTGCGGAATACGCCGCCTACAGCCAGTTCATCAGCCAGCTCGACAACGTGCTCGCCGACGCCGACACCGGCCTCACGCCCGCGCTCAACGAATTTTTCGGTGCGCTGCAGAACGTCACCTCCAACCCGACCAACGTGGCCGCGCGCCAGGCGCTGCTCTCCAGCGGCGATACCCTGTCGGCGCGCTTCCGCACCCTGGACGGGCGTATCTCGGAGATCGCGGAAGGCGTCGAGACCGAGATGCGCAGCACGCTGGAGAGCATCAACGGCTACGCCGCCGCGATCGCCGAGCTCAACGAGCGCATGGTGATCTCGCGCACCGGCGGCGCCGGTTCGGCCGCCAACGACCTGCTCGACCAGCGCGACCAAGCGATCGCCGAGCTCAACCGCCTGGTCAAGGTGAGCACGGTGGAGCAGCGCGACGGTTCGACGTCGGTCTTCATCGGTTCGGGGCAGAGCCTGGTCATGGGCAATCGCGCCAAGCAGCTCGAACTGGGCGACCAGCTCGACGAGAACGGGCGCTCGATGATCACGGTGCGCGCCAACTCGGGGGCGGTGGAGCCGCTCGCCGAGAGCCTCGTCGGTGGTGGCACGCTCGGCGGCCTGCTGGCGGCGCGCCGCGAGGGCACGGCCTCGGCGCAGCGCAGCCTCGGCTTGCTGGCGACCACGCTGGCGACCGAGTTCAATAGCCAGCACGCGCTCGGCCTCGACCTGGAAGGCCGGCTGGGGGGAGATTTCTTCAAGATCGGCGGGGTGCGCGTCGATCCGTCGGACAGCGGCCTGAGCGTCCGGATCGACCCCGGGCAGGTCTCCTCGCTCACCGGCAGCGACTACTCGCTGCGCTACGACGGCGCGGCCTTCCAGCTCACCGACCTCGCCACGGGCAACGCCGTGCCCGCCGCGCAGATGCAGCTCGTGACCGAGGCGGACGGTTCGACCACCATCCGGGCGCAGGGGCTCGTCTTTACCGGCGCGCGGAGCACCCTGACCGAGCCGGCCTTCGTCTATCCCACCCGTTACACCGCGGGGGCGATCGAGGTGGCGAACCGGGACCCGCGCGCCGTCGCGGCGGCGGCGCCGGTGCTGGCCAGTCCGACCAGGGGCGACGGCAGCTCGCTGCGGATCGAGCAATCCGGGCTGCTCAGCCGCGGCAGTGCGGCGGCCGGCACCGAGCTCGGCCTGCCCGCCCTGAAGTACACCTTCAACGCGGTGGACAAGCGCTTCGAACTCGACGCGGCTGCGCCGGGGGCGGCCGGCTGGCCTGCGACCCTGGCCTACGACCCGGCGACCAGCGCCGCGGGCGAGTCCTTCACGCTGGAGGGGCCCGGAGGCGTCCGGCTCGAGCTCAAGATCTCCGGCACCCCTGCCGCTAACGATGTCATCGCGCTCGCCGACAACAAGGGCGGCGTCGCCGACAACCGCAACGCTGCGCTGCTCGGCGCGCTGCAGACCGACAAGCTCTTGTTCGGCAGCGGCGGCCAGGCCACCGCCACGCTCAACAACGCCTATGCGCAGCTGGTGGCCAAGGTCGGCAGCAAGACGCGCGAGGTGCAGGCCGGCGAACGCACCCAGACCTCGCTGCTCGACCAGGCCAAGGCTTCGCGCGACGCGGTCTCGGGCGTGAACCTGGACGAGGAGGCGGCCAACCTGGTGCGCTTCCAGCAGAGCTACCAGGCTGCGGCCAAGGTGATGGGCGTGGCGCAGCGCCTGTTCGACGAAATACTGGCGATCGCCCGCTGAGGAGAGAGCACACCATGCGCGTATCGACCAACATGATCTACGACCAGGGCGTCATCGCCCTGCAAAAGCAGTCCGCCGCGCTGTTGCACACCGGCCAGCAGATCGCCACCGGCCGCAAGATCCTCACCCCTTCGGACGATCCGGTGGCCTCCGCGCGCGCGCTCGATGTCAGCCAGTCGAAGAGCGTCAACCAGCAGTTCATCACCAACCAGGGCTATGCCGACGATGCGCTCAAGCTGGTCGACGGCCAGCTCGACGGAGCCGGCGAGATCATCCAGTACGCGCGCGAGCGCGTGCTCGCGGCTGGCAATCCCGCACTGTCGCCGTCCGACCGCCAGTCGATCGCCTCCGACCTGCGCAGCCAGTTCGATGCCATGCTGGCGATCGCCAACACGCGCGACGCCAACGGCGACTACCTGTTCGCCGGCTACCGGTCGAACACGCCGCCGTTCGAGAAGACGGTCACTGCCGGCACGCTCGGCAGCGACTACAAGGGCGATCAGGGTTCGCGCACCATGCAGGTCTCGTCCTCCCGCTTCATGCCGATCAGCTTTGGGGGCGAGTCGGTGTTCGGGAGCGAGGGCGACGGGGTGTTCAAGGTGCTGGGCGAGTTCATCTCCGCCCTCGAAGGCGGAGGCGATGTGAGCGGCGCGGTGAGCACGGCGCTGGGCGGTCTCGACGACAGCCTGGACCGCACGCTCACCGTGCGCGCGCAGATCGGCTCGCAGCAGGTCGAGGTCGAGCAGCTCGGCTTCATCGGCAGCGATCTCGACCTGCAGTACCAGACCACGCTGTCCAACCTGCAGGACCTCGACTACAACGAGGCGATCTCGCGCCTGACCCAGCAGCGCACCTTCCTCGAAGCCGCCCAGCAGTCCTTCCTCAAGACGACCGGGCTGTCGCTGTTCAACTACCTCAGCTGACCGCCATGCGCCGCGCGCTCCTCGTCCTTGCCGCCTGTTCCGTCCTCGGCTGCGCCAGCGAGCGCGAGGGCACCGGCCTGCTCGACCGCGCCGCCGCGGCCCCAGGGCCGATCGCCGGTGCGGTGGGTGCGGTGTGGATGGCGAGCGAGCTTTCCTACCTCGAGCCGGAGTACCTCGCCGGCATGCTGGTGGCCTACGGCATCTACGATCCGCTCGCGCCGACGTGGTCGATCGAGGTCAGCCGCAGCGGCGAAGACCGTGTGCGCATGGACCTGCACATGAAGCGGATGACCACCGGCGGCGACGGCGAGGCACGCCGGGTCTTCCTGCGCAACGCGCGCGAGATCGTGCGTGCGGGCGGTTTCGCCGGCTTCGACGAGTTGAGCTGGGAGGAGGGCATCGAGTCCACCCGGCCTTTCGCCCGCCGCGTCGCCAGCGGCGAGATCCGCCTGGTGCGTTCGCGCACCTTCCCGGAGTTCTGAGCGCGGCCCTCTCAGGGTGTGGGGCGTGGCGCGAGCGCGTCGAGCAGCAGGCCGATGGTGTCGTAGCTGCGCTCGAAGAGGCTTTGCAGCACCGGCGCGAAGTTGCTCATGATCAGCAGCACGCCGATGAAGCCCGCGGTCAGCGTGATCGGAAAGCCCACCGCGAAGAGGTTGAGCTGCGGCGCCGCGCGGGTCAGCACGCCGAGCGCGATGTTGGCCACCAGCAAGACCGCGATCACCGGCAGCGACAGCAGCAGCCCCGCCGAGAACACCGTGATGCCGCTGCGCGCGAGGAAGGCCCAGCCGCCGGCATCCACCGCATCGGTCGCCACCGGCAGCCACTCGAAGCTGCGCACCAGGAGGTCGATCATCAGCAGGTGGCCGTCGATGGCGAGGAAGATCAGGGTCGCGAGCAGGTTGAGGAAGTCGGACAGCACCGCGGTCTGCCCGCCCGCGTCGGGGTCGAAGAAGACCGCGAACGAGAGGCCCATCTGCATCCCGATCAGGGCGCCGGCCATGTCCACCGCAGCGAATACGATGCGCATCACGAAGCCGATGGCGATGCCGATCAGGATCTGCTGCGCGAAGATCGCCAGGCCCAGTCCGCCGCCGGGTGGCACCTGCGGCATCGGCGGCAGGACCGGCAGCACCGCCATCGCCACGCCCAGCCCGATCGCCAGGCGGATGCGCACCGACACGCCACGGTTGGAGAACACCGGCGCCGACGCGAACAGCCCGAGCAGGCGCCCGAGCGGGAACATCAGCGCCGCCAGCCAGGCGTCGAGCTGGGCTGCGGTGACGGAGAGCATGGTGGCGGGGAAGGGCGAGGGGCGGGGAGGAGGCTCAGCCGATCATCGCCGGGATCGACTCGAACAGCCGGCGGATGAAGTCGGTGAGCAGGGTGATCATCCACGGCCCGGCCAGCACCAGGGTCACGAAGATCGCCACCAGCTTGGGCACGAAGGAGAGCGTCATCTCGTTGATCTGGGTGGCGGCCTGAAAGATGCTGATGATCAGGCCGGTGACGAGCGCGGCGAGGAAGAGCGGCGCCGACACCATCAGGGTGACCTCGATGGCCTGGCGGCCGAGCTCGATGACGGTGGTGGGGGTCATGGCGTTTGTCCTCGGGCAGGCGCGGTCACACCGCGAAGCTCTGCACCAGCGAGCCGATCAGCAGCGTCCAGCCGTCGACCAGCACGAACAGCATGATCTTGAAAGGCAGCGACACGATCACCGGCGACATCATCATCATGCCCATGGACATCAGCACCGAGGCCACGACCATGTCGATGATGATGAAGGGGATGAAGACGATGAAGCCGATCTGGAAGGCGGTCTTGAGCTCGGAGGTGACGAAGGCGGGGATCACCACCCGCATCGGCAGGTCCTCGGCCTTGTCCACCGGCGGCAGCTTGGCCAGCCCGGCGAAGAGCGCGAGGTCGGGCTCGCGCACCTGCTTGAGCATGAAGCCCTTGACCGGCACCGAGGCGCGCTCGAGCGCCTCGTCGAACTGGATGCGGCCTTCGGACATGGGCAGATAGGCCTCCGTGTATACGCGCTCGCCGACCGGCGCCATCACGAAGAAGGTGAGGAAGAGGGCGAGGCCCAGCAGCACCTGGTTGGGCGGCGCGGTCTGCGTGCCCATGGCCTGGCGCAGCAGCGAGAACACGATGACGATGCGGGTGAAGCAGGTTGTCATCAGCACCAACGCCGGGATGAAGCTCAGGAGCGTCATCAGCATTAGCGTCTGGATGGTCAGGCTGTAGGTCGTGCCGCCGCCCGCCGCCGGGCTGGTGGTGAGCGCGGGCAGGGCCTGCGCCGTCGCCAGCAGGGGCAGGCCGGCGAGCGCGCAGGCGAGCGCGAGGCGCAGCAGTGCCACGGGGTGGCTCGGGGCGCGGCGCTCAGGCTTCATCGCGGCGTTCCCTGCGTTGCGCAGCCTGGCGCAGCCAGGTGGCGAAGGTCTTGCCGCCCGGCAGGGGCTGGGCCGGCAGGTCGGCGGGCAGCGGCAGGTCGGCGCGCTTGAGTTCGTGCAGGCGCGCGACGCTGCCGGGCGCCACGCCCAGCACCAGCACGTCTTCACCGATCTCGACCAGCACCACGCGCTCGCGCGGGCCGACCGCGGCCGCGCCGAGCACCTTGATCGCCGCGCCGCCGCCGCGCGGGGCGGACAGGCGGCGTAGCAGCCACAGGCAGGCGAACAGCAGGCCGACCACCACCGCCAGGCCGAAGCTCATCTGCACGAGACTGGCGCCGAGTTCGGGCATCGCGCTGCTCAGTTGCGGATCTTCCGCATGCGCTCGGCGGGGGTGATGATGTCGGTGAGGCGGATGCCGAACTTGTCGTTGACCACCACGACCTCGCCCTGGGCGATCAGGGTGCCGTTCACCAGCACATCCATGGGCTCGCCGGCCAGGCCGTCGAGCTCGACCACCGAGCCGTGCGCGAGCTGCAGCAGGTTACGGATCGACAGCTTGGTGCGCCCGAGCTCCACGGTGATCTGCACCGGGATGTCGAGGATCATGTCGAAGTCGTTGAGCGCGCCCGGCTTGCCCGCCGGGGCGCCGAAGTCCTCGAAGAGCTGGCTGGCGGGGCGGGCCTGGTAGGGCGAGTCGCCCATCGCCGCGGCCGCAAGCTCGGCGGCGACCCGATCGGCTTCGCTGTCGCCGCCTTCCTCGGCGGCGGCCTGTTCCTGCATCGCGGCTGCCCAGTCGTCGTCGGTAATCAGGTTCTCGTCAGCCATTCTGGGCTCCCGGAATCATGGGGGGTTCGTTGTCCTCGGCGGTGATGAAGCGCTCCACGCGCAGCGCATAGCGCCCGTTGCGCGTGCCCTGGCGGCATTCGAACACCGGCACGCCGTCGACCTCGGCCTGCAGCACCGGCTGCACCGCGAGCGGGATCACATCGCCGACGCGCATGTCGACGATGTCGCGCAGGCTCACCCGCGCCGTGCCGAACGAGCATGCGAGTTCCACCTCGGCGGTCTGCAACTGACGTGTCAGCAGCTTGATCCAGCGCCGGTCCGAGGTGAGGTGGTCGCTCTGCATCGAGGAATAGAGCAGGTCGCGGATCGGCTCCAGCATCGAGTACGGGAAGCAGATGTGCATCTCCGCCTGCGAGCCGCCGAACTCGACCGAGAGGCTGGTCGACACCACCACCTCGGAGGGCGTCGCGATGTTGGCGAACTGCGAGTTCATCTCCGAGCGGATGAACTCGGGCTGCAGATTGAACACCGGTGCCCAGGCGCGCACGTATTCGGCAAACACGACGTCGAGCATGCCGCGGATGATGCGCTGCTCGGTCGGGGTGAAATCGCGGCCCTCCACGCGGGTGTGGAAGCGCCCGTCGCCGCCGAACATGTTGTCCACCACCAGGAAGACCAGGTTGGGGTCGAACACGACCAGCCCGGTGCCGCGCAGCGGCTTGGCGGTGATCAGGTTGAGATTGGTCGGCACCACCAGGTTGCGCACGAACTCGGCGTACTTCTGCACCTTGATCGGCCCCGCCGACACCTCGGCGTTGCGGTGCATGTAGTTGAACAGGCCGATGCGCAGGTAGCGCGCGAAGCGCTCGTTGATGAGCTCGAGCGTGGGCATGCGCCCGCGCACGATGCGTTCCTGGGTGGCGAGGTTGTAGGGGCGTACGCCCTCGACGCCGGCTTCGTCCGCGACCGGCTCGTCCGACTCGCCGGTGACGCCCCGCAGCAGGGCGTCGACCTCTTCCTGGGAGAGAAAGTCCGCGGACATGGCGGCGATCCCTTACTGGATGATGAAGGAGGTGAACAGCACGGCCTGCACCGGGCCGTTGGGCACCGGCTTGCCGGCGGCGTCGCGCACCGGCTTGAAGCCGAGCGCCTCGTTCACGCTCTCGGTGATCGCCAGCGACAAGGCCTCGCGGCCCTCGACGGTGGCCACCTCGGACGGCAGCTTGCTCGACAGCAGCAGGTTGATGCGGTGGCGGATCTCCGGCATGAAGGCCTTCAGCGTCGGGTCCATGGTCGCGTCGGCCACGCGCATCACGGCGACCACCTGCAGGTAGTGGTCGCCCTCGTCGCGGCGCAGGTTGACCGTGAAGGCGTCGAGCGGGATGAAGGTGGGCGGCTTGGTGAGGTCCACCGTGCCGGTGGTGTGCAGCTGCTGCGCAGCCGGCGCGGCGTGGGCCGCCGGCTCCTCGTGCTCCTTGTCCTTGCCGCCCTTGAGCAGCAGCAGCGCGACGAGCGCGCCGAGCACGAGCACGATCACCACGAGCACGATGATGAGGATCAGGCCGAGCTTGCCCTTCTTCTTGGGGGTCTCGTCGCCTTCCTCGGTCTTTGCCGGCGCCTTGGCCATGCGAATCTCCTGTAGTACAGATTGAATTATCCGGGAGGTCCGCACCCGCCAAAGCGCCGATTAGTGGGGCAAGCCCGCCCCAATTCGCGCGCTTCAGGCGAAGGTGTCGACCATCCCCTGTTGCTGTTTCAGCCACACCCCGGCACCGCCGGTGCCGGCGTGGCCACTCGCGCCCGCCTCGCCGCGCTCGCCACGACCGCCGCTGCCTTCCCGTCCATCGCCCTCGCGGCCCTGGCCGGAGGTGCTCACGTTGGCGTCGCCCAGCAGGATGCCGGCCTGCTGCAGCGCCTCGCGCAGCTGCGGCAGCGCGCGCTCGAGCGCGTCGCGCGCGGCCTGGCTCGAGGCGATGAACTGCGCCGTCGTCTGGTCGCCGGCGAGGTTGATCGACACCTCGAGCTTGCCCATGTTCGGCGGCGTCAGCACGAGTTCGGCCTTGCTCTCGGCACGGCCGAGCATCCAGCGCACCTGATTGCCGACGTCTTCCGCCCAGCCCTGCTCGCCGGCCGGGGTCGCCACCGGCAGCTGCGGCGATGCGGCGTGCGCGGAGGACGCCTGGCGCAGCAGATGTGTCGCGCCAGGCGTGTGCGCCAGGCCGGCCGGCAGGTTGCCGTTCGCGTTGCTCGTGCCCGGCACCTCGAAGCCATCCGCCGCGGTGCCGCCTGCACCGGCGCCGCTCGCGCCGCGAGCCGCCATGGTTGCGGCGGCGAACTCGCGGCCCTGGAGCAGGAAGGCCGGCGTGGCGTTGCCATCGGGACCGGTGTTGCCGCCAGCCGTGGCCGACAGATCGGTTTTCGGCAGCAGTGCGGAATTCTGAAGCGACTTGCGCCCGCCGTCCGCAACCAGCTGCAGCGTGCCCGCTTCGGAGCCGGTCGCATCCGCGCCGGAGGGGGCTTCGGCGCGACCGGCGAGCAGTGCGGCAATCGCTGCCGGCAGGCCGGCAAGGGCTGCCGGGTCGGTGGGCGAGCTTGCCGTCGCGGTGACCGTATCGGCAGATGTTGCGTCGGCGTCGACCGCGGCGCCCGCGGCCAGGGCGGCGAGGCGCGCGGCGTGGCCCGCCTGGCTCGCGACGGCCTGCGGCGAAGCGGCGGCAGCGGCTGCTTCGCCGGCGGCGTCCGCCTGCGCGGTGGCGGCGTCCTCGCCGGCGGCGGCGCCCGCCCCGCCGGTGCGAGCGTCCGCAGCGCCCTTGTCAGGTGCGGACGTACCGGAAGCGGCGGCCTTGCCTGCGTCCGCCTGTGTGGCGGGCCCGGCGCTGCGGTCACCCGCGGCGGGGCCGCTGCCGGCAGGGCGCTCGGGCTCGCGTGCGGGTTCGGCGGAGGCCGTGCGCTCGGGCGGTCGCGGGGCAGGGGGGGGCGACTCGGGCTTGCGCGGCGCCGGCTCGGGCGTGTTCATGCGGTTCTCGAGCGTGCGCGAGAAGCTGTCGGGCTGCGCGCCCAGGCCGTCCAGGGCGGAGATGCCGATGCGGGCCTGCTGCGCGCCGAGGCGAAGCTGCGCGACGTTGCCGAGACTGGAGGGGGAGAACGGTGCGGACATGGTTGCGGGCCTCTCGTGGGCTGGATGCGATGGATCGCGGACGATCCGACAGCCCATCAAAAGCAAGCCTCATGCCATGGGTGTGTCACCGGGTCGGGCGGCTGCCGCGGTTTCCCGCGTCAGGCGTCCTCGCCACCGCGTCGGGCGGCGTGCTCGTCCGACTGCTTCTGCTCCTGGCGCGCCTCGCTGCGCGCGACCGCGTGCTGGTGGCGCTGGGCGAGGGTGTCGAAGGCCTTGAGCTTGGTGCGCTGGGCGAGCCAGGCCTGCTGGCCCTCGACGGTGCGCGCGCGCGATTGCTCGACCACCTTGCGCTGCGCGGCGATCGCGTCGTCGAGCTTGGCGATGAAGGCGCCATAGTTGCGCCATGCGTCCGCGCTCAGGCCGTCGCGCGCGGCCTGCACGAAGCGCTCGTGATATTCCGTGCGATAGTCCTCGAGCATCTTCAGCTTCTGTTCCACGTCGCGTTCGGCGGCGACGAGTTCGCCCAGGCGACGCGCAGCCTCGTCGGTGCGGGTGCTGGCGAGGTCGAGCAGGGGCTGGAGGTGGAAGGAGGCGGGCATCGGCGTCGTGTCACGGGGGCGTTGCAAACAGCATTCTAGCCGTTCGCCGGATGCCCGAGGTGGGCATATTTCGGTCGGCTCGTCCTCGACCGTGACGAAATGCTCGCGATCGATGTCGCGGGTGCAGGAGCGACGCCAGTCGCGATCGCGGCGCTTCGGCCCCGCGGCGGCGCAGCTTCGCCGCCCGATCGCGGCTGGCTTCGCTCCTACGGGCGAGCGGGAGCGCTTGCGCCTCGTGCCTTTCTCACCCGAACACCTGCGCAAGCTTCTGCAGGGCACCCTCGTAGGTCTCGTGTTCCTGGATGCCTTGTTGCAGGAAGGCTTCGAGCCTGGGGTAGAGCTTGACGGCCATGTCGAGCAGGGGATCGCCGCCGGGCTGGTAGGCGCCGACGGCGATCAGGTCGCGAGAACGCTGGTAGCGCGAGAAGAACTGCTTGAACTGGCGCACCACGTTGAAGTGGTCGTCGCCGACGAGGTTGTGCATCGCGCGCGAGATCGACTGCTCGATGTCGATCGCCGGGTAGTGGCCCTGGTCGGCGAGATTGCGCGAGAGCACGAAGTGGCCGTCGAGGATGGCGCGCGCCGCGTCGGCGATCGGGTCCTGCTGGTCGTCGCCCTCGGCGAGCACGGTGTAGAAGGCGGTGATCGAGCCACCGCCCTCGGGGCCGTTGCCGGCGCGCTCGACCAGCGCGGGCAGGCGGGCGAACACGCTCGGCGGGTAGCCGCGGGTGACCGGCGGTTCGCCGATCGCGAGCGCGATCTCGCGCTGCGCCATCGCATAGCGCGTCAGCGAGTCCATGATCAGCAGCACCTGCTTGCCCTGGTCGCGGAAGTACTCCGCCACCGTGGTGGCATAGGCCGCGCCCTGCATGCGCATCAGCGGGCTGGTGTCGGCGGGCGCCGCCACCACCACCGAGCGCGCCAGGCCCTCGGGGCCCAGGCTGTGGTCGATGAACTCCTTGACCTCGCGGCCGCGCTCGCCGATCAGCCCGACGACGATGACCTCGGCCTCGGTGTAGCGCGCCATCATGCCGATCAGCACCGACTTGCCCACGCCGGAACCGGCGAACAGGCCGAGGCGCTGGCCGCGGCCGACGGTGAGCAGCGCGTTGATCGCGCGCACGCCGACGTCGAGCGGCTGTGCGATCGGCGCGCGTGCGAGCGGGTTGATGGCACGCCCCTGCAGCGAGCGCGTCTCCTGGGTGTGCAGCGGGCCCTGGCCGTCGAGCGGGCGGCCAGCGCCGTCGACCACGCGGCCGAGCAGGGCGTCGCCCACCGGCAGGTGCTTGGCGCGGTCGGCGGCGCGCCGGCGCGGGCCGATGCGCTTGCCCGGGACCAGGCGCGGCACACCGACTTCCATCGGCAGCACGCGCGCGCCGGGCGCCAGGCCGAAGACGTCGTCGGTGGGCATCATGTAGAGCTTGTCGCCGTTGAAGCCGACCACCTCGGCCTCGACCGCGCCGCCGCCGGGCACCAGGATGCGGCAGCCCGACCCGAGCGGCAGCTTGATGCCGGCCGCTTCCATGACCAGGCCGTTGATGCGGGTGAGGCGGCCGGAGACCTCGAGCGGGTTGCAGCCCTCGACCAGGCGGCGGCCGTCGCCGAGGAAGTCGCGCCACAGCGCCTGGTGACGGTTCATGCCGGCGGCTCCGGCGCGGGCGGGGCGGTGTCGGCAACCGGGCCGGTCGCGTCGCCCGCCTCCGCTTCCTCCGCAACGTGCCAGCGCGCGCGCTCGTGGCCGATGGATTCGAGCACCCGCCGCCAGCGCGTCTCCAGCGTCGCATCCACCTGCGCGCCCTGGCCGTCGATGCGGCACTCGCCGCGTTCGAGGCGGGCGTCCTCCTGCAGGCGGTGGCCGGCGTGGGCGAGCTGTTCGCCAAGGTGCTCGCGCACCAGGGCGAGGTCGTCGGGGTGGAGCTGGATGTGGGCGTGGCCCTGAGGCAGCTGGAGCAGCGCGCTGCGCACCGTCCCGAGGATGGCCTCGGGGTGCTCGGCAAGGGTGAGCTTCACCATCCGCCGCGCCATCTCGATCGCCAGCGCCATCAGCTGCTCGGCGATCTCGCCGTCGAGCTCGCGCAAGGCCTCGTCCAGGCTGTCGGCGAGCCCGGCCAGGCGCGCAGCCTCGGCCTCGGCCCGTGCACGACCCTCGGTGTAGCCTTCGGCACGCCCGGCTTCCAGCCCCTCGGCGTGGCCGGCCGCGCGGCCTTCCTCGAAGCCGGCGCGGCGCATGTCGTCGTGCATGCGCTCGATCTCCTCCGCGGTGGGCAGGTGGAAATCGGGCGGCAGCGCGGCGACGGAGTCGGCTGCGGGCGGGGACGGGGCGGGCTCCGGCGCGGGGGGGGCAATGGGCGGCGAGGCTGTGGAGGGCGCGGGCGCCGCTTGCACGAGGCCTGCGAGATCCGCGGGCGCGAAGGCTTCCGGCGGCGGTGCCGAGCCCTTGCCGGCGGGGGCATCGAAGTCCTCCGGTTCCCAGCGCCGGTAGGCGCCGACCGCCTGGTGGCGCGAGATGCTCACGGCACGATCCTCCTGTCTCCACGCGGGTTCCACCCTGGGCCGCGCCACGCGCTTCCTCCCGCGCGGCCGCACGGGTGCGCCGCGGGCGAACTCCGCATGCGGGCGGCGCGGGGATCACACGAAGCCATCGTCCCCGCCCTTGCCGCCGAGCATGACCTGGCCTTCCTCGGCCAGGCGGCGCACCGTCTTGAGGATCTCCTTCTGCTCGGCCTCGACCTCGGACAGTCGCACCGGGCCGCGCGCCTCGAGGTCCTCGCGCAGCATCTCGGCGGCGCGCGAGGACATGTTCTTGAAGATCTTCTCGCGCAGCTCGGGCGGGGCGCCCTTGAGCGCGATGATCAGCGAGTCGGACTGCACCTCGCGCAGGATGGACTGGATGCCGCGGTCGTCGATGTCGAGCAGGTTCTCGAACACGAACATCTCGTCGAGGATCTTCTGCGCCAGCTCCGGGTCGTATTCGCGCACGTTGTCGATGACCGCGGTCTCGGCGCCCGAGCCGACGAAGTTGAGGATCTCGGCGGCGTGGCGTACCCCGCCCATGGCCGCCTTCTTCACCGTGGTCGCGCCCGAGAGCATGCGCGTGAGGGCGTCGTTGAGCTCCTTGAGCGCGGTCGGCTGCACGCCGTCGAGCGTGGCGATGCGCAGCACCACGTCGTTGCGCAGGCGGTCGTCGAAATGCTTGAGGATCTCGCCGGCCTGGTCGTACTCGAGGTGCACCAGGATGGTGGCGATGATCTGCGGGTGCTCGCCCTTGATCAGGTCGGCGGCGGTGGCCGCGTCCATCCACTTCAGGCTCTCGATGCCGGCGGTCTCCGAGCCGCTCATCATGCGCGACAGCAGCTGGTTGGCGCGGTCGTCGCCGAGCGCCTTGGTGAGCATCTCGCGCAGCTGGTCGTCGTCGGACTGGATCATCGAGCCCTTGCCGAAGTGCTCGTTCACCTCGATCAGCACCGGCTCCACGGTCTCGCGCGACTGCGGCGTCATCGAGGCCATCTTCATGGTCAGCTTCTGCACCTCGCGCGGGCCGAGCTGGCGCAGCACCCCGGCGGCGGCGTCGGGGCCGAGGGTCATCAGCAGCAGCGCCGCCTTCTCCAGGCCTTCCTCGGGTGTCGTCACTTGCGCGCCTCCTCGTTCATGCCCATCCAGTCCTTGATCAGGTTGGCGACCATCTTGGGATCGTTGCGCGCCGCGGCGCGGGCACGCTCGAGGCGCTGCTCGAAGGTCTCCGTCTCTTCACCCTCGCCGGTCTCGCCGGACAGGGTGACGCGCACGCCTTCCTCGCCCTCTTCGCCTTCCGCGCCTTCCTCGCCCGCGGCGGCGCCCTTCTTCTCTTCCTTCGGCTTGGGCGGCACCACGGTGCGCAGCAGCGGGCGGATCACGCCAAAGTAGGCGAACAGGATCGCGATCAGAACCAGCAGCCAGTTCAGGCCTTCCTTGCCGAGCGCGACGATCTCCGGATCCTTCCACGGCGGCGGTGCGGCTCCGCTGCCGTCATCGGCGAAGGCGCCGCTGGCGACGTTGATGGTGTCGCCGCGGTCGGCGTTGTAGCCCACCGCCTCGCGCACCAGGTTGGTGATGCGCGCGATCTCCTCGTCGGGCAGCGGCACGTTGGTGGGCGTGCCGTCGGGCCCGGGGAGGGTGCGATTATTCACCACCACCGCGACCGACAGGCGCTTGATCTGCCCGACCGCCTGCTTGACGTGCTGGATGTTGCGGTCGAGCTCGTAGTTGAGCACCGCGCTGCGGTTGCCGCTCGCCAGGCCCTGCGCGCCGCCGCCGCCGGCCACCTGCGGGTTGGTGATCGGCGCGGTGGCCGGCACCGGGGGCTGGTTGGTGAGCGCGCCGGGCACGCCCTGCGCGCCCGGCTGCGGGTTGAAGGCCTCGCTGGTCTGCTGGCTGCGGATCGCCTGGTCGGGTGTGGGGTTGGGCTTGTAGGTCTCGGCGGTCTGCTCGACCTGGTTGAAGTCCACGTCGGCCGCCACCTGGGCGCCGTAGTTGCCCTTGCCCACCAGGGGCGCGAGGATCTTGTCGATGCGCTCGATGAAGCCCTGCTCGAGCAGGCGGACGTATTCGAGCTGGGTGGCGTCGAGCCCGGCGCGCAGCAGCGGGTCGGCCTGCTCGGTGAGCAGCTTGCCGTTCTGGTCCACGATCTTCACGCCCTCGGCGTGCATGCGTGGCACGCTCGACGACACCAGGTGCACGATGCCGGCGACCTGGTCGGGCGAGAGGATGCGGCCGCCGCGCAGGTTCACCATCACCGAGGCGGTGGGGCGCTGGTCGTCGCGCAGGAAGGCGGTCTGCTTGGGCATCGCCAGGTGCACCCGGGCGCTGGCCACCGCGTCGATCGCCTGCACGGTGCGGGTCAGCTCGCCTTCGAGCGCGCGCTGGTAGTTCACCTGCTCGTTGAACTGCGAGATGCCGAGCTTCTGGCCGTCCATCAGCTCGAAGCCGGCGAGGCTGCCCTTGGGCAGGCCGTCGGCCGCCAGACGCAGCCGCGTCTCATGCACCTGCGCCTGCGGCACCAGGATGGCGTGGCCGGTGGGCGACATCCTGTAGGGGATGTTGCGCTGCTGCAGCTCGGCGATGATCTGTCCGCCGTCGCGCTCGTCGAGGTTGGAGAACAGCACCGCGTACTCCGGGGCGCGGTTCCACAGCAGGGAACCGGCCACGAGCGCGATCGCCAGCGCGATGGCGACCGCGCCGGCGATCTTCTGGCGCGTGCTGAGCGCGGCGAGGTTCTGCAGCGCCTGCTGCATCCGCGTCGTCGCCTGCGCATCGGCGGGGGCGGCGCCCGGAGGCAGGTCGGCGGTGTTTTCTGCTGCGGCCATGATGGCGGTCCTGTTGCATACGCTTTGGCGGATGGCGGCATTGTGCGTCCGCGCGTGCAAGCCTCGTGGCGTGAAAAGCGGCATTTTTTGCCGCCTGTTTGCCGGCTACCATGGCGGCCTGTGTATTTAGAGTGCATCCCGTGAAAACGGATTCGGACCTTCCCATGCGGGCCGCAGTCGTCGCCTCCGATCAAGCAGGGAGCATGCCCGCCGCGGCGCCGGTGCTCGACGCCGCCCAGCTCGCCGAGGCCTTCGCGCTCTTCAGCCGCGCCTCCGAGGAGCTCTCCACCGCCTACGCCGCGCTGCAGGCCCAGGTCGGCCAGCTCAGCGAACGCCTGTCGGTGCTGATGGGGGCACTGCCCGCCGGGGTGCTGGTGGTCGATCGTGCCGGCACCGTGGTGCAGGCCAACCGCGCTGCCGAGAGCTTGTTCGGAGGCGGGCTTGCCGGGGTGGCGTGGGCGGAGCTCGCCGCCCGCCTCGAAGATAGCGGCACCCCGGGCGAATTCGTGCTGCGCCGCGACCCCGCCGCGGTCGATGGCGACCCGCGCCGCTTGGCCCTGTCCGAGTCCGAGCTCGACTCCGGTGCCGAGCGCATCCTGCTCGTTCACGACGTCACCGACACCCATCGCATGCGCCTGACCGCCGAGCGCAACGAGCGCCTTGCGGCGATGGGCGAGATGGTCGCCGGGCTCGCCCACCAGTTGCGCACGCCGCTCGCCGCCGCGCTGCTATACACCGGCAACCTGCGCCAGCCCGAGCTCGACCCGGCGCAGCGCGCCATGGTGGCCGACCGCGCGCTCGAACGCCTGCGCTACCTCGAGCGCCTCATCCGCGACATGCTGCTGTTCGCGCGCGGCGACAGCGCCGGACGTCAGCGCTTCGCGGTGTGCGAGCTGCTCGCCGAGCTCGCGCACACGCTGGAACCGGTGGCGCGCGCGCGCCAGGTGGCGTTCGCGGCCGACTGCGCCTGCGGCGCGGCCGAACTGGTCGGCGACCGCAAGGCGCTCGGCGGCGCGCTCACCAACCTGCTGGAGAATGGCATCCAGGCCTGCGAGGCGGGCGGCACGCTGCGCTGCGAGGCCGTGCTGGTCGGCGCCGCCGACGCCGGCGTGGGCGCGCCCGCGGTGCGCTTCACGGTGCGCGACAGCGGCCGCGGCATCGCCCCCGAGCTGCAGGAGCGCCTCTTCGAGCCCTTCTTCACCACCCGCGCCGAAGGCACCGGGCTGGGCCTGGCGATCGCCCGCGGCGTCGCGCGCGCCCATGGCGGCGACATCACCCTGCGCTCCGCGCCCGGGCAGGGCGCGGAATTCACCCTCGTCGTGCCGCTGGCGGCGGCGCCCATTGGCGCACAAGAGAACCCATGATCGAGACCCTCAACATCCTCGTCGTCGAGGACGACGCCGCGCTGCGCGACGCGGTCTGTTTCACGCTGGAGATGGCGCACCACCGCGTCGTCGGCGTCGATGGCGGCGCGGCGGCGCTCGCGGCGATCGAGCGCGAGCACTTCAACCTGGTCGTCACCGACCTGCGCATGCAGCCCATGGACGGCCTGCAGGTGCTGCACGAGGTGCGCGCGCGCCGGCCGCAGACGCCGGTGCTGCTGATGACCGCCTATGGCGACGTCGACAAGGCGGTGGCGGCGATGCGCGGCGGCGCCTGCGACTTCCTGATGAAGCCCTTCGAGCCCGAGGTGCTGCTCGAGAGCGTGCGCCGCTACGCCGCGGTGCAGCCCGCGGGCGAGGACACCATCGCCGAGGACCCCCACACCCGCGGCCTGCTCGCGCTCGCTGCGCGCGTGGCCGAGTCGGATGCGACGGTGATGCTCTCGGGCGAGTCCGGCACCGGCAAGGAGGTCTTCGCGCGTTACATCCACCAGCATTCGCCGCGCGCCAAGGGCCCCTTCATCGCGATCAACTGTGCGGCCATCCCCGAGAACCTGCTCGAGGCCACGCTCTTCGGCTACGAGAAGGGCGCCTTCACCGGTGCGCAGGCGGCGCAGCCGGGCAAGTTCGAGCAGGCCCAGGGCGGCACCATCCTGCTCGACGAGATCTCCGAGATGCCGCTCGGCCTGCAGGCCAAGCTGCTGCGCGTGCTGCAGGAGCGCGAGGTCGAGCGCGTCGGCGGCAAGAAGCCGGTGGCCCTCGACATCCGCGTGCTCGCCACCAGCAACCGCGACATGCTCGGCGAGGTCGCCGCCGGGCACTTCCGCGAGGATCTGTATTACCGCCTCAACGTGTTCCCGATCGCCATCCCCGCGCTGCGCGAGCGCCCGGGCGACATCGTGCCGCTGGCGCGCCACTTCCTCGCCCGCCACGCCGCCCGCCAGCAGCGCCAGGTGCGCTTCTCGCCCGCCGCCGAGGCGCTGCTGCCGCAGTACGCCTGGCCGGGCAACGTGCGCGAGCTGGAAAACATCATGCACCGCGTGCTGATCCTGACCCAGGGCGACGAGGTGAGCGCCGAGACGATCCGCCTGTGCTTGCCACAATGGAAGCCGGAGCCGGCAAATTCTGCCGGCGGGGCGGCAGGGCTTGCCGCTTCTCCCGGGATGCAGGGGGGTGTCGCGGCCGTGCAGTCGGGTAGCGGGCAGGCCGCCGGGGCCGGCACGGCCGGTCCGGCTCCCGAGCGCCCGACCAACATGAAAGACCTCGAGCGCGAGCACATCCTCGCCACGCTGCGCGAGTTCGGCGGCTCGCGCAAGAAGACCGTGGAAAAGCTCGGCATCTCCGAGCGCACCCTGCGCTACAAGCTGCAGCAATACCGCGAGGAGGGCCACGACGTGTGAGACCGGGCGCCCTGTGGGAGCGACGCGAGTCGCGATCCCGGCCCCGCAGCCCTTTCCGGCCGCCCATCGGCCACCGGATTGCACGATCGCCCGCTCGCGACTTGCGTCGCTCCTACGGCAAGTCAACCCTCTTCCGAAGGCGCCTGTGGGAGCGACGCAAGTCGCGATCGGGCGCATGGAATCAGTGCCGACGCCGTCGTCGCGACTTGCGTCGCTCCTACGAAAACCGCAACGACCGCGCGTCCCCGGCGGCTCTGGCACGCGATTTGCTCTGCTACACTGACGTCACCGACCACCCTGAAGCCGGGGGATTACGCTATGGACACCCGTGGAATCGACCAGATGCTGAGCGAACTGCGCTCGGTGTCGCAGGCCGCGCAAGGCAAGGCCGCACCCGCCGCGGACGCGCCCGCGGGAGGCGTCAACTTCGCCGACGTGCTCAACACCGCCTTGAAAGACGTCAGCGCCGCCCAGGGCGAGGCGCGCGCGATGGCGCAAAACTTCTCCGCCGGCGACCCCAACGTCAATCTGCAGGACGTCATGGTCAACCTGCAAAAGGCCAGCATGTCCTTCCAGCAGATGGTCCAGGTCCGCAACCGCTTGGTCACGGCGTATCAGGACATTATGAACATGCCGGTCTGACCGGCTTCGCCGCGGTTCTCCCGTAGGAGCGACGCAAGTCGCGACCGGGGCGTTGTCGCGCATTTCGAGCGCCGGAATCGCGACTTGCGTCGCTCCTACGAAGACCCCCGGCGTCTCGGGTGGGATGCAGGTGACGCAAGTCGCGACCGGGGCGCTGCGGAAAGGCTTGGCATCAAGCCTACAGGCCTCCGCGTGCCTTGGCGTTGAGCGCGCGTTCCGTCTTGAAGATGTAGCGCTGGATGCGGGTGTCCGCAGCGCGCGGCAGGGCGGCGAAGCGCAGGCCCACCCGCAGTTGTTCGGTGCCGTTGCGCTGCGTCTGGCGGTTGAGGTTTCTCACCTCGAGGTCGAGTTCGATCGGCTCGCCGTCCGGCAGCGCGAGGCGGCAGGCCGGCAGTGTGCCGCCGATGACGAATTCCGCCGCCCCCGCGGGCACCACCACCGCCACCCCTCCGGCACCGATGTCGATCACGCGTGCGCTCACCTCCACCGGCTTGCGGGCGAGGTCCTCCGCTTTCAACAGGCAGCTCAGCTCGTGCGCGAGCGGTACCTGCAGGCGGTAGAACTCGCGCCGCTGCAGGCGCAGCATCTCGGCGGGCAGGGGTGCGAAGAGGGCGGGGCGGCCCTTGTCCTGGCCTTCGCCGAGGCCGACGAGCGGGAACTGGATGCGGATGCCGTCGAGCTGGGTCACGCAGGTCAGGCGCGGCGCGGCGAGCGCACGGCGGTTGGCCTGGGGGTCGGGGCTGGGGTCGAGCACCACGCGCCCGCGCTCTTCGTCCACCTTCAGCACCGCGGTCATGAAGGAGTGGCCGCCGCCGGTGTGGGCGGTGATCAAGCCGCGGTGGGTGATGAGATCCTGCAGCAGCTGCAGGATCTGGCGCGCGCCGCGCAGGGTGAATTTCTCGAGCTCGTCGCCGCGTCCGCCGTCGAGCGGTGCCGGGCTGGCGGGGCTTGGGGTGCTGAGTTCGGCCATGCGGGGCTATCGTGTCTTGGGCAGCGTCGGGAGGCGGGTGGGGTGCCGCGGGTTCACAAGCGGCCGCGCTCGCGCGCGTTGCGGGTGCGCTCGGCGCGCAGGATGTAGCGCTGGATCGCGTCCTCGGCGCCGCGCGGCAGGTCGGCGAACTCGCAGCCGGCACGCAGCACCTCGGCGCCGCCGCGCCGGGTGATGCGGAAGAGGTTGCGCACCACCAGGCGCGCGGAAATCGGTGCGGTGTCGGGCAGGCGCAGCAGGCTGTCGGGGAACTCGGTTCCGGGCTCGAAGTGCACGCCCACCGGCGGCACCGCGATCGCCACGCCGCCGCCGCTGATGTCGAGGATGCGCAGCTCGGCCTCGCGCCGGCTGCCGTCGACACGGGGGAGGGCCAGCGTGCAGCTCACCCCCTCCGAGATCGGCGTCTGCAGGCGGTAGAACTCGCGTCGCTGCAGGCGCAGCAGGGCTTCCGGCAGCGGCGCGCGGAAGCCCGGGCTGCCGCCGTCCTCGACGAGGCGCTGGCCGCGCAGCAGGAACTGGATACGCACCTTGTCGAGCTGGGTCACGCAGTCGAGCGCGTCGGCGCGCTCCATGCGCTGGTTCTGCAGCGGGTCGGCGCTGCCGTCGAGCAGCAGGCTGGTGCCGTCTTCCGCGACCGCGACCAGGGTGGACAGCACGGATTCGTTGCCCGGCGCCAGCCGTGCGCTCACGAGCGCCCGCGCACCGAGCAGGTTGCGCACGATGGCGAGGATCTCGCGCGCGTCGCGCAGCACGTACTTCGCCTCGTCGTCGGCGTGGATGAGTTCGATGCGGGTGTCTTCTTGGTCGATCGTCATGCCTTGGGGCTCGTCGCTTGAGGTAGCGCACGGCTGCTGCACAAACTCGTTTTCTTATATCACGAGACACGCCCCGGGGGCGTGGTAGCGCGCCCCGCGAGGCCGCGGCGTCCGGGAGGCCCCGCAGGTGCGATGCAAGTCGCGATCATCGGGGTGTGGAAATCGAACGGCGCCTGTCCTTGCCGGCAGAATCGCGACTGGCGTCGCTCCTACGGCAGGCCCGCGGTGCCCGGGGTGGGATGTAGGAGCGACCCAAGTCGCGATCGGCGCGGCAGTCTCATGGTTCGGCAGAAGACGGGCGCGGGCGCAGCGACTCCGGCAGATCGCGGGCGACCGGCGCGGCACCGGCTTCGGCGCCTTGTTCGAGGCGGTAGAGCCAGGCGAGCAGCTCGGCGACCGCGACGTAGAGCTGGGGCGGGATGCGGGCGTCGAGGTCGACCTGCATCAGCAGCGCGACCAGCTCCGGCGACTCATGCACGAACACCCCGGCCTCGCGCGCGCGCTCGAGGATCTCGCGCGCCACCACGCCCTTGCCCTTTGCGACCACGCGCGGCGCGGCCTCGCCGGCGGTGTAGGCGAGGGCGACGGCCTCGTTGCGCAGCGGTGGGCGGGTGTCAGGCATGGGCGGCGGCTCGGTGCCCGCTGGTACAGGCGGCGGCCTGGTTGCGTCGCAGGATGTACTTGTCAGGCATCGCTCGCCACCTCCCTATTCGGCGCCACTGCGCGCGGCTCGATCACCAGCCCGGTGAGCTTGAGGTTGGCGGCTTCGAGGGCCGAGGCGAGCGCGGCGGCGCCGCCGTCCAGGGTCTGCAGGGTGGCGCGGTCGTCGGCGACCAGGCGCAGGGCGACACCGGCGGGGGTGAGGTGGAGCCGGGCTTCGACGCCGCCGAGCCGTGGCAGGGTGAGGCGCAGCGTCGTGTTCCAGGTGTTCTCGGGCTCGTCGCCGGCGTGCTCGCCCTCATGCTGCGGATCCTCGATCCACCACTCGAAGTTCTGCCCCGGCCAGGCCTGGCCCTGCCAGACATATTGCTGGGTGGCGAGCGCGTCGAGCTGCTGGTGCACCACCGGCATCAGGCGCTCGGGAATGGCGCCGGGGCGGGGGGCTGCGGTCTCGTCGAGGGCGGCACGTGCGGTGGTGGAGGCGCTGCGGTTGGCCTCGGTGTCGGCGGCGCTGCGGCTTGAGGCGGCTTCCGTCGTGCGCGAGGCCGTTTCGGCCGTGGTGCTGGCGGCCTGGCCTGCGGTCGCGGTGGCCGGGCCCGCAGCGGCGGCAGCTGTCGCGCCGGGTCCGCTCGCAGCAGCCCCGCCTGCTGCAGCCGCCGCCGCGCCTCCCGCGCTCGCACCCGCTCCGCCTCCCGCCGTGTTCGCCCCGCCCGCCTGCCCCTGCGGCTCGCGCAGCAGCGCGGCGGTTTCGAGCTTGCCGAGCACCCACTGCACCTGGTGCGATTCGTAGAACAGCCCGCTCTGCCCGAGCGCCTGGCGCAGCACCGGCACGAGCTGGCTGCCGGCGGTGGGAGGAGCGTCGAGCAGCGGGCGGTTGCCGGCAAGGCTTGCCGGCGAGGGCACCGGCTGGCCGGTGAGCAGAAAGCTGATCAGGCGCCCGGTCTGGCTCAGCGCCGGTTGCGCCGAGGCGCCGGCGGTCGTGGCCGCCTCGCCGCCCACCACGCGCGCGAACACCGTGCGCGGGGTGAGCTGGGTGACCTCGAGCTCGAGCGTGTCGCCGGCCTTGGCCGAGCCGTCGAGCGCCAGCGTCATCTGCTGTCCGGCCACCACGGCGCGGAAGCTGCCGTCGGGCAGGGTGCGCTGCAAGGTGGCGAGGAAGCGCTGGCCGGGCACGAGCTCGGGCAGGCGGGCCTGGATCTCGCGTGCGCGCTGCAGGCCGGGGACTGGCGGCTCGGTCTCGAAGAAGCTCGCTTCGGTGAGCGTGCGCAGGCGGGCGGCGAGGTCGGAGGGGATCATCGCATGCGCTCCATCGGGCCCGGCCGGTCAGGGCGCGTCGGCCTCAGCGCGAGGACGCGCCGTAGGCGTCGCGCAGCGCGCGCTCGTGGCGCCCGGCGGAGAGCAGCTTGCGCACGCTGGAGAGGAAGGGATCGGTGTGGCTGCGGATCTCGGCGTCGAGCGCCAGCAGGCGCGCGATGCCCTCGCGCAGCTCGGCGGCGTCAGCCGGCGGCAGCCTGGCCAGCGCGGCGGCATCGTCCGCGGCGTTTGCCGAGTCCGCCCGCGCCGCCTCGCGCAATGCGGCCGCCTCGCGCTCGAGCGCAGAGAGGCGCTCCCAGTCGTTCGCACGCGCCGCCTCGGCCATCGCTTCGTAGCGCTCGAGCAGGGCGGCGAGGGTGGGCAGGGTCAGCATGGCGGAAGAGGACTCATCGGGAAGCGGTTCGATCATCGACAACAGCGCAGCACGCACCTGTAGGAGCGACACAAGTCGCGATCACCCCCGTCACGAAATGCACTCCTCGCCCACCACCACCACCGGCGGCGATCCTTCGCCCGGCTCGTCTATCGCACGGGCAGCGGCGATTGGGATTGCGGTTGCTTCGCGACTTGCGTCGCTCCTACGAAAAGCAAGAAGCAACAAATGCCGATGCAAGAAATGCGCCTGTCCGCAGCCTCACGCCGCGCTCGGCTGCACCTGGCTGCGGATCTCCGCCCAGGCCTCGCGCAGCGTCGCCAGCAAACCCGCCACTTCGTCGAGCGCGGGCTGGCTGTTGTGCAGGTTGGCGTAGAGCAGGCGCTCGCTCATGTAGTCGTAGAGTGCGGCCAGGCGCTCGGCGAGCTCGCCGCCGGCGTTCATGTCGAGGCTCACCTTGAGGCCGTTGATGATGATCTCGATCGCCTTGGAGATCGCCGTGCCCTTGCCGGGAATGTCCTTGTTCTGCATCGCGAAGCCGGCGGTGCGCACCTGCAGCAGGGCGCCGTCGAACAGCATCAGGATGAGCTTATGGGGATCGGCGGTGTTGACGCCGGTCTCGACGCTCACCTTGGCGTAGGCGGCGGCGCGGTTTTGCTGGAATCCACCGAACATGCTGGGGGTTCTCCGTCGTGGTTCTGTGGGTTAGCTGTAGGTGGGCAGGTTGGCGAGCTGCTGGGTGAGGTAGTTGCCGGTCTGGGTCATGCTGGCGATCGTGGTGTCGAGTGCGGTGAACTGCGCCATGTAGCGCTTCTGCACGCTCTCCAGCCGCGCCTCGAAGGCTTCGCGCTGCTTGCCGATCAGCTTGATCGAGCTGTTGAGACCCTCGGTGCGCCCGGCGAGCAGACCGCCCGTGTCGATGAAGTTCTTCAGTCCGTCCGACACGGTTGCGGCAAGGCCCTTGGTGTCACCGCTGCCGGTAAAGAAGGCGGCGACGTCGCGCGCCGGGTCCTTGAGCGCGGCGTCGAGCTTGCTGCCGTCCACCGTCAGCTTGCCGTCCTTGTCGAAGGTGACGCCGATGTCGGCCAGCCGGCTGGTGTCGCCCAACCCGGCCAATGCGCCGCCCACCAGGTTGCGCACCTGCGCCTGGATGCTGCGCGCGGTGGAATCGCCGGTGAGCGTGGCGGCGACCTTGGTCTCGGCGTTGTAGGCGGTGAGGTTCTTCAGCGTGGTCTGGGTGTCGTTGTAGGCCTTGACGAAGGCGTCGATCGCGCTGCGCGCGCTGGCGTAGTCCTCGGTCACGGTGAGGCTGGTCGGCGCGGTGGTCT
Organism: Thauera sp. SWB20; assembly: GCF_000831325.1. Taxonomy (NCBI): domain Bacteria; kingdom Pseudomonadati; phylum Pseudomonadota; class Betaproteobacteria; order Rhodocyclales; family Zoogloeaceae; genus Thauera; species Thauera sp. SWB20. The sequence continues at coordinate 609,740 of NZ_JTDM01000021.1, read as the reverse complement.
CCTTGGACAGGCTCAGGGTGATGCCCTCGATCGCCCCGCTGACCGTATTGGTGCCGCGGGTCACCACGATGCCGTCGATGTTCACCCGCGCATCCTGCGAGGCCTGCAGGCGGTAGACCGGGTCGGTCGAGACGCCGGCGTCCGCGCCCGGCGTGTAGTTCAGGCCCACCGTGCCGCCGATGCTGAAGGCCTGGTCGGCGCCGGTGGTCTTGCCGGTGAGCACGAGCTGCCTGGCGGTGCCGTTGTCGACGACGCTGGCGCTGACGCCCAGGTCGCCCTTGTTGATCGCGTCGCGCAGCTCCTCGATCGTGCTGCCGCTGAAGGCCAGCGTCTTCGCCGCGCCCGCGCCGGGGGTGAAGCTGCCGTCCACCGTCTGCCCTGCGGTGAACACGCCGTCGACCATCTTGCCGAAGCGGATCTCCAGCGTCTGCGGGGCTTCCGCCGTGCCGTCCACCGGGTTGAAGCCGACGCCGGCGCTGGTGGCGACGCGCTGCGTCTTGGCGAGCTGCTCCACCTGCACCGAATAGCTGCCCGCCGCCGCGCCGCTCGCGGTGCTGGCGGTGAAGCCGGCATCGCTGCCCACCGCGGCCTTGGTGGCGGAAAACTTTGCCGCGTCCTTCAGGGCGTTGGCCGCGGTCTGCAGCGCGGAGAGGCTGCCCTTGACCTGGCCGAAGGCGGAGAGCTTGGCCTGGAAGCTGGCTTCCTTTTTCGCCATCGCGGTGAGCGGCTGGCGCTCCACCGCCATCAGTTGCGAGACCAGGCTGTTGATGTCGAGCCCGGAGCCCAGTCCCGATGCGCTCAATGCCATGATCTGCTCCTCTATGAAATCACTTGCGAATGTCCGGGGCGCGCTCAGGCCTTCTGCTGGATCAGCACGCCCTTGAGCTTGTCGATCGCCTTCGAGATCGCCAGGACTTCTTCCGACGGCATCTGGCGGATGACCTCGTCGGTCTGCGCGTCGACCACCTTGACGATGGTGCGGCCGGTGTCGTCGTCGATCGAGAAAAGCAGGTTCTGTGCCACCGGCTCGATCGCCTTGCGCACCTCCTCCACCGCCTGCAGCAGGGTTTCACGGTCGGGCTCGGCGTTGGCTGCGCTGCCGGCCTGCTCCGGGCGCTGGGTGGAGCGCAGCTCATTGACCGCCGCGGCCTCCGGCGGGGTGTCGCCGGCGCCGGCGCGCTGCGGCCTCGTCGCCTGCTGGCTGGCCATGCGCGCGAATTGCGTATCCGTCGCGGTGCCGGACGAGGGGATGTTCTGGATGCTCATGATTGTTCGCCTCCTTCATGGGGCAACGGCGCGAAGCTCCGTGGGAGCTCCGCGCCGGACGCTGGTCAGATCAACCTAGTTTAACCGCGGAGCAGCGACAGCACGCCCTGGGGCAGCGAGTTGGCCTGCGCCAGCATCGCGGTACCGGCCTGCTGCAGGATCTGGCCGCGGGTGAGGTTGGCGGTTTCGGTGGCGAAGTCGGCATCGACGATGCGGCCGCGGGATGCCGAGATGTTTTCAGCGCTGGTCTGAAGATTTGCGATCGTGGAGCTGAACCGGTTCTGCAATGCACCGAGATCGCCTCGAGAGCTATTGATCGTCTGAATGGCGGCGTCGATGACGGAAATCGCACTTTGAGCGCCACTTGCCGTTTTGATGTTAATCGCCGAAACAGAGGAGAGGGTGCTCGTGTTGACTCCCGCGCCTGCAAAAACATCGGCGCCTGCGGCAGCGGTGGAGATGGCTCCTTTACTGCTCGAAAGCTCGACCGTACCAGTCTTGATGGCGGAGTCGTTGCTTGCCGCTCCTTCGGTCAGTGTCGTACCGGAGAAAGAGACCGTGGATGCTGCGCCTGCACCACTGTTCGCGTAGGTGTCGATTTCGATGTCACGTCCGTCGGCTGCAGTCAGCGTAATCGAATTGGTCAGCCCCGAGGTGGTAAATGAGGCAACGACGCCAGTCGAACCGCTTGCCGAGTTGATCGCCGTGACCAGGCTCGAATAATCGGATGTGGTAACCCCGCTTGCGCTGATGTTCGAACCGTTGAGTGCGAACGTAATAGTGCCATCTTCGGAAATCCCAGAGATCGTCGCACTGTTGCTTGCGGTTGCGGTGACGCCAAAATCATTGGCTTTCGAGTTGATCGCAGCGGCGATGTCTTTTGCGTCTGCCCCTGCGCTCCAACTGATCGCCGCAGTTGTTCCCCCCATCGCAGTCGTGATCGTCAGATCAGATTCTGATTGAACTCCGTTTGCTGCGGGCAGGGTCGTGCCTGCGGTGACCGTTCCAAGCGCGGTTCCATCGAGCGTCATCTTGTGAGCGCCTAAAGCGGTGGCTTTAGCGTTTCCAATCGACTGGATGGTGATCGTTTGATTCGCATTCGCTCCGACTTGGAAATCTTGGTTGGCAAAACTACCATCCAGCAAATTCAAGCCGTTAAATTGAGTCGTGCTAGCGACACGGGTGATCTCGGCGGTCAACTGGTCAACTTCGGCCTGCAAGGCTGCACGATCAGATGCACTGTTGGTCGCATTCGCTGACTGGACGGAGAGTTCGCGCAAACGTTGGAGGTTGTTGCCAATTTCACCAAGTGCACCTTCCGCGGTTTGTGCGAGGGAAATGCCGTCATTCGCATTTCGAGTAGCTTGGTTGAGGCCGCGAACTTGCGAGGACATCCGCTCCGAGATCGCGAGCCCGGCAGCGTCATCCTTCGCGCTATTGATGCGCAGGCCGGAGGAAAGGCGCTGCAGCGAGGTCGCCAGTGAAGTTTGCGAGGAGTTCAGGTTCCGCTGCGCATTCAGCGAGGCAACGTTGGTGTTGATCGTCTGGGCCATGATGTTTCTCCTGGAAGGTCAGGTGGGTCATACACCCGTATCTGCATCGCTTGCCTTGGCGGGTGCGGAGCGTTTGTTTGTGCTCTTGGAAGCTTTTACGACCCCGGGGTAGGACTCTTTAGCAATTTCCCGCCGGTGCCGTGCGCGTTTCCTGCGCGTGGAGCCATCTACGGCGCGGGGCGGGGGAACTTGAGGGGCGGTTGGGGGGCGAGGGTCAGGTCTTTCATTTGCTCATCGACAGCCCCAGTGCTGTCAGCCTCGTCCTCCTGAAGCGCCACGACCGCCGGCGGTGTTGCGCGGCGGTCGTAGGGGCGCGGTGGGGTGAGACCCGCAGGATCAGCGATCTGCCGGCGGCAGGCCGAAGAATCCGGGAAGGCTGGCTGCGTCGAGCGGGTCGGCGCAGCGCCCCTTCAAGCTTGAAGGGCGCCCTCGATTGCAGAGGCCAGTTCTGGCAGCTCGTTCTTTACGGTGCGCCAGACGACCTCCGTGTCGATGTCGAAGTAGCCGTGGATGAGTCGATTGCGCATGCCGACCATCGCGCGCCAAGGAATCTGCGGCGCTGCCGAACGAGTGCTGTCCGATACCTTTCCTGCCGCTTCGCCGATGACCTCGAGGGCCCGCACGGTCGCGAAGAGAAGCATCGTGTCGGTATCGAGATCGTGGCGGGCACGGGCGCGCAGGAAGCCGATCGCGGTCTGCGTTGCGTCCAGCATGTGCTTCAGACGGATCCGGTCATCAGGCAACATATCGAGTCTGGGCGGTGCGGATGATGTCGTCGCGGAAATACCGGCTGAGGTCCGCCGGGGTGCGGAGGTCGATCGTCCTGCCACCCATGAGCGCCGAAAGCTCTTCTTCGAGCTTGGCCATGCCCAGAAGGCCCGGGACGCGGTCGGGCTCGAACTCGACGAGGAGGTCCAGGTCGCTGTCGGGCCGCGCGGTGCCCTTGATTGTCGAGCCGAAGACGGACAACTGCCGGATGCCGTGCGCACGGCAGAAGTCTGCGAGGGCTTTGTCGTCACGTGCGAGTGCGGTGGGTGGCATGGTGCGTGACTCCTGCAGGTCATCCAGCTCGGGGAGGAGGATGGGGTATTTGCGGTTTCTGATCAAGGCGGCGCGGATCCAGATGGCGACGATGGGGAGGGCCGAGGGTCAGGTCTTTCATTTGCTCATCGCGTGCTTCGGCGGCTTCGCACACCTTCGGGAACGAGGGGGCAGATCACGATTTCGTGCTTTGAGTCATGGACTAGGGGCGGTATTTAGGCATAACCTGTGCGCACAAACGGATGCGCATGGAGATCGCGATGCCAGCCACACGAAGCACCCAACGCATGCGTACCGGTTCATCTGGTAAACGCGCGATAAACCTGAGTCTGAGCAGCGACGTTCTGGATGCCGCCAAGCAACTCGACATCAACATTTCCCAGGTCTGCGATACCTACTTGCGTGAGGTTGTGCGCCGCGAGCAGGAGCGCAAGTGGCGCGAGGATCATGCCGATTTCATCGCTGCCTACAATGCGACCGTTGAGGCAGAAGGCTTGCCGCTCGAAGCGTGGAGAAGTTTCGGATGGCGCGTTTCGACGTCTATGCCAATACGGGGAGCCACGCTGACACGACACCCTACCTGCTGGATGTGCAGAGCGATCTGCTCGATGGCCTGGACAGCCGTATGGTGATTCCATTGCGCAGTCTCAATCACTTCCCGAAGATCAGGCTACCTGCCCGTCTGACGCCGGTCTTTACCATCGAGGGCACGGACTGCCTTCTGGAAACACCAAAGATGGGCGCTGTACCGCTGCGAGTGCTGAAGTCGCCCGTGACTTCGCTTGCTCAAGCGCAGGAGCAGATCACCGCTGCGTTGGATTTTCTGTTCCGGGGCTACTGACCCCGAGGGGGCGTGGAGACAGGTCCTTTCATTTGCTCATCGTGTGCTTCGGCGGGTTCGCCTGAGACGACACACCACGGTCAGCATCGCGTGGCGGTCGTATCTCGGCCGGCGCGATGCGTCATTGGCCATCGCTACCCCGCGCACGTCACCCCGGCCTCGAAATAGACGTCGGCGATCGGCATCTGCAGCTCGACGCTGGCGAATTCGACCGGGTCACCGGGCTCGAAGGTGATGATGTCCCAGCCGATGTCGCCGCGGCGGCGGTGGAGCTCGACCTTGCATTCGTCCTGGCTGACCAGGGCGTACTCCTTGAGGCTGGGGAGCGTGCGGTAGGCGCGCAGCTTCTCGCGGCGGTCGATGCCCTCGGTGAAGGGGGAGAGGACCTCGACGACGAGCACCGGGCTGTCGACGAGTTGTGTCTCGGCGTCGAGTTCGAGCAGGCGCGGCTCGCAGGTGACCATCACGTCGGGGTAGAAGTAGCTGCGCTCCTTCTTCAGGTAGAGCTTGAACCCTTCCATGAGCGCGCGGCAGGGCGTGCCGCGCAGGTGGGTGCGAAGGGCGGTGTACAGGTTGCCTGCGATGATGTTGTGGCGGATGCTGGCGCCCGTCATCGCGAAGACTTCGCCGGCGATGTACTCGTGGCGGACCGGCGAGCGCGCCTCGAGCGCGAGGTATTCGGCTTCGTCGAGGGGCTGGTAGGTTTGCACGTGCATCGTGGATTCCTCTTCGTCGGCGCGCCTCGGGGGTATCCGGGGCGTGGGGGGTGAGCGCGCTCCGCCTCAATCGGCGTTGCGGAACACCTTCTGCCACGGGATCGAGACCTCGAGGCTCTCCAGCACCAGGGCCTGCTCGGGCGCGATGTCCTGCAGCTCCCAGCGCGCGTCCTGGCTGCGGCGGTAGTGTTCGATGCGGCGCAGGTCGGGGTCGATGAGGACGAAGTGCTGCAGCGAGGCGATGCGGCGATAGGCGGCGAACTTCTCGCCGCGGTCGTAGGCGGCGGTGGCGGGGGATAGGACCTCGACGATCAGCGTTGGTGCGCGCATGAACTGGTCGGCGCGATGGTCGGCGGGGTCGCAGGTGACGAGGACGTCGGGGTAGAAGTAGGCCTCGTCCGCGGCGGCCTGGACCTTCATGTCGGCCATGTAGGCGCGGCAGGGGCTGCCTTCGAGCGCATCGTCGAGGGCGCTGAAGACGTTGCCCGAGATCGTCACGTGCCGGCGGCTGGCACCGCCCATGGCGAAGGTCTCGCCGTGGTAGTACTCGTGCTTGTCGGGCTGCCCGGCTTCCCACTGCAGGTAGTCTTCGGCGGTGAAGGGGGCGGTGGGTTGGGGCAGGGCCATGATGTCCTCGTCGGGGCAGTGAGCGCTCGCCGAATTATAGTCCGGCGCATCGACCCGACGTCCGGGCCCGTCAGCACGCGGCCGGGGCCCCTCCGTCATCCGCGGATTCGAGCGCACGCACGAGCACATGCAGCGCCCGATGGGTGGGCAGCTCTGCGTGTGTCCGCGCGGCCATGCGCAGCAGTGCGCCGGTGATCGCGTCGATCTCGGTGCGCCGGCCGGCGAGCAGGTCCTGCAGCATGCTCGCCCGGTTGGCCGCGGTGGCGCGGGCGACCGCGTGCACGCGGGCGAGGGCGGCGTCCTCGTCGAGTTCGAGGCCGTGCGCGTGCAACACCGGCAGGGCTTCGCGCACCAGGGTGTCGAGCAGCACGCGGTGCGGCGGATCGAGCAGGGCGCCGTTGGGTACGCGGAAGAGCGCCGCGAGCGGGTTGATGGCGACATTGACCAGCAGCTTGGCGAGGCGGGCATGCGCGATGTCGGGTTCGACGCGCGCACGCAGGCCCGCGCGCGCGAGCAGTTCGGCGACCGCCTCGAAGCCGGGGGGCACGAGGGTTTCGCCCGCACCCGCGGGGTGCACCCGCTCGCCGTGGTCGCCCTGCTCGCGGTAGGCGCCCTCGGTGGTGATGCCCTGGTCGACGTGGCGCGCCGCGCAGTGCGCGCGCAGCAGCTCGCCGGTGAGGCCGTTCTGCAGCGAGAGCACACCCAGCGGACGCATGCGCGCGGCGGTGGACGCGGCGGCGGCGGTGTCGCCCGCCTTCACCAGCACGATCACCCAGTCCGCCTCCGGGGCCCGCTCGGCGGCGAAGGCGTTTGGATGGAAGAGGTGTCCGCCCACCTCGACGCCGGCGTTCAGGCGCGCGGCTCCGGCGGCGTCGCGCGCGATCAGCGCGACCGGCGCAATGCCGTCGAGGCGCGCAGCGAAGTGCAGGCCGAGCGCGCCGGGGCCGATGATCGCGAGCGGAAAGCGGCCGCTTGCCGGGCGCGCGACCGCGCCGGATCGCGCTTCGGCGTGCGCCTGGGAGGGAGAGGGGGCGACCGGCGGAGAGGGGGCGACCGGCAGGGAGGGGGGCTCTTTCATCGCAGCGGAGATCCTGGCAGGGAGTCTTGCAGGCCGCAGGGGCGTCGCTCGCCTGCGGCCGGCGCCTGCTCCGGAGGTGCCATTCCGAAGCAGGGCGGGCAGGGATTGTGGAGCATCCGGAGCGGACTGTGCGCCTGCGTTGCGCACAAATGCCCGGAACAGGCCGCGTTTTCGGGGGGTGGCACAGCGTTTGCGCAGCCCGCCTTCGATCCGGCCGCCGGGCGGGCGGATCGAAGGCATCCACACCATCCGAGGGGACATCCATGCAAAACAAGCTTTCCAGCCACCGCCGCACCCGACCCGCCACCACCGCCCTGCTGCCGTCGGCGCTCGGCGCCGCGCTGCTCGCGCTCGCCGCCACGCCGGCCCAGGCGATCGGGTTTTCGCAGGGCGACGCCACGCTCGACATCAACGGCACGGTCAACGGCTTCTATTCTCATCGGACCGAGGAGCGCGCGGGCGTCAAGACCACCGACTCCGCGCTCACCAACGGCTTGCTGCCGGGCTGGATCAACTTCGTGTTCACCACCAAGGTGGAGGGCCTGGACATCAAGGCTCACGTCGGCTTCGCGCCCGGCATCAACGACAAGTCGGACGTGGTGGGCCTGCCCAGCGACCCCAGCTGTGGCGGTTCCACCGGCTGCGACAGCCCCTTCACCCAGATCGACACCCGCAACCTGTATTTCCAGTTCGGCAACACCGAGTGGGGCACGGTCAAGTTCGGCCGCGACATCGGCCTCTTCGGGCAGAAGATCATCCTGTCCGACATGACGCTCCTCGGCCTCGGCGGCAACAGCTACGCGTCGACGCCCTTCAACACCACCTTCGGCATGATCGGCCACGGCTACATGTACACCGGCTTCCAGCCCCAGATCACCTACACCACGCCGGCCTTCGGCGGCTTCTCGGCGTCGGCGGGGATCTTCGATCCCAACAAGTTCGCCGGTGACGAGACCAAGGACCCCGGCTTCCAGGCCATGGCGAACTACGACTGGAAGGCGGGTACCGCCAAGGGCTCGGTGTGGGCGGGGGCGGTCCACCAGCGCACCAGCGGGGCGGGCAGCTTCGACGCCAACGGTTTCGAGCTCGGCGCCAAGGTCGGCATCGGCGCCTTCGAGGCGGTCGCCTACGGCTTCGACGCCAGCGGGCTGGGACTGTCGACCGTCGGCGCGCTGTACCTGTCGCCCTTCGGCAAGACCGACGGCAAGGGCTACTTCGTGCAGGGCACCTACACCGTGGGCAAGACCAAGTTCGGCATCAACTTCGGCGAGAACCGCGACCGCGGCGGCGCGCTGGCCGACACCAACACCTTCCGTTCGGCCACGGTGGGGGTCTATCACAGCCTCAACAAGTACATCACCCTCGTGGGCGAATACAACCAGGAGAAGGGCGAAGGCGGCGACCTCTTCGCTGGCGACCTGGAGACGCGCACGATCTCGGTGGGCGGCATCCTGATGTTCTGACAACTGCGCGACGCGCGCACGCGGCGGGGCAGTGCGACGGCGGTCGTGCTGCCCCGCGTCGTTTCGGGATGCTGCCCTGCGGGCACGGCGCTTGGAGCAACTGGAGCAAATGGAGCAGATGGAGCGAACCGGCGCTGCTCCAGAAGTCGCCGCGGAGCGCCCGGATCGTCGAGAACAGGGGCCAAGTCGTTGTTTCATAGGCATTCGATCCTGCTGGCACGAAGGATGCGTAATCGCCGTGTGGCGAAACCGCCCGCAACCGAAACCACACGAGGAGACGACACCATGCTGTATGCACTGCCCGGACAGGCCGACGCCAAGATCCAGTACAAGGCCCGCTACGACAACTTCATCGGTGGCCAGTGGGTGGCTCCGGTCAAGGGCCAGTATTTCGACGTGGTCACGCCGATCACCGGCCAGAAGTACACCCAGGCCGCGCGCTCCACCGCCGAGGACATCGAGCTCGCGCTCGACGCCGCGCACGCCGCCTTCCCGAAGTGGGGCAAGGCCGACGCCACCACGCGCTCCAACATCCTGCTCAAGATCGCCGATCGCCTCGAGGCCAACCTCGAGCTGCTCGCCTACGCCGAGACCGTCGATAACGGCAAGCCGATCCGCGAGACGCTCAACGCCGACATCCCGCTCGCCGTCGACCACTTCCGCTACTTCGCCGGCTGCCTGCGCTCGCAGGAAGGCGGCATCTCGGAGATCGACGAGAACACCATGGCCTACCACATCCACGAGCCGCTGGGCGTGGTCGGCCAGATCATCCCGTGGAACTTCCCCATCCTGATGGCCGCCTGGAAGCTGGCGCCGGCGCTGGGTGCGGGCAACTGCGTGGTGCTCAAGCCCGCCGAGTCGACCCCGATCTCGATCCTGGTGCTGATGGAGCTGATCGCCGACCTGCTGCCCCCGGGCGTGCTCAACATCGTCAACGGCTACGGCCGCGAGGCCGGCATGCCGCTCGCCACCAGCAAGCGCATCGCCAAGATCGCCTTCACCGGCTCCACCTCCACCGGCCGCGTGATCGCCCAGGCCGCCGCCAACAACCTGATCCCGGCCACGCTCGAGCTGGGCGGCAAGTCGCCCAACATCTTCTTCGCCGACGTCATGGACAAGGACGACGCCTTCCTCGACAAGGCGATCGAGGGCCTGGTGCTGTTCGCCTTCAACCAGGGCGAGGTGTGCACCTGCCCGAGCCGCGCGCTGATCCAGGAGTCGATCTACGACCGCTTCATCGAGCGCGCGGTGAAGCGCGTCGCCGCGATCAAGCAGGGCAGCCCGCTCGACACCGACACCATGATGGGTGCGCAGGCCTCCTCCGAGCAGATGAGCAAGATCCAGTCCTACCTGCAGCTCGGCAAGGAAGAGGGCGCCCAGGTGCTGATCGGCGGTGCGCGCGCCCAGCTCGACGGCGACCTGGCCGACGGCTATTACATCCAGCCGACGCTGTTCAAGGGCCACAACAAGATGCGCATCTTCCAGGAGGAGATCTTCGGGCCGGTGCTCGCGGTGACCACCTTCAAGGACGAGGCCGAGGCCCTGGCGATCGCCAACGACACCCTGTACGGCCTGGGCGCCGGCGTGTGGAGCCGCAACGGCAACGTCGCCTACCGCATGGGCCGCGCCATCCAGGCCGGGCGCGTGTGGACCAACTGCTACCACGCCTACCCGGCGCACGCGGCCTTCGGCGGCTACAAGGAGTCGGGCATCGGCCGCGAGACGCACAAGGTCATGCTCGACCACTACCAGCAGACGAAGAACCTGCTCGTGAGCTACAGCGAGAACAAGCTCGGCTTCTTCTGATCACGGCGTTCTCCCTCCCTCGCCCGCACCGCGGGCGACCTTCGCGGGGGCGGGCGACCGCCCCCGCTTTTTCGTTCCGGAGGCACGCGACATGGTCGAACGCGTCATCGCCACCCCTGCGACACTCGCACTCATCGAGCAGCTCAAGGCCGAGCACGGTCCCGACCTGATGTTCCATCAGTCCGGCGGCTGTTGCGACAACAGCGCCGCCAACTGCTACCTGCCCACCGACCTGACCATCGGCCCCCACGACGTGCACCTGGGCGAGATCGGCGGCGTGCCCTTCTACATCAGCGCGTCGCAATACGAATACTGGAAGCACACCCAGCTCATCATCGACGTCGTCGATGGCAACGGCGGCACCTTCTCGCTCGAGGGGGGCACCGGCAAGGCCTTCCACACCCGCTCGCGCCTGTACGACGACGCCGAGATGGCGGCGGTGGAGGCGGAGGATCGCGCCCTCGGGCGATAGGATTCCGCGATCCTCGTACTTTTCTCCATGGCCGGCCGCCTCGGGTGCCGTGCTTGCGGCATGATGCTTGCTTCAGTCGTTTGACGGCCGCTGTCCGACCCCCGGAGCGGCCTCGACGACGATGGAAGAGCCCGGGCGAGGCGTGCCGAACGCCGCCGCACCGCGGCCGCAGGTGGAGAGGAGACGATGGTCGATAACACGATGCGTGCCGCGCAGGCGGCGGTGGTCGAGTCGCTGCGCAGGCAGTTTTCCGCCTCCGGCCAGGTGCCCGACGCGGGCCTGCCGGTGCCGGTGCTGCGCTCCTGGGCGCGCTGCCAGCGCCTGGGATTGGACATGGGCGAGCGCGTGCGCCCGCCCAGCACCACGCGGGGCGACCTGATGGTGGCGCGCGAGCGCAGCGCGGCCTTGCTCGCGCACGCCAGCGGCGTCATGGAGCACCTGCACGAACAGATCCGTTCCTCGGGCAGCATGGTGCTGCTCGCCGACGCCAGCGGGATGATCCTGCACGGCATCGGCGACCCCGCCTTCGTCGACCGCGCCAACCGCGTCGCGCTGCAGGCGGGCGCGAACTGGAGCGAATGCGAGCGCGGCACCAACGCGATCGGCGCCACCCTGATCGAGCGTGCGCCGGTCGAGGTGCTCGGCGCCGAGCACTACCTCGACTGCAACGGCGTGCTCACCTGCAGCGCGGCGCCGATCTTCGACTGGCGCGGCGAACTGCTCGGCGCGCTGGATATCTCGGGCGACCACCGCAGCCACCAGCCCCATACGCTCGGGCTCGCGCGCATGGGGGTGCGCCTGGTCGAACGCCGCTTGTTCGAGAGCGAGCATGCGCGCCATGCGCTGCTCTCCTTCCATCCGCGTCCCGAGGGCGTCGGCGGCCTGCAGGAGGGTCTGCTGGCGATCGATGCGGATGGCGAGATCATCGCCGCCGACCGCCAGGCGCGCGCGCTGCTCGGCGTCGACGAGCGCCGGGTGGCGGGCCTGGGAAATTTCTCCAGCCTGTTCCGGGGCGGCTTCGGCACGCTGATCGGGCGCGCGGCGCGCGATCCGGCCGCGCTGGTCGAACTCGAGCTGCGTTCGGGCGCACGCATCCACGCGCGCCTGCGGCTGAGCCCGGCCTGGCAGGCCGGCGCGCAGTCGGCCCCGGCCGGCACGGCCCGCGTTGCCGCCGCCCCCGATCCCTCGCGCTCGGCGCGCCACAGGACCACCCTCGAGACCCTGTCCACCGGCGACCCCGCGCTGCAGTTCGTGCTCGACCGCTGTGCGCGCATCGTCGGGCGCAGCATCCCGATCCTGATCCAGGGCGAGTCCGGCTCCGGCAAGGAACTCCTCGCGCGCGCCTGCCACAACAGCGGTCCGCGCGCGGACGGCCCCTTCGTCGCGGTCAACTGCGCGGCCATCCCCGAGAACCTGATCGAGTCCGAGCTCTTCGGCTACGTCGGCGGCGCCTTCACCGGCGCGCGCAAGGAGGGGGCGATCGGCCGCATCCAGCAGGCCCATGGCGGCACGCTCTTCCTCGACGAGATCGGCGACATGCCGCTGGCGATGCAGGCGCGGCTGCTGCGCGTGCTGCAGGAGCGCTGCGTGCAGCCGGTGGGCGCGGGCTCCGCGGTACCGGTCGATATCGCGCTGCTGTGCGCGACCCACCGCCAGCTCGGCGAGCAGGTCAAGGCCGGGCGCTTCCGCGAGGATCTCTACTACCGGGTCAACGGCCTCGGCGTGCAGTTGCCGCCACTGCGCGCGCGCAGCGACCTGCAGCGCATCGTGCGCCGCCTGCTCGACGGCAGCAGCCACCACCCCGAGCCCGCGCGCGTCGACGTCGCGCCGGAGACGATGGCGATCCTCGCGGCCTACCCCTGGCCGGGGAACATCCGCCAGCTGCAGAACGTGCTCGAGGTCGCGCTCGCGTTGCTCGACGAGGGCGAGACGCGCATCCTGCCGGTGCATCTGCCCGAGGAAGTGCTGCAGGCGGTCGGCGATGCGCCGGCGCTCGCCCCGTCGCCATGGACCGAACGCGGCGAGCCGCGTTCCGCGCGGCCCGCCGACGATCCCGACCCGCTGCCGCTACCGCTGCGGCGCGCGCGCGCGCTCGACGACGACGCCATCCGCGCCGCGATCGAGCGCTTCGACGGCAACCTCTCCGCCGCCGCCCGTCACCTTGGCGTCACGCGCAACACGCTCTATCGGCGGATGGGACGGCCGTTCTGAGCGGCGTATTGCGCGCGGTGCAGGGCGCGAAGCCGATCGCGACTCGCGTCGCTCCTACGGCGCCGCAAGCGCGCGGGTTCTTCTCGTATCACGGAGGATCGCGACTCGCGTCGCTCCTACAGTGCCGCAGCCGCGCGGGTTTTCGTGGGAGCGACGCAAGTCGCGATCGGCGGCGTTCCGGTCCGCGTCGTGCTTCCGCCGCTGCCCTGCCTGTATCGCGGCTGCAATCGCGACTCGCGTCGCTCCCACGGCACCGCAAGCGCGCGGGTTCTCGTATCACGGTCGATCGCGACTTGCGTCGCTCCTACAGCGCCGTAGCCGTGCGGGTTTTCGTGGGAGCGACGCAAGTCGCGATCGGCGGCGTTCCGGTCCGCGTCGTGCTTCCGCCGCTGCCCTGCCTGTATCGCGGCCGCAATCGCGACTCGCGTCGCTCCCACGGCACCGCAAGCGCGCGGGTTCTCGTATCACGGCGGATCGCGACTTGCGTCGCTCCTACAGCGCCGCAGCCGCTCGGGTTTTCGTGGGAGCGACGCAAGTCGCGATCGGCGGCGTTCCGGTCCGCGTCGTGCTTCCGCCGCTGCCCTGCCTGTATCGCGGCTGCAATCGCGACTCGCGTCGCTCCCACGGCACCGCAAGCGCGCGGGTTCTCGTATCACGGCCGATCGCGACTTGCGTCGCTCCTACAGCGCCGCAGCCGCGCGGGTTTTCGTGGGAGCGACGCAAGTCGCGATCGGCGGCGTTCCGGTCCGCGTCGTGCTTCCGCCGCTGCCCTGCCTGTATCGCGGCTGCAATCGCGACTCGCGTCGCTCCCACGGCACCGCAAGCGCGGGTTTTTGTATCGCGGTCGATCGCGACTTGCGTCGCTCCTACGGCACCGCAAGCGCGCGGATTTTTGTATCGCGGCCGATCGCGACTTGCGTCGCTCCTACAGTGCCGTAGCCGCGCGGGTTTTCGTGGGAGCGACGCAAGTCGCGATCCGCCGCCGATCCGCGATGGCGGCGGATCGTCAGGAGTCCGCGCCGGCCGTCGCTCAGAACCGGTAGCTCGCGCTCACCCCGGCATACACGCTGCGCTCGGGACCGGGCTCGTAATAGCGCTTGTTGCTGTCGCCGACGATCACCGAGCCGACGTATTCGCGATCGAGCACGTTGTCCACCCGCAGCAACTGGCCGAAGGTCCACGGCCCCTGGCGTTGCTCGGCGGACAGGCGCAGATTGACGAGCGTGTAGGCCGGTGCGACGTGGTCGTTGTTGAGGTCGCTGACCTCGACCTCGCCGCGATGCAGCACCTCGCCCGCGAGCGTCACGCCCGGCGTGGCTTCCCAGGCGAGCTCGGCGAAGGCCGCGATGCGCGGAACACCCGGAATGCGGTTTCCGGCCGCCACGGTGGTCCCGCGGCTGCTGAACGCCTCGTCGTACTCGGCCTGCATCCAGGTCAGCGAGGCCCGCGCCGTCAGCGTGCGGGTCAGCTCGGCCTGAGCGGCCAGCTCGAGCCCCTGGCGCAGCGTGCGCCCGGCGTTCTGGTAGCTGGTCCGGCCGTCCTCCGAGGCCAGGACGACGATCTCGTCGTCGGTCTCGATGCGGAACAGCGCGGCGTTGATCCGCGCGTTGTCGCTCACGAAGGTCTTGATGCCGATCTCGGCCTGGCGGCTGGTGCTCGGACGCAGCCCGAAATTGAAGCCGGTGGTCGGGGTCGCGTACGACAGCTCGTTGAGCGTGGGCGTCTCGTAGCCTGCACCCACGCTGGCGTAGAGGTTGGTCGCGGGGCTCAGCGCATAGCTCACCCCGAGCGCCGGGGTGGTCTTGCTGAAGCGCACGCTGCCGCTGTCGTCGGGGTTGTCGGTCTTGATGTAGCGGTCTTCCACCTTGAACGAAACGCGCGAATGGCGGGCTCCGAGCGACCACTGCCACGGTCCGCTCTTCCACAGCGCCTGGACATAGGGGTCGATGCTGGTGATGGTGTCGAGCTCGTCGCGGCGCAGCGCTCCCTTCACCCCGAGCGTGCTGCCGACGAAGTTCTCGTAGCCGCGCCGATCGTCCTCGGAGCGATCGTAGTCGACGCCGGCGGTCAGGGTGAGCTCGCCGCTCCCCAGCGCGCGTTGCGAAATCCAGCGCAGGCCCATGCCGTGGAAGTCGCGGTCGAAGTCGACCACGCCACCCGCATGGCGCGGGCTGGACTGGAAGACCCTGGAGAAGGACTGGTACTGGGTGACCGCGCGGCTGCCCGCGTAGGCCGACACCTGCAGGCGATCCTCGCCGAGGCGGCGCTCGTAGGTGGCCCCGCCCTGCACGTGGTGGATGCTCTTGCGCGTGTTGTAGCGGTCCGCGTAGGAGCGCTTCGGCGTGGCGGGGTCGAGCGGATCGATCGTGAGCGACTGCGGATCGCGCTCGTAGGTCTCCCAGGTCACTCCCAGCGGATCCTGCGTCTCCGGCTGGCGCAGCCCGTTGGCCACCAGGGTCAGCGTGCTGTCCTCGTCCGGGTTCAGGGTCAGCTTGGCGAAGCCCTGGTCGCGGCGGGTCTTGCTGTGGTCACGGTAGCCGTCGGTGTCGAAGCGCGAAGCGTCGAGCACGAAGCCGATGCCGTCCTTCTCGCCTTCGGCGCCGAGGCCGAACTTGGTCGTGCCCCAGCTGCCGCCGAGCGCGCTCGCGCGCACGCGCGGCGCGCCTTCACCGGTGCGCGAGAAGAGCTGGATGACCCCGCCGGCGTGGTTGCCATAGACGGTGGAGAAGGGCCCGCGCATGACCTCGATGCGTTCGGCGGTGTCGAGGTTGAAGGTGGCGGCCTGGCCCTGGCCGTCCGGGTTGGTGGCGGGGATGCCGTCGGCGATGAGCTTGACGCCGCGCACGCCGAAGGCCGCGCGTGCGCCGAAGCCGCGCACCGAGATCTGCAGGTCCTGGGCGTAGTTCTGGCGATTCTGGATCACCAGGCCGGGCACGCCGGCGAGCGCCTCGGAGGCATTCACGCCGAGGTTCCCGGCCTGGTTGGCGCGCATGTCCACCGAATCGACCGAGTAGGGCAGGTCGAAGCTCTCGGTGGCGGTGGGTGCGCCGGTGACCACCACCGGATTGAGCGTCACCGCCTCCGCGGCCGCCGGCGCGGCCTGCTGCGCGCCGGCGAGGCAGGCGAAGCCGGCCAGCGCACCCGGAACGCCGAGGTGGAGCAGGGAGGCGAGCTTCTTCGCGCGCGGCGGCACGTGGCCGGCGATGGGGGCGATGGGGGCGATGGGGGCGGCAGGGACTGCGCGGTGCTCGGGTTTCACGGTGAGACTCCTCGGCGGGCGTGACTTTCCGGAGGATTGTCACCGATGGTCGACGCTGCCCGCCTCGACGCAAGCTCCAGCGCCTCCTACAGAAAATCATGAGTCCTGCGCCCGTGGCCCCACGCGGCGCCCGCAGGGGCCTCGCGATCAGGGGCGTTCCGGGCGCACGCGCGTGACCGCCTTGCGGACGAAGCGTCGATCCTTGCGCACGAAGTCCCACTGTTCGACGAGGCAGCTTGCACCCTCCGCCGCGCCGCACCGCGCCGGGTGCTCGTGCGCCGCGGCGGCCTCGCCCCAGCGCAGGATGTTCACCGAATTGGGCACCTCCGCACGCGTGCGCCACGAGACCGCGGTGCCGGCCTGGAGCACCCATAGCCGCCGTGCAAGACCGGGCGGTGCCAGCGTGTAGGGCAGATGGATGTGTCCGCCGAGGACGAGATCGGCCCCGGCGACCGACCACGCCCGCAGGGCGGCCTGGTGGCCGCGCACCAGGTCGGCCCGGTCCCCCGGACAGGACACCGCCGCGGGCTGATGCACCACCACCACGCGCAACTGCTGCGGACTCGCCGAGGCCAGCAGACCTGCCACACGGTCGACCTGCGCGGCCGACACCTCCCCGTTCTTGTGCCGCCAGGCGCGCGTGGTGTTGACCCCGACGACCAGCAGGTCCGCCGACGCGTGAACCGGCTCGAGGTCGGCGCCGAACACCTCGGCGAAGCGCGCGTACGGGCGGGTCAGGCGCGCCCAGAGATCGAACAAGGCGATGTCGTGGTTGCCGGGCACCGCCAGGACCGGCGCCCCCAGTCGGTCGACGAAGGCCCTCGCCGCGCGGAACTGGGCGGGTCGCGCGCGCTGCGTGATGTCGCCCGCGAGCACCACCAGGTCCGGCCGCTGCTGCGCTGCGAGGGCGACCAGGGCCTCGACCACCGGCGGCTGCTCGGTGCCGAAGTGGGTGTCGGCGATGTGCAGCAGGACGCTCATGCCGCAGCCCTCATGGCCCGGCCTCGGGCGTGCCTGCCGGGTCAGGGGCCTGGAGCAGGTACAAGGGCTTGTCCAGCACGCGGATCTCGATGGGCGCGCGCATCCGCGCCACCTCGCCGTCGAAGGCCACCACGACCTCCCTGCGACCGGGCGCCAGCCTGGGCTTCACCACCATGTGGGTGAACTCGAAGCTCTCCACCCCGGCGGCTTCACCCAGCCGGCCCATCGCCCCATGAAGCATCAGCCCGAGCATCGACAGGGTGCCGATGGGCCGCAGCATCAGCGCGGCCAGGCAGCCATCGCCGGGCGTGCCGGCGAGGGTGTCCGCGGGCTCCGCGCCGAACTGCTGCAGCTGCAGCCGGTTGTTGCCGACGAAGAGGGTCAGCGTCTGCACGTCGCGAACGGTGGAGCCGGTCTCGATGTGCAGGCGCAGCCGGCGCTGCGCACGCAGCAGCGTCGCGCAGCCCGCGACGAACGCCACCCAGCGGCTACGGCCGAAGCGGGCCTTGTAGGCCTCGCGATCCTGCAGGAGTTCGGGATAGACGCCCAGGCTGGCATTGACCAGGAAGACGCGGTCGTTGATGGCCCCCACCTGCACTGGCCGCGGGCGCGCATCCAGCAACTGCCGCGCCGCGGCCGCGGGCTCGGTGGGGATGCCGTGCGTCCTCGCGAAGTAGTTGAAGGTCCCGTACGGGATGACGCCCATCGGGCAGCCCGCCGCGTGCGCGGCCTGGGCGACCGTGCCGAGGCTGCCGTCGCCGCCCACGGCGACCACCGCCGTGCCGCGCGCCAGCGCCGCCGCTGCGGCCTGGGTGGCCACGCGTGCCAGCTCGTCCGGGCCGCAGATCAGCAGTTCGCCCCTGCGGCCGTGGGCGGCGAGGGTCGATTCGATCACGGCACGCTTGGCGTCGACGTCGTGCGCGCCCGCGGAAGCGTTGATCACGAACACCAGGGCGGACTCCGGGTCGAGACGCGGGATCGGCATCGCGGAGCGCCGTGCGCCGTCGGCGTCGATCGACGCGGGCTGGAAACCATCGCTCATGCTGCACCAGGTCGGCGAACGTGGAGGAGAGCCCCGCAGCGGGCGGGCTGCGGGCGAGGGGACCCCAACCGTACCACCAAAACGTTCTCGTGATCGCGGCCCGCAAGCGGCTCGCACGGGGAGTGCAGGCCGGCTCCGCGGCGGGTCGCGACGCGGGGGAACCGGCGGACGCCGGGACTGGTCCGACCCCACAGGAAAAACGTGAAGCACGCGTTCCCGCACAAGCGAAGACACCGTCGTGTCCCGTTCCGATCGATCATCTCCGGACCGTCATGGAAGACCAGGACCCCCGCGCACCACGTCGTCGAGCCGAATACCCCAGCGAGAAGCGCCGCGCGACCGTGCAACGGATTGCCGGGGCGCATCTTGCGTCCATGGACGGCACGATGGCGGATGCCCTCGGCCGCAGCAACCGGCAGCGGCTGGTGTGGCTGTCCTTGCTGGCGATGCCGCTCCTTTTCCCGGTCGCGCTCCCCGGCATGGCCTCGGTGGTCGGCGCCTTCTGCCTGCTGATCGCGTTCGGCCTGTGCATCGGCCAGCCCGTGCCCTTGCCGCGCTGGCTCGCCAGGCGAGAGATCGACGGTCGTGCCCGGGCGCTGCTGCAGCGGATGTTCGGCCGCGTCGTCGGCATCGTCGCGTCCCTCGGCCGCCCCCGCCTGCTGCGCCTGAGCGACCGCCGCGTGCGCGTGCTCAACGCGTCGATGCTCTCCATCGCCGGACTGTCGATGATGACGCCCGTGCCCATCATCAGCTTCGACAATGTGCTGCCCGCGCTGGCCATCGTGCTCATCTCCTGGGGGTTGCGCCTCCGCGACGGCCTGATGCTCCTGGCCGGCTACCTGGTCACGCTCGCGGCGGCGGCCTCGGTGCTGCTGCTGTGGTGGGGAGGCGCCGCCGCCGTCGCCGAATTGCTGTCGTGGGCGGGGCTCGCTTCCGGGGGCTGATCCCGGGAGGCGGAGCGGTGGACCGGGAAGCGCTCGGCAGCACTTCATCCTCCGCCCGTCCGGCATCGCGGAAGGCATGCCGCGCGGTCGAGCGGCTCGCGTTTCATTTGTGCATCTGTTCGCGACCGGGGACGCGCGGGCGCTGCCCGAGGAGGTTTGCAAGCGCTAAGGCGGCTATCTGGTCTTCCGAGGCTCAGCCGGTTCTTAAGGGCGGCAGGCTCGTGCTCGGCCTCAGCTGCCGGTGGCTTGACGGGCCCCTCAGACAGCGTTGTGTTGATCACCTGCCGCTCGAGTGTCAGGCGACGGCGAACGGCGGTTTCTCCATCCTGCCAACTGGAACTACCGACCAGTTACTGTCCCCCGGCTTGCTCCGAAGCGGTCGCTTCCGAAACCCCTCGTTCTGCAGGCTGTGACGATCCGAAGCGGCCGATGGTGACCTATCCCTGCCGACAAGAGCTGCTGACGGCCGTTACATTTCACTTGCAGACGGCTGACATTCGTCTATGTTGGTTTAAAGGCATGCCAATTGCTTCGTCGGTCAGCGGCTACCCCCTGGAGTATCAGTGCCAAGATTCAACATTTTCCTCGCAAGCTCCACCGAACAGCTTGGGTTCGCATCTAAAGTTGCAGACGCCCTTAGCAGGGCTGGACATGTGCCTATCCGATGGTGGACGTCATTTGATCCGTCCACATACAATCTCGAAGCCTTAGAGGAAGCGCTTCAGAAAGCTGACGCGGGCGTTTTTCTGTGCTTCGGCGACGATCAAGCCACGATAAGGAAAAATCAGCAGCTAATTCCGCGCGATAATGTCATTTTTGAGCTCGGCTTTTTTCTTTCCGCATTGGGGCGCAGGCGATGTTTCGTTGTCGCCCCCTCCGATAACCAACTTCGGTTGCCTACGGACCTAGCTGGATTGACCCGGGTGTGCGCCACTACTGACCCCGACTCGATTGCGTCGTTAGTTCTCAATGGCATCAATATATCGTTAGATGGCGAGAAAAAGCATACAAAGAATAATTGCATCAACATTCGCGCTGATGCTGAAGTCGCCGCCAAGATTAACTCCATCAAAATGCCTGTCGAGTGGCACCAGCGCGCCCTCTATTGTGGCACTGAAGGTGCGAAGGCATGGTTGGCATATGCCGATGACGAATTCAATAACGTGCAAACCAGCAACGACCGCGACCTCGACCGGGAGAAAACCCTGGCTGCACTTGACGGTGTTGGCTGGCGGAGCTTCATTTCACTTGGGCCAGGGGATGCCCGACGTGATCGCGACATCTATGAAAAGCTTCAGACCCCTAGTTCAATAGTGCAATACGTTCCTGTAGACATTAGCGAGGGTCTAATTCACCACGCAGCCAGAACTCTTGGTTTGAGCGGGGCTCTGGTGCCTTTCGGGATTCTAGGGGATTTCGAAGATGGCCAAGACTTCGTGTTCGAACATCTTAACCACAGCGTGCCGCGACCGTGGTTGATTGGCCTCTTGGGCAATACTATAGGCAATCTAGACGTAGGCGCTGAAACCTTCTTGCGAAGGATTGCAGTGCGCATGCAAGCTGGGGATGAACTCCTTCTTGATATTGCCACTACTCAAGCTCAATGGAACTTTGACCCCTACCATCGGTATTTTCAATCTCCAATACGTCGGCAATTCATCGCGCAAGGTCTCGCACGGCAGCTTGGCCAAAAAACAGAAGAGATCTTGAGTCAATTCGAGTCCAGAGTCGCCGCGAAGCGGATACAAGGCCCTGAACATGCTGAGCAACAGATTATCTACGACAAGACCACCAACAAGCTTGGACTAACCTTGCGCGCATACTACTTCGATAAGTTCTGCGGTTGGATTGCCAAGGAATTGCCATTTCACGTGAAATGGAGTGATAGTTACGAGTTCGAAGGAACGTCCTTTGGCGCTGGACTGATACGACTCGCGCGCCGATAGTTGCCGCATGGAGTTGCCATTATGTCGACGATACACATTCGTCCAATCGACGGCCCCACTAAAATCCCTCCGCCTCCGACAGAACCGGACTTGTAAGATTTGAGTAAAGCATGGGAGCGAGAACTGGGAAGCATGGTGAAATTCGGGCGTTAGGTACCCCAGAACTGAATCTGTGTCCAAAAATTGCCAGGTCATTCGCAACGCGCCCCCGTTCGATCACAGGCTCCAGCGGATCGGCAGCACTGTAGCCGTCCCCACTATCGAAATGTAAGCGCGACTGTAGTGGCATTTTTGAAAGTGCGCTCTAGCAAAAACAAGCACTTGCGAGCGTAACTGTCGAACTCGGGTGAACCGCTCGTGACGCAGGTCGTCGTTTGTGGTTTCCATGGGCAGCGGGCTTGCCGTGTTGGGAGATGAGGCAATGGGCCTCGTCTTCGACAGGAGCAAGCCATGGACACCCCGACTCGTCCCGTCAGCCCCTTGCGCCAGCGAATGCTTGACGACATGCGGATGCGCAGGCTCAACCCCAAGACACAGAGTGCTTACATCCGGGCGGTGTGCCGGTTCACGCGCCACCTTGGGCGCGCCCCCGATACCGCCACCGTGGAGGATCTGCGCATCAACCAGTTGCACCTGGTCGACACGGGCACGTCGCCGATGTCGCTCAATGCGGCGATCAGCGGGCTGAAGTCATCTCTTGTCGTTATTTGCGTTCGGTTTAGGTGTGTTCACGCCGCTTCTGAAGGATGTATTCGGAGGGCCGGCCGGTTTGGGGTTTGAAACAGGGACAGCGGGAGCAGTTGCTGGTTGATTTGTTCCACCTGAAGGTTGGCTATTTTTCATAAATTCTTCCTCGGTTGAGATTAAAGTAGTGTTTACAACTCTGACAGCATGAACTTTATCATCTGCCGTTGCCTTGTTGTATGTATAAATGGCGCCGGCTGGGATGAGGAATAAGACGGCAGTTGCTACTGCTGCTGTTGCTCGATGTAAATAATTTCCGCGAAGAATGTTGTTTTGGCTATTTCTATCACTTGCTTGTGCCAGATTTCCATCCAGGTAGTCAAAAAAATCAACCTCGGCGCTTCTTATTGCATCATCCGCCGAGCAACCATTACCAAGATGCCAATTCCGAAGATCCTCGAAGTACTGCTTGAGCAAAGACGAATTCGGAAGTTTCTGGTATTCATAGTTCCAGAATGAGCGGAAAAGACAGAGTACAGAGTAGCCAAAAGACAGAATGGTGAGTGCCGAGCAGGTAACGAAAGCGTAGCAACCCAGCGAATGATCGTATTGAAAGTCGAGTAGGATAGCGCAAGTGGCACTCGCCACCACAGTAATGGCGACGATTGGTATATTCGTGGCCGAAGCAATCGAATTTCGCTGTTCTAGCTCGAAGTCATACTGCTTACGGAATAGCTCTCTGTACATTTTCGTAGCGGCCAATTACTAATAGACGAGGACCATGGGCCACCCCATGTCAAGCGACACGAAGATTTAACCCCCTGACGACATCTGGAATTGACCCCCTGGGTTAATCAACTCTCCGACGTGATCGGGGTGGGGGCAGCGGCCTTCTGCAGAAGGCCGCTGCGGCGCTTGTCGCGCAGCCGGTAGCTGTCGCCCCGGATCGTGATGACCTGGCTGTGATGGAGCAGCCGATCGAGGATGGCGGTGGCGGCCACCGCGTCGCCGAACACCTGCCCCCACTCGCCAACGGGCCGGTTGCTGGTGATCAGCATGCTGGCCCGCTCGTAGCGTCGCGACACCAGCTGGAAGAACAGGTGCGCAGCGGCCGGCTCGAGCGGCAGGTAGCCCAGCTCATCGATGATCAGCAGCTTGGGCTTGGAGAGCTGCAGCAGCTTCTCCTCGAGCCGTCCGTCGGCGTGCGCCTTCGTGAGCCCGGCCATCAGCGCCGCTGCCGAGGTGAAGAGCACCGTGTAGCCGCGATCCACCGCTTCGCGCCCGAGGGCGACCGCCAGGTGCGTCTTGCCTACGCCCGGCGGGCCGAGCAGCAACAAGGCCTGACCGTGCCCGATCCAGCGACCGGAGGACAGATCCCGGATCTGCCCTGGATCGATCGAGGGCTGCGCGTCGAAGTCGAAGCCTTCGAGCGTGCGCACGCACGGGAAACGGGCGAGCTTCATGCCCATCTGGATGCGTCGGGTGTCGCGCCGGGCGACCTCGCGCTCGGCCAGGAAGAGCAGCGCTTCGCGCAGTGTCATCTGCGCCCGGCTGGCTTCGTCGAGCAGGCTGTCGAGCTGGTCGCGGATCGCCGTGAGCCGCAGCCGGGTGAGCAGTTCGTCGAGTCGGTCGGCATCGATCATCACCAGCCTCCTCCGACGAGCGCTTCGTACTCGGCCAGCGGACGCAGCAGCGCATCGGTGGGCGGCGGCGCCTCGATCTGGGCCGGCGGCAGCGACCCACCCAGCAGGTGGCTGCGCTCGATGCTGCGACCGCGACTGCCGGCGAGCTCCGCATGGCGGGCGACTTCCTCGCCGGCGTACTCGACCACCACGGTGTCGGCGCTGACCACGACCGTCACCGTCTCGCCAATCAGCCGCCACGGCACGCTGTAGGCGTTGGTGTCGAGCTCGATGCAGCCCTCCGCATTGACTCGGCGCACGAGCTCGCGCACCTGCAGGAAGGGGGCGATCCCGGCAACCGGACGCAGGTGTTCACGCTCCAAGTCGAAGCGCTCAGCGGGCGTGACACCGGTCGTACCGTGGATGCGCACATCGGCCACCTCGCGCTGCCAGCGCGCCAGGTGCGCCTCCATCGCCGTCCAGCTCTCGAAAGCATGGCCGGCGATGGCGTTCTTCTTCACGTAGCCCACGCCGTTCTCGGTCTTGCCCTTGGTGCGCGCGCGAAACGGCGCGCACGCCTTGGCACGGATATCCCAGTGCCGGCAGAACGCCTCGAAGCGGCTGTTGAGTCGGACCTGGCGCGTCTGCGTGTCGTGTTTGTCGACCAGCGCCTTGGCGTTGTCGATGAGCAGCGTCTGCGGCCGTCCGCCGAAGTGGACAAACGCCGCCTCGATCCCAGCGAACCACGCACTCTGGCGCTCGTGCCGGAACGCACAGGCAAACCCCCGGCGCGAATAGCCCAGCGTCGCCACGAACAGGAACACTCGCACCGACTCGCCGCCGATCAGCACACGTGTCTGGCCGAAGTCGATCTGCATCTGTTCGCCCGGTCCGGTCTCGAAGCGGATCGTCGCACGGCGACTCGCCTCCAGTTCCTGGCGGAACCCTCGACACGCGCGCTCGACCGTGCGCAGGCTCGTCTCGATCCCCAATTCCTTGCTCAACTGCTGACGCACCACGTCGCAGTTGCCCCGGTGCTGCAGGAAACGCTCCCGCAGCCATGCGTCGTGACCGCCCAGCACGCTGGCACGCTGCGGCTGCCGGTACGCCACCGGCCCGCCCGCGTTCAGATACCGCCGCACCGTGTTGCGCGCGATGCCCAGCACCTTCGCAATCCGCTTCGCACCCCAGCCCGATTGCCCCAACCGAACGATCGTCGTGACCGCCTCCGGCTCCAACATCTCCTGCACTCCGCAAACCAGACGGCGTACAGGATTCACCTCGATGTGCTTCGTTTCCAATGATGGCCTCCTCGCGAACGAGGGGGTCAGTTCCTCGTGTCGCTAGGGGGTCAATTTACGGTGTCGCCTGACACCCCAGAGCATCCTTCGCCATTATACGGCATTCAGCTCCGATGAAAATTCTGATTATGGTGCGGACCATAGATAGAGTTGCGCGTCTTGCGACGGTCCGATTTACGCGGGCCCGAACTATATGCGGCCACGTTCTACAAGCCGGCGATAGTGTTCGCCGAGTACCGTCAATCGGCAGGACTTGCTACCCATTGCTGCATGCCACATATGCGGAGCATCAGTTGGGACGACCAAGCCAACACGGTTGTATTTTTGCAGAACAGCGAACTTAGCTGTATTGATCGGATTCGGTGGCGGAATTGTCGAGTCTGTTCCCTGACGTTCGGGTTCATAGGAAGGGTCCAGCGCGAATTCCTGACCGGGCTTTGGGAAGAATTCCGTTATTCTCTGAAGCTCTGCCAGCGCTATAGGTGGCTGTACGCGGCGTAAGGACACAAAACTCTTGACGTTGGTCTTAAACACTGGGCGCTGATCCCATGGACCAAGTGACTGATCGATATGGGCGTATATGCTGCCTGGTGTGACCTCCCCAACGAGATTGCCCGCGGCGCCGCCCAAAGCATCAACAAGCAGCGTCGTGAAAACCCCAGCACCATCCTCTTCCGTAGCGTACTGCTCGGCCGTCGATGCAGTGAGGATTGTCGTGCCTTCCTTGATATCGGCGAATCCGCTTGCTGTTACCGACGCAGCTACAATGCCTGAGTGGCAGCTGTCTAGGATGATAATTCGATTTCGCGCCGCAGATTGATTTGCAAAGTGAAGCACCTCGTTGAGCGGAAGGCCCTCGTCACCCGACGAGGCTTCGCTCGGGATAATGTAGCCGCCGGTGCTCTCTACGTGGCCGTGGCCCGCGAAGTAGAAAAGAGCCGTCTCAGACTCCCCCATGAACAGTTCTTTTATGTTCTCGCGGAGAAAAGCGCGCGTTACTAGATCGGTTGGTCCAGTACCTGTGAGCAACTTCGTGCCAAAGTTGATGGTACCGTCGCTATTGCGATCCAGCACCGCTTTCACCGCGTATGCGTCGTCCACGCATCCGTAGAGACAGCCGATATTCTGGTAGTAGTTGATCCCGACGATAAGTGCCTTGCGCATG
Organism: Thauera sp. SWB20; assembly: GCF_000831325.1. Lineage (NCBI taxonomy): Bacteria > Pseudomonadati > Pseudomonadota > Betaproteobacteria > Rhodocyclales > Zoogloeaceae > Thauera > Thauera sp. SWB20. The sequence continues at coordinate 583,722 of NZ_JTDM01000021.1, read as the reverse complement.
ATTCGCTGTTACCTCCGCCCACCAATAAGAGTCTTAAGGTTATCCCAGGTCCACTTGTAGAGCTTGTCCGAGGAAGCAGCACTTTTTGGTTTCGTGCAGGTTTTGTTCGAATAGGCGGCAAGCAAGAAGTACTCTTTGCCTTTCTCTTTGGCAATCTCAAGTTCCGCGGCTACACCGGCCGCGGTATGCGTCTTCTCGCCGCATAGCACAACGACTACATCAATATTGTCCAGTCGCCGCTTTACCTTTTCTTTCCAGTCGCCGGTGAGGTGCTCCTTGATCGAAGCGTCCTTGAAATCGAATGGGCTGTCCGGCAGCTTCGCCTGGCCGGCCAGCATTATCTTTGCTCCCTCATCGTTATCGTAGTCAAAACTGATAAAGACTCGCTTCTTGGCTACCATTGCTTTTCTCCTGAATTGTTGCGGCAGGTGGGAGTGGAGCATTCAAAAGCCCAAAGGGTGGTGTCCTTCCGTCGCCGGATTGTGCTTGAATCGCACCGACAGTCATGATGCGAATCAACTGAATTTACGGATTAGAGGATGCGAATAACCCCGTCGATATGATATACGCGAATCTATGCTTTGGAAATATACTGGCGTGCAGACTGCGACCGCCATGACAGGAAGTAATCGTGCCCAAGGCTCGCTGGTTTCCGAGGGTGCTTGTGGCGGCTTTGGGAATATGGAAGGGGATGAACGTTCCTGATCGGGGGTTGCCCGATGGAAGCCCTCCCCGTTAGCAGACCGTTGCAGGATTCGCGGCCCCCAGTCCAAGGTCAGCACCGGCCGAGGACGAGGCGGTCAGCTTGAGGAAAGGACCGGCAGTTTGAAGATCAGAAAGCCGACTTCGACCTTGCAAACATCATCACGCAGGTCAGGGTCGGTAGTTCCAGTTCGCAGGATGGAGAAGCCGCTGTTCGCCGTCGCCTGACGCTCGAACGGCAGGTGACCAACACATCGCTGCCTGACTTCACCGATCAGGCCAGCGACAGCTGAGGCCGAAGTGCTGTCGGACAGAAGCTGGTCTCTCAGTCCGCTCGACTCAGTTATCCGCCATTGGGTCGCCGACCGGCACATTGGAGCCAGTCGCGGATCGGCACATTGAGGCCAGCGCCGGATCGGCGCAATGGAGTCACTTTCACTCTGACGGACGTCTCGACCTTGACCGGTCCCTCGCTACCCGGCTGCCTTCTTGTTCTGCACCGGCAGCTAGGCTGTCTTGCCGCAGTCGTCGCACTGCACGCGCGCGATCTCGGCATGCAGCCACGCTTCGAACTGAAAGAAATCCAGGTGACGCCAACTGCGCCGCACGCGGTCATGGATCAGCTGGTGCTCGACCCCACACGCCGGACACGCAGCACGACGGCCGGTGTACTCGAACTCGAAATCGATCCGCCGCTCGCCCGTGTTGAGTTCGACCTTGGCGACATGCCAAGGCGACTGCAGGCCAAACGCGGTGGTGAAGAGGGTTTCGATCTGGTTGTTCATCGCTGTTCATCGCGCGCGAGGTCGGCGTCAGTATCAAGTGCTTGTACCACCGATGGTCATGTTTGTTGAGAATTCAATTTCCACTGGAAACGGCATAGAGCCCAAAAGTGCCACCCATCACCGAGACTGGGTGATCGCACCGGCACCTCATGCAATGTGTCGTTCGTTCTGCCGGGGAAAATCTCGACCGCGCAAGCGATAAATCTAAACTGCGGAGTTCAGCTTGTCATCTGTACATTTCGGATACTGGATGCTATACAAGAATCAACAACGCTAATGGGGCCATATTTCGGGGGCAGGCAATCATGCAACTACGTTACTGCATGCTTTCAGCTCTGGCTGTCGTAAGCCTTGGACTAGTTGGCTGTTCCGGCCTACCGAAACCTGTTCGTGGCGAGTGTGTTAATGAGGGAAGAGCATCTCCTGCGTGTTTTTCAACGCGAAGTTCAGACTACGAAGCTGGACCCGTATTCTGTTCCGAGCGATACCAGCATGGGCACACTGCGAAAACACTCAGCCCTCGGGCACGTCAATTGGCAGGAAAAGGATATTTATACGCATTGGCGGCCGCAAAGATCCTTCACCAGGAGAACGAGGAAGGACGTGACCACCGATTTGGAGATACGGACCTGCTCAAGCATAACGCCGAGTACGACAAGAATTCATGGAATGGCTTCCAAGGTGCCGTTTATGAGCGGCGGAGCCCGGACGGAAGAGAAATAGAAAAGGTCGTTGTTACATTCGCTGGCAGCAACCAGTGGCGGGACTGGTTCATACAGAACATCGGGATTCCTGTTCAATACGCGTCCGCGCGTGAGCTTGTCTTGGAGGTATCCGAAGACCCCAAGTACAAAGGAGTTCCTATCGTCGCTGCAGGCTATTCGTTGGGAGGAGGTTTGGCGGTTCACGTGAAGAAACACCCCGCAACAGCCTCCCAGGTACAGGAAGCATGGCTCTTCAACCCGTCCCCTTTCGATGGAATATTGGGAGGAGACCCCGTTGAGAACGTTTATGTCCTTTTCCAAGACAACGAAATACTACTCAACGTAAGAAACACCCTGGGTGCGAACTACGCCCTCGAGCAGAACAAGGCGGATTACGGTACCATCGACAGCTCAAAGATATATGGACATTACAGATACTCACTTATGCTCCAATTACTGCATGCTGCCGATGTAAATTACTGGTGCGAAACGCGCGGAGATCCACAGCCGTCCGATGCTCTTCAAGTTCTCAGAAAAAGCAACATGCGTGCTTGCGAGAGCGAGCTTGACAAAACTAATGCCCGAAGGGCAGCGGCAGAAGCGGCGAAGAAAATCGCTGAATGGACAGATCCTTTCGTTCACTGCACGCAAGACTGACCAATGATTACCCGGACCAGCGCCGACATGAAGCCAGATACCCGCCCCTGACATTCGGCCTTATGTGGATCTCACATAAGGCCGAGCGGCTCTCAGTCAGCGGCGACTCTGTGCGTCGGCTCCCCTCAGAAAACCGCCGCAGTGCCACCGACACAGCCAATGTCTCTTGTGGGTCGATAGTTCTATTTCGCAGTCCGGGGAAGTTGTCGTTCACCGTCGCCTGACGCGCGAACGGCAGGTGAGCAACAGATTGCTGCCTGACTTCACCGATCAGGTCAGCGACAGGTCAGGCCGACGACCTGACCGACGCCCAACACCGCCGAGCGACAAGTTCCCGAGCGCTTATCCGCCCCTCACACTCATCCATCTTTCGCGACCACCGTGCCTCGCCGTGGTCGCAATCCGCTATCGGAAACCGCCTGCGCATAGCAACCATTGATTGCGGACGCAATAGCTCCCCGAGCGACCGCGCAGGCCGACGACCGCCGGGCCACCGGAGCCCTCTCATGGTGCTCGTCGATCCCCAGGAGATCGCGCCCCACGGAGCCCGGCACCTTGCCGCGGCAGCCGCTCAGTGCGCGCCGCGCAGCTTCTGCACCACCATCACCGCCGCGAGCACGATCGCACCGGCGACGATGCCGACCCCGGCGCCCGCGCCGGTGTTGATCAATGCGCCGCCCACGCCGCCGAATCCCGCGGCGAAATGCTCCACCGCGTGCGCCGCTGTCGGCCAGCCGTGCAGCAGGATGCCGCCGCCGACCATGAACATGGCCGCGGTGCCGACCACCGACAGCGTCTTCATCAGCCACGGTGCGAAGCCCAGGATGGCGCCGCCGATGCGGCGGGTGAAGGCCGAGGCGCTGCGCTGCAGGTGCAGGCCGAGGTCGTCGAGCTTGACGATGCCGGCCACCAGGCCATACACGCCCACCGTCATCACCAGCGAGATGCCGACCAGCACCGTCACGCGCTGGCCGAGCGAGGCGGCGGCCACGGTGCCGAGGGTGATCACCACGATCTCGGCCGACAGGATGAAGTCGGTGCGCACCGCGCCCTTGATCTTCTCCTTCTCGTAGGCGACCAGGTCCACGTTGGGGTCGGCCACCGCCTCCAGGGTCTCGCGGTGCTCGGCCTCGGCCTCCGCCTTCGAGTGCAGGAACTTGTGCGCGAGCTTCTCGAAGCCCTCGAAGCACAGGAAGGCGCCGCCGAGCATCAGCAGCGGGGTGATCAGCCACGGCGCCAGCCAGCTGATCAGCAGCGCCGCCGGCACCAGGATGGCCTTGTTCACCAGCGAGCCCTTGGCCACCGCCCACACCACCGGCAGCTCGCGGCTGGCCTGCACGCCGGTGACCTGCTGGGCGTTGAGGGCGAGGTCGTCGCCGAGCACGCCGGCGGTCTTCTTGGCGGCGACTTTGGTCATGGTGGCGACGTCGTCCAGGAGGGTGGCGATGTCGTCGATGAGTGCGAGCAGGGTGGTTCCGGCCATGATCTACCGTTGTTGGGAGGAAAGGCGTGATGGTGACAGAAATCCGCCGGGTGCCGGGCAGGTCCGCATGGCGCTACCATGGGCGCCTTGCGAGTTCGAGAAGGGGGGCCGATGCCGGTCGATCTGCTGTTCGCCATGCTGCGCAACCCCGCATCGACCGGCGCGGTGCTGCCTTCCTCGCGCACGCTGGCCAATGCGATGGCGGGCGCGGCGGTTGGCGCCGACACCGTAATCGAGCTCGGCGCCGGCACCGGCCCGGTGACCGAGGCCTTGCTGCGCCGCCTGCCCGGCGTGCCGCTGATCGCGGTCGAGCTCCAGCCCGCGCTGGCGCGGCGGCTGCAGGCGCGCTTTCCGACGGTCGATGTGCGCCAGGCGGCGGCGAAGGAGGTCGTCGATGGCCTGATCGAGCGCCCCGGCCGCCTGGTGCTGGTTTCCAGCCTGCCTTTCCGCTCCCTGCCCAAGGAGGTCGCGGCGGCGACGGTCGACAGCCTCTGTCGTTTCCTCGCCCACGACGGCGAGCGCAAGCTCGTGCAGTTCACCTACCAGCCGCGCGCGCCGTTCGCCGTGCCGCGGCAGCTGCGCTGGCAGCGCCGCGCGGTGGTGTGGCGCAACACGCCGCCGGCGGGGGTGTGGGAGCTGCAGGCGGTGCGCTGAGGCCTTCGCGGCGGCAAGTCACCCGTGAAGCCGTGCCGTGTCCGCCACGCCGCCGCCCGGCGGTGCTCGCGCGGTGGCCGCTCAGCGGTCGACCATGGCCTCGTGCTCGAAGTCGCCCTTCAGGTCGGCCTCGGCCGCTTCGACCAGACCCGGGTGGTGCTCCCACATGTCGGCGACGAGCGCCTCGAAGGGGAAGTCGTCGAAGGTCCCGCGCTCCTTCACGTACTCCATGTGGCGTTCGTCGCGCGCGTTGTAGGGGTGCATCAGCGAGTCGTTACGGCCGTCGAATTCGAGCGGATGGACGTCGAAGCGCTCGCACATCTGCAGGTTGAACGCCGGCGTCGCCTTCACCCAGCGGCCTTCCAGGTGCATGGCGACGTAGCCGTGCCAGCGATACACGTCGCCACCGACGAGCTGGCGCAGGCGCTCGGTGCTGAGGTGGTTGCGCACGTCGGCGAAGCCCACCCGCGCCGGGATGCCCGCGCCGCGTGCGACGGCGGTGAGCAGGTTGGCCTTGGGCACGCAGTAGGCGGCGCCCTCGATCAGCGTGCGGCTGGCGGTGAAGTACTCCTTGCGCATGTAGAAGCGGTAGGGGTCGTAGCGGATGCCGTCGCGCACCGCGTAGTACAGCTTCACCGCGCGCTCGACCGCATCGACCGCGTCGCCCACGCTCTCCTCGATGAAGGCGCGCACGCGCGGATGCTCGTGGTCGAAGTAATAACTCGGCGCCAGAAAGTCCTGCGGATCCTTCTCCTTGCTCATTCCCGGTTCTCCTCGGTGTGCCTGCGTTGTCTCGGGAATGTATAAGGGGAAGTTAACGTTCGCGTCAATATTATTTGCGCCGCACGGGTCGCCGCGATGTCTGCTCCGCGGGCGCCGACGCGCCTGTCGCTAGACTTCGATGAGGCCGCAGCGCACCGCGACGAGCGCGAGCTCGGCGGCGTTCGACACTTCGAGCTTCTGCTTGATGTGATACAGGTGGGTGCCCACCGTGCTCGGGCTCAGGCTGTGGGTCTCGGCGATCTCGGCCACGCTGCGCCCGCGCGCGAGCTGCAGGAAGACGGCGAATTCCTTCTCGGTGAGTGCCGCGACCGGGTCGCCGCCGCCGGCGAACTGCGCGAGCGCGAGGGCGGGCGCGATCGCCGGGTCGATGTAGCGCTGGCCGCGCGCGACCGTGGCCACCGCGTGCAGCAGCTCGTCCGGATGGGCGCGCTTGGACAGGTAGCCGCCCGCGCCGGCACGCAGCGCGCGCGTGGGGATCTGCGCGTCGTCGTGCGCCGACAGCATCAGCACGCGCGCCGCGGGGTGGTGGGCGAGCACGCGCTCGAGCGCGCCGAGTCCGCCGATGCCCGGCATCGACACGTCCATCAGCAGCACATCGGGGTGCACCTGGCCGAAGGCCTGCACGGCCGCCTCGCCGCAATCGGCCTCGCCGACGACCTCGGCACCGGCGCCTTCGAGCAGCAGGCGGAAGCCCATTCGCACCACCGCATGATCGTCGGCGAGCAGGATGCGCAGGGCGTGGAGGGAAGGGGGCTTCATCATTGCGTGACCGGTAGGGGTTGCCGCAGAGCCTGCGGGAGACGGGCGCGCACGCACAGGCCGCCGGTGGGCGGGCTGTGCAGTTCGAGCCGGCCGTGGAGTTCGGCGAGGCGCTCGCGCATGCCGGCGAGGCCGTGGCGGCCGGGGGTGGGCTGCGGGCCCAGGCCGCGGCCGTCGTCGCGGACCTCGACCTCGATCTCCGCCTGTCCGTCGCGACCGCCGCCCTCGCGGCGCAGGCCGACGCGCACCTCGACCGAGCGCGCGCGAGCGTGGCGGGCGACGTTGGTGAGGCTCTCCTGCAGCACGCGCAGCAGGGCGAGGCCGACGCCGTCGTCGAGCGGCTCGTCGCGAGCCTCGCCGAGGGGCTCGATCTGACAACGCAGCGCGATGCCTTCGTGATGGCTGGCCCACAGCGCGCAGTAGGCCTGCAGCGTGTCCTCGATGCGCTCGCGTGCGGCCGGTGCGTCGCGGCGCAGGCGCTGCAGGATCGCGTGCACGCCGTCCTGCATGTGGCCGGTCATGGCGAGGATGGCCTGCGCGCTGCCGTGGATGCCGGGCTGCTCGGCGCTGCGCTGCAGGATGGCGCCGGCGATCGAGCGCACCGCGGTGATGCTCTGGCCGAGCTCGTCGTGGAGCTCGCGCGCGATCGCGCGGCGCTCCTGCTCCAGGCGGGCCTGGATGGTGCGCGCGAGGCTCTGGTCGGCCTCGAGGCGGGCGTTGGTGGCGCGCGACTCGTCCAGGCGGTCGGCGAGGCGGTTGTAGCTGCGCGCCAGCAGCGCGAGCTCGCGGGTGGCGTATTCCGGCAGGCGCTGGTCGAAGCGGCCGCGGGCGCCGTGCTCGAGCGCGACGTGGATCTGCTGCAGCGGCGCGAGCGCGCGCCGGATCGCCACGCGGGTGGCGAGCCAGAGCGCGAGCAGCAGCGCGCACGCCCAGCCGAGCGCGGCGACGAGATGGTCCCAGGCGTCGAGCACCGCGCGCGAGGTGTCGGGCGTCAGCACCACCTCCAGCGCGCCGGCGTCGAGCCGGCGCGCGCCGAGCTCGGGCGCGACGTGCTGCGCGAACCAGGCCGGCGCGTCGCGACCGGCCTTGTAGGGCGACTCGGGCGACACGTACAGCCGTTCTCCGCCGGCGCCGAAGACTTCGAGCCGGTTGGCGCGGATGCGCCCGACCGCGGCGAGCCGGCTCAGCAGCCGCGCGCGTGCCTCGGCGTCGCCGTCGCGCTGCTCCGCCAGCACCACGACCAGCCACTGCTGCGCGACCCGGGTGGCGGCCTCGACCTCTTCGTGGATGGCCTGGCGCGTCTCGCGCATCCACACGGCCGCGCCCGCGCTCATCAGCACCGCGATCAGCACGGTGAGCACCAGGCTGAGGCGGGCCTGCAGGCTGGGCGTGCGCGCGCCGCTCATGTCGCCTGCCGGCGCAGGCTGGCCTGCGCGGAGAAGCCGCCGCCGCGCCGGTCGCGCAGCACGAAGGGCTCGCACAGGCCGAGCGCGGCGTAGCCGACGATGCCGCACCACTGGGTGGCGAAGCAGGCCGCGGCGCCGCCCGCGCCGAAGGCGCAGGGCGCGAGCAGGGCGCGCGCGGTGTGGTTGGCGAGCAGGACCGCGCCTTCGGCGTCGAACAGCACGAGCGCTTCGAGCGGGGTGCCGAGCACGCTCGCGTAGCGGTGGAAGCGCAGCAGCAGGAAGCCCCGCGGCTCGGTCTCGATGAGGCGGTGCTCGATGAGGCAGGCGGCGGTGTGGAGCAGCGCGTTGGCGTGGCCCAGCCATTCCACCGGGGCGGCGTCGGCGTCGAGGAAGCCGAGCAGGGCGCCGGCCGGGGGCAGGATCGGCACCGCGATGCCGAGCTGGCCGGGCGGCACGGCGGAGGCGGCCGGGAGCGCGCGCGAGCCGATCGCGCGCAGCACGCCGCCCGCGCTGTCGGCGAGCAGCACGGTGATCGTGGGGCTGTCGAGCTGGCGGTGGAGATCCTCCATCGCCGGCGCCGACAGCGCGAGCAGGCGCTCGTGGTCGAGGGCCACGTCGGCGCCGCGGCGATCGCGCGCCGCGTCGTCGATGGGGTGCCCGACCGTGCGCGTCGTCGGCGTGCCCCGGGGGGGAGGCGGGGCGGGGGAAGCTGCGGGAGTCGGTAGGCTGGACATCGCTGTGGTGGTCCTGGAGTCGCTGCGGCCGAGGCCGCCCGTGGCCACCCACGCAGGATTCGTGCCGAGGATGACGAGGGGGTGCGGACCGCGGCGGGACCTGCTTGCATGCAGATGCCGGCGCATAGTTGTTGCGTCCCTGAGCAAGCTTGCTCCCAAACGGAACAGTCGCCGCTGCGCCAGCGCTGCTGCGCCGCGGGCAGTCGCGTGCAGGGGGGCGCGATGTCGATCGCTGGCACGGAACCTGCTGGGGAATCGGCACAAAAGGCCTGCGCCCGTTCCCGGGCCATGCAAGACAACGGAGGAGACCCCATGCTGCAGCTGTTCGCCCGCCTGATCGGCATCGTCCTGCTGGCGCTCGCCGCGGGCAGCGCCGCGCTCGCCGCCGACCGCCCGGTCGTCCGCGTCGGCGTGCTGCAGTTCGGCACGGTGAGCTGGGAGCTCGAGACCATGCAGCGCCACGGCCTGCTCGAGCGCGAGGGGGTGGACATCCGCATCGTCCCGCTCGCGCTCAAGGACGCCGCCAACGTCGCCCTCCAGGGCGGCGAGGTCGATGTCATCGTCAATGACTGGCTGTGGGTGGCGCGCATGCGCTCGGAGGGGGCGGACTTCGTCTTCGTGCCCTTCTCGCAGGCGGTCGGCGGCATCCATGCGCGCCCGGACGCGGGCATCGCCGGTTTCGCCGACCTGCGTGGCCAGCGCCTCGGCGTCGCGGGCGGCGCGCTCGACAAGAGCTGGCTGCTGCTGCGCGCGTATGCCCGCCGGACCGTGGGCGAGGACGCCGCGAGCTTCCTGCGCCCGCAGTTCGCCGCGCCGCCGCTGCTCAACGAGCTGGTGACGCGCGGCGAGCTGCCGGCGGCGATGAACTTCTGGCACTACGGGGCGCGCCTCGCCGCCGCCGGTATGCCCGAGGTGCTGGGCATGAAGGAGATCCTCGCCACGCTCGGCATCGGCGACGAGATGCCGCTGGTGGGCTGGGTGTTCGGCGAGCGCTGGGCGGGGGCGAATCCGGCCGCGATCCGGGGCTTCCTGCGCGCCTCCGCGGCGGCCAAGGCGCTGCTGCGCGAGTCCGACGCGGCCTGGGAGGCGTTGCGCCCGTCGATGCGCGTCGAGGATGAGGCGACCTTCGTCGCGCTGCGCGATGGATTCCGCGCCGGCATTCCGCAGGCTGCCGACGAGGAGGGCGAGCGCGCCGCCGCGCGCGCCTTCGCGATCCTCGCCGCCGAGGGCGGCGAGGCGCTGGTCGGGCGCGCCCGCGAGCTCGCGCCGGGCACCTTCTGGCATGGGGGCGGGGGGCGGTGAGCGCGCAGCGCCTCGCTCCGCCTGCGCCCGCCGTGCCTGCGCGTACCCCGGTGCCTTCGACGACCTCCCCGCACGCGCCGGCCGGCGCTGCGCCGCAGGGGACGCTCGCGCGACGCGACGAGCGCCGCCTGCGCATCGCCTCGCTGTTCGTCTTCGTGATGCTCTGGCAGCTTGGCGCCAGCCTCGCCGACAGCCGCACGCTGCCCGATCCGCTCGCCGTGCTGGCGCGCATCGGCGCCGAGACGGCCTCGCTCGCGCTGCCCGGGCACCTGGCGGTGACGCTCGGCCGGGTCGCGGTCGCCTTCGCGGTGGCGATGCTGGTGGGCGCGCTGATCGGCATGGCCATGGGGCGCTGGCGCAAGGTGGATGCCTTCCTCGATGCCTGGCTGGTGCTCGGCCTCAACATCCCGGCGCTGGTCACCATCATCCTGTGCTACGTGTGGTTCGGCCTCAACGACTGGGCGGCGATCGTGGCGGTGGCGATCAACAAGATCCCCACCGTCATCGTCACCGTGCGCGAGGGCGCGCGCGCGGTCGACCCCAGGCTGCTCGAGGTCGCGCGCGCCTACCGGCTCGGCCGGCGCACCACCTTCCTGCGCGTCTATCTGCCGCAGCTCGCGCCCTGGCTGATCGCCGCGGCGCGCTCCGGGCTGTCGCTGATCTGGAAGATCGTGCTGGTGGTCGAGCTGCTCGGGCGCAGCGAGGGCGTCGGCTTCCAGCTCAACGTCTTCTTCCAGTTCTTCGACATCACCGGCATCCTCGCCTACACCCTGGTCTTCGCCGGCGTGGTGCTGGCCGCCGAGGGCTGGCTGTTGCGTCCGCTCGAGCGCCGGCTCGGCGCCTGGAGGGCCTGAGCGATGCTCGACATCCGCATCGACACCAAGCGTTTCCCCGACCGTGGCGGGCGTCCGCACCTGGCCTTGTCGGGGCTGCACATGCAGGTCGCGCGCGGCGAGTTCGTCTGCGTGGTGGGGCCCTCGGGCTGCGGCAAGAGCACGCTGCTCGGCATCGTCGGCGGGCTCGATCGCGCCTGCGCGGGTGAGGTGAGCATGGACGGCCGCGCGCCGGCCGACCTCGGCTTCATGTTCCAGGAGCCGCGCCTGATGCCCTGGATGAGCGTGCTCGACAACGTGCTGCTGGTGGTGCCCGACGGCGTGCGCGCGCAGGCGCGGCCGCGGGCGCTGGAGCTGCTGCGCGCGATGGAGCTCGGCGACGTGCTCGACGCCTACCCCGGGCGCCTCTCGGGCGGCATGATGCGCCGCGTCGCGCTCGCCCGCGCCTTCGTCAACGAGCCCGCGCTGCTGCTGATGGACGAGCCCTTCGTGTCGCTCGACAGCCCGACCGCGAACCGCCTGCGCGCGATGCTGCTCGCGCAGTGGCGGCGCTGCGGCGCGAGCGTGCTCTTCGTCACCCACGACCTGCGCGAGGCGCTCGCGCTTGCGGACCGCATCTGCTTCCTGTCGCCGTCGCCGGGGCGGGTGGTGTTCGAGTTGGCGGTCGATCTGCCGCGCCCGCGCGATCCGTCCGGCGCGCAGCTCGACGGGCTGCACGCGCAGCTGCTCGCCCGCCATCCCGAGCTGCTCGCCGGCCTGCCGGCGGCGCGCGAGGAGGCGGCCCATGACTGAGGCACGCGAGGTCTTGCTCCAGGTGCGCGGGGTGCGCAAGGCCTACGGTGCGCGGCCGGCGCTGAAGGGGGTGGACCTGGAGGTGCGCGCGGGCGAGTTCGTCGCCCTGCTCGGGCCCAACGGCGCCGGCAAGAGCACGCTGTTCCAGTTGCTGACCGGCTTGTTCGACGCCGACGCCGGCGAGCTGCGGGTGTGCGGCGAGGACATGCGGCGCACGCCGGTGCGCGCGCTCGGGCGCATCGGCGTGGTGTTCCAGCAGATGACGCTGGACCTCGACCTCAGCGTCGAGGCCAACCTCGTCTTCCATGCGCGCCTGCACGGCATCGGCGGTGCCGAGTCGCGCGTGCGCATCGTCGACGTGCTCGCGCGCGTGGGCCTCGCCGACCGCCGCGCCGACCGCGTGCGCGAGCTCTCCGGCGGCAACCGGCGCAAGGTCGAGCTCGCGCGCGCCCTGCTGCACCGGCCGGCGGTGCTGCTGATGGACGAGGCTACGGTCGGCCTCGACCCGGCCTCGCGCCGCCATCTGCTCGACGAGGTGCTGGCGCTGCGCGCCGCGGGCGTCGGCGTGCTGTGGGCCACCCACCTGGTCGATGAGGCCGAGGCCGCCGACCGCGTGCTGGTGCTGCATCGAGGCGAGCTGCTCGCAGCCTACGCGCCTGCCGCCCTGACCGCCGCCGCGCACTGCGCCAGCCTGTCGGAGGCCTTCCTGAAGCTCACCGGCACGCCGCAGGCGGCTGATCGCGAATGATTTCGACAACCGGCATCCCGCCGCACCAGACCGCAGCGAACTCCCCGCGCGGCCACGACAACAAGGAGATGACCCGCATGACCCCACCGAAGACCCCGATCCGCGCACTCGCCGCAGCCCTGTGTCTCGGCCTGTGTGCCGGCGCCGCGCTCGCCAGGGACACCGGCTACCTGTTCGTCAGCAGCGAGAACGACAACGCGGTGACCGTGCTCGACGGCAAGAGCTTCCAGGTCGTCAAGACCATCGCCACCGGCGAGCGCCCGCGCGACATGAAGCTGTCGGCCGACCGCAGCCAGGTCTTCGTGATCGCCAGCAACAGCGAACGCGTGGACGTGATCGACATCGCCAGGCTGGAGGTCGTGCGCAGCATCGACGTCGGCGAGGACCCGGAGATGTTCGCCTTCGGCAAGGACGGCAGCCGCCTCTACGTCTCCAACGAGGAAGACGCCCAGGTCTCGGTGATCGACGTGGCCGCCAACAAGGTGCTGGCGAGGATCGAGGTGGGCGAGGAGCCCGAGGGCGTGCTCGTCGGCAAGGACGGCAGCCGGCTCTACGTCACCTCGGAGGTGGCCAACATGGTCCATGTGATCGACACCGCCAGCAACGCGATCCTCGCCAACGTGGTGGTCGGCAACCGTCCGCGCCGCTTCGCCGACACGCCGGACGGCGGCGAGGTGTGGGTCACCAACGAACTCGGCGCCTCGGTGACCGTGCTCGACGCAAAGACCAACGTGGTGAAGGAGACGGTCACGTTTGCGCCGAAGGGCTTTCGCAGCGACGACGTGACCCCGGTCGGCATCGCCATGACGCGCGACGGCAAGACCGCCTATGTGACCCTGGGGCGCGCCAACCACGTCGCGGTGGTCGACGTCGCCACCCGCAAGGTGCGCGACTACGTGCTGGTGGGCAATCGCGCCTGGGGCGCGACGCTGAACCGCGACGAATCGATGCTGGTGGTGGTCAATGGCCTGTCGGACGACATCTCGCTGGTCGACACCAGGACCAACAAGGTGCTGCGCTCGGTCCCGGTCGGCCGCGTGCCGCACACCGCGGTGATCGACGATTGAGCCCCGGGACCCCCGCAATCGCGACTCGCGTCGCTCCTACGAGAACCCCGGGCGCCCGGGGCGGCACCGTGCAGGAGCGACGCAAGTCGCGATCAAGGCGGTGCAGGAAGCGCAGCGCGGGCTGGGACGCTGCAATCGCGACTCGCGTCGCTCCTACGAGAACCCCGGGCGCCCGGGATGGCACCGCGTAGGAGCGACGCAAGTCGCGATCAAGGCGGTGCAGGAAGCACGGCGCGGGCTGGAGGGCTGCAATCGCGACTCGCGTCGCTCCTACGAGAACCCCGGGCGCCCGGGGTGGCACCGCGTAGGAGCGACGCAAGTCGCGATCAAGGCGGTGCAGGAAGCGCGGCGCGGGCTGGAGGGCTGCAATCGCGACTCGCGTCGCTCCTACAAGAACGCCGGGCGCCCGGGATGGCACCGTGTAGGAGCGACGCAAGTCGCGATCAAGGCGGTGCAGGAAGCGCGGCGCGGGCTGGAGGGCAGCAATCGCGACTCGCGTCGCTCCTACGAGAACCCCGGGCACCCGGGATGCCACCGTGTAGGAGCGACGCAAGTCGCGATCAAGGCGGTGCAGGAAGCGCGGCGCGGGCTGGAGGGCTGCAATCGCGACTCGCGTCGCTCCTGCGAGAACCCCGGGCGCCCGGGATGGCACCGTGTAGGAGCGACGCAAGTCGCGATCAAGGCGGTGCAGGAAGCACGGCGCGGGCTGGAGGGCTGCAATCGCGACTCGCGTCGCTCCTGCGAGAGCCCCGGGCACCCGGGATGGCACCGTGTAGGAGCGACGCAAGTCGCGATCAAGGCGGTGCAGGAAGCACGGCGCGGGCTGGGACGCTGCAATCGCGACTCGCGTCGCTCCTACGAGAACGCCGGGCGCCCGGGTTGGCACCGTGTAGGAGCGACGCAAGTCGCGATCAAGGCGGTGGACGAAGCGCAGCGCGGACTGTGACGAACGGTGCGGATCCGGGGTTGTGATGCTCGAACGATCGATGGGGTGTTCCAGATGATGATTTTCCGTGCGCTGACGCAATTCGCCCTGGCGGCCTCGCTGCTGTTCTTCGCGCTCGCCGCCGGGGCGGCGGAGGTGATCCGCTTCGGCTATCTCGAGCTCGCCGACGATCCGCGCTACGACGAGCGCAAGGCCTTCTTCCGTACCTTGTCGCGCCCGCTCGGTGCGCCCTTCGCCGGTGCCGAGGTGGCCTTGCGCGAGTCGCGCTTCGTCGGCCAGGCGATCGGCGTGAGCTTCGAGCTCGTGCGCGCGCGCGGTGCCGACGCGCGCGCGCTGGTGGCCGAGCTCGACAAGCTGCACGCCGAGGGCGTGCGTCACTTCCTGATCGACGCCCCGGGCAAGGTGGTGGCCGAAGTCGCCGCCGCCACGCGCGGCCGCGAGCTGCTGCTCTTCAACGTCTCGGCGCCGGACGACGCGCTGCGCCAGGCGCAGTGCCAGGCCCACCTCTACCACACGATCCCCAACCACGGCATGCAGACCGACGCGCTCGCGCAGTTCCTGGTGGCGAAGAAGTGGCGCAAGGTGCTGCTGCTGCAGGGGCCGCGCGACGACGACAGGCTGATCGGCGCCGCCTTCGAGAACTCCGCGCGCCGGCTCGGCTTGAAGATCGTCGACAAGAAGGACTTCGTGCTCGGCAACGACCCGCGCCAGCGCGAGCTCGGCAACGTCGGCCTGCTGACCGCGGGCGACGACCACGACGTCGTCTTCGTCGCCGACAGCGACGGCGAATTCGCGCGCAGCGTGCCCTACGACACCGTGCGCCCGCGCCCGGTGGTGGGCGCCGAGGGGCTGGTCGCCGAGGCCTGGCACTGGGCCTGGTCGCGCCACGGCGCGCCGCAGCTCGTCAGCCGCTTCGACAAGCAGGCGGGGCGCCACATGGGCAGTGCCGACTGGGCCGCCTGGGTGGCGGTGAAGGCGGTGGTCGAGGCCGTGGTGCGCACCGGCAACGCGCCCTTCGACAAGCGGGTCGCCTACCTCGGCGGCGAGGAGATCACCATCGACGGCTTCAAGGGCAACCGCCTGTACTTCCGCGACTGGGACCGCCAGCTGCGCCAGCCGCTGCTGCTCGCCACGCACAACGCGGTGATCGAGCGCGCCCCCATCCAGGGCTTCCTCCACCAGACCAACAACCTGGACACGCTCGGCTTCGACCGCCGCGACAGTCGCTGCAAGCCCTGAGCCCGACCGGATCATGAACCTGCCTTCGCCCACCCCGTCCGCTTCGCGAGGATTCCGATGAGACCTGCCCACGCCCTGCTCGCGCTGCAGGCGGTCGCCAGCCGCGAGCTCGCCAAGTTCGTCCGCCAGGGCGGGCGCCTGGCCTCGGCGCTGGTGCGGCCGCTGCTGTGGCTGGTGGTGTTCGCCGCCGGCTTCCAGAACGTGTTCGGGGTGTCGATCATCCCGCCCTACGACACCTACATCCCCTACCAGACCTACATCGTGCCCGGCCTGCTCGGCATGGTGCTGCTGTTCAACGGCATGCAGTCCTCGCTGGCGATGGTCTATGACCGCGAGATGGGCATGATGCGCCTGCTGCTCACCGCGCCGCTGCCGCGCGGCTACCTGCTGCTGTGCAAGCTGCTCGCCGGCACGCTGCTGTCGGTGCTGCAGGCCTACGTCTTCCTCGCCGTCGCGGCGCTGTTCGACGTCGGCGTGCCGTGGTCGGGCTGGCTGTACGCGCTGCCGGTGCTGGTGCTGGCCGGCATGATGCTGGGTGCGCTCGGCCTGCTGCTGTCGGTCAATATCCGCCAGCTGGAGAACTTCGCCGGCACGATGAACTTCGTGATCTTCCCGATGTTCTTCCTGTCGCCGGCGCTCTATCCGCTGTGGAAACTGGAGGAGTCGGGCGCCACCGTCATCCACTTCCTCGCCACCTGGAACCCCTTCACCCACGCGGTCGAGGCCATCCGCTTCGCGCTCCACGGCCAGCTCGCCGTGCACTCGCTGGCGATCGTCGCCGGCTGCCTCGCAGGCTTCTTCCTGCTCGCCGCCTGGGGCTACGACCCGCAGCGCGGCCTCTTGCGGCGCACCGGCAAGCCGGGCTGAGCGCTCGCCGGGGCAAGGAGCGGGCCGCGGGATACAATCCGCGGCCCGTTTCGTCCTGTCTCGCCCATGTCCGCTCCGCCCGCCGTCCCGCCGCTCGACCCCGCCTGCTTCGCGCTGCTCGACGACTGCCATGCCACCGGCGCTTCGCCGTCCAGCCGCCTTTATCGTGGCCTGGTGCGCGCGCATCGCTGCGCGGACCCGTCCGCGCTGGAGGCGACGTGGGCCGCGGTGGACGCCGACCTGCGCGCCGGCCTGCACGCGGTGGTGCTGGCTGATTACGAGTGGGGCGTGCGGCTGAATGGCGTCGGGCAGGAGGACGTCGGGCGGGAGAGTAGGGCGCCGAAGGCTTGCGGCCGCTTGGCCGTGCTGATGTTCGCCACGCTGCAGCACCTTTCGGCCGTCGCGGTCGAGGCCTGGCTGGCGGCGGCCGAGGCCGGCGGGACTGAGACGGGCAAGCTCGAGGTGCGTGAGGCGCAACGCCAGCGCCGGCCTGCGATCGGCACATCGGCGACAGCGCCCGATCCCGATCCCGACACCGGTCCGGCTCCCGCCGGCGTGCTCGGCCTGCGCGCCTCGGTCGATCGCGCAGCCTTCGAGGACGCGATCGCGCGCATCCACGCCGCCATCGCCGAGGGCGAGACCTACCAGGTCAACTACAGCTACCGCCTGGATTTCGACACCTTCGGCTCGCCGCTCGCGCTCTACCGCCGCCTGCGTGCGCGCCAGCCGGTGGCCTTCGGCGCGCTGATCCGCCTGCCCGCCGACGCCGACGAGGGCGGCCCGGACTGGGTGCTGTCGTGCTCGCCGGAGCTCTTCCTGCGCCACCACGACGGCGTGCTGCAGGCGCGCCCGATGAAGGGCACTGCGGCGCGCAGCGGCGACGACGCGGCCGATGCGCTCGCCGCGCGCAGGCTCGCGGCCGACGCCAAGAACCGCGCCGAAAACCTCATGATCGTCGACCTGCTGCGCAACGACCTCGGCCGCGTCGCGACCACCGGCAGCGTGCGCGTGCCGGCGCTGTTCGAGGTCGAGCGCTACCCGACCGTGCTGCAGATGACCTCCACGGTCGCGGCGGAGCTGCCCGCGGACGTCGGCTTTCCCGCGCTGCTGCGCGCGCTGTTTCCCTGCGGCTCGATCACCGGCGCGCCCAAGCACCGCACGATGCAGCTCATCGCCGAGCTGGAGACCGAGCCGCGCGGCCTCTACACCGGCAGCCTCGGCTGGATCGACGCGCCGCGCCCGGGGCACGCCTGCGGCGACTTCTGCCTGTCGGTGGCGATCCGCACGCTGACGCTGGAGCGCATCGGGCAGGGTGCGGATGCGCTCGCCGGCGCGCGGCATCGCGGCCGCATGGGCGTGGGCGCCGGCATCGTGATCGACAGCGCGGCCGCCGACGAGTACGCGGAGTGCCGGCTCAAGGCGCGCTTCCTCAGCGCGCTCGACCCCGGCTTCGCGCTCTTCGAGACCCTGTACGCGACCCGCGAGGCCGGCGTGCGCAATCTCGACCGCCACCTCGCCCGCCTCGAAGCCAGCGCCGCCGCGCTCGACTTCGTGTTCGAGCGCGCACGCATCGAGGTCGCGCTGGGCGCCCAGCTCGCCGCGCTGCCGCCGGCCACGCCCTCGCGCCTGCGCCTGGCGCTGCACAAGGACGGCCGCCTCGAGCTCGCCGCCGCCGCGCTCGACGCGCTGCCGCCCGGCGCGGTCACGGTGCTGCTCGCCGAGCGCCCGCTCGACGACCCGCAGGGCCTCGGCGCGCACAAGACCACGCTGCGCGCGCGCTACGACGAGGGCCTCCGCGCCGCGCTGGCCGCGGGCGCCTTCGACACGCTGTTCTTCGACTCGGCGGGCCGCCTCACCGAGGGCGCGCGCAGCAACGTCTTCCTGCTCCTCGACGGCGAGTGGCGCACCCCGCCCGCCGGCCGCGGCGTGCTGCCCGGCACGATGCGCGCCGCGCTGCTGGAGGATCCGTCCTGGGCCGCGCGCGAGGCCGAGCTGCGCGTGGAGGACCTGCTGCGCGCGCAGCGCATCGTGCTGACGAACGCGCTGCGCGGGGTGGTGGAGGCGAGGCTGGAGCGCGCCGTCGGCGGTCGCTGAGCCGGCGGCGAGTGCTCGGGTCCGACCCAGGGTGGCTCGCCAGCGTGCGGCCGGCATCCGCGGGCGGATCCCGGGAGTGGTTTGACAGGCTGGAGGCGCGCGGCTAACCTCGGCCGCGTTTCATGGTTGCCTGCCCTCACCGGCCGGCATGAAAAGGGAATCCGGTAACACGCCCGCGCGTGCAAGCCGGAGCTGCCCCCGCAACTGTATGCGACGAGTCGCGTGCCCATCTGGCCACTGGAGTCTCTCCGGGAAGGCTGGCACGAGGCGAGGACCCGCAAGCCAGGAGACCTGCCATGGACATCACCTTCATTCGTTTAGGGCGGGGTGTCCCTGACAAGAGGCATGGTCCATACCATTTCACTTGCTCGTCTCGCAGATGATCCGGCAGTTCCCTGCGCCCTTCGCGGCGCCGGGGAGGCTGGGACGCGTCCGCCGGAGATCCCGCCCGCCTGCCCGGGGTCTCCGCCATGTCCGTCGTCGCCAGTCCAGTCTCGCCCAGTTCCCTCGCTGCGGATGATCGCAAGCGGCACCGCCCTCCCGGCCCGCTGCTCGGGTTCGCGCCGGCGGATGCCGAGCGCATCCTCGCCCACCTCGTGGCGCTCGATGTCGACGATCGCTTCCTTCGCTTCGGCTACGGCATCGGTGACGAGGGGATCGCCCGCTACGTCGCCCGCATCGACTTCGCGCGCGACCACGTCCACGGCCTGACCGACGCGGGCGGAAGGGTCGTGGCGCTCGCGCACATGGCCGTCCGCGATGGCGAGGTCGATTTCGGTCTCAGCGTGGCACCCGCCTGGCGCCGCCGCGGCTGGGGCCGGACCCTGTTCGCCCACGTCGTCGAGCTCGCACCCCTGCTGCGCGCGCAGCGCGTGCTGTGCCACAGCATCAGCCCCGCGGTGCTGCACATGGCCGGCGCCAGCGGTTTTCGCCGCGTGGGCGGCAATCCGGCCGCGCCCCTGGTGCTGGACATTCCAGTCGGCTGACGCCTCGGCTACCGGAGCACTCGACCGGTTTTTCAGCCGGCTCCGGCGACGCGAGGGAAGCCATTTCGGCGGAGCTTCAGCGAGAAGGTGCGCCAAACCGCTGAATCCAGGGCTCACGCCGCAGTGAGCGGCACCGCGAACTTCGGGAATGCCCTGAGCAGCCTGGCTTCCATCGTCACCAGTTTCACGTCCAGGCGCAGGGCCAGCGCGGCAAACTCGCAGTCATACGCAGAACAATCGGTGTCGCGCACGAGCTCCAGTACCCGCTGAGAGTCGACTTTATGCTCGTTCCCCGCAAGCAGGCTCTCCGCCTCGGCCTGCAAGGCGCGCGCATCATCGAAAGCCAGGGTCTTTCGTCGCAGGTAACCCGCGAGAATGCTGCGGAACTCGCTGCGCCACAGCACCGGCGCCACCCACTCCGGGTCATGCTCCAGCAGCGCCTCGGCATGTGTATTGAACTCGGTCGGCAGGTACAGGTACGCCAGGACATTGGTATCCACCACGATCACAGGCGGTCCTCGCGCTTCAAGGCGTCGATGTCGTGCGCCCTGAACTTCGACGCTGGCAGTGCAGCTCGCAATGCGCGGGCACGGGCCAGTCGCTCACTCGGGGCGATCCTGCCCGGCAGCAACACGGTCTCCAGGCACACGATCGCTTCGCTGTTCAGGCTGCGCCTGTGCGTTACCGCCGACGCCTTCAGACGTTGGTATATCTCATCTGGAATATTCTTCAGGGTCAGCGTAGTGGGCATGGCAGGCTCCTTCCAAAGTGGAACCATAATGGTTCTTGAGGCCAGTGCGTCAAGCCGATACGTCCACCATATCGACCACATCGCGCGCCAGGTGCGATTCGGGCAGCCAATCCTGCAACGAGGGCGGCAGAGGTAGTCCGCCAGCTTGCTAGGCGCTGCCCAGCAACTGCGCCAGACAGGTCGCCCCCGATTCGGAGAATGCGCGGTGAACCTGCACGCCCGCAGCGCCGCTCGCGCGGACTTCGGCGACGTCGCTTGCCTTGCGGATGCCGCCCACTGCCACCACGGCCGGACCGTCGGACACTGCGGTGATCAGAACGTGCAGGCGCGAGAGGCGCTTCGGGTCGTCGTCCGGCAGCACGGCCGTCAGCAGGTCGAAGCCTGCTGCCGCGGCGGCGAGGGCGACCGCCGGCGGCGCCTCATTCGCCCAGTTCGCCCCGCCGAGCCTGAACTTGAGCGCGAGCGGAACCCGGCGCGGCAGCCCGGCGCGCGCCGCCGCCACCGCGCGCAGCGCGGCCTCGACGAGCGGCAGCCTTGCAGGCGCCAGCAGCGGCGCGCAGGCGCGCGCGGACAGGTTGAAGCTGAGGTAGTCCGCCACGTCCCAGGCGCCGTAGAGCCCGGCGATCCAGCACGCGGCGAGCGTCCGGGGCGCTGCGTCGGCGGGCTGGCCGAGGCCGATGCCGATCGCGGCCGCGCCGGGCGCACGCGCGGGCAGGGCGGCGAGCCGGGCGCGCAGCGCGGCCAGCTCCGCGCCTGCCCGCGGCCCGACCGCGACGGTGCCGAACTCCACGCTGCCGAAGCCGAGGCCGAGCAGCTCGGCGGCGCGCGTGGCGTCCTTGTCGATGCCGCCGGCCAGACCCGGGCGGGCGTGCCAGGGGAAGGTCGCCCGGCTCATCCGCGACGGCGGGCGAAGTCCGCCATGAAGCCGGCCAGCGCGTCCGCGCCGGCCTGTGGCATGGCGTTGTAGAGGCTGGCACGCAGTCCGCCCACCTGGCGATGGCCGCGCAGGTTGTGCAGGCCGTGGGTGGCGGCTTCGGCGAGGAAGGGCTCGACGAGTGCTTCGTCGGCGAGGTGGAAGCGGACATTCACCGGCGAGCGGTGCGCCGCGGCCACCGGCGCGCGATAGAAGCCGCCGCTGCCGTCGATCGCCGCGTACAGCGTGGCGGCCTTGCGGCGGTTGGCGGCGCCCATCGCGGCCAGCCCGCCGCATTCGGCGATCCAGTCGAAGACCAGGCCGGCGAGGTGGATCGCCAGCGTCGGCGGCGTATTGAGGCAGCTGTCGGCTTCGGCCTGGCGGCGATAGCTCAGCGCCGCGGGCACCGCGGGCGCGGCGCGCTCGAGCAGGTCCTCGCGCACCACCAGCACGCACAGCCCGGCGACGCCGAGGTTCTTCTGCGCGCTGGCGTAGAGCAGGCCGAAGCGGGCGAGGTCGAGCGGCGCGGTGAGCAGACACGAGGTGGCGTCGGCCACCAGCGCAACCTCGCCGGTGTCGGGCAGGGCCGGGTAGGCGAGGCCGTCGACCGTCTCGTTGGGGGTGATGTGGCAGTAGGCGCAGTCGGCGGGCAGGTCCCAGCGCCCGCCCGGCGGTGCGGCGAGTGGTGCAGCGCCCTCGAAGCCGGGCGCGGCGACCACCTC
Source organism: Thauera sp. SWB20 (assembly GCF_000831325.1). Classification (NCBI taxonomy): domain Bacteria; kingdom Pseudomonadati; phylum Pseudomonadota; class Betaproteobacteria; order Rhodocyclales; family Zoogloeaceae; genus Thauera; species Thauera sp. SWB20. Next base: position 561,795 of record NZ_JTDM01000021.1, on the reverse strand, counting down.
GCAGTAGCGCCGCGCCTCGGCGATCGCGCGCTGCGCCCAGTAGCCGGAGTCGGCGTAGGCCGCGCGCTGCGCGCCGCCGAGCAGGTTCATCGGCACCAGCGCGAACTGCTGCATGGCGCCGCCGGCGAGGAAGAGGACGCGGTAGCCGGCGGGCAGCTCGAGGAGCTGCGCCAGGCGCTCGCGTGCGCTGTGCAGCGTCGCGCGGAAGGCGTCGCCGGTGAAGGGGCGCTCGAGCGCCGAGGCGCCGTCCGCGCCGCGCACGAACAGGCCGTCGCGCGCGCGCTCGAGCACCGCGTCGGGCAGGCGCGCCGGGCCGGCGGCGAAGTTCCAGGCGGTGGCGGGATTCATCGCGTTCAGCCCGCCAGACCGCCGTGGCTGCTCGCCGCCATGAAGAACAGCAGCGGGATCGACAGCATGGTGTTGGTGCGCGAGGACAGGTGGGTGATGCGCGAGCAGCGCAGGCGCTCGTCCACGCTCGCCGGCACCAGGCCGAGCACCTTCTGCTGGTGCGGCCACAGCACGAACCAGACGTTGAGCATCATGAAAGTGCCGATCCAGGTGCCCAGCCCGATCGGCGCCAGCGCGCCGTCGAGCATGAGCGCGTCAGGCAGCCAGCCGCGCTGCCACAGCATCAGCAGGCCGGCGCTCCACGCCACCACCGAGGCCCAGCGGAAGAAGCCGTGCTCGCGGTTGAGCAGGGCCTGGAAGCGCGGGCTGGTGTCGTCGGTGAGGTCGGCGGCGGCGAGCGGCCGCCAGCCCGGGCGCTGCACCACGCTGGAGTAGTTGTGGCCGACCCAGATAATCCCGGCGATGAAGTGCGTCCAGCGCAGCGCGAGGTCGAAGAGCGGGTCCATGGCGCTTTCAGCCGGCGACGAGCGGCAGCAGGGCGGCGAGCACGGCGGTGAGCAGCAGCCCGAGCGCGATCGTGCCGGTGGCGGTGTCGTAGGGATGGCGCATTCAGCCCTCCATGAAGGCGGTGGAGACCGCGCCGGCGGCGCGCTTGATGAGCGGCTTGCGGAAGCGCAGCGGCGCCGCCACCCCGGCCACCGCCTGCTGCACCAGGTGATGGTGCGGCGAGCGGCTGCACGCCGGGTCGGTGTTGGCGGCGTCGCCGGTGAGCAGGAAGGCCTGGCAGCGGCAGCCGCCGAAGTCCTTCTCCTTCTCCGCACAGGACCCGCAGGGCTCGGGCAGCCAGTCCAGGCCGCGGTACTTGCGGAACAGCGGCGACTCGTGCCAGATCCAGCCAAGCGGTCGGTCGCGCACCGACTCGAACGCCAGCCCGGGGATCACGCGCGCCTCCTGGCAGGGCATGGCGACGCCGTCGGGCGCGATCGTGAGGTGGATCGCGCCCCAGCCGTTCATGCACGCCTTGGGGCGGCCCTCGTAGTAGTCGGGGATCACGAAGTAGATCGTCATCGCCTTGCCGAGCTTCGCGCGCCATTCATTGACCACGCGTTCGGCCTCGCGCACCTGCTCGAGGGTGGGCATCAGTTCGTCGCGGTTCATCAGCGCCCAGTTGTAGTACTGGATGTTGGCGAACTCGATGTACTCGACGCCGAGCCCGGCGGCCCACTCGATCATCTCGCCGATCAGCTCGATGTTGTGGCGGAACACCGGCATGTTGAGCACCATCGGGAAGCCGTGCGCCTTGATCAGGCGCGCGGCCTCGAGCTTGTGCGCGTGGGCGCGCGCGCCCACCAGCGCGTCGGTGAGCCCGGGGCGGGTCGACTGCAGCGAGAGCTGGATCTGCTTGAGGCCGGCGGCCTTGAGGGCGAGCAGGCGTTCTTCGCTCAGGCCGATGCCCGAGGTGATCAGGTTGGTGTAGAAGCCCAGCCCGTCGGCGTGCGCGACCAGCTCTTCCAGGTCGGCGCGCTGCAGCGGCTCGCCGCCGGTGAAGCCGAGCTGCAGCGCGCCGATCGCGCGTGCGTCCCGCAGCACCTGCTTCCACTCCTCGGTCGACAGCTCCTTCGCGGCGTAGTCCTCGAAGTCGAGCGGGTTGTTGCACCAGGTGCACTTGAGCGGGCAGCGATAGGTCAGCTCCAGCGACAGCCACAAGGGCTTGCCCTGGCCGTCGAGGCTGAGTCCGTGGGTTTCCTTGGGCATGGCGTGCATCCTCCGGTGTCGATGCGGCCATGTTGCCCGTCGTCCGGGGGCGTGGCGTCCTGATGCTCTGCGATGCGGGCTGGCGATTTTCTTTATCGGCTGCGGCGGGGGTGGGCGCCGCGGTGGGCGCACTCTGCGACACGGTCGAGTGCGGCGACGCAGGCGGCGGCGATCGCCGCATCCAGCCCGGAGTGGCCCGCGCCGGCGACCTCGGTGTAGTCCGCCGCCGGCCATGCGCGGTGCAGCGCGCGCGCAGTGGCGGGCGGGCACACCGGATCGTCGGCGCCATGCACGATCGCCGCCGGCAGGCGGCGCAAGGCCGCGCAGGTGGCGAGCAGGCGTGCGGCGTCGGTGAAGCAGCCGTGGGCGAGGTAATGCGCCTGGATGCGCGCCTTGGCGAGTTCGCGGGCGTCGGGCGGGGCGGCGAGCGGCGGCTCGCCCATCAGCGCGCGCTCGTGGTCCAGCCAGTGGCGCGCGGCGGCGCGCCTCGTCTCGGGGCGGCCGGCGAGCATGCGGCGGCACCAGGTGGCGAGCAGATCGTCTTCCGCGTGTCGGGATCGGGCCCGGGGCAAGCGGATGAGCGCTTCCTCCGCGAGGCGCTGGCGCAGCCCGGGTGCGCGTGGAGGAATGCGCTCGGTGTAGGTACGCAGTTCCGCCGGCGAGCCGAGGAAGATGCCGCGCAGCACCAGGCCGGCGACGCGATGCGGGTGCGCGCCGGCGTATTCGAGCGCGAGCAGACTGCCCCAGGAGCCGCCGAACACGATCCAGCGCTCGATCGCCAGCGCTGTGCGGATGCGCTCGATGTCGGCGACGAGGTGGGCGGTGGTATTGGCGCGCAGGCCGCCGAGCGGCGTGCTGCGACCGCCGCCGCGCTGATCGAAGAGCACGGCGCGAAATCGTGCGGGGTCGAACAGGCGGCGCTGGCGCGGGTTGCAGCCGCTGCCCGGGCCACCGTGCAGGAAGACCACCGGGATGCCGTCGGCGCGGCCGCATTCCTCCACGTGCAGCACGTGGCCGCTCCCCACCGCGAGGCGGTGCGTGCAGAACGGCGCCGCCTCGGCCCACAGCGGCGGCGCGCCGCGCGAGGGCGCCGGGGCGGCGTCCATCAGGCGGCGCGCAGCCAGCCCTTGTCGCAGGCGAGATCCACGAAGGCGCGCACGCCGTCGGCGATCTCCGCGCCCTGTGCGGGAAAGGCCGCCTGCAGCTCGGCGACGATCGTCGCGACCGTGCGCGCACCGTCGCAGCGCTCGAGGACCGCGCCGGCCGAGGCGTTGAGTTTGATCAGACCTTCCGGGTAGAGCAGGATGAAAGCCGACTGGCTCTCTTCCCAGCGGAAGACGTAGTGGGGCGACAGCCGCGGGCGGGCGTCGGCGGGCAGGGGGAGGGCGTCCATGGCCGTCGGGGCGGCCGCGGCGGCGGCGATCCGTCTCCGCCGCGGCCGCGCGCTGCATACGCTCAACGTACGTATACGTAAGCCGTGACTTCGAAGCCGAGACGGATTTCGCAGTAGGCGGGGGTTTCCCAGTTCATGGCGCTTTCCTTGTGAGACGGGGCGGCACCGTGCTGCCCCCACGACGCATTGTTCTCCGGCGGACACGGCGCAGACCAGCGGCGAATCGCGAACACGGGCTCGCGAAAATCATGAGCTGGCGGGTGCGGGCGAGATGGACGCCATCGTTCATGCCGCTGGTCTGCTCGAGGATCTGCCTGTCGGGCGGTGCTTGCGGAGCGGAAAAATCCCGCAAACGCGCGCCGCAAATACTCGTAAACTGCAGCCGTGGTTTTCGTGCTGGAGCTCCCGTGCTTGAACACACCCTTCTGATCGTGGATGACGAGCCGGCCAATCTGGCGGTGCTGACGCACCTGTTGCAGCCCTACTACCGCGTGCGTGCGGTCAATTCCGGCCGCCGCTGCCTCGCGGCGGTGCGGCCGCCGCTGAAGCCGGATCTGATCCTGCTCGACGTGATGATGCCGGAGATGGATGGCTACGAAGTCCTGGCCCGGCTCCGCGCCGATCCCGCGACGAGCGACATCCCGGTGCTCTTCGTCACTGCACTCGATGACGACCTCAACGAGGAGAGCGGGCTGGCCCGAGGTGCCGCCGACTATCTCACCAAGCCGATTCGCCCCGGCGTCCTGCTGGCCCGTGTGCGCACCCAGCTCGAAGCCAAGCGGGGCCGCGACTTCTTGCGCGACCAGAATGCCCTGCTCGATGCGGAGGTCGCTCGGCGCATGCGCGAGAACGAACTCACCCAACTGGTCAGCATTCGCGCCTTGGCCCATCTCGCCGAAACGCGCGATCCCGAGACGGGCAACCACATCCTGCGCACTCAGGGCTATGTCCACCAGCTCGCCACGGCGCTGCAGCGGCACCCGCGCTTCAGCGATGTGCTCACATCGCGCTACATCGATCTCCTGACCAAGTCGGCGCCGCTGCACGATATCGGCAAGGTGGGCATCCCCGACGCCATCCTGCAGAAGCCCGGCCCGCTCACGCCCGAGGAATGGGCGGTCATGAAGACACACGCAGAGATCGGCGCCGAAGCCATCGATCGCGCCGAGGCCGACATCGAGACGACGGTCGATTTCCTTGTCCTGGCCAAGGAGATCGCCCACTGGCATCACGAAAAATGGGATGGCAGCGGTTACCCCGACGGACTCGAGGCAGAGGCCATTCCGCTCTCGGCTCGCCTCATGGCGCTGGCCGATGTGTTCGACGCACTGATTTCGGTGCGCGTGTACAAGCCAGCCATGTCCTACGAGGAGGCGCGGGAAGTCATCCTGGCCGGCCGGGGCCGGCATTTCGACCCGGACGTGGTCGATGCCTTCCTGACGAACTACGCCGAATTCGTCCGCATCGCCGAGCGCCACAGCGACACCGCCGCTTGAGTGCCATGATGACGCCGAGCACAGCCGACATCGCCGCAGCCTCCGCCATGGAATATCGGCGCGCCGGGCGGCCGGCGTCGTGGCCGCGCGCCGCGAGCGCGCCGCCCATCTCCCTGCGTCACATCCTCGCCGCGCTGTGGCTGGCGCTGATTCCCTCCACCTTGTTCGCACAGGTGCCCGATTTCCGCCAAGTGTTCGACGATCACGGCGTCGTGATGCTGCTGATCGACCCGGCCTCCGGGCAGATCGTCGATGCCAACCCGGCCGCGGCGGACTTCTATGGTTACGGACGCGATGCGCTGCGGTCCATGACCATCGCGCAGATCAACTCCTTCAGCGCGGAGCTGTTGGCGGCCGAGCGCGCCCTTGCCGAAAAGGAAAACCGCAACTACTTCATCTTCCGCCATCGACTGGCGAGTGGCGAGCTCCGTACCGTCGAGGTGTATTCCCATCCTTTCGAATTCGATGGACGTCCCCTGCTGCTGTCGATGATTCATGACATCACCCCCGGACGCAGTCTCGAAGAGGGGATGTGGCACTACCAGCAGCGGCTGGAAGAGTTGGTGGCGGCGCGCACGGCCGAGGCCGAAGCGCGCCATCGTGCCGTTATCGCGCTGCTGGCAGGATTGTCGGTCGCCGCGGTGCTGACCCTGGTCCTTGTCCTGGCCATTCGCCGGATCAAGCGCGCCGAGGCGGAATTGCGCGAGAGCGACGCCCTCTACCGCCATCTCTTTCATGCGAACCCGAACCCCATGTGGGTCTTTGAGCTCGCGACACTGCGCTTCCTGGCCGTGAACGATGCGGCAGTCAGCCACTACGGCTATTCGCGGGACGAATTCCTCTCCATGACGATCAAGGACATTCGCCCGCCCGAGGATCTGCCGCGCCTTTACGAGAATCTGGGCGAGTTGCCCGCAGGGGGCCTCGATCAGGCGGGCGTCTGGCGGCACTTGAAGAAAGACGGCAGTGTGATCGAAGTCGAGATCACCTCGCACGTGCTGGAGTTCGACAGACGGGAGTGCGAACTGGTGCTGGCGCACGACATCACGGCGCGTCGGCAGGCGGAGGAGCGCTTGCGCGAGAGCGAGGAACGCCTGCGTCTGTCCACCGAGCTGGCCCAGGTAGCCGTTTGGGACTATCGCGTGCCGACCGACCGCATGTCGCGCTCGAAGAACCACGACTCCCTCTACGGACTGCCCTGGCAGGACGACTGGGAGTTCGGCACCTTCCTCGACGTAACCCACCCCGACGACCGCGCACGCGCACACGAGACGATCCGGCAGTCGTTGGCGCCCGGCGGCCTCGACCACTATGCGTTCGATTTTCGTGTCATCCACCCCGACCAGAGCATCCATTGGCTGAGTGTGGTCGGTCAGGTGGTCGAGCGCGGTCCGGACGGGAGCGGCATGACGGTTCGCGGCACCTTGACGGACGTCACCGAGCGCAAGAGGGGCGAGCTTGCGCTTGCGCTCGCAGCCCGCCGTGACCAAGCCCTGCTGAACCTGCCGGAGGCCGCCGAGGCGCTCGACGAAGCCGCGTTCATGCAGCGTGGGCAGGAACTCGCCGAGGAACTGACCGGTAGCCGGATCGCCGTCATCCATCTCGTCGACGACGACCAGGAGACCATCGAGCGGGTCACCTGGCCGCGTGCCACGCTGGAACAGGATTGCCGGGCCACCCGCGACAAGCATTGCCCGGTCAGCCAGGCCGGCGTCTGGGCGGATGCCCTGCGTCTTCGCGCGCCCGTGGTTTTCAACGACTACGCCAATGCGCCCGACAAGCATGGATTGCCGCAAGGCGATGCGGGCCTGGAGAGGCTGATCAGCGTGCCGGTGATCGAAGACGGGCGGGTACACATGCTTACGGGGGTCGGCAACAAGCCCGAGCCTTATTCAGGCGCCGACGTGGAAACGGTTCGTCTGCTAGGTGAATCCATCTGGCGCATCGTCAGCAAGAAGCGCCAGCAAGCCGAACTTCGGCAAAAGCTCGCCGAACTGCAGCAGTGGTACGAGGTGATGCTGGGCCGCGAGGGGCGCATCCTCGAACTCAAGCGCGAGGCTGACGCCCTGCGCCAGCGGCTGGATGAACCGCGGCGCTATGCCGAGGACCTGGCAGATCTTCCGCAAGAGGGCGGGATCGCCGAATGAGCACCCCCGCCTCGAGCCCGACTCCCTCCGCAAGCCCGATGAGCCGCTCTTTCGGCGCGCGGCTGCTGCTCGTTCTGGCGCTATCGGTGGCGCTGATCGGCGCCGGCGGCCGCTGGCATTACCACAACCAGCAGGCCGAGGCCCGCCACTTTGCCGCGGAAACGCTCATCCAGATCGCAGACACGAAGGTCGAGCAGATCGCCCAATGGATGACGGAACGGTACGCCGATGCCGAGGCCATGCAGGATGTGCCGCAGGCGGCCCGCTACCTGCAGAGGCCGGACGACGCCCAGGCCCTCGAGAGTGTGCAGGCATGGATGAGCGGAATCCAGCAGCGTCACGGTTACCGCGCGGTGGCCTTGTTCGATGCGGCCGGCGAGCGGTGCCTGGCGGTTCCGGAAACGTATTGCGGCGATGCCGCGAACCTTGCGCATGGCCGCGAGCATGTTCGGCGCAATCGGTTGGCGCGCGAGGTCTCCTTCAGCGACCTGCATCGCCTGCCCGACCAGTCCATCCAGATGATCTTCGCCGCGCCGGTCGGCTTGTCATCCCAGGCGGGGGAGCCGGCAATCGGCATGCTGTTGGTCGTCATCGACCCGCGCCGCTTTCTGTACCCCCTGATCCAGCGCTGGCCCACCCCCAGCGCCAGCGCGGAAACCATTCTCATCCGGCGCGAAGGCGACGAGCTGGTTTCTCTGAACGACCTGCGCCACCGCGCCGATTCGGCGCTCAGGCTGCGGCTGCCGATCGCGACAAACCCGCTCCTTCCGGCGGCGATGGCGGTGCAAGGGGTGCAGGGCGTGGTCGAAGGCGTGGACTATCGCGGCACCCCCGTGCTCGCCGTCGTTCGCAGGGTCATGAACACGCCCTGGTTCATGGTCGCCAAGGTGGATGAGGACGAGATCCATGCGCCGGTGCGTCGGCAGGCCTGGACCACCGGACTGCTGAGCGTTCTGCTGATGCTGCTGGCCAGCCTCGGGGTCGCTCTGCTGTGGCGCCAGCAGCGGCTGGTGAGCGCACAGCAGGCGGCCGCCGTGCTGCGCGAAAGCGAAAACCGGTTGAGGAAGGCTCTGGATGTCCAGAACGTGGGCGTGATGTTCTGGGACGTGACCTCCGGCACCCTGATCGATGCCAACGACACCTTTCTGAAGATCATGGGTTACAGCCGGCAGGAGGTGGACGCGCACCAGTTGACCTGGCAAACGTTCACGCCGCCGGAATACATCGAGACGAGCATCGCGGAGATGGAGTCGTTCCGGGCGAACGGCCGCGTCGGCCCGTACGAGAAGGAATACTTGCGCAAGGATGGCTCGCGGCAATGGTTCGTGTTTGCCGGCAGCGCGCTCGACGAGAACAGGTGCGTGGAATACTGCATCGACGTTTCCGGCCAGAAGCGGGCGGAATCGGCACTCGCCGAAAGCGAAGAAAGACTGCGGCTCGCCTTGCAGGCCACGAACCTCGGCCTGTATGACCTGAACGTCCAGTCCGGGGAGGCACTCGTCAACGCGGAGTACGCCGCGATGCTGGGGTATGACCCCGAAACCTTTGTCGAAACCAATGCAGCCTGGATCGAGCGCATTCATCCGGACGACAGGGAGATCACGGCACGCGCCTACGCGGACTACGTGGCGGGAAGAACTGCGCAGTATCGGGTGGAATTCCGTCAGAAAACGCGCGACGGGGACTGGAAGTGGATTCTTTCGCTCGGCAAGATCGTCGCATTCGATGATGCCGGAAAGCCCCTCAGGATGCTCGGCACCCATACCGACATCACCGAGCGCAAGCGGGCCGAGGCCTCCGTGGCGCAACACGCGCGGGAACTGGAACGTGGACGCCAGGCACTGCTGAGCGTGCTGCAGGACCAGCGCCGTGCGGAAACTTCGCTGCGTCAGCTGGCGCTGGCGGTGGAGCAGAGCCCGGAGAGCATTGTCATCACGAACCTCTCGGCCGAGATCGAATACGTCAATGCCGCGTTTCTGGCCACCACAGGCTACACGCGCGAGCAGGTCATCGGCAGGAACCCGCGCATTCTGCAATCCGGCAGGACGCCGCGCGCGACCTACGACGCGATCTGGGCGGCGCTCACGGCCGAGCAGACGTGGAAGGGCGAACTGGTCAACCGCAAGGCCAGCGGCGAGGACTATGTCGAGTTCGCCCATATCGCACCGCTACGGCAGCCGGATGGCCGTATCAGCCATTACGTCGCGGTGAAGGAGGACATCACCGAGAAGAAGCGCCTCGGCGAGGAACTGGATCGCCACCGCCACCACCTCGAAGACCTGGTGACGCAGCGCACCGCCGAACTGGCGCAAGCGCGACAGCAGGCCGAGGCCGCCAGTCAGGCCAAGAGCGCCTTCCTGGCCAACATGAGCCACGAGATCCGCACGCCGATGAACGCCATCATCGGACTGACTCATCTGCTGCGAAAGGATGGTGTCACTCCGCAGCAGGACGGGCGGCTGGAGCAGATCGAGGCATCGGGCCGGCATCTGCTCGGCCTGATCAACGACATCCTCGACCTCTCCAAGATCGAGGCCGGCAAACTCGATCTGGCGCTGGAAGATTTTCACCTCTCGGCGGTGCTCGACCACGTCGCCTCGTTGATTCGCCCGTCCGCCCAATCCAAGGGCTTGCACATCGAACTCGACGGCGACGCCGTGCCGACGTGGTTGCGTGGCGACCCGATGCGCCTGCGCCAATGTCTGTTCAACCTGGCTGGCAACGCGGTCAAGTTTACCGAAAGGGGCAGCATCGTCCTGCGCGCCAAGCTGTTGAAGGATGGCGCGGAGGGCTTGCAGGTGCGCTTTGAAGTCGAGGACACGGGGATTGGCGTGACGCCGGCGCAGGGGCAGCGCCTGTTCCACGTGTTCCAGCAGGCCGAAGTCGGCACCACGCGCAAATACGGCGGCACCGGCCTCGGTCTGGCGCTGACGCGCAACCTGGCGCAGATGATGGGCGGTGAGGCGGGGATGGATAGCATCCCGGGCGAGGGCAGCACCTTCTGGTTTACGGTGCTGTTGCAGCGCGGCCACGGCATCATGCCCGCACCAACGGCGCGGCGCGCCGATGCCGAGCGGGCGCTGCGCCATGAGCAGGCGGGCACGCGGGTGTTGCTGGTGGAAGACAACCCCATCAACCGGCTGGTGGCATTGGAGCTGCTGCATGCCGTCGGTTTGACGGTGGAGACGGCCGAGGACGGCGCCGAGGCCCTGGAGCGGGTCAAGGCCGCCGACTACGCGCTGATCCTGATGGACATGCAGATGCCGGTGATGGATGGCCTGGACGCGACCCGCGCCATCCGCGCCCTGCCGGGCTGGCGCGACAAGCCGATTCTGGCAATGACCGCCAATGCCTTCGATGACGATCGCCGCACCTGCGTGGAGGCCGGCATGAACGATTTCATCGCCAAGCCCGTGGAGCCGGAGCGGCTCTACGCCACCCTGCACAAGTGGCTGCCGGGGCGAACCGGGAAGTTGCCGCCGTCGGCGTCCGACGAGTCGGACTTCGCACTTGATGAAGGCGACCACCCGTGCAGCGTTGCAGGTGCTGGCGTGATGGCGCCGCAGGCCGACCTGGCTCCGCTGGCCGCAGCGCCTGCGGAGGCCGCCGATGCCGAGCTGCGCACGCGGCTGTCGGCGATTGGCGATCTGGATCTGGAAAGTGGCCTGCGCACCTTGGGCGGTTCGTGGCTGGACTACCCGCCTATCCTGGGGCTCTTCGCCGAATACCATGGCGACGATGCACGCAAACTCGCCGAACAGATCCAGCAAGACGATCTTGCCGGCGCGAGGCGCCTGGCTCACGCGCTGAAGGGTGCGGCCGGCACGGTCGGCGCCACGATCGTCCATCGACTCGCCGGCGACCTCGAGGACGCGCTCAAGCGCGGCGACCGTGCGGAGGTGCAGGCGGCGCTGGTGCCGCTGACCGAACGTCTGCCCAGGCTGATTGCCGCGCTACAGGATGCTCTGGTGCAAGCCAATCGGGTAATGGTGCAGGAGATGCCTGCAAGACGGGTGGACACCAGCGTGCTGGTGCGACTCGAGGCCTTGCTGGCCGGGGACGACACGACGGCGATCAGCTTCCTTGCGGAAAATCGGCAGGCCCTGCGCGAGACCTTGCTGATGGACTTTGAAGAGGTTCGACGCCAGATCGAGGTGTTCGACTTTCCGGGGGCATTGGAAAGTGTGCGCGCGGCGCTTGCGGCCTTGGCGAGCAAGTAGCGTCGGCACGCCGGTTTCAGCGTCTGCAAGAGGACGACGGCGGGCTCGGTTCCGCGCGGCCGCGTCATTTTCCTTGCCTGTCACTTGCCACCGTCTAGAGTGAAGGATCAAGCCGGCGGGGTGGGTCAGGCTGGCAAGGCGCGGAGGATCGACGGATCCATCCACAGGCAGCCAATCGAGCTGCTGCAATCCGGCAGTGATCCGAATGTCCCCCACATCAATAACCCCGGGACTGCGCCGGATACGACCCAGGGTGGGGTGCTCGACTTCTATTGGTGGGACAACAACAATCAGAACATCAGCTCGCCGTTCAGTGCCGCCGATCTCGCCAGGCGTGGCCAGGGGGGCAGTCGGAGCGGCAACGCCGAGGGCGCCTATCAGGGGGTGAGCTGCGCAGCGAACAATAATGCCGGCTGCTATTTTCTTGCGCGTTTCGACTTCACCTCTGGTGCCGATGTCAATAGCCAGGTCAATACGATGATCTCTCCGGCAGGGAGGCAGAACTTCTCGAGTTATCTGAGTGTCGATAGCGGTGTGATGGGCTATTGGAGCGCCGCGCTCGATTCGGATTTCTTCACGCTCAACCCCAACAACCAACGATGCGGCGACCCGGGCGTCTCTTGCGTCCGCGCCAACGATATGCGAACGGCGGGCGACTTCACGAGGCTCGGTGCCGAAAATTGGGATGTCGCCAATACGGATATCATTGGACTGGGCAAGACTGGAACCTCGACGGCGTTCGTCGTGCCGGAGCCGACATCGCTCATCCTGCTCGGACTTGGCGTGGCGCTGATCGGCGTGAGCAGAACGGGGCGCCGGGCAAGGAGATGAAAGGATTCGGTGGGCCAAGGGTGTTCATCAGCAGGCGCGCATTCGAAATGCGCGCCTGCTTTCGTCTTGTGGGCGAAGAGCGTGAGCGCGACGCAAAGGAGGGCCTGATGAGCTGTCTGGAGATGGATGAGCAAATGGAAGACCTGACCCCATCGTATTTCAAATGGAAGACCTGACCCCATCGTATTTCAGGAGCGAGACATGGTGAGAAAGCTTGAAGGCAAGGTGGCCGTCGTCACGGGCGCCAGCAGCGGGATCGGCAGATCGATCGTCGAAAGCTATGCGCAGGAAGGCGCCCGGGTGGTGGCGTTCGCGCGCAATCTCGACGCCTTGAAGGCACTCGAGACCGCGTGGCCCGGGCAGGTCCGGGCCGTGGCGGGTGACGTGACCAGGGCCGAGGACCTGCAGCGCCTGGTCGATGAAGCCGTCCGCGTCCATGGCGGTGTGGATGTCGTCGTGCCCAATGCCGGCATCGCGCGCGTCGTGTCTTTCGCGGACAGCACCGCCGAAGCCTTCCATACGCAGTTCTCGGTCAATCTCTTCGGTGCGGCGGAAACCGCGCGTCTCTTCGTTCCCCACATCCGCAAGGGGGGCTCGATCCAGTTCATCACGACCTTCCTGACCCAGGTCGGCTTTCCCGGGCTGGCCATCTACAGCGCCAGCAAGGCTGCGTTGAAGTCCCTGTCCCAGACCCTGGCGGCCGAGCTTGCCCCCCTGGGCATCCGGGTCAACTCGATCGCCCCCGGCCCGATCGGGACGCCGCTGTGGGGCACGGTCGGGCTGCCGCCCGAGATCCTGGGGGCCGTCGCGGAGAAGATCACGTCCCGGCTCATGCCTGGCGCATTCGGTCAGCCGGAGGATATCGCCGAGCTCTCGGTGTTCCTCGCGTCGGACAGCGCCAGGAACATCTACGGCCAGGAAATCGTCGTGGATGGCGGCTACACGGTCGGATGAGCTTCGTCGCGCTCGCGGCCTCATGAGCCGTCGACCGGGCCAGAGTCCGGCGGCGCGGCGTTGTTGGGCCGGTCGGAGACGACGACCCCGTCCACGAGTTCGATGATGCGGTCGCAGCGGCGGGCGAGGCGGGGGTCGTGGGTGACGATCAGGAAGCTCGTGCCGAGTTGCCGATTGACCTCGCGCAGCAGCGCGAAGACCTCGTCCGCCGAGTGCGTGTCGAGGTTGCCGGTGGGTTCGTCGGCGAGCACCAGCGCGGGCGACATTGCCAGCGCACGGGCGATCGCGACGCGCTGCTGCTGGCCGCCGGAGAGCCGGTTGGCGAGCTGGCGCCGCTGCCGGGCCAGGCCGACGCGGTCGAGCAGCTCGCCGGCGCGCGCGAACATCGCCGCGTCCGGCCGCCCGCGCGCGATCAGCAGCGGCATGGCGACGTTCTCCTCGGCGGTGAAGGCGGGGATCAGGTGGTGGTGCTGGAACACGAAGCCGATGCGTTCGCCGCGCAGGCGGGTGAGGGCGGTGTCGTCGAGCGTCGCGGTCTCCTCGCCATCGATGACGAGGCGGCCGCTGCTGGGGCGGTCGAGCAGGCCGATCAGATTGAGCAGCGTGCTCTTGCCCGAGCCGGAGGGGCCGATCAGGGCGGCGAACTCGCCGCGCCCGAGGCGCAGGTCGATGCCGTGCAGGACTTCGTACTCCGTGTCGGCGCCGGCGTAGGCCTTGCGCAGGCCTTCGAGTTTCAGGACCGCGTCAGCCACGGATCGCCACCACCGGGTCGAGCCCTGCCGCACGCCGTGCCGGCAGCAGCGCCGCGAGGATGCCGACCACGCTGGCGCCGCCCGCGGCGATCGCCACCAGCGCGGGCTCGACGCCGATGTCGAACAGCGGCGTGCCGTCCGGGTTGCGCGCGAGCATCCGCCACAGCATCAGGAAGGCCCACGCCAGCGCCGAGCCCAGGAAGGATCCGAGGAAACCCACGATGCCGCCCTGCAGCAGGAAGATGCGCCGCATCTGCGCCTGCGTGGCGCCCATCGCGCGCAGGATGCCGATCTCCTTGCTGCGCTGGACCACCGACACCACCAGCACGCTGGCGATGCCGAAGGACACCGAGAGCGCGATGAAGAAGCGGATCACGTTGCTCGACACCCGCTGCGAGGTGAGCGCGGTGACGAACTGCGCGTTGGTGCGGATCCAGCTGTCGGCGATCAGGCCGGACTCGGCGGCGATGCGCTGCGCCACGTCCTCCGCGAGGTCGAGGTCGTGGAGGGCGAGGTCGATGTTGGAGACGCCGCCGACCAGGTCGAGCAGGGTCTGACCGGTGCGCAGGCCGACATAGACGTTGCGTGCATTGACGCCCTTGTTGCCGAGATCGAACAGCCCGGTCACGGTCAGCGTCTCGGCCTCGCCCTGCGCGCCGCGGATGCGCAGCTTGTCGCCGACGTCGGCGCCGAGGTCCTTGGCCAGCTCGATGCCGATCACCGCCTCGCCGGCGCCGACGCGCAGCTCGCCGGCGGTGATGCGTCCGCCGAGGTCGATGACCTGCTGGTAGCGCGCGGGTTCGATGCCGAGCAGGGTCACCGCCTTGCTGGCGTCGCCACGCACCGCGAACGCTGGGCCGGAGGCGGCCGGCGACACCGCGGCGATCTCGGGCCAGGCCTCGAGGCGGTCGCGCAGCAGTTGCCACTGGTCGATCGAGCGCAGCCGCTGCGCCTGCTTCTGCAGGCGGATCGCGTCGTGCCCGCTCGAGGCCTGCGGGCGCGCCACCTCCTCGGCCGGCAGCAGCACGATGTGCGCCTGCGAACTGAGCGTGCGGCGCACCAGGTTGGCCTGCAGACCGGACAGCAGCGCCGACATGAACACGATCACCGCCACGCCGACGCCGACGCCGACGATGATCAGCAGCGACTGCATGCGTCCCTCCTGCAGGAAGCGCAGCGCGGCGATCCATTCGAAGGGCATCCACGACTTCATGGCTGCACGCGCGTCCGCACCGCCCGCCCTGCGGGCACGTCGGCCGGCGCCGGCACCACGGCCTCGCCGGCGGCGAGGCCCTCGAGCACCTCCACCCTGCCGGCGCCGCGGATGCCCAGCCGCACCGGCTGGCGTGCGGTACGGCCGTCGCGCACCACCAGCACCCAGGGCTGCGCCCCGCCGGACTCGCGTACCGCCGCGGCGGGCACGGCCAGCGTGCGCTCGCGCCGCGCCGCCTCGATGTCGAGCGATACCGTCATCTCGTGGCGCAGGTAGGGCGGCGGCTCGGGTACGCGCAGGCGGACCTCCACCGAGCCGCGCTGGGCGTCCACCGAGGGGGCGATGTAGGCGAGCACGGCGGCGAAGCGCTCGCCCGGGTAGGCATCGGCCGAGGCCAGCGCGGCCTGGCCGGGGTGAAGCAGGGCGAGGTTCTTCTCGTCGATCTGCACGGTGAGCTCGGTGGCGCCGGCCGGGGCGATCGTCATCAGCGGCGTGCCTGGCTGCACGGTGTCGCCGGCCTCGACGTTGCGGGTCAGCACGGTCCCCGCGACCGGGGCGCGCAGGGTCGCGTAGCTCAGCCGGGTCTCCGCCGCGGCCAGCGCCGCGCGCGCCTGTTCCAGGGCGCTGCGCGCGAGCTCGATCTCGCTGCCGCCAGGCTGCTGGCTGGCGCGCTGCAGGCGGGCGCTGCGGACCTGGCTGTCGGCCACGTCGAGCGCCCGGCGCGCCTCGTCGAGCTGTGCCTGGCTGTAGAAGCCGCGCGCGACGAGCTCCTGCACGCGCCGATGGTGCCGCTGCGCCTGCAGCGCCGTGGCCTCGGCCTGGCGCAGCGCCTGTTCGGCCACCGGCAGGCCGAGCTCGCGCAGCTGGCGCAGGCGCGCCTCGCCCTGCACCACGGCGGCGCCGGCCTGGGCGACGGCCGCCCCCCACTCGCGCTCGTCCAGGCGCAGCAGCGCCTGGCCCGGCGCCAGCGTGTCGCCCTCGCGCGCCTCCACCGCCTGCACCCGCCCGGCGATCTGCGCCGATACCACGATGCGCTCGGGCGTGCGCACCCGCCCGCTCGCCACGATCGCCTGGCGCAGCGGTCCCTCCTCGACGAGGGCCACGTTCACCGTCTCGTGGTGGAAGGTGGCGAAGGCGAGCGCGGAGATCGCCAGCACGCCCGCGCCGACGCCCGCGCGCGAGCCGAGCAGGCGTCGCAGGGTGGAGGGGCGGCCGGCGCGGAGAGGATCGTCGGGGGTCTTGCCGGGTGTGTTCAGGATGATCGTGGCTCCGCTGTCGATGCCGCGGGCTGGGTTTGCTGCTGCGGGTAGGAGGGCCGCGTCGTGCCGCCCGGCCGGCGCCGACCGGCTCGGGGAGGTCCGGCGGGGTTCCGCGGACGGGGCTCGGAGGTCGGGGCAAGGCAGGGCGGACGCGGCGGGAACGCCCACGAGCCGGCGGGACCCGCATTGTCGCCGCCCGGCGCGGTCGCCGACAAGCGCCGGGGCTGTGCGGGGGGCCGCATCGGCCGGAGTCGCCCGTGCCGCTGCGCAGCCGACGCCACGCCCGCCGATGCGGCTTGGCTGGACAGGTGGTGTGCCGCTTCCTAAGCTGAATCGAGGGCGACGATGACGGGCAGGCATGACGGATGGCACGAGGCCCGGCACGCGAAGCGCCCCTTGCCCGTCGAACGACCGCCGTGCGGTCAGGGAGGGAGGCGATTATGAAGCGTGGAAGCGGAGCATTGCGCACAAGGCGGATCCTGACGGCGCTCGCCGCCTGCATCGTGGCGGGCTGTGCTTCGAACGAGGCTTATCACCCGTCCGCCGACGCCACGGCGTGCCGGAGCGCTCCGGACTCCGAAGCCTGTCGCAACAGCTATTACCAGGAGTTCGAATCGCACGATTTCGCCTTCGTCGAATTCACCGAGCGCGGTAATGCCTTCGACGACCGCAGGGTGGCGGACGTGCTCGACAGGATCGGGACCCGGGCGCGCGCGGGCGGGGCGGTGGTCGTGGTCTTCGTCCATGGCTGGAAGCACAACGCCAGCGAGGAGGACGGCAACGTACGCAGCTTCAAGGAAGCGCTGCGCACCCTCGGCACCATCCTCGGCCAACAGTACGGGGCGGGCGGCCTGCGCACGCGCCGGCTGGTCGGCGTCTATGTGGGCTGGCGTGGTGCCAGCATCCAGCTGCCACTGGTGGAGAACCTCACCTTCTGGGATCGCAAGGCGGTCGCGGAGGAACTCGGCAGCGGTTCGGTCACCCGCCTGCTGCTCGACCTCGACCGCGTCACCGCCGGGGAGGCGCGCAACGTGCTCGTGGTGGTGGGGCACAGCTTCGGCGGGGCGATCGTGGTGCGCGCGCTCACCGACGTGTTCACCGAGCGCGTGACCAACCGCGCGGAGCAGGGCCGCGCACGGCTGTTCGGCGACGGCGTGCTGGTGCTGAACCCGGCGATCGAGGCCAACCAGGCCTTGCCCTTCGTCGAGGCGGCGGTCGAGCAGCCCTACGCCCCGAACCAGCTGCCCCTGTTCATCTCGATCAGCTCGGATGCCGACGCGGCCACGCATTACGCGTTTCCGCTCGGCCAGACGATCGGGCTGCTCACCTGGCGGCAGGCCGACCTGCAGCGCACCTACTACCACGACCGTGAGGCGCCGAGCGAGGCCATGCCCTTGCGCGAGCGCCATCTCGACGCCACCACGGTGGGCAACTTCGCGCCCTTCCTGACCCATCGCCTGCACGCGAGCGGGCAGGGCGCGGCGGTGAGCTTCGAGATGACGCGCTGCGACGCGGTGCCCGAACACTGCACGCCCAAGGGCTGGACGACCTTGTCCGGCCAGCCCACGATCGGCCCGCTGCCGGCGAACTATCCGCTCTACTTCATCAAGACCGATGAATCGGTGATGGCCGACCACAACGACATCTTCAATCAGCAGGTGCGCAGCTTCGTGTTCACCGTGATCGACGACGTGGTGCGCAGGAGCCTGCGCGAGACGAAGGCGGCCGATGCCGCCAGAGCCCTCGCGGTGCCGGTCGAGCCGCCCCTGATCGCCGACCCGGGGCGCTTCACCGCCCGCATGAACCAGATCTGGACGGTGGTGGGGCCGAAGGTCGATTGAGCGCTGCTCCGACTGCATCCCGTCGCGCGCGGGCCGCTTCGGGGCGGAAACCGCGGCGCGGGCGAGTCGCCAAGGACTCGCCCGCGCCCTTCGTGCCGCCGATTCATTTGGCTTCGCCCGCCCTGGCGGGGACTTCGGGGCCGATCCAGACCTCGATCACGCCGCGCGTGGGCTTGAGCGATGGCGCAAGCGGCTCGACTATCCAGTTCGGCTTGTTCCGGCACGCTTGGTCGTCCTGCTGCGCTTTCCGGCACTCGCCCTCCTTCTTCTCCTGCTTGCACCGGGCGACGTTTTGCTGCGTACCGTCACACTCGGCCGCGGCTCGCAACTCCCGTGCGCAGGCGAGCGAGCCGGCGTCGTGGTAGCGCACGGTCGTCCGTTCGACCGGCCGCGGCGGGGGGCGCTGCTTCGCGCGTGCGCTCGCCACCACGTCCTCGATTGGCGGCACCGAGGCGCCTAGTTTGCGCCAGGGTTCGCGATAGGTTCGCACCGTGTCGCGTTGGTCGGGGCCGTGGATCTGCACGTAGATGGTCTTGCCGCTACAGACGGGCACCGTCGGTGTCGGGGCGCTCGTCGGCTTCGGTTGCGGCGCGGGCGTCGCAGCCGCGGGCGCGCTGTCGGGAGGGCTTGCGCACAAGGCCCGTCGGGCATTCGCGCGCTCCTCCTCCGCGCTCGCCTTCGAATTGGCGACCGGGTCGCCCGGATGCGCGCTGAGGTTCCTCGTGGCGCCCGACCCGTAAAGATAGGCCCAGTAGTGTGGCTGCCTTCCTGCAGGAGGATCCTCCCTGCGCTTCGCAAAGCAGATCTGGGGCCATGCCTGGCGGTCTTCGACGGGACGCGCCTGGGCGTCGAGCAGCGCCGTACAGGCAACGCTGCGCGTTCGCGTCTCGACCAGACGGCAGCGTTCGATCGCCTCGTCGAAGATTTCCTGCACCAGCCTCGATTCGGCGAGCCAGTCGGCCTCTTCCGATGGGCACAGCGCATCCGCATGGTGCAGGAAGGCGCCCGCCAAGGCGGTGAGCGGCGGCTCTTCCTGCTTCAGGGTCTTGTCGCAGCGATCGAGCTCCGGCAGCTTCGCCCATAGCTCGGTGATCTTGTGGATCGCATCGCGCTCGGCCTTGCGTTCCTCGGCCATCGCTCCGAACGCGCCGTCCACGGCCTGCCACGACGACACCAGCACCGTGGCTACTGCGCCGATGCCGATCGAGGCGCTCACCGCGCTGTTGCGGATGCGCTCGGGCAGCCGGCTGGCCGCGGCCTCGGCGACGGCCGCGGCCGCTGCGGCCGCGCCCGCCGGCATTGTCGCCGGGGTAACGGAGGTCCGGGGCGTTGCCGCGGTGAGGGCGCCGGTGTCGGACTCGAACAGGGCCGCGTTGCGACTGCGCAGCTCCTCCAGCAAGTCCGCATCGAGCACGTCGCCGAGATTGAAGCCGAGCTGGTAGTAGCTCTCCCACTGCGCCTCGTCGAAGAACTGGTCGGCGGTGGTCTGCTGCGGGAAGGCCGGGTTGCTGGCGGCGAAGTTGATCAGGTCGACCGGCAGCCCGGCGCTGATGTTGGGCTTGACCAGCACGAGCCAGCCCGGCTCGGCCGTGTCGACGTAGCGCACGCGCGCGAGCGCGAGGCAGGCGTTGCTCTTGCGCGAGGCCAGATCGTTGAGCGAGCCGAACAGCGCCAGCCCGGCCGGTCGCGCCGCACCCTCCGCACAGGGACGCGGGCGCAGGAACTCGATCTCCGCGCCCAGATCGATGCGCGCCTTGCGCACCAGGTTCTCGAGGTCGCCGAAGCGATAGTCCGGGTCGGCGCCGCAGTCGGCCACCACGATCATGCCGCAGCGCTCGGCGAGCAGGGCGTAGGCGCCCGTGATCTCGAAGTGACCGCCGTCGCTCAGGAACCAGTCGGGGCCGCTGCTGCCCTTGAAGTTGCAGAACACCTCGCTGAGCAGGCCGCGCGACTTGGCTGCGAGGCGGCGTTTCGGGCGCTGCAGGTTCTCGCGTGCAGCGCGCGTCCACCAGTAGCCGAGGCGGATGCCGGCGAAGGCCAGCAGCGCCGAGATGCCGCCGCGCGTCTGGCTGCCCAGGCCGGGCGACACCGCGGCGCCCGAGATCGCCACCCACGAGCCCAGGCCGAGGGCGCCCCGGCCTTCCATCTTTTCCCATTGCCCCAGCCCCACCCGCACCCAGCCCCGTGGTCCCACCGTCAGCGGGAGGCCGCGGCGGTCGCGGTTGAACAGCCCGCCACGCGGATCGTGCGTCTGGTTGATGCAGACCCCGATCAGATGCACCGGGCCGCCCTGCCGGTGCGGCGCGTAGGCTTCCAGCGCCAAGTCGTCGCCCGCGTCGGGGGCGAACACGCTCTTGTGGGCGAGGTGCGCCGCGCCGTTCTCGGAAACGACGCCGATGGGGCCGAGCGGGTCCTGCCGGTCGAAGCGGGCCGGGTTGGCCGCGCCCAGGTAGCTGCGCACCAGGCGTGCACGGTAGAAGGTGTGCAGCGACGAGAGATTGAGGAATTCGAAGTTGCGCCCGGTGGCGAGCACGTAGCCGCCGGCGGCCGCAGCGATCACGAGCAGCCGGAGCCAGGGCGCACCGAAGTCCACCGCCCAGGCGGTCGCGACGAGGTTCGCCGCGCAGTTGGTCGCGACGAGGTCCTCCGCGCACTTGGTCGGGAACATCGGCCCCAGCGCCGCCGCGTGCACCAGCGAGACCCACCACGCGCACAGCAGGAAGCTGAGAACGTAGCCGGCGAGTTGGCCCAGGCTCAGCAGCAGCTTGCCGCTGATTCCGCCCTGGGGGCCGCCACCCAGCACCGGCATCGCCGCCCGTAGCGCGGCGGCGGCCACCGCCAGGGCGAGCGCCGTGTTGGCCTGCGCCTCGAACTCGAAGGCGAGGAACCACGCCACCCGGTCCACCAGCCCGAGCAGCAGTACGACCGCGATCGCCTTCATGCAAAGGGATTGCCAGTCGGCCAGCCAACGCCGCACCGCCTCCTCGCGGAGCCGCAGCGCATCGCGCGCGGTCTCTTCGAAGAGGTGACGCAGCAGGAAGCGCGCCCACGGGATCGCGATCAGCCAGGCGGTGGCAAGGCCGATCGTTCCCCAGGTCAGCGCCATCCGGATCGCATGACCCGGTTGCCCTTGCGGGCCGATGAGGGTGTCGCGAAAGCCCACCAGCAGCCCGCATGCGATCGCCAGGATCCCCCATTGCACGGCGAGGTAGCCGGGCCGCCAACCGGGCCGGCCGGCCGACGCCACCCAGGGCACGACCCAGTACGCCGCGGTGGCCAGGCCGCCGAGCACGGCCAGCACCGGGATCGCGGCCGGCCACAGCGTGGGCAGCCAGAGCGGCAGCCAGCGCAGGGCCTCGATGCGCTCGCCCGTCACCCACTCGTCCGTCACCCAGTGCGCGATCGCAGCCCACACGCCCACATCGATCGTCGCCAGCGCCACGCCGAGCGCGAGGGCCAGCGCGCCGAGCTCGAGGTGGATCGCAAGCAGGTTGCGCAGGAAGATGGCGAACGCGAAGGTCCGGTCTGCCGGCCCGCGCGGCACCAGGTAGCGGCCGTTGGCGCGCAGCCACCAGCGAAACCAGCGTGGCTCCTGGGAGCCGAAGGCCGCGAAGATGGCGCGGGTGTCGTCCGCGGAGCGTGCGCCGTGCAGCAGGCGGCCGAGCATGCCGCCGATGTAGCCGCCGCCGGACACGGTCGAGAGCAGGTCGAAGCGTTCGAGCAGGCGGTTGCGGGCGAGCACGCCGAGCAGGCCGAAGCAGAAGGTCGCGCTGCGGATGCCGCCGCCCGACAGGGCCAGGCCCCATTTGTCCGCGACGCCGTCCTTGCGCCCGAGGGCCGCGCGCCGTTCGCCCACCAGTTGGTCGATCTTCTCGCTCATGGCACCGTCCTCCCCGCCGCTGGTGCGAAGCCGCGAACACCGTTTCGCGCGCACAGTGTCTCTATAGCACCCGAACTCTGCGCATGACAGCATCAAGGACGGCCGCGGCGGTGCCGCGCGGACCCGGTGCACCAGGGCCGCGGCCGTGGCGGTCGGGGAGGGCGCTGCCCGCGAGGCTCAGCCGGGGCCGAGCCGGCACGCCGCGTACTTGAACTCCGGAATCTTTCCGTACGGATCGAGGGCCGGGTTGGTGAGCAGGTTGGCTGCGGCTTCGACGTAGCAGAAGGGCACGAAGACCATGCCCGCGGGCATCAGCGGATCGGCGCGGGCGGCGAGCGTGATGCGGCCGCGGCGGGTCTCGATGCTCAGTGCGGCACCGGGAGCGAGGCCGAGGCGCGCCAGTTCGGCCGGGGCCAGCGTCGCCACCGCGGCCGGTTCGAGCGCGTCGAGCACCGCGCTGCGCCGCGTCATCGCGCCGGTGTGCCAGTGTTCGAGCTGGCGGCCGGTGATCAGCACCGTGGGCCAGGCGGCGTCGACCGGCTCGTCGGGCGGCAGCGGCACGGCGGGGCGGAAGCGCGCGCGTCCGCTCGCGGTGGGGAAGCGGTCGTCGAAGACCACGTCCTTGCCCGGGGCGTCCTCGGCCGGGCAAGGGGTTGTGACCGCTCCCTCGCGCTCCAGACGCGCCCAGTCGATGTGGTCGAGCGAGCGCATCGCCCGCTTCATCTCGGCGAAGACTTCGCGCGGGTGCGCGTACTGCCAGTCGAGGCCGAGGCAGCGGGCGAGCTGCTGGAGGATCCACCAGTCGGGCCGCGCCTCGCCGGGCAGCGGCACGGCGGCGCGGCCGAGCTGGATCTGGCGGTTGGTGTTGGTGACGGTGCCGTCCTTCTCGGGCCAGGCCGAGGCGGGCAGGATCACGTCGGCGAACTGCGCGGTCTCGGTGACGAAGAGGTCCTGCACGACGAGGTGCTCGAGCCTGGCGAGCGCGGCGCGGGTGTGGTGCAGGTCGGGGTCGGACATCGCCGGGTTCTCGCCGAGGATGTACATGCCGCGCACCCGGCCGGCGGCGATCGCGTCCATGGTCTCGACGACCGTGAGGCCGGGCTCGGCGGGGAGCGGCGTCGCCCACAGTTCCTCGAAGGCGGCGCGGTACTGCGCGTCGCCCACCGGGCGGTAGTCGGGCAGCACCATGGGGATCAGGCCGGCGTCGGACGCCCCCTGCACGTTGTTCTGCCCGCGCAGCGGATGCAGGCCGGTGCCGGGGCGGCCGACATGGCCGGTGGCGAGCGCGAGCGCGATCAGGCAGCGCGCGTTGTCGGTGCCGTGCACATGCTGCGAGATGCCCATGCCCCAGAAGATCATCGCGCGCTCGGCGGTGGCGTAGAGGCGGGCGATGGCGCGAATCTCGTCCGGCGCCACCCCGCACAGCGGCGCCATGGCCTCGGGCGTGAGCGGTGCGACGTGGGCGGCGAGCGCCTCGAAGCCCTCGGTGCGCGCGGCGATGAAGTCGCGGTCGCACAGGCCCTCGCCGACGATGACGTTGAGCATGGCGTTGAACAGCGCGACGTCGCTGCCCGGCGTGAAGCTCACCATGCGGTGGGCGTGGTGGCCGAGCACCAGGCCGCGCGGGTCGAGCACGATCAGCCTGGTGCCGCGCTTGGCGGCCTGCTTGAAGTACGTGGCGGCGACCGGGTGGTTCACCGTCGGGTTGCAGCCGGTGAGGATGACCACGTCCGCGTGCGCGGCCTGCATGAAGGAGGCCGTGACCGCGCCCGAGCCGATGCACTCCATCAGCGCGGCGACCGAGCTGGCGTGGCACAGCCGGGTGCAGTGGTCGACGTTGTTGGAGCCGAAGCCCGTGCGCACCAGCTTCTGGAACAGCCAGGCCTCCTCGTTCGAGCACTTGGCGCTGCCGAAGCCGGCGAGCACGCCGGGGCCGTGGGCGTCGAGCAGGCGGCGGAGGCCGGCGGCGGCGAAGTCGAGCGCCTCGTCCCAGCTCGCCGGGCGGAAGTGGCTGAGCGGATTCGCCGGATCGAAGGCGGGATCCACGCCCTTGGGCACGCCCGCGCGGCGGATCAGCGGCGTCGTGAGGCGGCCGCGGTGGTTGGGGTAATCGAAGCCGAAGCGGCCCTTCACGCACAGGCGGTTCTCGTTGGCCGGGCCGTTGCGGCCCTCGACGAAGAGGATGCGCTCGTCCCGGACGTGGTAGGTGAGCTGGCAGCCCACGCCGCAGTAGGGGCACACCGAATCCACCTTGCGCTCGGCGCAGGCCGAGTCGCCGCGGCCCTGCGCATCGACCAGGGTGGCGGGCATCAGCGCGCCGGTGGGACAGGCCTGCACGCACTCGCCGCAGGCCACGCAGCTGCTGTCGCCGAGCGCATCGTCGAAGTCGAAGACGATCTTCGCACGTGCACCGCGGTGGGCGAGGCCGATGACCTCGTTCACCTGCACCTCGCGGCAGGCGCGCACGCACAGGCCGCAGGTGATGCAGGCGTCCAGGTTCACGTGGATCGCGGGGTGGGTGCGGTCCGGCTGCTGCGCTGCGGGGCCGCGGTCGGCGGCGGGCAAACGCATGTGCTCGACCAGCTCCCAGAAATCGCTGGAGCGGTCGGGGCTGTGTGTGCGTGCCGGCTGCTGCTCGAGCAGCAGTTCGAGCACGCCCTCGCGCGCCTGCCGTGCCCGCGTCGAGCTGGCGCTGCGTACCACCATGCCCGGCTGCGCCGCGCGGATGCAGGAGGCGGCGAGCACGCGCTCGCCCTCGATCTCGACCATGCAGGCGCGGCAGTTGCCGTCGGCGCGGTAGCCGGGAGCGTCCTTGAAACACAGGTGGGGGATGCGCTCGCCGGCGCGCAGTGCGACCTGCCACAGCGTCTCGCCGGGGAAAGCCTGCACCGCGACGCCGTCGAGGAGGATCTCGAAGGCGTCCGCACGCTGGTCGAGCGCGTCGTGTGCTGCCGCAACAACTGGCGCCATCGCCAGGTTGGGGGGCTTGGGCGTGGAGCCAAGGGCCTTGCGATCGTGCCGGCTCATGGCTGCAGCTCCCCGGTGTCGCGGGCAGGAGGCCCGGCATGCAGCCTCACCCCGGCGCGCGCGAGCTCGGCCGGGAAGAAGCGCAGCAGGCTGCTCACCGGGTTGGGCGCGGCCTGGCCGAGGCCGCAGATCGAGGCGTCGCGCAGGGTCTGCGCGAGGGCCTGCAGGCGCGCCACGTCCCAGTCGTCCGTGCGCAGCAGCGCGAGCAGCTTTTCGGTGCCGAGGCGGCAGGGCGTGCATTGGCCGCAGGATTCGTCGGCGAAGAAGGCGAGCAGATTGTCGGCGACGGCGCGCAGATCGTCCTGGTCCGAGAGCACGATGATCGCCGCCGAGCCGATGAAGCAGCCATGGGGCTGCAAGGTGTCGAAGTCGAGCGGCAGGTCGGCGAGCGCGGCGGGCAGGATGCCGCCCGAGGCGCCGCCGGGCAGGTAGGCGAGCAGGCGGTGGCCGGGCTGCAGGCCGCCGCAGTGCTCGTCCACCAGCTCGCGCAGGGTGATGCCGGCGGGGGCCAGGTGCACACCGGGCTTGTTCACGCGGCCAGACACCGAGAAGCTGCGCAGGCCGCTGCGCCGGCGCCGCCCCTCGCCGGCGAAGGCGGCGCCGGCGGCGAGCAGCGGGATCCAGTACAGGGTCTCGACGTTGTTCACCAGCGTCGGTCGGCCGAAGAGCCCGGCCTCGGCGACGAAGGGCGGGCGATGGCGCGGCTTGCCCGGCTTGCCTTCGAGCGACTCGATCAGCGCCGACTCCTCGCCGCAGATGTAGGCGCCGGCGCCGCGGCGCAACACGATGAAGCCGGGTGCGACGAGGCCGGCGGCCTCCAGTTCGGCGATCGCCTCGCGCAGCACCGCGTGCAGGCCGGGGTATTCGTCGCGCAGGTAGACGTAGATCGCCGCCGCGCCCACCGCGAGCGCGCTCGCCAGCGCGCCCTCGAGCACCCGGTGCGGCGCCGTTTCCAGGTAGTGGCGGTCCTTGAAGGTGCCCGGCTCGCCTTCGTCGGCATTGACGACCAGGTAGCGCGGCGCGGCGCCGGCGCGCACCGCCTGCCACTTGCGCGCGGTCGGGAAGCCGGCACCGCCGAGGCCGCGCAGGCCGGCTTCGGCGAGCCGGGCCTCGAGCGCGGCAACGCCGGTCTCGCCGCTCCGCAGGCGCTCCAGCAGGGTGTAGCCGCCTGCGGCGCGATAGTCGGCGAGGCGCTGCCAGGCGATCGGTTCGGGGTCGAGCGCTCCGCGGGCGAGTGCGGCCAGGACCGCGGCCGGGGTCGCGCGGCTCAGGTGACGGCGGCCGAGCTGGGCGACCGGGGCCTGGTCGCAGCGTCCCATGCAGGGCGCGCGCAGCACGCGGATGCGCGCCGGATCGAGCGCGGCGTCGAGCGCCGCGCGCAGCGCCTGCGCGCCGGCGAGCTGGCAGGGCAGGGAGTCGCACACGCGCACGGTGAGCGCGGGTGGCACCGGCTCGTCCTCGCGCACGACGTCGAAGTGGGCGTAGAAGGTGGCGGTCTCGTACACCTCGGCCATCGGCAGCCGCATCCAGTCGGCGAGCGCGCGCAGGTGGCGCAGCGAGAGGTGGCCGAAGCGGTCCTGCAGCGCATGCAGGTGCTCGATCAGCTCGTCGCGCTCGCGGCGGGCAGCGCCGAGCAGGGCCTCGATCTCGGCGAGCGCGGCGGGATCGGTCTGGCGTCCGCGCAGGCCGGGGCGGGTGTGCCGGCCTGCGGCTTGGGAGGCGGAGGGGGAGGGAGAAGGCATGGCGATCGGATCCGGGGTGCTGCGGGCGCGGGCTCAGCGTCGCCCGACGAGCCGCGCGGCGCCGGTCACGATGCGCGCCATCAACGCGCGCACGGCGTCTCCGCCGGGGGAGTCGAGCGTCGGCGGGCGCCAGGCGAGGGTGGCGTCGCGCGGGGTGTGCGGCAGACTGTACACCGCGATCGATAGCGGGCACAGCGCGATGTGTTCGCGCGCCTCGGCGACCAGACGGGCGGCGACGCCGGCACTGCAGAAGCTGAGTACCTCGGCGTCGCCGTAGAGCGCGGGGTCGTGGCCGAGATCGGGTGCGGTGCGTTCGAGCATGGCGCCGAAGCGGCTGACCACCGGCGCGCTCAGGCCCTCGTCGGCGATCGCGTCGGCGAGGGCCTCGCGCAGGTCGGCGAAGGGCACGCCGGGAAAATGTTCGACCGCGATGCCTTCGGCCCGCGCGCTGGAGCTGGTCGCCGGAGCGAGCGCGAGCGCACAGCAGATCGCGGCCAGGCGCAGGGCGCGCAGCAGTCGTCGCGGCACGGCGTGGGTCGGGGACGCCGCTGGCGTGCTGGTGTGCGTACCTGTGCGCGCCGGCCGCGGATCCGTCCGTGCGCGGCCGCGTGCGACGTCGCGTCGCGCTACGGGCCCGCTTGTTGCTTCGTTCATGTCCTCACCTCGACCGGAGCCGCAACGCCATGCGTCCTCTCGTTGCACGATTGTTGACCGCCTGGATCATTGCACAGGCGCCCGGCGCGGCGCACGCGCTCGAACCCGAAGAGATGGACGCGCTGGTGGCGCGGCCCAGCATCGGCCTCTACAAGGCCTACGCCGAATTCAAGATGGCGCGCTACGGCAGCGCGCGCGAGATCTGGAGCGCGCTCGCGCAGGCCGGCGTGGCGGAGGCCTGGTTCCACCTCGGCATCCTCGCCGAGGATGGCCTGGGCGAGCCGCGCGACGCCGCCGCGGCGCTGGAGCGTTACCGCCGCGGCGGCGAGGCCGGCTCCAGCAAGGCGCAGTACCGGCTCGGCCTGCTCCATCTCGAGGGCCGCCTGGTGCCGGCCGATCCGGTGCAGGCGCGCTACTGGCTGGCGGTGGCCGCTGCCAACGGCGACGAGGAGGCCGCACGCCGGCTCGCCACGTTGCCCGCGTCGACCCCCGCCGCGCGCTGAGCGCGCAAGCCGGCGCGCACCCGCGCGCGGGATGCTCGCGTGGCCGCGCCGGCGACCGTCCCGCCGCACCCTCGGCGTGATCGCGCCGCGCTCAGCGCGACGCCTTGTTGCGCGCGGCTTCGAGCACGGCCTGCTCCGCCGCGGGGAAGAGGTGCACCACCGAGCGGCGGAACTCCGCCTGCACCAGCGCCAGGCCGGCGAAGCGCTGCGGGATCGGGGTCTGGAAGAGCTCGGTCATGTCCTGGCCCGACTCGGCGCCGGCGCGGATGGCCTGCGCCAGCCAGCCGAGGTAGTCGCGGGTCTGGCGCAGCGGGGCGAGGTCGGTCGCCGGCTCGCCATGACCCGGCACCCAGCGCCGCGCGGGCAGGCCTTCCAGCGTGTCGAGCGCGGCGAGCCAGCGCGCGATGTCCGCGTGCGGCGTGGTGGGCGCGCGGCCGTTGAAGAGCAGGTCGGCGGCGTACACGGTGCCGCTGTCGTGGTCGATCACCACCAGGTCGGCGACGGTGTGGCCGCCGAGCGCGACCAGCTCCACGTCGCGCCCGCCGATGCGCTGGCGCCCGGCGGCGAGTGCGCGCTCGGGGACGACGACCTCGGTGTCGCGCATCCAGTCGCCGTTGAGGCGGTACATGTTGGCGTTGAAGCCTTCGCCCTCGCTGCGGAGCGCGGCGATGGTCTCCGGCAGCGCGGCGAGCGTCGCGCGCGGGAAGGCCTGGTTGCCGAGGAAGTGGTCGGGGTGGTGGTGGGTGTTCACCGTCAGCACGATCGGCAAGGGAGTGACGCGGCGGATGGCGGCGAGCATCTGCTCGCCGTAGCGCTTCGACGAGCCGGTGTCGATGACGATCACCCCCTCGCGGCCGACGATGAAGCCCGTATTGACGATGTTGCCGCCGTTGGCGAAGGAGAAATCCTCCTTCAGGCCGACCACGACCCAGGCGCCGGGGGCGAGCTCGCGCGGCTGCAGGCGGTAGTTGAAGTCCCCGGCGAAGTCCTCGGCGTGCGCCGGCAGGGCGGTGAGGAGCAGGGCGCACAGCGCGACCAGCAGCCCCGCGAGCAGGGTCCGCAGCGCGCGGGCGGCAGGACGGCGCTGGAGCGCCGGAGCGCAAGAGGCGGGTCGGCTCATCGGGTCACCCATGCGTCGATGCGGTTGCCGTTGTTGTCGCGCCCGGCCACGTGCAGGCGCGCGCCGGGCGCGGCCGCGCGCAGGTCGAGCGTGAAGCTGGGGTTCTCGGAGACCGGCTCGAGGGGCTGGATGCGGCTCAGCGTGCGGCCTTCGGCGTCGGCGATCACGATGTCCTCGATGTGGAAGGCGGGGATGCCGGCGGCCAGGCCGGTGTCCATCGGATGGATGATGCGCATGCGCAGGCGCTCGCCACCGTCGACCCGGGGCCACAGCTTGCCGTTGACCTCGTTGAGGCGCTCCTGCCATTCCGGCGAGCCCGAGCCCACCGAGGGCAGCGTGCAGCCGCCGCCGGTGGCCGTGATCCAGGCGCCGCCGACGTGCCACACCCCGTCGGCCGTGCGCGCGGCGGCGCGCACCGGCGAGGACTGCTGCAGCTTGATGCGGAAGCCCAGGCGCGGCTGGGCGGCGCCGGGCTCGAAGCGCAGCGCCTTGACGATCGGGTTGAAGTCGGCGAACACGATCAGCTCCTCCACCCCGGGGAGGGCGCTCGCATCGACATTGACCGGGACGTTGAGCGAATCCTCCGCGACCGCCGGGCCGCTCACCTTGACGCGCTCGTCGAACACCACCGTGACGTCCGCGAAGAAGCTCTTGCGCATGTCTTCCCAGCGTGGCGAGTCGAGCGGGTCGGTGTGCGCGGCGGGGGGGGAGGGGGCGCCCGTGCGGGGGGCTGCGGCGAGCGCTGCCGGGCTGGCCAGCGCGGTCAGGGCCGCGGCGATCCAGGCGAGGGCGGGGCGGGCGGACGGTCTCATCGGTGCTCCTGTGGGCCGGGCGCGGTGCGTGCGCCTGCGTGTGCCGGAGCGTGGATGCAAGCCACATGCCAATTCCGCGAGCGGGCCACGGACGCGGACCTGCGCAGCCGCGGAGCATTGCGCCCGGATCCCGGGTGTTCCGATCCGCAACATCCTGTGCTCCGCCGCCACAGTGTCCGTCCGCAATGCGCCCGCGTTGGAGCAGCGCGGGCGCGAGCGCATGGGTTCGTGGCCCTGGCACGGGCTTTGCGGTGGGGTCGTGGTCCGGCACGAGTTGGTGCCGGAAGTCACACCACCCGGAAAAGCTTAGAAAGAAATCCAAGGAGGAGTCGATGATGAAGAACGACAGACGCGCGCGCACCCTGCCGGCGATGCTGACCGCCCTGACGGTCGCGCTGGCCGCGGCGGGCATGGGCGCCACGGCGCAGGCCGCGAGCGTGAGCGACGAGGACATCCTGAAGGATGCCGAGACGACGCATCAGGTCGTCACCAACGGCCTCGGCACCAAGGGTCAGCGCTACAGCCCGCTCGCCAAGGTCAATGTCGACACCGTGAAGGACCTCGTCCCGGTGTGGGCCTTCTCCTTCGGCGGCGAGAAGCAGCGCGGCCAGCAGTCGCAGCCGTTGATCCACGACGGCAAGATGTTCGTGACCGCGTCCTACAGCCGCATCTACGCGCTCGACGCCAAGACCGGCCAGAAGCTGTGGAAGTACGAGCACCGCCTGCCCGAGGGCATCATGCCGTGCTGCGACGTGATCAACCGCGGCGCCGCGCTCTACGGCGACCTGGTGATCTTCGGCACCCTGGACGCGCAGCTCGTCGCGCTCAACCGCGACACCGGCAAGGTGGTGTGGCGCGAGAAGATCGACGACTACAAGGCCGGCTACTCGATGACCGCCGCGCCGCAGATCGTCAAGGGCATGGTGATCACCGGGGTGTCGGGCGGCGAGTTCGGCGTCGTCGGCCGCGTCGAGGCGCGCGACGCCAAGACCGGCAAGAAGGTCTGGGTGCGCCCGGTGGTCGAAGGCCACATGGGCTACAAGTACGACAAGGACGGCAAGGAGATCGAGAACGGCATCTCGGGCACGACCAACGCCACCTGGCCGGGCGACCTGTGGAAGACCGGCGGCGCCGCGACCTGGCAGACCGCCTACTACGATCCGGACGTGAACCTGATCTTCATGGGCACCGGCAACCCGGCGCCGTGGAACTCCTGGCTGCGTCCGGGCGACAACCTGTACTCGTCGTCCACGGTCGCGGTCGACCCGGACACCGGCAAGATCGTCTGGCACTACCAGAACACGCCGCACGACGGCTGGGACTTCGACGGGGTGAACGAATTCATCTCCTTCGAGTACAAGGACCCGAAGACCGGAAAGCTGGTCAAGGCGGGCGCGAAGGCGGACCGCAACGGCTTCTTCTTCGTCAATGACCGCACCAACGGCAAGCTGCTGGGCGCCTACCCCTTCCTGACCCGCATCGACTGGGCCAAGGGCTACGACCTCGAGACCGGTCGGCCGATCACCAACGACGACAAGCGTCCGCCCAATCCGTTTGCCGAGGGCGCGGCCGGCGAGGGCGGCAAGGGCAAGCCGGTGTTCGCCGCGCCGTCCTTCCTCGGCGGCAAGAACCAGATGCCGATGGGCTACAGCCCGGACACCGGCCTGTTCTACGTGCCCGCCAACGAGTGGGGCATGGACATCTGGAACGAGCCGGTGAGCTACAAGCGCGGCGCGGCCTACCTGGGCGCGGGCTTCACCATCAAGCCGCTGTACGAGGACTACATCGGCGCGATGCGCGCGATCGACCCGGTGAGCGGCAAGATCGTCTGGGAGGTCAAGAACAACGCGCCGCTGTGGGGCGGGGTGCTCAGCACCGCCGGCAACCTGGTGTTCTATGGCACGCCCGAGGGCTACCTGAAGGCGGTCAACGCGAAGACCGGCGAGGAGGCGTGGAAATTCCAGACCGGCTCGGGCGTGATCGCGCCGCCGGTGACCTGGGAAGCCGACGGCGAGCAGTACGTCGCGGTGGTGTCGGGCTGGGGCGGGGCGGTACCGCTGTGGGGCGGCGACGTCGCCAAGCGGGTGAACTTCCTCGAGCAGGGCGGCACCGTGTGGGTGTTCAAGCTGCACAAGAGCTGATCGCGTTGCCTGCGGCGCCCTCCGGGGGGCCGCAGGCCGCGGCGCCGCACTCCCCGCGGCCCGGACGCGATGGCGCCCGGGCCGTGTCGTGTCGGGACGCCGCATGCGTGGCTGCGGTCGCGCCGCGAGAAAGAGGCAGGTTTTTCGGCAACATGGAGCATTTCCGATGACAAAGTTACAGCTATCCAGCTTCGCCACCGCGGTCGTGCTCGCGGTCGGCGTCGGTACGGCCGCGCATGCGGCTGAGCGCGCGACACCGCGCGAGGCGCGCACGATGTTCGAGCAGGCCGTGCGCTACATGGAGGAGAACGGCCCCGAGCGCGCGTTCGCGGCCTTCAACGATCGCCAGGGCGGGTTCGTGCGCAAGGACCTCTATGTCTTCGCGATCGACGACAAGGGTGTGTATCAAGCCAGCGGCGCGGCGCCCGAGGCGCTGGTCGGGCTGAAGGTGCTCGACACCACCGACGCGGCGGGCAATCCGCTGTTCCGCGAGATGATCGACGCCACCCGCGTCAGCCAGGAGGCGACGGTGCGCTACGTGTGGCTGAACCGCGCGAGCAACAAGGTCGAGCCCAAGGTCAGCTATGTGCGCAAGGTCGGGCAGTACGTGGTCGGGGTGGGCTACTCGGCGCCACGCGCGAGCGCGGACGATGCGCGCGCGATGCTCGAGCGTGCGGTCGCGGTGGCGCGCGGCGAGGGGGGCGCGCGGGCCGCGGCGCGCTTCAACGACCGCCGTGGCGACTTCGTCAAGGACGACCTCTACGTGTTCATGGTGAACATGGAGAGCGGCCGCTTCGAGGCGATGGGCATGAACCCCGCGCTCTCGGACACCGACGCGCTCGGCCTGCGCGACGCCGCCGGCAATCCCCTGATCGCCGAGATGATCGCCCGGCTGCAGCAGGCGGACGAGGCCACCGTCGATTACGTGTGGCGCAATCCGGTCACCAACGCGGTGGAGCACAAGCGATCCTACGTCCGCAAGGTGGGCAAGTCCCTGGTCGGCGTGGGGCACTATCTCGAGTAAGTGCAGGGTGTTGCTCCACCATGGAGCACATGCTCCGTGGTGGAGCAATATGGAGCAGAAAAAAGGGCCCGCGATGCGGGCCCTCTTCATTGGCGGGTGGATTGTCGGAGCGAATCTGCGCGGCTGGGGTGGCGTGGGCGTGCGAGCCCGGCTGCCCCGAAGGATCAGGGGGTGCGCTGCCTGACCCCGTGCGCGGCGAAGATCCTGCCCAGCTCGCCGGAGCGCTGCAGCTCGGCGATCGCCCCCGACAAGGCCTGCTCCAGGCCGCTGTGCTCCGCCTTGACGGCCATGCCGAGCGGCCAGGAGGCGACGCGCAGCTCGGGCATCGACAGGGTGTCGAGCGCGATCGCGGCGTCGCCGCCGATCGCCGTCTCCAGCTCGGAGCGCGTGCCCATCACCGCGGCGATCTCGCCGCGCTTCATCGCCGCCACCGCCTCGCCCACGTTGCGGAAGTGCGCGACGTTGGGCTGCAGGCGCCCGCCCAGGATGTGGCGCAGGAAGTCGCTCGCATGCGAGTCGAGCTCGGCGCCGATGCGTTCCTGCTCGAACACCGCGAAGCTGGCGTCGGCCGAGCCCCCCGGTGCGGGCACGCGCTCGGGCAGGCGGGCGAGCGCGATGGTCTCGAGGTGGTAGGGGCCGAAGATCTTCACCTGCTTGTTGAGTGCTGCGAAGCGCGGGTCGACGGGCACGTGCAGCATGACGTCGCCCGGCTTGTGGCCGAGGTAGTGGCCGCGCCAGACCATGTTGCGCAGGTCGTCGTTCATGTTCTCGTCGGCGGGAAACTCCACGACCTGCGGCTGCAGGCCGAGGCGCTCGGCGAGCGCGCGCCCGAGTGCGATATCGATGCCCTTGCCGGCGGTCGACCAGGGCGCGAAGTTGGCATAGACCGCGACGCGCAGCGTGCCCGGCTGCTGCAGCTCGAGTTCGGCCGCGGCCGCCCGCGCCGGGCTGGCGGCAAGGACGGCGAGCGCGCCGGCGGCGAGCAGGAAACGGCGGCGATCAGTTTTCATGGACGGTCTCCAGCCAGGCGCGGATGGCCCACATGGCCTCCTGGGTCAGCATGCCCTCGAAGGGCGGCATATAGACCGCGCCGTTGCGGGTGACACCGTTGCGCACCTTGCCGATGAAGAACTCGTCGGTGCCGTCGTCGGCGACGTCGAGCAGGCGCAGGTCGGGGGCGATGCCGCCGGAGACCGCGCCGAGGCCGTGGCAGCGCGCGCAGTTCTGATTGAAGGCGGAGTCGCCGATGCGGATCGCCTCCTTGTTGCCGCGGTAGGGGTTCACCGTGACCCAGGTCCCGCCGAGCTGCTTGAGCGAGGACGTGTCGACCGCCTGCGGCGTGACGTCGCCGTGGGCATGGGCCAGCGCGCTGGCGGCTGCAAGGGCGATCCCGGTCGCGGTGATGGCCAGGCGCTTGCGCAGGTTCTCCTTGATGGTACGAGTGTTCACCTTGTCTTCCTCTTCGATGTGGTGGTGTTTGGATCCGCTCCGGTTCACCCCGGATGGGAGTCCTACTGCAATCCCTGTGCCATGTGCGTCCGGCTGCCCAGGCATGGACGGCCCCGGGTTCCGGCCGCCATGCCGCGGTCGGCCTGGCAGGATTCCTGCTTGCTCCTTCGCCGGCGGAGCAGCGGATTTGTATCGATCCGCATCAGGTGCTACGTTTTGAATCGAAGTCGAAGAGTCACAAGAGGCGGTCGCCGGCACGTCGCGCGGCAAGGCTGCCCGGAGGAGACATGAAAGTCATGCAACAGACCGCGATGGCGCCGGCCGTCCGCGAGGACGCAGTCCGGCTGGCACGAGGCCAGTTTTTCGGGGAAGGGCGTGCGCCCGAGGCAGGCGTGTCCCCGCTCATCGTCGACTCGTGGCTGCGTTGCCGCGAGCGCGGAATGGCAGCCGACGACCGCGCCGAAGCCGAGCATGCGGGTCGCCTGCAGCTGGCGGAGGCGCGCGAAGGCAACCGCGGCCTGCTCGATTACGCCAGTGGGGTCATGGAACACGTGTTCGAGCAGATCCGTGCCTCGGGCAGCCTGGTGATCCTGTCCGACCCGCAGGGCATGATCCTGCACAGCCTGGGCGACGCGGAGTTCGTCGATCGGGCGAGCCGGGTGGCGCTGCAGCCGGGCGCGTGCTGGAGCGAGGCGGCGCGCGGCACCAACGCCATCGGCACGGCGATCGTGACCGAAGCCCCCACCGTGGTGCTCGGCGGCGAGCACTACCTCGACCGCAACGGCTTCCTGTCCTGCACGGCCGCGCCGATCCGCGATCCGCGCGGCGCGCTCGCCGGCGTGCTCGACGTGTCCTGCGAGCAGCGCATGCACCAGCGCCACTCGCTCGGACTGGTACGCTTGTCCGTGCAGCTGATCGAGAAGCGCCTCTTCGAGGCCGAGTTCGCCAACCACATCCTGGTCGCCTTCCACGAGCGCCCGGAGTACGTCGGCAGCCTGCAGGAAGGACTGGTTGCGGTGACGCCTGAGGGCCACCTGGCCGGTGCCAACTCGATCGCGCGCGAGTGGATCGGGCGTCGCGTCGAGTGCGGAGGTGGGGCCTCGTTCGCGGAGCTGTTCCGCCAGGGGCTCGGAAAGGTGGTCGACCGGGCGATGAGTTCGAGCGACGCGCTGATCCGGCTGGGACTGCGCGATGGTTCCGAGATCCACGTTCAGCTGCGCTCGCTGCGCCCGCGCTTCACCGCCTTCGGCTCGGCCCAGGCCGGGGAGGGCATGCGCACGTTTGCCGCGGAATCCAGCCCGGCGGCGGTCGGCTCCGCACCCCCGGTGTCGGCGCCGGCGCCTGTGTCGGCGCCGCACGGGCCGATCACGCTCCACGATCTCGCCACCGGGGACGCGGGTATCGGGCGGGCGGTCGATCGTGCGCGGCGCATCCTGGGCAAGGACATTCCGCTGCTGATCCAGGGCGAGTCGGGCGTGGGCAAGGAGCTCTTCGCCCAGGCCTTCCACAACAGCGGGCCGCGCGCCGACAAGACCTTCGTCGCGCTCAACTGCGCCGCGGTGCCGGAGACCCTGATCGAGTCGGAGCTCTTCGGCTACGTCGGCGGCGCCTTCACCGGCGCGCGCAAGGAAGGCGCGCTCGGCAAGATCCAGCAGGCCAACGGTGGCACGCTCTTCCTCGACGAGATCGGCGACATGCCGCTCGGCATGCAGGCGCGCCTGCTGCGCGTGCTGCAGGAGCGCTGCGTGACGCCGGTGGGCTCGGTCAAGTCAATCCCGGTCGACATCTCGCTGGTGTGCGCGACCCACCGCGTGCTGCGCGATGCGGTAGCGCGCGGCGAGTTTCGCGAGGACCTCTACTACCGGGTCAACAGCCTCACCGTGACCCTGCCCGCGCTGCGCGAGCGCAGCGACATCCGCTGCATCGTCGAGCGCATCCTGGCCGCGGAGTGCCGCGAGGCCGGGCTGCAGGGCGTATGGATCGGCGACGAGGTCATGCGCTTCGTCGAGCGCCACGGCTGGCCGGGGAACGTGCGCCAGCTGCAGAACGTGATCCGCGTCGCGGTCGCGCTGCTCGACGAGGGCGAGCGCGAGATCCGGCCCGAGCATCTGCCCGAGGACCTCTTCCTCGCCGATCCGGTCGACGGCGGCAAGACGCCGCCGGCGGCCCACGCGGGGCCGCTCGTGGCGGCGGCGAGCGCCGCGCTGCCGCTGGCGGCCGACGCGCCGCCGATTTCCGCCGCGAAACGCCTGGACCAGCTCGAGATCGAGTTGATCGAGCGCGTCATGCGCGAGGTCGGCGGCAACCTGTCGGCGGCGGCGCGCACGCTCGGGGTCAGCCGCAACCGCCTCTATCGCAAGCTCGGCCGCGCCGGCGGGGTGTCCTGAGTGGGGTAATCCCGCCTTGCCCGCGGGCAGGTATGACTTATGCTTGTACTTGCATAGGTGAGCAGTGGGGCGTACTGCCCGCAGCACTGTGACCGAGCGCAGGAATCGATAAACGACAAGGAGACGATCGATGTGGAAAGCACTGCACATTGATCCCGCGAAGTGCACCGGCTGTCTGCAATGCGAGATGGCCTGTTCCTACGAGCACACCGGGGTCATCAATCCGAGCAAGTCGCGCATCAAGGTGTTCAACTTCGAGCACGAGGGCCGCAAGGTGCCCTACACCTGCACGCAGTGCACCGAGGCCTGGTGCCTGAACTCCTGTCCGGTGGATGCGATCCGCATCGACCTGTCGACCGGCGCCAAGATGGTGTTCGAGGACACCTGCGTCGGCTGCAAGGTGTGCACGATCGCCTGTCCGTTCGGCACCATCAACTACAACCAGGACAGCGGCAAGGTGCAGAAGTGCGACCTGTGCGAGGGCAACCCCGCCTGCGCCAGCGCCTGTCCGACCGGGGCGATCACCTATGTGGACGCCGACTGGACCGGCATCGACAAGATGCGCGCCTGGGCCGCGAAGGCCAACACCCCGGCTTCGGCCGCTGCCTGAGGAGGATGCGTCATGGGATGGAATCGCAAAGTCCTGCGCGTGAACCTCACCGCAGGGACCTGTACCGAAGAAGCGCTGAACATGCAGTGGGCCGACGAATACCTCGGCTCGCGCGGGCTGGCCACCAAGTACCTGGTGTCCGAGATCGACCCCAGGGTCGACCCGCTGTCGCCCGACAACAAGATGATCATGGCCACCGGGCCGCTCACCGGCACCATGGCCTCGACCGGTGGCCGCTACACCGTGGTCACCAAGGGGCCGCTGACCGGCGCCATCGCGTGCTCGAACTCGGGCGGCTTCTTCGGCGCCGAGATGAAGTTCGCCGGCTGGGACATGGTGATCTTCGAGGGCAAGTCGGCCAAGCCGGTATGGCTCTACATCGAGAACGACAAGGCCGAGCTGCGTGACGCTTCCGGCCTGTGGGGCAGGAGCTGCTGGGAAACCGAGGAGAAGATCAAGGAGCAACTCCAGGACCCGCTGGTGCGCATCTCCTCGATCGGCGTCTCGGGCGAGAACCAGGTGCTCTATTCCTGCATCGTCAATGACCTGCACCGTGCCGCCGGGCGCTCCGGCGTGGGTGCGGTGATGGGCTCGAAGAACCTCAAGGCGGTGGCGATCCGCGGCACCAAGGGGGTCTCCGGCATCAAGGACTTCGGCGCCTTCCTGAAGGCCACGAACGACGCCAAGAAAGTGCTCGCCGACAACGCGGTCACCGGCCAGGGCCTGCCCAAGTACGGCACCCAGGTGCTGATGAACGTGATCAACGAGATCGGCGCGCTGCCCACGCGCAACCACCGCGACGTGCAGTTCGAGGACGCCTCGAAGATCTCCGCCGAGGCCATGCACGAGAAGCGCGCGTCCGACGGCAAGACCCACCTCGTCACCAATGCCGCCTGCTTCGGGTGCACGATCGCCTGCGGGCGCATCTCCGAGATCGACAAGACCCACTTCACGGTCAAGAACAGCCCGAAGTACTGGGGCGCCTCCGGCGGCCTGGAGTACGAAGCGGCGTGGGCGCTCGGCGCGGCCAACGGCGTGGGCGACCTCGAGGCGCTGCAGTACGCCAACCTGATCTGCAACGAGCAGGGCATGGACCCGATCTCCTTCGGCGCCACTGTCGGCGCGGCGATGGAGCTCTACGAGCTGGGCCTCCTCGACGACGCGAAGATCGGCATCGCAGCGCCCTTCGGCTCGGCCGAGGCGCTGGCGAAGATGGTCGAGATGACCGCGCTCGGCGAGGGTTTCGGCAAGGAGCTCGGCCTGGGCAGCAAGCGCCTGTGCGAGAAGTACGGCCGTCCCGAGCTGTCGATGAGCGTGAAGGGGCAGGAATTCCCCGCCTACGACTCGCGCGGCATCCAGGGCATGGGCCTGGCCTACGCCACCTCCAACCGCGGCGCCTGCCACCTGCGTGGCTATACCGTGGCGTCGGAGGTGCTCGGCATCCCGGTCAAGACCGACCCGCTCACCACCGATGGCAAGCCCGAGCTGGTGAAGGCCTTCCAGGACGCCACCGCGGTGTTCGACTCCGCCGGGATCTGCGTGTTCACCAGCTTCGCGTGGACCCTGGCCGACGTGCAGCCGCAGGTCGCCGCGGCGTGCGAGGGCGACTGGAGCATGGAGAAGCTCAACGAGGTGGGCGAGCGCATCTGGAACATGGAGCGCATGTTCAACAACGCCGCCGGCTTCACCGCCAAGGATGACAACCTGCCGCCGCGCCTCACCCAGGAACCGGCCAAGACCGGCCCGGCCAAGGGCCTGGTCAACGGCCTGGCGAAGATGCTGCCCGAGTACTATCAGGTGCGCGGATGGACGCCGGGTGGCGAGCCGACCGCGGAGACACGGGCACGCCTGGGCCTGTGATTCAGCAAACGCCCATGGACGCCCCCGCGGGCGCCCATGGCGCTGGATTGCCCTGCAGGAGCGGCGTCAGCCGCGAGGGTCTGGACGGGCGCGGTTGGCGCCGCGCACGCTCGGCCCGATCCGAAGGGCGCGCGGCTTGCGCCGCTCCTACGGGGCCCGGATCACCCGGATTACCTGCGATCGCCTTGCCGCGGCCTGCCTTCCACGCCGCGGTTCGCTAGAGGACGCTGCAATGAAACACCTGATTCTCGGCAACGGCCCCGCGGGCGTCGTTGCTGCCGAAACCCTGCGCAAGGTGGCGCCGGCCGACGACATCCTGATGGTCGGCCACGAGGACGCGCCGCCGTATTCGCGCATGGCGATTCCCTACCTGCTCGAAGGCAACATCGACGAGTCGGGCACCTGGCTGCGCAAGGACCCCGGCCACTTCGAGCGCCTGCGCATCCGCCAGCTGCGCGGCCGCGCGGTCGCGCTCGACGCCGACAAGCGCAAGGTGCTGTTCGACGACGGCCACTTCGAGCACTACGACCGCCTGCTGATCGCCACCGGCTCGCATCCGGTGCGCCCGCCCATCCCCGGCGTGGACCTGCCCTCGGTGCACACCTGCTGGACGCTCGCCGACGCGCGCGCGATCGCCGCCCATGCCAGACCCGGCGCGCGCGTGCTGCAACTGGGCGCCGGCTTCATCGGCTGCATCATCATGGAAGCGCTCGCCAAGTGCGGCGTGCAGCTCACCGTGGTGGAGATGGGCGACCGCATGGTGCCACGCATGATGACGCCGAAGGCTGGCGGCATGATCAAGCGCTGGGTCGAGGAGAAGGGCATCCGCGTGCTCACCTCGGCGGGCGTGCAGCGCATCGACCGCGGCAGCGAGGCCGGTTCCGATGCGCCGCTGGTGGTGAGCCTGTCCACCGGCGACCGCCTCGACTGCGACCTGGTGATCGTCGCCGCGGGCGTGGCGCCCAACGTCGGCTTTCTCGACGAGACGCCGGTGCATGTGGCCAAGGGCGTGCTGGTCGACGACCACATGGAGACCAGCGTGCCCGGCATCTTCGCGGCCGGCGACGTGGCCGAGGCGCCCGACCTGTTCACCGGCGCGCACCTGGTGTCGGCGATCCAGCCCAACGCCGCCGACCAGGCGCGCATCGCCGCCACCAACATGGCGCGCGACCGCGTCCACGAGTC
This sequence comes from Thauera sp. SWB20, assembly GCF_000831325.1. Lineage (NCBI taxonomy): Bacteria > Pseudomonadati > Pseudomonadota > Betaproteobacteria > Rhodocyclales > Zoogloeaceae > Thauera > Thauera sp. SWB20. The sequence continues at coordinate 521,192 of NZ_JTDM01000021.1, read as the reverse complement.
GCGCCTCAACGGCGTGCTGGCCATCAACGTGCTCGACACGCTCGGCTTGATCTCCTCGTCCTTCGGCCAGTGGTGGGGCGAAAAGCCCGAGGCCGGCGGCAGCGGGGTCGAGATGGTGGACGAGGCGCGCTACCGCTACCTGAGCCTGCAGTTCAAGGACGACGTGCTGGTCGGCGCCACCTCGATCGGGCTCACCCAGCATGTGGGCGCGCTGCGCGGGCTGATCCACGGCCAGGTGAAGCTGGGCGACTGGAAGGAGCGCCTGCTCGCCAACCCGCTCGCCTTCGTCGATGCCTACGTCGCGCGCAGCCAGCAGCCGATGGCGCTGGCGCGCTGAGGGGACGATCCTGGAGACTCGCGTGACGATCCGCATCGCCTTCAAGCTCTTCGCCTCGCTGTCGGACTATCTGCCCGACGGCCACCGTGGCAACCGCCTCGAACTCGAGGTGGACGAGGGCACCACGGTGGCGGAGATGATCCGGCGCTACAACGTGCCCGAGCGCAGCGCGCATCTGGTGCTGGTGAACGGACACTTCGTGCCGCCCTCGGAGCGCGCCCGCAAGCGCCTCGCCGACGGCGACGAGCTCGCCATCTGGCCGCCGATCGCGGGTGGCTGAGCAGGTGGCGTTCATCAACGGCCCGGTGCCCGAGTCCTTCGAGCGCCGGGTCACCGCCACCGCGCGCGAGTTCGAGCGCGACCTGCGCCAGGCCTGGCCGGGGGTGGAGGGCGGCGCGGCAAGCCTGCGCTTCCGCCTGCAGGACGGCGCGCAGCGCCTGGTCATCGACATCGAGCCTGCCGGCGTGCGCCGCCTGGGTCTGTTCGAGCTGCCGCAACTGATCGTGCGCTACGGCTTCGGTCCGGGCGAGGAAGCCGCGCGCCGCGCCTTGCTGGCGCGGCTCGATCGCGCGATGCAGAAGGGCGGCGGTTGATCTGCAGCACAATCGATTTCTGGAAGCCCGTCCATGAGTGAAGCATACGTCGTCGGCCATATCACGGTGAAGAACGCGGAGATGTGGGCCGAATACCGCAGCAAGGTTCCGCAGACCTTGGTCCCCTGGGGCGCGGAGCTGGTGTTTCGCGGCCGGCAGGTGGCCGCGCTCGCGGGCGAAAGCCCCCACCCGGACATCGTCGTGATCCGCTTTCCCAGCGTCGCGGCGGTGAACGACTGGTTCTCGTCGCCAGCCTATCAGGCCCTGATCCCGCTCCGGGAGCAGGCGGCGGACGTGCTCCTGCTGTCCTACGAAAGCTAGCCGCGGGCGCCTTTCGCACCGGCCTCCGACACCTGCGCGCGCCGCGGCGGCGCCCGGCTGAAGCCGCTCCCGGCGTTCCGGCCGGCGTCGGCTTTCGGTTATCCTCCCCGCCGATGTCCGCCTTCGCCGCCACCTTCTCCGATGCGCTGTCGCTGCTTGCCCATTTCGACCACACGGTGCTCGAGATCGTCGCGCTGTCGCTGCAGGTCAGCGGCGCGGCGGTGGTGCTCGGCACGCTGATCGGCCTGCCGCTCGGGGCCTGCATCGCGGTCGGGCGCTTTCCGGGCAAGACCACGCTGTCGGTGCTGATCAACGGCATGATGGGCCTGCCCTCGGTGGTGGTGGGCGTGGTGGTGTACCTGATCCTGTCGCGCTCGGGGCCCTTCGGCGCCCTGGGCATGCTGTATTCGCCGGCGGCGATGGTGGTGGCGCAGACCCTGCTGGTGGTGCCGTTGATGGCGGCGATCACCCGCCAGGTGGTCGAGGACGTGTGGGCGCGCTACGCCGAGGAGCTGCAGGTGATGCGCTTTTCGTGGTGGGACAGCGTCACCACGCTGCTGCACGACTGCCGCCACTCGCTGGTGGTGGCGGTGCTCGCGGGCCTCGGACGGGCGATGAGCGAGGTGGGCGCGGTGATGATCGTCGGCGGCAACATCGACGGCGCCACCCGGGTCATGACCACGGCGATCGCGCTCGAGACCAGCAAGGGCGACCTGGCGCTGGCGATCGCGCTCGGCATGGTGCTGATCGTGATCATCCTCGCGCTCAACGCGCTCGCCTACGTGCTGCGGCAGTGGGCGATGCGGCGCTTCGGGTGAGGTCCGCGATGCCCATCTTCCCCCTCTCCATCCACGACCTGCGCTTCGCGCCCAACGGGCGGGAGGTGCTCGCGGGCGTGGATCTGGAACTGAGCGAGGAGGGCATCACCCTGGTGCTCGGCCCCAACGGCGCAGGCAAGAGCGTGCTGCTGCGCACGATCTGCGGGCTGATCGAGCCGAGCTCGGGCAGCATGGCCTGGGGCGGGGCCGGCGGTACGCGGCCGCAGCAGGGCGTGATGATGGTCTTCCAGCGCCCGATGATGCTGCGCATGGCCGTGCTCGACAACGTCGTCCTCGGGCTCAAGCCGCTCGGCGTGGCGGGGGCGGAGCGGCGCCGGCGCGGCCTGGAGATGCTGGAGCGGGTCGGCCTCGCCGACCGCGCCGGCGACAGTGCGCGCCAGCTCTCCGGCGGCGAGCAGCAGCGTCTCGCGCTCGCGCGCGCCTGGCTGACCAGGCCGCGCCTGCTGCTGCTCGACGAGCCCACCGCCAGCCTCGACCCCTCGGCGAGCGCGGCGGTCGAGCGCATCATCCGCGAGATCCGCACCGACGGCACGCGCATCCTCATGGTCACTCACAACCTCGGTCAGGCGACTCGCCTGGGCGACGACATCGTCTTCATGGCGGGCGGCCGGGTGTGCGAGCACACCCCGGTGCGCGCCTTCTTCGCCCGTCCGCGCTCGGAGGAGGCGCGCCTCTTCATCCAGGGAGAATTGCCATGGCGGATGCGTTTTCAGGGCGCATGAGATCGACGCTGCGGGAGGCGGCGCGATGAGTCCGGTGGCCGCCCGTCTGCCGCTCGTCGCGCTTTCCCTGTTCGGGCTCGCAGCCGTGTCGCTCGGGGCCGCGCTGCTGTGCTTCGTCGGTGCCGGCGCGCTTCTGCACCCCGCCTTGTCCGACCCGATGGCCGGGCTGGCCTTCCTCGTCTCGGCGATCGCGCTCGCCGGCACCGGCGCCTTCCCCTTGGTCTTCGCGCGTCTCGCGCGGCGTGATGCAGGCCCCCAGCCGCCGCCCGGCGCCTGAGGCCTCGCTCCTTACGCCCGACGCCGCGCCCCCCTCACGCCTTCCAGTGCCCCGACTTGCCGCCCAGCTTCTCCATCAGCTGGATGCCCTCCATGCGCATGCCGCGGTCCACCGCCTTGCACATGTCGTAGATGGTGAGCAGGCCGACGTTGACCGCGGTGAGCGCCTCCATCTCGACGCCGGTGCGGCCGACGGTCTCGGCGGTGACCGTGCAGCGGATGGCGTGCGCGGCCGCGTCGAGCTCGAACTCGACCGCGACGCGGGTGAGCGGGATGGGGTGGCAGAGCGGGATCAGCTCGCTGGTGCGCTTGGAGGCCTGGATCGCGGCGATGCGGGCGATGCCGAGCACGTCGCCCTTCTTCGCGCTGCCCGACTTCACCATGTCGAAGGTGGCGGGCAGCATGTGGATGCGGCCGGTGGCGACCGCGACGCGGCGGGTTTCGGCCTTGGCACCGACGTCGACCATGTGGGCCTGGCCGTCGGCGTCGAAGTGGGTCAGCGGACTGGATTCCGGAGTGCTCATGGTGGGGCAGGGCAGAAGATGCGGGTGTGCCGCGGCGGCAATCGCCACGCGGCGGGAGGCGCCGCTACACGTCGATACATCGGCGGGGGAACGGGCGCGGATCGGCGGGTATCATAGCATCCGATGATGCGCCGACCCCTCGCCCTGCTGCTCAGCCTCGCGCTGGCCCTGCCTGCGCCGGCCCCCGTGCTCGCCGCCGATCTGCCCGATCTCGGCGACGTGGCCGCGTCCGAACTCTCTCCCGCGGCCGAACGCAAGATCGGCGAACAGATCATCCGCGAGATCCGCTGGCGCGACGCGGCCTATCTCGACGATGCGGAGGTCGAGGAGTACGTGAACCGCCTCGGCCAGCGCCTGGCGGCGGTGAGTAACAACCCGGGACTCGACTTCGACTTCTTCGTCGTGCGCGACGCCACGCTCAACGCCTTCGCGCTGCCGGGCGGCTTCATCGGCGTGCACACCGGGCTGATCCTGGCGGCGGAGGGCGAGTCCGAGTTCGCCTCGGTGCTCGGCCACGAGATCGCCCACGTCACCCAGCGCCACATCGCGCAGATCGTCGGCAAGCAGAGCCAGTCGGCGATGCTGATGATCGCCTCGATGCTGGTGGCGGTGCTGGCCGCGCGCAGCAACTCGGATGTCAGCACCGCGGCGATCGCTGCCGGCCAGGCCGGGGCGATCCAGTCCCAACTCGGCTACACCCGCGCCTTCGAGCGCGAGGCCGACCGCGCCGGCCTCGAGACCCTGGACAAGGCCGGGCTCGACGTGCGCGGCATGCCCGGCTTCTTCGAGCGCCTGCAACGCAACACGCGTGTGTACGAGAACAACGCGCCGGCTTACCTGCGCACTCACCCGCTGACCACCGAGCGCATCGCCGACATGGAGAACCGCGTCGCGGCGATGCGCTATCGCCAGGTGCCGGACTCGGCGGATTTCCGCTTCGCGCGTGCCAAGCTGCGCGCCAACGCCGGCCAGCCCGCCGAGGCGGTGCAGGAGCTGGAGGACCGCCTCGCACGCGAGCCCAAGGACGAGGCGCTCGCCTACGGTCTCGCCCGTGCGCTGATGCGCGCCGGTCGCCTCGACGAGGCCGAGGCCCGCCTGCAGCCGCTGCGCGCGAAGGCGGCGGGCCTGGCCTGGGTCGAGGGGCTGGCGGCGGAGATCCGTCTCGCGCGCAACGACGCCGGGGGCGCGATCCGCATCCTCGAGGCCGCGCAGAAGCAGTTTCCGTCCAGCCGCAGCGTGAGCTACGCGCTCGCCGATGCGCGCATCCTCGGCGGACGGGCGGACGTCGCCGCGACCGAACTGCGCCGCCGCATCGACAACCGCAGCGCTGATCCGCGCCTGTGGCAGCTGCTGTCGCGCGCCTACGCGGCCCTCGGACAGCGCACCGAGCAGCACCGCACCCAGGCCGAGGTGTACTACCTGCGCGGCAGCCTGCCGGCCGCGATCGAGCAGCTCGAGATCGCGCGCAGGGCCAGCGATGGCGACTTCTATACCCTGTCGGCGGTGGATGCGCGCCTGCGCGAGCTCAAGCAGCGCCTGCTGGAGGAAAAGCGCGAGCGCTGAACGACCTCGCGCCGCATGTCGCGCAGCGTGACGGGCGCGCCTTCCGGGGCGCAATGCCATCCTTTAGAATCGGCCGCCTTCAACACGACCCAACCAGGGAGCGGGGATGAGATACGACAAGGAAGTGGATGCGCGCGGGCTCAACTGCCCGCTACCGATCCTGCGGGCCAAGAAGATGCTGTCCGAGATGCAGAGCGGACAGATCGTCCGCGTGCTGGCGACCGATCCCGGGTCGATCAAGGATTTCCAGGCGTTTGCGCGCCAGACCGGCAACGAGTTGCTCGGCCAGGGTGAAACGTCCGACAAGGCCTACGAGTTCTTCCTGAAGCGGAAGTAGTTTTCGGCGCTTGCCGGAGTTCCGCGCGGGCTGGGGCGCCGCATCGCGACTCGCGTCGCTCCCACGGGCGCTTTCGGAAGGAGCGACGCAAGTCGCGATTTCGGCGCTGGAGGAAGCGAAGCGCTACGGCATTGGTAGGAGCGACGCAAGTCGCGATTCCGGCGTCGGAGGAAGCGCGACGCGCATTTGAACGGAATGCACGCGCGCCCTCCGTGCGGCCATCAGCCCCCCAGCTTGGCGAGCTGCGGCTTGAGCTTGCCCACCGTGGCCTTGAAGCCCGCCAGGCGGTCGCGTTCCTGCTGCACCACCGCGGCCGGCGCGCGGTCTACGAAGCTGGCGTTGCCGAGCTTGCCTTCGGCCTTGGCGATCTCGCCCTCCAGGCGGGCGATCTCCTTGCCCAGACGCTCGCGCTCGGCGGCGACGTCGATCTCCACCTTCAGCATCAGGCGGGTCTCGCCTGCGACCGCGACCGGGGCGAGCTCGTCGGCGCCGATCTCGTCCACGACCTGCACCTCGGCGAGCTTGGCGAGGCCGGCGAGGTAAGGCGCGTACAGCGCCAGTGCCGCCTTGTCGCCCGCGGCCACCAGCGGCAGGCGCTGCGCCGGGGAGATGTTCATCTCGCCGCGCAGGTTGCGGCAGGCGTAGATCATCGCCTTGAGCTCGGCGACCTTGGCCTCGGAGGCCTCGTCGATGCGCTTGGGCTCGGCCTGCGGATAGCGCGCGCGCATGATGCTGTCGCCTTCCTTGCGCCCTGCGAGCGGGGCGACCGTCTGCCAGAGTTCTTCGGTGATGAAGGGGATCAGCGGGTGCGCCAGGCGCAGCACGGTCTCGAGCACGCGCAGCAGCGTGCGGCGGGTGGCGCGCTGCTGCGCCGGGGTGCCGGACTGGATCTGCACCTTGGCGAGCTCCAGGTACCAGTCGCAGTACTCGTCCCACACGAACTCATACACCGCGCGCGCGACCAGGTCGAAGCGGTAGGCGTCGAAGTGCTCGGCCACCTCGGCCTCGGTGCGTTGCAGGCGCGACACGATCCAGCGGTCGGCGAAGGAGAAGTCGAGCACCTCGGTGGAGCAGGCGACGGCCTCGCCGATGCCGCAGTCCTGGCCTTCGCAGTTCATCAGCACGAAGCGGGTGGCGTTCCACAGCTTGTTGCAGAAGTTGCGGTAGCCCTCGCAGCGCGCGAGGTCGAACTTGATGTCGCGGCCCGGGCTGGCGAGCGAGGCGAAGGTGAAGCGCAGCGCGTCGGTACCGAAGGCGGGGATGCCCTCGGGGAACTCCTTGCGCGTCTTCTTCTCGATGCTCTGCGCCTGCTTGGGGTTCATCAGGCCGAAGGTGCGCTTCTTGATGAGCTCGTCGAGCGCGATGCCGTCGATGAGGTCGATCGGGTCGAGCACGTTGCCCTTGGACTTGCTCATCTTCTGGCCTTCCGCATCGCGGATCAGGCCGTGCACATACACGTGCTTGAACGGGATCCTGCCGGTGATGTGCCTGGTCATCATGACCATGCGCGCCACCCAGAAGAAGATGATGTCGAAGCCGGTGACGAGCACGGTGGAGGGCAGGTAGAGGTCGAGCGCGTCGTTGCTCTTCTCCGGCCACTCGGCGGTCCAGTCGAGCGTGGAGAACGGCCACAGCGCGGACGAGTACCAGGTGTCGAGCACGTCCTCTTCCTGGCGCAGGCGGCCGGCGTCGTGGCGGGCGTGGAGCAGCGCGAGGCGTTCGGCGATCTCGGGGTACTGCTCGGCGGTCTGGCCTTCGCGCTGGCGCGTCTGCACCTCGGCGGTGAGTGCGTCGATGCCGCGCTGCAGGTCGGCCTTCCAGGCGCGGATCGCTTCTTCCTCGCAGGTGGCGACGTAGATGCGGCCTTCCTCGTCGTACCAGGCCGGGATGCGGTGGCCCCACCACAGCTGGCGCGAGATGCACCAGTCCTGGATGTTGTTGAGCCACTGGTTGTAGGTGTTGACCCAGTTTTCCGGGTAGAAGCGGATCTCGCCCGAGGCCACGACCTCGAGCGCCTTGTCGGTGATCGACTTGCCGTCCGCGCCCGGCTTGCTCATGGCGACGAACCACTGGTCGGTCAGCATCGGCTCGATCACGACCCCGGTGCGGTCGCCACGCGGCACCTGCATCTTGTGCGCCTTGACCTCGAGCAGCAGGCCGAGCGCCTCGAGCGCCTCGACCACCTTCTCGCGCGCCGGTACTCGGTCGAGTCCGATGACGCCCGCCGGCATCGGCACACCCTCCAGGGTGACGCCGTCGGCGGTGTAGCGCTCGGCCACCGCGGGCACGGCGCCTTCGAGGGTGAGTACGACGATGGTGTCGAGCTTGTGGCGCTGGCCCACCGCGTAGTCGTTGAAGTCGTGCGCCGGCGTGACCTTGACGCAGCCGGTGCCGAACTCGCGATCGACGTAGTCGTCGGCGATGATCGGGATATGACGGCCGGTGAGCGGCAGCTCGACGGTCTTGCCGATGAGGTGGGCGTAGCGCTCGTCCTCGGGATGCACCATCACCGCGACGTCGCCGAGCAGGGTCTCGGGGCGGGTGGTGGCGACCGTCAGTCCTTGCAGGTCACCGATGGGGCCGTCGGAGAACGGATACAGGATGTGGTAGAGCTTGCCGTCCTCTTCCTCCGACACCACCTCGAGGTCGGACACCGCGGTGCCGAGCTTGGGGTCCCAGTTCACCAGGCGCTTGCCGCGGTAGATCAGGCCCTCGTTGTAGAGGCGCACGAAGGTCTCGGTGACGGTGCGCGACAGGCCCTCGTCCATCGTGAAGCGCTCGCGCTTCCAGTCCGGGCTGGTGCCGAGGCGGCGCATCTGGCGGGTGATGGTGCCGCCGGAGTATTCCTTCCACTCCCACACCTTTTCCAGGAAGCGCTCGCGGCCGAGGTCGTGGCGGCTGACGCCCTGGGCGTCGAGCTGGCGCTCGACGACGATCTGGGTGGCGATGCCGGCGTGGTCGGTGCCCGGCTGCCACAGCGTGTTGTCGCCGCGCATGCGATGGTAGCGCGTGAGCGCGTCCATGATCGTCTGGTTGAAGCCGTGCCCCATGTGCAGCGTGCCGGTGACGTTGGGCGGCGGCAGCAGGATGCAGAAGGCGGCGGGGTTCGACTTGTCGAGCCCGGCGTCGAAATAGCCGCGGGATTCCCATTCCGGGTACCAGCGACGTTCGATGTCGGCGGGCTCGAAGCTCTTGGCCAGTTCCATGGTGTTCTACGCGCGTGAAGGCAAAGCGCGGATTATAGCGGATGGAGCACCGGCGCCCCGGTACGAGCGCGCCATGGGGCGGTGTCGCGCCCTTCTCCCCTGCCGAACCGCGGTGGTCCGCCGTGGGAGCGACGCGAGTCGCGATTGCGGTGGCCGTCCGGCCGCAGCGCAAGGCAGCGGTCCCGTTCGCGACTCGCGTTGCTCCTACCGGGCAGGCGGAACGTCGTGGGGACGGTCGTCGAACAGGCTGCTGACGCGTGCAGAGATCCCGGGCAGCAGCGTGGCGCGCAGGTGGGCGAGGGCTTCGTCCTGGATGCGCTCGCCGAGGCGCTCGAGTTCGCGGGCGATGATCTGCGGCAGCTCGCGCGCGGCCCATTCGTCGATTTCGCGCGCGATCGCGGTGTCGAGCTCGACCAGGCGTTCGGCGAGCTGCTGCTCTTGCGCCGCGGCGCTCCGTGCCGGTGGCGATGCCGCCGCGGATTCGGCGGCGGAGGGCGCGGACTGCGGGTGGGGTGTCTGCGGCGCGGGCGGTTCGGGCTGCGTGACGGGCTCCGGCGCTGCATCGCGCACTGTCGACGCGGCAGGCTCCCCCGCAGGCGTGAATTGCGCCGCTGCAAGGCTGCGCACGAAGGACGGCATGGCCGCCGTGCTCGCCACCGCGGCCGCCGCGAACGGCGCCTCGACCGGCTGGAAGATTTCCGCAGGCAGATCGAGGTCGTCGACGACCTCGGTCAGGATCGGCAGGTCGTCGTCGTCGAAGGCCTGCATGGTCGCGGGCGAGATCGCCGGCGCGGCATCGGCGGGCTCGGCGGGGCCCGCGCCGCCCGGCGATGGTGTGCGGGGGGAGGCTGGCGTGGCGTCCCCGCGATGGCGGCGCAGCAGCGCGTCCGCCTGGCCGAGCAGGTCGTCGGCGCGCTCGAGTTCGTCGTCGGAGTCGTCTTCCCAGCCTCTCACAGCGCCACCCTGCGTTCGGCGTCGAAGGCCTTCAGTTCGTAACCGCGCTGCCGGTAGGCGGCCCAGCGCAGGCGGGCGGCGTGCACTTCGGCGGCGTCGCGGCCGACGATCTCGACGACCATGCGAAACCCTTCCGCCTCGGCGGGAACGTCGTCGGCGAGGTTGAACAGCATGTCGGCGTGCGGCCACGGGCAGGGCTCGCCGGCTGCGCCCAGCACCACCGGGGTCTCCGCGGCCAGCGCCGACCCGACGCCGACGTGGGGCACGAAGTCGAGCGGCACCGCGGTCCATAGCGCCTGGTCGAGTCGGCGCAACTGGGTCGCGTCGGTGCAACGCAGTGCCACCTTGCGGCCGCGTGCGTGCGCCCCGGCGGCCAGCTCGTGCGCGAGCGCGAGGCGGTCGGGGGTGTTGTGATAGAACTGCACGCGCGGGGCCATGGCGGCCGCCGGCCGGCGCTCAGGCCGCATGGGCGCGGGCGCGCCCGATCAGGAAGCTGCTCAGCAGCGGCACCGGGCGGCCGGTCGCGCCCTTGGCATCGCCCGACACCCAGGCGGTGCCGGCGATGTCGAGGTGGGCCCACTTGTAGGCCTTGGCGAAGCGCGACAGGAAGCAGGCCGCGGTGATCGTGCCGGCGTAACGGCCGCCGATGTTGCCCATGTCGGCGAAGTTGCTCTTGAGCAGTTCCTGGTATTCGTCCCACAGCGGCAGCTGCCAGGCGCGGTCACCCGACTCGGTGCCACGGCGCAGGATCTCGGCGGCGAGCTCGTCGTCGTTGGCGAGCAGTCCGCTCGGGATCTTGCCGAGCGCGACCACGCAGGCGCCGGTGAGCGTGGCGATGTCGATCACGCACTCGGGCTTGAAGCGCTCGGCGTAGGTGAGCGCGTCGCACAGGATCAGGCGGCCCTCGGCGTCGGTGTTGAGCACCTCGATGGTCTGCCCCGACATCGAAGTGACGACGTCGCCGGGCTTGGTGGCGCCGCCGCCGGGCATGTTCTCGGTCGTGGGGACGAGGCCGACCAGGTTGATCGGCAGGCCCATCTGCGCGACCGCCTTGAAGGTGCCGAGCACGCTCGCGGCGCCGCACATGTCGAACTTCATCTCGTCCATCTCGGCTGCGGGTTTGAGCGAGATGCCGCCGGTGTCGAAGGTGATGCCCTTGCCGACGAGCACGACCGGCTTCGCCTTGGCCTTGCCACCCTTGTAGTGCATGACAATGAACTTGGGCGGCTGGTGCGAGCCGCGCGCCACGGACAGGAAGGAGCCCATGCCGAGCTTCTCCATGTCGTCGCGCTCGAGCACCTCGACGTCGAACTTGTACTGCTTGCCCAGGGACTCGGCCGTTTCCGCCAGATGGGTGGGGGTGCAGTGGTTGCCGGGCAGGTTGCCGAGGTCCTTCGCCAGCGCCATGCCGCTGGCGATCGCGTGGCCCTGCAGGACGGCGGTGTCGAGCTCGGCGCCGAGCTCGCAGCTCACCAGCAGGCAGAGCTTCTTCGCGCCACGCTCCTTCCGGGTCTTCTTGTCGGACTTGAGTGCGTCGAAGCGGTAGGCGCCGTCGGCGAGGATGCGCGCGGCCTGCTGCAGCCGCCACGCCATGTCGCGACCGGAGAGCTCTGCGTCGGCGAGCGCGACCACGGCGTCCTTCGCCGGCCCGGCGGAGATCGCCTTCGCCGCGGCGGCGAGCGCGTCGCGGTACGCCTTGTCGCCGAACTCGTCGTGCTTGCCCAGGCTCACCAGCAGCACGCGCTCGGCGTGCACGCCGGGCAGGTCATGCACCAGCAGCGTGGCGCCCGCCTTGTCCTCGAGGTCGCCACGCTTGATCAGGGCGGCCAGGCGGCCTTCGGCAGCACCGTCGGCCGCGGCCGAGAGGGCGGGGAGACGGCCTTCGGCAAACGCGCCGAGTACCAGCAGGCCAGTCTTGAGCTTGGCCGGGCTGCCGGTCTTTATGGTAAATTCCATGCGTTTTTCCTTGTTTGGATGCCTGGTTTCGATTGCCGAAGATTATGGCGCGTTCGCAACCGGGGCGTCAAAAACGCTTCCCATCCACATCCGCCGCGGCCTGCCGCCCGGCCTCATCCCGGTATCGACCCCCGCCCGATGATCTTCCGGCGCGCCCTGCAACGGGAATTCGCGCAGACGGCCGCCGCGGTCTTCGTGGCGCTGTTCGCGATCCTGATCTCCACCGTGCTCATCCGCCTGCTCGGCCAGGCGGCGGGCGGGCGCGTGCCGCCCGATGCCGTGGTGGCGCTGATCGGGTTTGGCGCGCTTGCGCAGCTGCCCACGGTGCTGACGCTCACCTTGTTCATCGCCATCCTGGTGTCGCTGTCGCGCAGCTACCGGGATTCCGAGATGGTGGTGTGGTTCGCCTCGGGTGTGCCCCTCACCGCCTGGATCCGGCCGGTCCTGATGTTCGCGCTGCCCGTCGTGCTGGTGGCCGGTGGCGGCTCGCTCTACCTGACGCCGTGGTCACAGCAGAAGAGCGCGGAATACCGCGAGCGCCTGGAGAATCGCGACGATACCCATCGCGTCGCGCCCGGCGTCTTCCGCGAGTCCGCGAGCGCGCAGCGGGTGTTCTTCGTCGAGGTCGGCGCCGGCGAGGATGGCCGGGTGCGCAATGTCTTCGTCAGCGAGCAGACCCGCAGCGGCCAGTTGGTGGTGATCGCCTCGGCCGAAGGCTACCTGCGCGGCGATGCGGACGGCCGGCGGTTTGTCGTGCTCGAGAAAGGGCGGCGCTACGACGGGACCCCGGGTACGCCCGAGTACCGGGTAATGGAGTTCGATCGCTACGAAGTGCAGGTCGAGCAGAAGCAGGTCGCGGGCCAGCAGGCACGCATCCGCGCGCTTCCGACCGCGGTGCTGCTCGCGCAGCCCGAGCCGCGCGGCCTCGGCGAACTCGTCGGCCGCTTCGGCGTGCCGGCGGTCGCGTTGCTGCTGGCCTTGATGGCGATCCCGCTGTCCTTCGTCAATCCGCGCGCCGGGCGTGCGAACAACCTGCTGGTGGCGCTGCTCGTGTACCTGCTCTACAGCAACGCGATTTCCGTGTTCCAGTCCTGGGTTGCGCAGGGCAAGCTGCCCTTCGTGGCCGGATTGCTGCTGCCCCACGTGGTGGTGCTGGCGGTGCTGGCGCTGATGTTCCACAAGCGCCTGGCGATCTCGCCGTTCTGGCGGAGGCGTGCATGAGCGCACCCGCACGGCCGCCCGAAGGGAGGCGCTCGGCGCCCTCCCGAAGAATGTCGCCCGGCGGCAGGAGGGGAGTCCGGTGAGTCCGGTTCTGCTGCGCTATCTCGCGCGCGAGATCTTCGCCGCCAGTGCGCTGGTGCTGGTGGCCTTTCTCGGCCTGTTCGCCTTCTTCGACTTCATCAACGAGCTCGAGGACGTGGGCAAGGGCGGCTACACGCTCTACCAGGCCCTGGTGTATGTCGGACTCACCCTGCCGGCGCGGGTGTATGAGCTGATGCCGATCGCGGTGCTGATCGGCACCCTGTATGCGCTGGCGACCTTGGCGAAGAACTCCGAGATCACCGTGATGCGAGCCTCGGGGATGTCGAACGCGCTGCTGACGAGCGTGCTCGGCCTGATCGGCGGAGTGTTCGCCGTGCTGATCTTCCTGGTCGGCGAATACGTGGCGCCGCCCGCGGAGGCCGCCGCGGAGGAGTGGAAGCTCACCGCCACGCAGGCGACCGTCTCGCAGCAACTGCGCTCGGGCCTGTGGGTGAAGGACGGCCGGCTCGTGCTCAACGTGCGCACGCTGATGCCCGACCGCAGCATGCGCGGTGCGCGCATCTATGCCTTCGATGAAGACTACGCGCTCGAATCGATCGCCGAAGCGGCGACCGGCGTGTTCGACGGCAGCGGGGAGTGGAAGCTGCTCGACGTGCAGCGTACGCGCTTCCACGGCGATCGCACCGAGGTCGAGCGCCTGCCCGAAATCCGCTGGCGTTCGGAGCTGACGCCGGAGGTGCTGGGGGTGCTCATGGTGTCGCCCGAGCACATGCCCTTCGGTCGCCTGTGGACCTACATCAACCACCTGCGCGACAACAACCAGAACGCCGACCGCTTCGAGATCGCGCTGTGGAAGAAGCTGATCTACCCCTTCACCGCGTTGGTGATGATGGCGCTGGCGATGCCCTTCGGTTTCATCCACGACCGCATGGGCGGCGCGAGCGCGCGCATCTTCATGGGGGTGATGCTGGGCGTGGGCTTCCATCTCCTCAACGGCCTGTTCTCCAACCTCGGCATGATCAACGCCTGGCCGCCCTTCATGGCTGCGCTGACGCCCAGCCTGATCTTCCTCGCGGCCGCGTTCTGGCTCATGCATCGCGTCGAACGGCGCTGAGCAGGGGGCCACGGAGGAGGCGTCCCGGCGCGTGTCCAGGCGTCGCAATCGCGACTCGCGTCGCTCCTGCAACGGACTCCCAGCGCCGCAGCCGCGCCGCAGGAGCGACGCAAGTCGCGATCGACGGGCCGGCGTGGCCGCGCCTGCCAAGCCCCGCCGCGCGGCTGCGGTGAACGAAAAAACGGGCCCGAAGGCCCGTTTCGATGAAGCGAACGCCGGAGCGATCAGGCTTCCTGTTGCTGCTGGGCGGCACGCTTGGCGGCGGCGGCCTTGTAGTCCAGCTTTTCCTTGATGCGCGCCGACTTGCCCGAGCGCTGGCGCAGGTAGTACAGCTTGGCGCGACGCACGTCACCGCGACGCTTGACCTCGACGCCGGCGACCAGCGGCGAGTAGGTCTGGAAGGTACGCTCCACGCCCTCGCCCGAGGAGATCTTGCGGACGATGAAGGAGGAGTTCAGGCCGCGGTTGCGCTTGGCGATGACCACGCCTTCATAGGCCTGCAGACGCTCGCGGTTGCCTTCCTTGACCTTCACCTGGACGATCACGGTGTCGCCGGGACCGAACTCGGGGATGGTCTTGCCCTGCGAGACGCGGGCCATTTCTTCCTGTTCGAGTTGCTGAAGCAGGTTCATTGCAGATACTCCATCGATGTTATCGGCCTTCGCCTCTTGCGTCGGCCTGGCCGCAGAGCAGGTCGCAACCTGATGCGCGCCGTTTGTGAAAGGACGCTCAGCCGCGCTGGGGTTCCAGTGCGTCCTGCGTCCCGGCTTGCTCCTGCCTGAACTCTTCAAGCAGTTTCAATTCGGTCTTGCTGAGCTGGCGCGCCGCGAGCAGGTCGGGGCGGCGCAGCCAGGTGCGGCCGAGCGACTGCTTCAGGCGCCAGCGGCGGATTGCCGCATGGTTGCCCGACAACAGCACCTCGGGCACGCGTTCGTCTTCGTACCGCTCCGGCCGCGTGTAGTGCGGACAGTCCAGCAGGCCGTCGGCGAAGGAATCCTCCTGCGCCGAGCCGGCGGTGTTCAGTGCGCCGGGCAGCTGGCGCACGATCGCGTCGAGCAGCACCATCGCCGGCAGCTCGCCGCCCGACAGCACGAAGTCGCCGAGCGAAAGCTCTTCGTCGACCTCGCGGTCGATCAGGCGCTGATCCACGCCTTCGTAGCGCCCGCACAGCAGCACCAGCGCGGGCTCGGCGGCCAGTTCCAGCACCACCTCCTGCTCCAGCCTGCGCCCCTGCGGCGACAGGTAGATGACCCGCCCGCTACGTCCGAGCGCCCTTTCCTGCGCCGCGCGTGCGGCGCGGATCGCCTGCATCAGCGGCTCGGCCAGCATCACCATGCCGGGGCCGCCGCCGTAGGGGCGGTCGTCCACCGTGCGATGCGGATCGCTGGTGAAGTCGCGCGGATTGTGGAACCCGAGCGCGTACAGCCCGCGATCGATCGCCCTCCGCGTGATGCCGCTGCCGGTGAGCGCGGCGAACATCTCGGGGAAGAGGGTGATCACGTCGTATCGACGCGGGCCGCCTGCAACGCCCGAAGGGCTCGCCTGCTGTGTTTCGCCTTGCGGGCTCTGCGGATTCACCGGCCTTCCACAGTCCCGTGTTACCAGTCTTTCTGCCAGGCGACCCGGATGCGCCGCGTGGCCAGGTCGACGTCGAGCACGTAGGCGGCGACGAAGGGGATCAGGCGTTCGACCCCCTCTTCACCTTCGCCTTCACGCACCTGCAACACGTCGTGCGCGCCGGTCGAGATCAACCCTGCGACCGTGCCCATCGCTTCACCCGCCTCGTTCTCGACCGCCAGGCCGACGAGGTCGCCCCAGTAGTACTCGCCCTCGGCAGGCTTGGGCAGCGCCTCGCGCGGCGCGGCGATGTAGAAGCCGTCGATCGCCTCGGCGGCGCCCCGGTCGGATATCTCGGCCAGTGCGGCCACCAGCCCCTTGCCGTGCGGCCGGCAGGCGCTCAACGTGTATTGCTTCCACGCCTCGGCGGGCGCGTCGTCGTCGCTGCACAGCCACCAGTGCGACATATTCCGCCACGAGGCGGGGTCGTCACCGAAGGGATGGATCTTGATCCAGCCCTGAACGCCAAAAGGGGCGACGATGCGCCCCAGTACGATCATGCGCCGCTCGGCCGCTGATCGAAGTCGATCAGGCCGCGGCCGTGCCGGCCTGCTTGACCAGGCGAGCGACGGTGGGCGAGAGCTGGGCGCCGTTCTGCTGCCAGTAGGCGAGGCGCTCGGCGTTGATCACGAGGCCTTTCTCGGCGCCCGAGGCGATCGGGTTGTAGAAGCCGACGCGCTCGATGAAGCGACCGTCGCGGCGGTTGCGCGAATCGGCAACGACCATGTTGAAGAACGGGCGCTTTTTGGCGCCACCACGGGCAAGGCGAATGACGACCATCTGGATGTTCCTGATCGGTGGATGCGAAAAACCGTGGATTATAGGGGAGTCGCCCGTCGCGGACAAGGTTTTATTGCGGCCGACGAGCGATTCCTCGACATCTTCCGCGTACCGGCGCCGGGTGTCCGCAGTGTTGCGGCGTGTGTGCGCGGGATGGGGATAGAATGTGACCCGAGCAATGTTTCTCCGGGGACCATGGAAGCGCCTTCGACACCGTCCGATGCCGAGCAGTCGCTGCTGCGCTGGCTCGACAGCGAGCCTGCAGACGCCGTGGAGGATGACCTCGCCGCGCTGCGAGCGCGCATGCACGACGCTTTTGGCGGCACCGCTGCCGGTCCGGCGACGAGCGACGCGTTGTTGTGCGCGCTGGCCGAGCGCATGGGCGACATCGGTGGCCGGCTGCGGCCCTTGCTGCTCGCGAGACAGCTCCCGGTGGACGTGCCGCTGTTCGAGGCGAACGAGCAGTTGTGCGTGCTCGCGCTCGATGTCGCCACGGCCGTCTCGGCTGCAGCCGGGCGCGCCGGAAGGGCGCGGCCGGGGGGCGGAGCGGAGCTCTGCGAATACGCGATCGGCGTGGTGACCGAGATCTTCGTGCTGAGCGCGCTGGCGGCGGCTGCGCCTCCCGCGGGGACTTGGCGGTTGGCGCACGACTTCGCGGCGCACCATGAGGTTGCCGCGGCTGCCGCGGACGATCCCCTGCGCTGTGCCTACCTGCGTCTGCTGGCCGTCGCGGTCGCACAGCCCGAGGGGCTTACCGGCCGCGAGATCGCCTGGTTGTACGACTTTCTCGATGCGCGTGTTCTCGGCGCCGCGGTGCTCGCGCGCGGCACCGGCGACACGAGCGCATCGGCGTGGTGGATCGACCTCGGCGCCGACCTGGGGCCGCAATCCGTGGCGCGGCGGCCGGCGCCCTCGGAGTCGGTGCTCGGCGGCGATCTGTGGAGCTTCAATCCGCGCCCGATGGCGCAGAAGCTGGGCGAGTGCATCGAGTGGGTGACGGCGCGCATGACCGCGGCAGAACTCGCGGGCATGCAGGGCGAAGTCGAGTCGCTGGATGCCGAGGAGGCGCTGTTTCCGCCTGGCCTCTCACCCCTCGAGACGGTGGCCTTGCTGCGCCGCCTTCGCAGCCACTGGATGGCGGCGCCGGTGCGGGGGCAGCCGCGGCGCCAGCATCAATACGTGGTTCAGGTCGGGATCGGCCTGCAATCGGTGTGGGATCTGGGCAGTGGGGGAAGGGATGACCCTGCGTTGCTGCAGGAGTGGATGGTCCTCAACGAAAGCCCGGGCGGCCTTGCGATCATGAGTGTGGCCGGCGTGCGCGGCGAGATCGAGGCGGGCGGCGCGCTGGCCCTGCGGCGCAAGCCCGAGCAGGCCTGGTCGGTGTGCATCGTGCGCTGGGTGCGCAGCGATTGCCCGGGGCAGGTGGAGGTCGGGTTGCAGATCATCGGGCAGTCCTTCCATCCGGTCATGGTCGGCTTTCGCGGGCGTGCGGTGCAGCAGCTCTCGCCCGCGCTCGCGCTGCCGATCATGGAGCCGCTGCGCCGCCATCCGGCGATGCTCGCGGTCGCCGGCACCTACGCCTCGCGCCGCTTCGTCTTCGTACGCGGGACGCAGACGGTCTATGTCGCCCAGGCACGCGCGCTCGGGCTCGACCTGCAGACGCCGAGCGTCGAACTTTTCCAGTACGAGATCGATCCCTATCCGATCTGAGCGCATTGCCCGCGTGCGCCTTCGGGCTGCGGGTGGCCGGCGACGCCGCGCGATATAATCCGCTCCCCTTCCGGAACTGGCATCCGATGCACGAAATCCTCGTCCTCTACTACAGCCACCGCGGTTCGGTGCGCGCGCTCGCCGAGCACATCGCCGCCGGCATCCATCAGGTGCCGGGCGCGGTGGCGCGGGTGCGCACGGTGCCGCGGGTGTCCGCCGTGTGCGAGGCGGTGGAGGACGACATCCCGGCGTCCGGGCCGCCCTACGTCGAGGTCGCCGACCTGGAGGAGTGCGTCGGCCTGGCGCTCGGCAGCCCGACGCGCTTCGGCAACATGGCGGCGCCGATGAAGTACTTCCTCGACGGACTTGCCGGTGCCTGGCTCAACGGCGCCCTCGAGGGCAAGCCGGGCTGCGTGTTCACGTCCTCGTCCAGCCTGCATGGCGGGCAGGAGAGCACGCTGCTGTCGATGATGCTGCCGCTCTTCCATCACGGCATGCTGGTGCTCGGCCTGCCGTTCTCCGAGCCGGCGCTCGGCGAGACGCGCAGCGGCGGCACGCCCTATGGCGCGAGTCATGTCTCCGGGAGCGAGGGCGATTCCGCGCCGAGCGCAGAGGAGATCGCGCTCGCGCAGGCGCAGGGCCGGCGCCTTGCCGAGGTGGCGATGCGCCTGGCGGGGTCGCGATGAATGCGCGCATGCTGAGCGTGGTGTCGAGCGTCGCGCTGCTGGCGCTGATCGCGCTGTGCGTGATCTGGGAGGGCTGGCTCGCCCCGCTGCGTCCGGGCGGCTCGTGGATGATGCTGAAGGCGCTGCCGCTTCTGCCGGCGGTGTTCGGCGTGCTGCGCGGCCGCCGCTACACCTCGCAGTGGCTGTCGATGCTGTCGCTGCTGTATTTCACCGAGGGTGTGCTGCGCGCCACCGACCCCGGGCTCACCGGCGTGTTCGCCCTCGTCGAGGTCTTCCTCGCGGTCGTGTTGTTCACCAGCACGATGCTGCATGCCCGTGCGACGGCTCCCTCCCGCGCGCAGTGAGGCGGGCGGGGCGGGGTCGGCAAGTTCCGCACCCGCCCGTCGCTCCTGACGCCTTACGCCCTCATACCTGCGGGTTGAGCCGTTCGGCTCCCACGTGCAGCTTGTTGAGCGCGTTCAGGTAGGCCTTGGCCGAGGCGACGATGATGTCGGTGTCGGCGCCCTGTCCGTCCATCACGCGGCCGTCGCGCGACAGGCGCACGGTGACCTCGCCCTGGGCGTCGGTGCCGCTGGTGATCGCGTTCACCGAGTAGAGCAGCAGCTCGCTTCCCGTCGTCGCCACCGTCTCGATCGCCTTGAAGGCGGCGTCCACCGGGCCGGAGCCGTTGGCACGGGCGTGCTTCTCGGCGCCGCCGATCGACAGGGTGATCTCGGCCACCGGCGTCTCGCCGGTCTCGGAATGGAAGCGGGTCGACACCAGGCGGTACTGCTCGGGCGCCGGGGTCACCGCCTCGTCGCGCATCAGCGCGGTGAGATCCTCGTCGAAGATCTCCGACTTGCGGTCGGCGAGCTCCTTGAAGCGCGCGAAGGCCTGGTTCAGGTGCTCCTCGCTCTCGATCTCGATGCCGAGCTCCTGCAGGCGGGCGCGGAAGGCGTTGCGACCGGAGAGCTTGCCGAGCACGAGCTTGTTGGCGCCCCAGCCGACGTCCTCGGCGCGCATGATCTCGTAGGTCTCGCGGTGCTTGAGCACGCCGTCCTGGTGGATGCCGGACTCGTGCGCGAAGGCGTTGGCGCCGACGATGGCCTTGTTGGGTTGCACCGGGTAGCCGGTGACCTGCGAAACCAGCTTCGAGGCCGGGACGATCTGCGTGGTGTCGACGCCGGTCTCGACCGGGAAGATGTCGGCGCGGGTGCGCACCGCCATGACGATCTCTTCGAGCGATGCGTTGCCCGCGCGCTCGCCCAGGCCATTGATGGTGCACTCGACCTGGCGCGCGCCCGTGCGCACCGCGGCGAGCGAGTTGGCCACGGCCAGCCCGAGGTCGTTGTGGCAATGCACCGACCACACCACCTTGTCCGAGTTGGGCACGCGCTCGATCAGCGTGCGCACGGTGGCGGCGAACTGCTCGGGGACGTTGTAGCCGACCGTGTCGGGCACGTTGATGGTCTTCGCGCCGGCGTCGATCACGGCCTCGAAGATGCGCACCAGGAAGTCGATCTCGGAGCGGCCGGCATCCTCTGCGGAAAACTCGACGTCGTCGGTGTATTCGCGCGCCCAGCCGATCGCCTTGACCGCCTGCTCGACGACCTGATCGGGCGTCATGCGCAGCTTCTTCTCCATGTGGATCGGGCTGGTGGCGATGAAGGTGTGGATGCGGCCGCGCGCCGCCGGCCGGATGGCCTCGCCGGCGCGGCGGATGTCGTGCTCGTTGGCGCGCGCCAGCGAGCACACGGTGGATTCCTTGATCGCCTCGGCGATCGAGCGCACCGCCTCGAAGTCGCCATTGGAGGCGGCGGCGAAGCCGGCCTCGATGACGTCGACCCGCATGCGTTCGAGCTGGCGGGCGATGCGCAGCTTCTCGTCGCGCGTCATCGACGCGCCGGGGCTCTGCTCGCCGTCGCGCAAGGTGGTGTCGAAGATGATCAGCTTGTCTTTCATGGCTTGCTCCCGGGGTCGGATGAAGCGCCCTCGACGGGCGCGGCGGCGGCGTCGCCGGCTTGTGCGGTGTACGCGGCCGCCTGGGGTGCGGCGGGTTCGGCGCGATGGGTGCGGCGCCGGCGCCAGCGCAGCGCGGCGACCACGTAGCCCGAGCCGGCGTAGGCGAGGAAGAGGCCGAAGAGGATGCCGGGCGGGTAGCTGGAGATGAGCGCGAAGGCGAGCACCAGCGCGATCAGCACGATGAAGGGCACGCTCTTGCGCAGGTTGATGCTCTTGCCGCTCCAGAACAGCACGTTGCTGACCATGGAGACGCCGGCGAAGATGGTCAGCACCGCGGCGTACCAGCGCAGCTCG
Source organism: Thauera sp. SWB20 (assembly GCF_000831325.1). Taxonomy (NCBI): domain Bacteria; kingdom Pseudomonadati; phylum Pseudomonadota; class Betaproteobacteria; order Rhodocyclales; family Zoogloeaceae; genus Thauera; species Thauera sp. SWB20. The sequence continues at coordinate 500,099 of NZ_JTDM01000021.1, read as the reverse complement.
TTGCCGGCGAAGCCGTTGTCGATGCCCACCCACACCATGCCGGCGACCAGGGCCGCCGCCGCGGGACTGGGCAGGCCCTGGAAGTAGCGCTTGTCGACCACGTCGATGTTGGTGTTGAAGCGTGCCAGGCGCAGCGCGGCCCCGGCGCAGTAGATGAAGGCGGCGACCCAGCCGAGCTTGCCGAGGTCCTGCAGCGCCCACTCGTACATCACCAGCGCCGGTGCGGCGCCGAAGGAGACCATGTCGGAGAGCGAGTCGTACTCGGCGCCGAACTCGCTCTGGGTGTTGGTGAGGCGGGCGATGCGGCCGTCGAGGCCGTCGAGCACCATGGCGACGAAGATCGCCACCGCAGCGTACTCGAAGCGCTGGTTCATCGCCTGCACGATCGCATAGAAGCCGGCGAACAGCGCTGCGGTGGTGAACAGGTTCGGCAGGATGTAGATGCCGCGGCGTCGCTTGTCGGACAAGGGCAGCGGGGCGTGTTCGTTATCGGGCACCTTGGGCGTCGCCTCCGTGGATTCCAGGATCGTCATTTTAGCGTACGCGCGCGCCGTGCCGGCTGCAAAAGCGCCTGCGCCGCCGCATGACGATCCTGCGGTGCGTGCGCTTGCGCGGGCGATCGGGCGCAGCAATGAAAAAGGCCGGCACCGCGAGTGCGGTACCGGCCCTTGGACCGAACGTCGGGGCGATCAGTTCTTCGACTTGTCGACCAGGGCCTTGGCCTTGATCCACGGCATCATGTCGCGCAGCTGGCCACCGACCTTCTCGATCTGGTGGTCGGCGTTGAGGCGGCGGTAGGCGGTCATGCTCGGGTAGTTGGTCTTGCCCTCGAGGATGAACATCTTGGCGTACTCGCCGGTCTGGATACGCTTGAGCGCGTTGCGCATGGCAGCGCGCGACTGCTCGTTGATGACCTCGGGCCCGGTCACGTACTCGCCGTACTCGGCGTTGTTCGAGATCGAGTAGTTCATGTTGGCGATGCCGCCCTCGTACATCAGGTCGACGATCAGCTTGAGCTCGTGCAGGCACTCGAAATAGGCCATCTCGGGGGCGTAGCCGGCTTCCACCAGGGTCTCGAAGCCCATCTTGACCAGCTCGACGGCGCCGCCGCACAGCACGGCCTGCTCGCCGAAGAGGTCGGTCTCGGTCTCTTCGCGGAAGTTGGTCTCGATCACGCCGCCCTTGGTGCCGCCGTTGGCAGCGGAGTACGACAGGGCGATGTCCTTGGCCTTGCCCGAGCGGTCCTGGTAGATCGCGATCAGGGTCGGCACGCCGCCCCCGCGCAGGTACTCGGAGCGCACGGTGTGGCCGGGGCCCTTGGGGGCGACCATGATGACGTCGAGATCGGCACGCGGCACGATCTGGTTGTAGTGCACGTTGAAGCCGTGGGCGAAGGCGAGCACGGCGCCCTTCTTGATGTTCGGCTCGATGTCGTCGCGATAGACCTGGGGCGCGGTCTCGTCCGGCAGCAGGATCATGACGAGGTCGGCGGCCTTGACGGCTTCGCCGATTTCCTTGACGGCCAGGCCGGCGGCCTCGGCCTTGGCCCACGAGCTGCCGTCCTTGCGCAGGCCGACGGTGACATTCACGCCGGAGTCGCGCAGGTTCTGGGCATGGGCGTGGCCCTGCGAGCCGTAGCCGACGATGGTGACCTGCTTGCCCTTGATCAGCGAGAGGTCGGCGTCCTTGTCGTAGTAAACCTTCATGTCTTTCCTTTGGTTCGATGTGGAGCGGGGGAGGGGGGAGCTCAGACCTTGAGCACGCGGTCGCCGCGGCCGATGCCGCAGACGCCCGAGCGCACGGTCTCGAGGATCAGTGCCGGGTCGATCGCGCCGATGAAGGCGTCGAGCTTGCCCTGGTTGCCGGTGAGTTCGACGACGTAGGAGGCGTCGGTGACGTCGATGATGCGGGCGCGGAAGATGTCGGCGGTGCGCTTGATCTCCTCGCGGTCCTTGCCCGTGGCGCGCACCTTGACCAGCATGAGTTCGCGCTCGATGTGGGCGGCCTCGGAGATGTCGACGACCTTGACGACCTCGACCAGTTTGTTCAGCTGCTTGGTGATCTGCTCGATGATCTCGTCGGACCCGGTGGTGACGATGGTCATCCGCGACATCGAGAAATCCTCGGTCGGAGCCACGGTCAGCGATTCGATGTTGTAGCCGCGCGCCGAGAACAGGCCGGACACGCGCGACAGCGCGCCGGATTCGTTTTCGATCAGGAGGGAAATGACGTGACGCATGGTGATGTGTTCCGGATTCGGTAGGAGGCGATCAAAGGTCTTCGGCCGACAGGATCATCTCGGTGAGACCCTTCCCGCCCTGCACCATCGGATAGACGTTTTCGGTCTGGTCGATCTGGAAATCGAGGAACACGAGCTCGTCCTTGTGGGTGGTGAAGGCCTCGCGCAGCGCACCCTCGACGTCGGCCGGCCGGTCGACACGGATGCCGACGTGGCCGTAGGACTCGGCCAGCTTGGCGAAGTCGGGCAGGGAGTCCATGTAGGACTCGGAGTAGCGCCCGCCGTGGAACAGCTCCTGCCACTGGCGCACCATGCCCAGGTAGCGGTTGTTGAGGTTGCAGATCTTGATCGGCAGGCGGAACTGCTTGCAGGTCGAGAGCTCCTGGATGTTCATCTGGATCGAAGCCTCGCCGGTCACGCAGGCCACCTGCATGTCGGGGTTGGCGAGCTTGGCGCCCATGGCATAGGGCATGCCCACGCCCATCGTGCCCAGGCCGCCCGAGTTGAGCCAGCGCCGCGGCTTGTCGAAGCCGTAGTACTGCGCCGCCCACATCTGGTGCTGGCCGACGTCGGAGGTGACGATGGCGTCGCCGCCGGTGACTTCCCACAGCTTCTGGATCACGAACTGCGGCTTGATGATCTCGTCCGAGTTCTTGTAGACCATGCACTTGCGCTCGCGCCACTGCTCGATCTGCTTCCACCACGAGGCCAGCGCCTCGGGGTTGGGGCGCGCCTCGCCGGATTCGATCTGGCGGATCATCTCGTCGAGCACTTCCTTGACGTCGCCGACGATCGGAGTGTCGACGCGCACGCGCTTGGAGATCGACGAGGGGTCGATGTCCACATGGATGATCTTGCGCGGCTCTTCGGCGAAGTGCGCCGGATTGCCGATCACGCGGTCGTCGAAGCGGGCGCCGACGGCGAGCAGCACGTCGGAGTAGTGCATCGCCATGTTGGCTTCAAAGGTGCCGTGCATGCCCGGCATGCCGAGGAACTGGCGGTCGCTCGAGGGGTAGCCGCCGAGGCCCATGAGGGTGTTGGTGATCGGGTAGCCGAGGAGCCGCGTGAGCTTGACGAGCTGCTCGGCCGCGTTGGAGAGCACCACGCCACCGCCGGTGTAGATCATCGGGCGCTTGGCTTCGAGCAGCAGCTGCACCGCCTTCTTGATCTGGCCCGAGTGGCCCTTGGTCACCGGGTTGTACGAGCGCATCGAGATCTCTTTCGGGTACTCGTACTCGCAGCGCTGCATCGACACGTCCTTCGGGATGTCGACCAGGACCGGGCCGGGGCGGCCGGTGCGGGCGAGGTGGAAGGCCTTCTTCATCGTCGCGGCGATGTCGCGCACGTCCCTGACGAGGAAGTTGTGCTTGACGCACGGGCGGGTGATGCCGACCGTGTCGACTTCCTGGAAGGCGTCCTGGCCGATCGCGGCGACCGGCACCTGGCCGGAGATGATCACCATCGGGATCGAGTCGCAGTAGGCGGTGGCGATGCCGGTGACGGCGTTGGTCGCACCCGGGCCGGAGGTCACCAGCGCGACGCCGACCTTCTCGGTGCTGCGCGCGAAACCGTCGGCGGCGTGCACGGCGGCCTGCTCGTGGCGTACCAGCACGTGGCGGACCGTTTCCTGCTGGAAGAGCGCGTCGTAGAGGAAGAGGACCGCGCCGCCCGGGTAACCGAAGACGTACTCGACCTTTTCTTCCTGCAGGCACCTGATTACAATTTCGGCTCCGGACAGCACCATCGCGAACTCGCTCTATTGGGGTTTGGATAAACGCAGAACGTTACCGGCCGCTTGCGGTTTGGTCAAGGCTGCAGGCGGTGGCCGGGAGCGCATGCGGCGACGCGCGCGCGATTGACGTTGTCCTGCGGGGCCGCGATCCCGATCCCGCCGCCGGCGGCCGCAGCGCAGGTCCTCGCGCACGCGCTCCTCCCCGGTTCCCCTACCGTTTTCCCTTTTTGCGCCGCCGCCATGCGGCGGCCTGGATCGACTCATGACGCGCAGCAAGAGCCGGGCCGGCAAGGCCGTCCCCGACGGGGCGCGCGCCGCCCAGCCCCCGGCACGGGATGCTTCCTCCCTCAAGGACACGGCCGGTGCAGGCCCAGCCGACCGCCCCTCCGCCGAGCTCGCCGGACTGCGCCGGCGCCTCGCTTCGATGCTGTACGAATCGATGCTGCTGCTCGGCGTGCTCGCGCTCACCTTCCTCGTTCCCTACCTGATGCTCGGCATCGCCGCCGGGTTCGCCCCGCCCGGCTGGTTGCTCTGGCTGCACGTGTTCGGCGTGCTCGGGGGGTATTTCGTGTGGTACTGGCGGCGCGGCGGGCAGACCCTCGCGATGCAGACCTGGCGATTGAAGATCGTCACCGGTGCGGACGGGCGCATCGCCTCGCTCGGGCGCTGCTGGCTGCGCTATGCGCTCGCCTGGCCCTCGGTGCTGCTGGGCGGCATCGGCCTGGCGTGGGCGTTGGTCGATCGCGACCGCCAGTTCCTCCACGACCGCCTGGCCGGCACCTGCATCGTGCTGCTGCCCGCACCCGCGAAGGCCTGATCCGGCGCTTTCCCGAGTTTCCGCGCGCGCCTTTTCGTCCGCCGGCCCTGGCGGCGCGGATCGGGTACCATTCGTGCGAAGGCTTTGGTTCCGCTCCGCGCGCCCCCGTATCCGGGTGTCTCGCCGGGTGACACGAGGATCGAACGATGGCCGGGATGCTGGCCCACGGGCCCTACGCCGAATTCGCCGTGCTGCTGATCGTCTCCGCCCTGGCCGGAGCGTTCGCGGTGCGCCTCCGCCAACCGGTGCTGATCGCCTACATCGTGGTCGGCATCCTGGTGGGCCCGGCGGTGTTCGGCATCGTCACCGCGCACGACGAGGTCGCCCTGCTCGCCGAGATCGGTGTCACCGTGCTGCTTTTCGTGGTCGGGCTCAAGCTCGACCTGCATCACATCCGCCACATCGGCCCGGTCGCGCTCGCCACCGGCCTCGGCCAGCTCGGCTTCACCATCGTGTTCGGCTTCCTCATCATCGTGCTGATGGGCAAAAGCCTGATGAACGCGCTCTACGTCGCGGTGGCGCTGACCTTCTCCAGCACGATCATCGTGGTCAAGCTGCTCTCGGACAAGCGCGAGCTCGACTCCCTGCACGGGCGCATCGCGGTGGGTTTCCTCATCGTGCAGGACGTCGCCGTGGTGCTGGCGATGATGACCATGAGCGCGCTGCGCGGCCACGGCGACGACGCCATCCTCGCCGTGGCCGGGCACCTGGCGCTGCGCCTGGTGGGCGCCGGCGTGCTGATGTTCGTGCTGATGCGCTACGTGCTGCCCTGGCTGGTGCACGCGATGGCGCGCACGCAGGAACTGCTGCTGATCTTCGCCATCGCCTGGGGCACCGGGCTCGCCGCGCTCGGCGAGCTGGCCGGTTTCAGCAAGGAGGCGGGCGCCTTCCTGGCCGGCTTCTCGCTCGCCTCGACGAGCTACCGCGAGGCGATGAACGCGCGCCTGACCGGCATCCGCGACTTCATGCTGCTGTTCTTCTTCGTCGACCTCGGTGCCAAACTCGATTTCTCCACGCTCGGCGGTGAGCTCTGGCCGGCGGTGATCCTGTCGCTCTTCGTGTTGATCGGAAACCCGTTGATCGTCATGGCGATCATGGGCTACATGGGCTACCGCAAGCGCACCGGCTTCCTTGCCGGCCTCACCGTGGCGCAGATCAGCGAGTTCTCCATCGTGTTCGTGGCGATGGGCATCACCCTTGGTCACGTCGGTGTAGAGGCGCTCGGTCTCACCACCCTGGTCGGGCTGGTCACGATCATGGTGTCCACCTACATGATCCTGTACTCGCAGCCGCTCTACGAGCGCCTCGCGCCGCTGCTCGGCGTGTTCGAGCGCGCGCGCCCCTTCCGCGAGCTCGCGGTCGAGCGCCAGGGCAGGGCGGCGGGGCAGCCCGACATCGTGGTGTTCGGCCTCGGCCGCTATGGCGCGCGCCTGATGCGGCAGCTCCGCCAGGCCGGCATCGCCGTGATCGGCGTCGATTTCGACCCCGAGATCGTCCGCCAGCTGCGCCGTCAGCGCCTGCCGGTGCGCTTCGGCGACGGTGAGGACCCCGGCTTCCTCGAATCCCTGCCGCTCGCCGATGCGCGCTGGGTGGTGACCACCTTCCCGCAGTGGGATTCCAACCGCGCCTTCCTGCACGCGCTCGGCGAGGCCGGCTTCAAGGGCCGCATCGCCGGCGTGGTGCGTGACGACATCCATGGCGCCGCGCTCGGCGCCGCCGGGGTGGAGCGCGTGCTCAACCCCTTCAACGATGCGGCCGACTACGCGGCGCGCGCCTTCGCGGTGGAGATCGCCTACGAGGACGCTCACCGCACGGACGCACCCGCAGCTGCCGGCACGCAGTCCGCAACGCCGGCGCAGGATCCGGCCGCCGCGCAGCCCGCGGCGAGCCCGCGGGCGAACGCGCCCGACCGGCCCCAGGAGACCGAACGATGAACCCGATCCGCACCCTCGTCGCCCCCACCGACCTCTCGGCGCTCGCCCGTCATGCCGTGGTGCGTGCCTGCCTGCTCGCGGCCGAGCTCGGTGCGCGGGTGTCGCTGCAGCACGTGGTCAATTCCGGCGCGCTCGACACCTTGCGCCAGCTGCTCGACACCGACTCCGTCGGGCTGCAGGAGAAGCTGCTCGAGGAGGTGCGCGGCGAGGTCGAAGCGCTCGCCGCCGAGATGCACAAGCGCCACGGGGTGACGCCCGAGCTGCACCTGGCGGTGGGTGGCGTGCTCGGCGAGATCGTCGCCCACGCCGAGGCGATCGACGCCGACCTGCTGGTGATGGGGGCGCGCGGCGCAGGCTTCATGCGCGAGCTGCTGATCGGCTCCACCACCGAGCGCGTGCTGCGCAAGTCCGTGCGCCCGATGCTGGTGGTCAAGCAGATCGCCCACGAGCCCTATCGCCGCGTGCTCGTGCCGGTGGACTTCTCGGCACGCGCGCTTGAGGCGCTGGAGTTCGCGCGGCGCGTGGCCCCGCAGGCCGAGTTCGTGCTGCTGCACGCCTTCGAGGTGCCCTTCGAGGGCAAGCTGCGCTATGCCGGCGTGGAGGAGAGCGCGCTGTCCTCGCTGCGCGTCAACGCGCGCCGCGAGGCGGGTGCGCAGATGAACGAGCTGGTCGCGCGCGCGGGGGTGGACGAGAACCGCGTGCGCCGCATCGTGGTCCACGGCGAGGCCACGACGCAGATCCTCGAGCAGGAGCAGGAACAGGATTGCGACCTGATCGTGATCGGCAAGCGCGGCCACGGCCTGCTCGGCGAAATGCTGCTCGGCAGCGTCACCAAGCACGTTCTCGCGCGTTCGACGGCCGATGTGCTGGTCTGCGACCGCAAGCCCGACTGAGCCGCGCCGCGGGCAGCCTGGCGCCGCTCGCGCCGTGGTCCCGTCGTCCTGACCGGTCCTGACCGCAGCTTTGCGCCAGGCATGCCCGCCCTGTGCGGCTCGCCCGCCAGGGCGTACACTCGCGCCCTTGCCGCGCCCGCGAGGCGCCGATGGAGAACATAATGAAAACCGAACATGCCCCGACGATCCAGCGCGCCGACTACCGGCCGCTGGCGTGGACGGTCGAGACCGTCGACCTGCACTTCCGCCTCGACCCCGAGGCCACCCTGGTCACCAACCGAATGTCCTGCGTGCGCAAGCGCGACGCCGCCGACGGCCCGATCCGGCTATGGAGCGAGGCGCTCGAGCGCGTGTCGCTGAGCGTAGACGGCCAGGCCCCGCAAGCGCTGCGCGAGGACGGCGGCGTCATCGAGATCGACGCTGCGGGCGATCGCGTCGTGGTCGAGGTCGTCACCCGGGTGAATCCGCGCGCCAACACCACGCTCTCGGGCCTCTACCTGTCGAACGGAGGCTTCTTCACCCAGTGCGAGGCCGAGGGCTTCCGCCGCATCACCTGTTTCCCCGACCGTCCCGACGTGATGGCGCGCTACACCGTCACGCTCGAAGCCGACCGCGAGGCCTGCCCCGTGCTGCTCTCCAACGGCAACCTGGTCGACGCGGGCCTGCTGCCGGGTGGGCGCCACTACGCCAAGTGGGAGGATCCCTTCCGCAAGCCCTCGTATCTGTTCGCGCTGGTCGCGGCGAAGCTGGTCGCGCTCGAACGCAAGGTCGAGACGATGTCGGGCCGCGAGGTGCTGCTGCAGGTGTGGGTGGAGGAGGGCAACCTCGACCGCGTCGAACACGCGATGGATTCGCTGGTGCACTCGATGCGCTGGGACGAGGAGACCTTCGGCCTGGAGCTCGACCTCGACCGCTTCATGATCGTCGCCGTGGCCGACTTCAACATGGGCGCGATGGAGAACAAGGGGCTGAACATCTTCAACACCAAGTTCATCCTCGCCAAGCCCGACACCGCCACCGACCTCGACTACGAGAACGTCGAGAGCGTGGTCGCGCACGAGTACTTCCACAACTGGACGGGCAACCGCGTCACCTGCCGCGACTGGTTTCAGCTCACCCTGAAGGAAGGCCTCACCGTCTTCCGCGACCAGCAGTTCTCCGCCGACATGCTGGCGCGCGCGGCCGGCCCCGAGGGGGCGGCCTCGGCGCGCGCGGTCAAGCGCATCGACGACGTGCGCGTGCTGCGCGCCGCGCAGTTCCCCGAGGACGGTGGGCCGATGGCGCACCCGATCCGCCCCGACAGCTACCAGGAGATCAACAACTTCTACACCGCCACGGTCTACGAGAAGGGCGCCGAGGTCATCCGCATGCTGCACACCCTGCTCGGGCAGGAGGGCTTCCGCAACGGCATGGACCTCTACTTCAGCTACTTCGACGGCCAGGCGGTGACCTGCGACGACTTCGTCGAGGTCATGTCCGAGGCCAACAACGGCTTCGACCTCGACCAGTTCATGCGCTGGTACGAGCAGGCCGGCACGCCGCGGGTGAAGGCGAGCGGGGAGTGGAACGCGGCCGACGGCAGCTACACGCTGACCCTGGCGCAATCGACCCCGGCCACGCCCGGCCAGCACGTCAAGTTGCCGCTGGTAATTCCGGTCGCGCTGGGCCTCATCGGTGCGGACGGGCGCGACCTGCCGCTGCGGCTCGAGGGCGAGGCCCAGGCCGGGGCGACCACGCGCGTACTGAAGCTGACCGAGGAGGCGCAGGTGTTCCGCTTCGTCGGCCTCGCCGCCGAGCCGGTGCCCTCGCTGCTGCGCGGCTTCTCCGCGCCGGTGATCCTCGAACTCGACGAGGATGATGCGCGCCTGGCCTTCCGCATGGCGCACGACGCAGACCCCTGCAACCGCTGGGACGCCGCGCAGCGCTACGCCGAGCGCGTCGCACTGGCGCTCGCGGCCGACCCCGCGGCGACGGTGCCGGAGGCCTTCGTCCGCGCCTTCCGCGCCCTGTTGAACGACGACGCCGCGCTCGACCCCGCCTTCCGCGCCCAGGCGCTCGCGCTGCCGGGCGAGGCCTATCTGCTCGAGCGCATGTCGCCCGCCGATCCCGCCGCGCTGCGCGGCGCGCTGGTGCGCATGATGCGCGCGCTCGGCGCCACCCTCGCCGCCGACTGGCTGGAGGTGGTCGAGCGCCTGCAGGTAGCGGGTGAATATCGCTACCACCCGGGCGACGCCGGCCGTCGCGCGCTGGTGAATCTCGCCCTGCGCTACCTCGCCGCCGCCGGCGTGGCCGAGGGCCTGGCGCGGGCCGAGGCACGCTTCGCCGCTGCCACCAACATGACCGAGCGCTTCGGCGCGCTCGCCGCGCTGGTGCACAGCACGAGCCCGGCGCGCACCGCCGCGCTGCAGGCCTTCCACGACCGCCATCGCGACGACGCCCTCGTACTCGACAAGTGGTTCGCCTTGCAGGCCGGCGCCTGGCGCTGGGGCGAGGCCGCCGAGCCGGCGCTGGCGCGCGTGCGCGTGCTCCTCAGCGACCCCGCCTTCAGCCTGTCGAACCCGAACAAGGTCTACGCCCTGCTGGGCACCTTCTTCCGCGCCAACCCGGGCGAGTTCCACGCCGCCGACGGCAGCGGCCACGCCTTCTGGGCCGAGCAGGTGATCGCGCTCGACGCCCGCAACCCGCAGGTCGCCGCCCGCATGGCCCGCGCGCTGGAGAACTGGCGTCGTTTCACGCCTGCGCTGCAGGCCAGCATCCTCCCGCAGCTCGAGCGCGTGCTCGCCACGCAGGGGCTGTCGGCGGACGTGGCCGAGATCGTCGGCAAGGCGGTGGGGGAGTGAGCCGCGAGGCGTCCGCTCGGCTCGACAAACCGAGGGGGTTCGTAGGAGCGACGCCAGTCGCGATCCGTGCGCCCGGGGGGCGGCGCCGGCGCAACTCGACCACAGCAATCGCGACTTGCGTCGCTCCCACAGCGCGGCTCGAAAGCCGAGGCGGTTTCTGTGGGAGCGACGCAAGTCGCGATGAGCGCGCTTCCGGGCCACGCTGGCGCAGCCTTCCCGCGCGCCCCGCGACGCATCCCGCAGACGACGACGCCGGACCCGACTCCCGTCGGCTCCGGCGTCTGCTTGTTCGGCGGCGATGTCGCCGCGCGGCTCACTCCGCGGCGAGGTCGCCGGCGATGTAGCTCTCGAGCTGCTTGATGGTCTTCTCGTGCTGGGTGACGATGGACTTCACCATGTCGCCGATCGTCACGATGCCGAGCACCTTGCCTTCCTCGACCACCGGGATGTGGCGGAAGCGCTTGGCGGTCATCGTCGCCATCACGTCGTCGGCCGTGCCCGTCAGGCCGACCGTGTATGGGTTGGGCGTCATCAGGTCGCCGACCTTCACATCGCGCGACACCAGCCCCTTGAGCACGACCTTGCGGGCATAGTCGCGCTCGGTGAAGATCCCGACCAGCTTGTCGCTGTCGGTGACCAGCACGCAGCCGATGTCGAACTGCGCCATCAGCGACAGCGCGTCGAAGACCGAGTCGGTCGGGCGCACCGCATGGAAGGTGCTGCCTTTCGCCTCGAGGATCTGTTTTACCGTCGTCATCATCTTTCCACTCCCCCTTCTTCGTTGAAATGCGCGCCGCAGGTCGCGGCCGGGCCTTTATTTGCGGGTTTTACGGTTTTTAACCAGATCCGTCCGCCGATGCAAGCGCGGGCGAACCCGGATCCAGCCTCCCGCTTCAGATTTCCAGGTTGTCGATCAGCCGGGTGCGGCCAAGTTTCGCCGCGGCGAGCACAACGAGCACGTCGTCTTCCTGCACCGGCGGCTGCAGGTCGAGGCGGCGGCGCACGGCGACGTAGTCGGGCGCCCATCCTGCTGCGCTCAAGCGGGCCATCGCGTCTGCCTGCAGCCGCGCGAAGTCGCGCTCGCCGGTGCGCACCGCGGCGCGGATGCCTGCGAGCAGGTGATGCAGCAGGGGCGCGCGCGCGCGCTCGTCCGCGCTCAGGTAGCCGTTGCGCGAGGACAGCGCGAGGCCGTCCTCGGCACGCACCGTCTCACCCGGTACGACCTCGATCGGCATCGCCAGTTCGCGCACCATGTTCGACAGCACCATGAGTTGCTGGTAGTCCTTCTTGCCGAACAGCGCGACCTCGGGGCGTACGATGTTGAGGAGCTTCATGACCACGGTGGCGACACCGCGGAAATGGCCGGCGCGGAACTCGCCCTCCAGGATCGACACCTGCTCTGCGGGAGGATCGACGTGGTAGCGCTGCGGCTGCGGGTACATGACCGACTCGTCGGGCGCGAACAGGTGCTCGACTCCCGCGGCGGCGAGTTTCTCGCAGTCGGCGGCGAAGGTGCGCGGATAGCGGTCGAAGTCCTCGCCGGCGCCGAACTGCAGGCGGTTGACGAAGATGCTCGCGATCACGCAGTCGGCGTGTTCGCGCGCCTGGCGCATCAGGGCGATATGGCCCTCGTGGAGGTTGCCCATGGTGGGCACGAAGGCGACGCGTCCGGCGCCCGCGCGTGCGGCGCGCAGGCTGTCGATGTTTTCGTGGATCTGCATTTGCGGTTCCTCGCGTGCGCGACGCGGGCTCAGTAACAGTGCTCGGGAGCGGGGAAGCTGCCGTCCTTGACCGCGGCCGCGTAGCGCGCGACCGCTTCCTCGATGCTCGCCGCGCCTTCCATGAAGTTGCGCACGAAGCGCGCCGTCTTGCCGGGGAACACGCCGAGCAGGTCGTGCAGCACCAGCACCTGGCCGTCGCAGGCGGCGCCTGCGCCGATGCCGATCGTCGCCATGCTGGAGAGGCTGGCGGTGATCTCGCCGGCGAGCGTGGCGGGCACCATTTCCATGACCATCAGTGCGGCGCCGGCCTGCTCGAGCACGAGCGCGTCGGCCTTGAGGCGCGCCGCGCCTTCCTCGCTGCGGCCCTGCACGCGATAGCCGCCGAGCTGATGCACCGCCTGCGGGGTGAGGCCGATGTGCGCGCACACCGGCACGCCGCGCTCGACGAGGAAGCGCACGGTCTCGGCCATGAACTCGCCGCCTTCGAGCTTGACCATCTGCGCCCCGGCGGCCATCAGGCGGGCGGCGTTGCGCATGGCCTGCTCGCGGCTCTCGTGGTAGCTGCCGAAGGGCATGTCGGTGACGACGAAGGGGCGCGCCCCGGCACGGGCCACGCATTCGGTGTGGTAGGCCATCTGCTCGAGGGTGACCGGCAGGGTGGATTTCTGTCCCTGCAGGACGTTGCCGAGCGAGTCGCCGATCAGGATGGAATCGACGCCGGCGCGGCCGAGGAGCGCGGCGAAGCTCGCGTCATAGGCGGTGAGCATCGCGATCTTGCGCCCTTCGGCGCGCATCCTGCCGAGTTCGAAGAGGGTGACGGGCTTCTGGTCCTGGAGATAGCTCATTCATCGCTCCTGTTGGGAGGCGGCAGTGTCGGCCAAACTGGTGCATTGCACAAGCCTCGCGGCCCGTGCCGGGCACGGGCAGCCATCGTCGGCGCGCGCCCGCCGACTGCGCTCAATCCGCGTAGCCGAAGAACTCGCGGTAGCTGCGCATCTCGCGCAGGCGTTCGAGCAGCAGTTCGAAGTCCTCGTCGCGGTCGACCGGGTTGAGCTTTCCGGCATCCACGATGAAGAGCGGTGCGGCGTCGTACTGGTAGAAATAGCGCGTGTAGCGCTCGGCCACCTGCTCGAGGTAGAGCTCGGTGATGCGGCGCTCGGCATCCAGGCCGCGCTTGCGGATGCGCTCCATCAGGGTGTCGGGGCGCGCCTGCAGGTAGATCACCAGGTCGGGACGGGGCGCGTTGGCGGGCTGCAGGCCGTCATGCACGCGGCGATAGAGCGCGAGTTCGTCGGGCGACAGGTTCTGCTCGGCGAAGAGGTGGTCCTTGTCGAACAGGAAGTCGGCCACCACACGACGCTCGCCCTCGATGGGGCCGCGCGTGGAGAGCTGGTCGATGCGCTGGAACAGGAAGGAGAGCTGGGTCGCCAGGCCCCAGCGCTCGGACTGCTGGTAGAAGCGGCCGAGGAAGGGGTTGAGCTCGGCCTGCTCGAACACCGCCTCGGCCTGGAGGCGGTCGGCCAGACGGCGGGCGAGGGAGGTCTTGCCGGCGCCGATCGGGCCTTCGACGACGATGTAGCGGGCCTTGTCGAGCATGCTGGGCTGCCTTTCCGGTGAGCGTGCGTCAGTTGCGGAAGATGAAATACACCGCGCCGAGCATACACAAGGCGGCCCACAGGTAGTCAAGCTTGAGCGGCTGCTTCATGTAGAGCACGACGAAGGGCACGAAGACCAGCAGGGTGATCACCTCCTGCATGATCTTGAGCTGGGCGAGGCTGAGCGTGGTGGCGCCGATGCGGTTGGCGGGCACCTGCAGCAGGTACTCGAAGAGCGCGATCCCCCAGCTCACCAGTGCGGCCACATACCAGGCCTTCGTCTGCATGTTCTTCAGGTGGCCGTACCACGCGTTATCGGAGTGATACATTAGCACTTGCTTTGATATTTTGTTGAGTATACGTTGTTATTATCCGACAAAGAAATAAAAAATGCCCGATTACGGTTACAAAGTCGTATATGCCGACCCCAAACTGCTCGCCGAAGCAGGCTATGGGGCGCTGTCCGATCAGCCCTTCCTCCTCGATCCGGAGCCGGGCTATGCCCGGCTTCCGAATCAATTCCTAATCGACCGAGGCTTGGGCTATTGGGACCCGAAGTGGCGTGGCGAGAAAAGAAACCCCATCCCGCCCAGCCGCATTTCCATGAAAAACTTTGCGCGCTGGCTTGCCAACGCGCTTGAGTGGGCCGACACCCGATCTGTCGACCTGATGCGCGGTGACTACGTAAGCGATTTGATCGACCGCTACCAGCAGGAAATGCTGAAGGGCATCTGGTCGGCAGACAACCGCCCGCTGGCCCCGGAAACAGTGAATCCTCGTGTACAGATAGCCCTTGAGTTCCAGATGTGGGCAGCAGACAAAGGTCTGCGACCGCCATTTGTCATCCCAACCACCACAACAACCTACATCGCAGGCAGTCATGACAACAGTCGTAGCCACGAGGCCAAGGTCATCCAATCCCGCAAGGGTAAGGTCAAGGTCAACAAGCGCACCCTGTCCTTTCCGTCAGTTGAAGAGATCGAGGCATGGCGCGAGCGCGTGTATGAGCGCCCGGAGGTCGGTGCGACCGAAGGGCTGATCGTTGACCTGATCCTGAACACCGCCATACGCCGCGAGGAGGCGGCATGTTGGCGGGTGGACACCCTGCCCCTTGATCCAAAGGATTGGAAGATCGTGAATCCCGATCAGCCGGAAGAAGCTCAATCCGTCATTGTAACAATCAGATACGGCGCGAAGGGCAAGCAGTACGGCATCGACGAGCATGACGACAAGATCGGGCCGGAAGGCGAGATTCATATCCCGCTTTGGATTGCAAAGCGTCTGCACGGATATCGCAACAAAGAACGACTGATGGCACTCAAGCCACGGCTCAAGGGTGTAAGGCCTGCCGAGGCACGCCGCATCATGGAGGAGACCGTACATCTGTTCCTCAATCCGGTGACGGGCTTTCGCTATACGGGCGATCAAATTTATGCGTTCTGGAGCCGCGTCCAGGGACCGGCGCATTGGTCTCCGCACCTAGGCCGCGACTGGTGGGCTTGCCGCTATCTCGAAGAACGGATGAAACAGCACGCCGAACTGATTCAACAGATGCTCAAGACGCCCAATGTCAGCATGGAGCATCCGATGGTTCTGGCCTTGAGAGACAGTGCAGTGACTGTGATTCAGATGGAAATCAAGCCACAACTGCGCCACGCCAGCTCGCGTACCACCGAGATTTACCTGCACTGGCTGTTCGCCAAGATGCGTGTGCCGCTCACCATGACGCGGCAGTGGGTGGCGTTGGACGAAGAGGGCGGTGAGGGCGACGACGAATGAGCATAGGAAAGAAAAACAAGGATCATCTGAAGCAACATGCGGGCGTGTCAGCAGTAGGCGGTGAGCCTCCCGATCCGCCCAAGAGCGACGATCCCCTGCATTTCTGGACCAACCACCCAACGGAAAACTATGCCGTCGACCTGCACCCGTTTGCAAGCGGCGAGTTTGAAAATCCTCACCCTAGCGGCGGAAACGTTGGCGCATGGAGAGGCGCTTACACAGGTCGTCCCCGCCTGATCGTCGAACTGGCACCTGCAATTCAGGCGAGTACTTCATTTTTGAGCAAAGAAAGCGCTGAACACTACAAGGCATCCCTTCGAGCATGGTGGCGCTTGTTCGATGCCTACGAGAACACCCCTCTCGCTAACGGTCAGCGTCCACCTCGCATTGATTCGGTGACCGATCTCAATGAACTCCATGAAGCATTTGCGCTTCAGAGTGGAATCGCCCTAGCCTACTTCAAAATCTTTCGTCGCGTTGCCAACGCTACACGGCAAGCCAGGAAGCTCCCGCTGCTGCTTTGGGAGTCCCCCAACAGCGCCGCCCCGATACGCACCTTGATCCCTGACAATCAAGCTAAGGAACTCAAAACTGCTCTCAAGCAGGACTGGGAGCGAGTTCGCAAGACATGGGCGCGCAACGACGCGATCCGCGAAGAAGCGGCACGGCGCGAACGTGGTGGCCCGGTCCGCATCCTCGACGAAGAGGAAGATCGCTTACTGAAAAACTGGCAGCATTTGGAGCGCATCCAGCAGCAGACTGGACGCATACTTCCCAGTGGCGAACAATTGCTTGATGGAAAAAAAGCCCGCACTCTTTGCTATTACAGCTTGGAGCGCAGGCTCATGCGCTCGATCTTATTTCCTACCGTCGAGGAAGCCGATATCGCCTTTCACCTAGCGCTATTGAACAGCGGCTGGAATCCAAGCACACTCAAAAATCTCGACGCCGAATCACCCTATCTGGTTACCCCTCACCCAAAGGATCACGGGCAACTCGTACTGACCTCGGAAAGGTTTGGCGAGCAACAAGAAGAGGATGAGGCAACCCTGCGGGCCCCAAAACCACGCGCTGGAAATAAGACACAATTCTGTACGGGCCTTGTGAAACATACCGCAAGCCCACCATTCATCGTCGCAGCCTATCTCAAGCGCGTTGCACCGCTGCGTGAATTGCTCAAGCAGCAATACACGGAGGCCGTGAAGGAACTGGAGGACATGCGGAACCGCCTAACCGCCGCAAATATCATCGAAGCGCAGTACCTTAAAACCCAAAAGCTACGCCAAGGATGCGGCAATGTCTGGTTGTATGTAGATTTAAAGGGCGACATCAACTGGCTGGATTGGAGGGAATGGAAAAGATACAAACAAAGCGGAGACAAGAGGAATGTTTCATATCTCGATTTGCTTCTGAATCGCCTGAACGCCACACGTGCTGAGCACGGTAAAAACCCCATCGCGGCGGTAACCCCCTCGGACTTCCGCGACATCTACGCTCGCTGGGTCTACAAGCAATCCGGCGGCAACATCCTTGCCGTCATGCTGGCCTTAGGGCACTCGACCATTGCCAGTACCATCAACTACCTTGAAAACAACATCTTCTCAGCCGAGAACGACGCCCATGCCTTGCGGTTCATGACCCATCTCATTGGGCAGTTGCGGGAGGGAAGAATCGACCTCACCATCCTCGCCCAACTCGTGCGTCACGGTGTGCTAACACCTGAAATGGAAGCGCGACTCAAGGAATACCGTACGCTCATGAAAAGCCGCATCGGAGCCGGATGCAGCGACCCACGACATCCTCCTGAGCATGTCGCGCCGAACCATATTCCTGGTCGTCTATGTGGCACCAACCGCTGCCTCAAGGACTGTCACAACGCCAAGTTCTTACCTGAATCGCTGGATGGCATCGCCATGCGCGTCGAGGAACTGTTGATGATGCTTGAGTGCCTGCCCCGCGAGACGTTCCTGCGTGGCCATTTCGATATGGAATTGGAATCCGGTGAATACTTGCTTGACACGCTTTACCCGGCCGAGGCCATGTGCCTTGCTCGCGAGAAATGGCGTAAACGGATTGCATCCGGTGAGCATATCGTCCCTGGATTGGGCCACATCAACGCACGCGATCTTGAGGAGATCGCATGAACGCGGCTGTCAGAAATCTATCTGTCTCTCCCGACCTTGAAGCCGAAGGGCGCCGCGCCGTTCTTGAAAACTTCAAGGCCGAGGAAATCCAGCATCTAGGGCGCGATGATCTGCTCGCCGCCAAAATTCTCGCCGGGCATGGTGCCGATTGGGGGTGCTGGACAACACCCGAATCGATGATGAATGGATCGAAAAAGTATCTATACAACATCGATCTTCGCAAGCGTCTCGTTGACTACCTCACCAAAGAGCCGATTCCGAACGCATTTCCTGATGTTCTGGTCGACGAGGGCGTGCTGACGCTCACACGCATTGCGTTGCTTATGAAATTGGTGCCCACAGCCGGACGTACTATTAATAGCAAAGGCAAGCGCCTCAAGGCATCCTCAATTACCCAACAAATTTATCAATATTGTCCTGTAATTATCGCGCGTGCGATCCGACGCAAGGCTGACGGCCCCGGCGGCGAGGACTTGTTCCAATATCTCACTGAAGCCGACGTCCTTGAGTTCATGGATTACAAACACACGCGAATTGAGATTGAACGCCTGCACACGCTAATCGCCCGTGGCGCCTGGTCTGACGCACCACCGCGACCAGACATTCGGCAGACCACGAATCCGGCCGCTGCAAGCCATTTACCAAAATCAAATCCCAAATCGGAACCCCATCCCCCGCTTCCCGACGAGTGGCTGGCCCAAATCGGCCCTCGCGTGCTGTGGATAATCGAAGAAATGGGGCCGAACCTGCTGCGATTGCTTGAGGATATGCGTGAAGACTTCAAGGGGCTTGATCTGCAAAGGTCGGAGGCTGCAATCCGCAAGTATGTATCCAAGTTGATTGCGGATCACCTTGATGGACATCCTTGGCTGGATCGTTTGGGGCAACCCCTAATGCCGCCTTTCAAGCTTACGACCGCAGGTGGAAAAGGCGGTGCCGACACTTGCGAATGGCCGCCGCGCACTTGGGAACAAGTAACGAACCTGTGTGTAACGCTCCAAGCCGCGCATCTCTTCATCGCACTACTACTGAGTGCGGGTCGCATTGGCGAGATCGCCACTCTGAGCCGCGATTGCGTCAAGATCGGGCGCGATGGCAAAAGCCACCTACACGGTTTCACCTACAAGCTCGCGGACAGCCTCTTTGGCGATGCGCGCACCTGGCCCGCTCCAGATATCCTCGGTCAATGCTTCGGACAACAGGCGAGACTGGCTTCCGCATGGGATTGGTTACCAAACGCACTGGTCGATGACCTGCCTCAAGCCCCGCGATTCGGCAATGATCTTTGGGTGTCGATTGGTGTTGCCGGGAGAGCCGGCAGTGATCCCAGACTCAATATCAGCTCCGCTCTCCAAAGCTTTGCCCGTCGCCTTGACATGAACCCCATGCCAGGAGGGAAGAACGCCCACCCTCACCGCTTCCGCAAGACCATCGGTCGCCTCGCCGGGGTCGCGCTGTTCAACTCGCCATTGGTGCTCAAGCGCCTGTTCGGTCACAAGAGCATCGAAATGACCTTGCACTACATCCTCTGCGATCCCGGCGTGCGCGAGGAAGCCGAAAAGGTGCTGCGCGAGCTGCGCATCATGCACTGCGCCGAAGTGCTGGAGGAGATTCACCAGGCCATGAACGATGGTACTGCCCTGCCTGCTCACGGGGGGGGCGGCCCGGCCCGGCTGATCACGGCTGTTCGCAACGAGGACGCCAAGCTCAACGAATCCGGGCGCGTCTGGAACGAGGGTAGCGCCTACGACCTCGCACTCCTGCTCACGATGCAGGGTCAGGGCTGGCGGCTGATCAAATCCAACATCGTCTGCTCCAAGGCTCCCGGCGAGGATGGTCTGTGCCAGAAGAAGCGCAGCAAGGGCGAACCCAATACCGCCAACTGTCAGCCGCAATGCGACAATCTCATCGTCTTTGCCCGCAGACGGCGTGATGTGGAACAGAGCATCGAACAGTACCTCGATATTGCGCGTCAGGCCCGCGACGATGGACAGCTGCTGGTGCTAGCCGCGACCCTGGATAACGCGCAGGACGAATGGGTGAACTTCCCTGATCTGGCAGCGAAGTACCACGCCGATTATGAGGTTCAAGCCCTGTTCGCGCTGTGCGAGGAAGCCGAATCTGTAGAGGAGTTCGCATGAGCGAACAGCACAAGCTAGCCGCTGCCAAGCGTGGCGCGGCACGTACCGAAAAGACCCTGCGCCAGGTCGAGGATGCAATTCGTTCAATAGCGGACGACATGGCGAACAATGGTGGCATCTACCCACAAAACGGCGGAGCTGTGTCGATGGCCGAGATCGCCCGTCGCGCGGGGATTAACGAGGCGACGCTCTACAAGAAGGACAATACGGCGCTTAAGGAGCGGGCGGCGCTATGGCTCGATACCCTGAAGAAGAAGGAGACGGTCGGGCGCATGCGTGTGCGCAAGACCTTCCAGCAGCGTGCGGAGAGTTGGAAGGAGAAGTACGACGCTTTGCAGAACCGGCACATCATCACCGAGCTTCAGTTGCAGCAACTCCAGTCCGAACACGAACAATTGCGCCGGGATTACGACGCGCTGCTCGAGCAGATGCGCGCCGGATCAGCAAGCAAGGTCACGCCGATGTCGCGAGGAAACCGCTGATGCCCCGCCCCTCAGTCATCCCTGGCATCAAGGCCCGCCTCGAGGCGTACCTCGACCAGCGCGAAGCCGAATACCTCGCACTGCCGGAGGGCTCGCGCCAGCCCACCCTGCCGGTCACGGCCGACGGCAAGGTCAATGTTCGCGCGCTCGCACAGGCGATCGAGCTCAAGCCGACCCAGGAGAAGTATCTCTACGAGCGCAAGGAGCTTTGCGATCTCATCAACTGCATCGCCGAGGGCCAGGGCGTGCTCTCCATCGGCTCCCGCGTCACGCAGACCGAAGCCGACAAGGCGATCAAGCAGCGCCTGATCCAGCAGGCCAAGAGTGCCCAGGAAGCCTCCCAGGCGGCCGTGGAGGCGGTCTCGGCCCAGCAGGCGCTGCTGGACCGGATCCGCAGCCTCACCGCCGAACTGGAGGCGTCCCGGGCCGAGAACGAGCGCCTGCGTGCGCAGCTGCAGGCCGTAGAGAACGGTATCTGGGTCGACGTGCGATGAGCGCCGGTTTCGCGTTCGATGCCGACGTGACCGTCACGCGCATCGTCTCGGCCCTCGAGGGCGGAGCGATCTTCGTCGGCGAGACGACAGCCGGCGATCGTGTACGCGTGCGCTACCAGGGCCGCCACCAGAAGCCGGTGGTCGGCGACACATTCAACGTCAAGGGACAGTGGTCCAACTTCACCGACCGGTACAAGCGCGAACACCGCCAGGTCGAAACCAAGGTGATGAAGCGCAAGGCCATCGTCGGCGAACTGCTCGCGCCCTTCCTGCAGCGGGTGCCGAACGTCGGCCCGCAACGGGCCGAACGGCTGATGCAGCGCTACGGTCACGAACTCACCGAGGTACTCGAGAATCCGGCGCACCTGGCCGAAATCGCTGAGATAATCGAGCCGGACAAGCCCGCACTTGCCGTGCGCATCGCCGCGCAACTCTATGCCGCGATGGCCGAAAAATCGGCCGCCGACCAGGTCAGGCTCGCCGAGGCTCAGTTCCTCGTGATGCTCGAAAAGGCGGGCCTTCGCGACTCTTACGCCGCCTCGCGGCTGTGGCGATTCTGCGCCGGTGCCGACGCGGTTCCGCGGCTCCAGCGCAACCCCTATCTTGCGGCCCACCTCACCTCGTGGCCCCTAGCCGACCGGGTGGGCAAGTTGCTCCTCCGAAAACAGGAATCGGATGCCGATCTCGACACACATCCGGCCCGCCTCGGCGGTGCGATGGCGAGCGTATGGCGCGAACTCCTTGCCGCCGGGGACAGCGCCGCCACCGAGCCGGTACTGCGAGAGATGCTGGTGAAGCGTGGCGTCGATGCGGAACTGGCGCTGCGTTATGCGGAAGACATCGGCAGCCTGCGTCGCCGCGGCGACCTTGTCCGTGCCCCCGGGGCGGCATGGCTGGAGGAAGAGGTTGCGCGGATGCTTCGCGCGATCGAGGCAACCCCGTCCAGCATTCCTCTGCCCGGCGACCAGCTGCTCGACCGGCTGATCGACGCCGGAGAGCGCGCGTGCGATCTGCACCTCACCTCTGAGCAGGCCGACGCACTCTGCAAGCTGGTTCGCTTGCCCCTGGGGGTGCTCCAAGGCGGTGCGGGCGTCGGCAAGACGACCGTGATGAAGGTGCTCGCTTACGTCTGGGAGCGCCAGGGCGGAAACGTCGTGTTCGGCGCCCTGGCGGGAAAGGCCGCACTGCAGCTGTCGCGCGGCGCCTCGACCCATGATTCGCCCCGGCTCGCGCACACGCTGGCCCGGCTGATCGGCATCCTTCAACTCCAGGCCGCCTACCAGGAAGATCCACAGAATGCCCGCCCGCCGGAGCTCAAGTTCGACAGCAGAACCCTGCTGGTGATCGACGAGGCGGGCATGATGGACACGCCCACCTTCCATCAGCTCCTCAAGCACCTGCCCAGGGGCGTGCGAATCCTGCTCGCCGGAGACGATGGCCAGCTCTTCCCGGTCGCCTTCGGCAAAGTCTTCCACGACCTCGTGGAGGAGGGCTCGCGCGTGGCGACCCTCACCAAGGTCCTCCGCCAGGCCGAAGACAGCGCCATACCGCTGGTCGCGCTGGAGATCCGGCTGGGCACCGCCCCGGCTCTACCGACTTGGAGGGGCGAATCCAAGGGCGTATTCCTGATCGACCGTACCCAGCTCAACCAGCTCGTTCGCGGCGAGGACTTCATGCTGATCGCGGCGCGCCGGCAAACGGTGGATGAATGGAACCACGCCGAGTCGGCTGCGCGGCGCCGAGAGAGCACGCCCACGCGCCGTCTCGGACCATTGGCGACTGTGGCCGTCGGAGACCCCGTGATCATCACGCAGAACCGCTACCGCCACGGGCTGTTCAACGGGCTATTGGGCACCGTGACCGAGATCGGCGGGGAGCGGGTACAGGTTCAATTCGACGGGGAATTGGCGGCCCGCGACCTGCCCGAGGAAGCCGAGGTGGACGTGAGTCTCGCTTACGCGATTACCTGCCACAAGGCGCAGGGTTCGAGCGCGGCAACCGTGGTCATGCTTGCCGACGACGGCGCGCTGGTGACCCGGGAATGGCTGTACACAGGGATCACGCGCGGGCGCGAACTGGTTCTGCTGCATGTCGCCTCGTGCGAGAGGCTTGCCGAGGCCGTGTCACGTCGCGCAGCGAGGACGACGGGGTTCGTGCTTTGATCCTGGCCGCGGCAGCCCGGGGCCGGCTACGGCGCCCGCGTTGCGTGGGAGGCCGACGGGCGGCAGCCGGCCACGAGCTGTCGGTGACCGTTACATTCCACTTGCGGGCTGATGGCGCTCGTCTATGTTGAAGCAATGACATGACGCTGGGCTCGTGCCGGTCGAAAGAATGCGGTGAAGATCCGGCGCAGCAAGGAGAGACCCTCCATCTGTGTGCGCTGCGGTCGGTGGGTTCTAGCGTTGCGGGATTTGCCGCACTGTCAGTAGGAGAAAAGGAGACTCCGAACCCGTTCGGCCTCGTACCTCGTACCTTCGCCCTTGTGGAGCGGCGCATGCCAATCTCAGAGTTCCTAATTTCTCTGCGAATTATTGCTACTAGCACGAACGCGCTGATTGGATACGTTTGCCTTGTAGCTGCTTGGGCATACATAGCTGCCCGCACTATGCGCAATAAGCAGTTACTCGAAAAACTGAGTCACATTCCTGAAGTGGATCGACTCGAAGCTCTACGAATAGAGATGGGTGCTGCGCGCTTGAAGGCTGGACTTAATCCAGAACAGTATCTTAGATCGAAGATTCATTTCTATTATCTCATCGCATTTTTGTCGGCATTGCTCACGGTCGTCCTTCTGGCTGCGATTGCTTGGTTCGAACCGGTAACGAAGAAGGCAGGGTACGAGAACGTTACGGTCGGCGCAACAAAGGAATTTATTATTAGTTCGATCGGTCCCGCACAGTATGCCAAGGGATCGGACAGCCAAAGAGTTCAGTACATCTTTGAAGACTACTATTTATTTATCGTCTATCAGGATAATAAGGTCGCCGCTTTTGGCTTAACGAGTAGAAAAGAAAATTTTAAACCATGTATCTTGGACATCTGCTTGGGACTCGATAGCTTTGCAGATGTGGGCGGCTCACCCGATTGGTTCAACAGGTCTTCCAAAGAATACACTTATGTCGAACGACTCGCAGGCGATACCACAGCGAGTAGAGGAGTCTCCAAGTACGTTTTCCTGTCCGACTTTGGTCACGCATTCGGAGAATGTGCGTTGAATGTTGACTCGATCGGCGAGGCAGAGCAACTCGTAAGAAAGAACGACACAACGTATTTGCGTGCGCGCGAGGAATGTCGACCAAATGGTGTCGGGCTCGCATCTTATCCCTGGAAGACGGCGTAGCCTTCATAGTTTGGCCAGAGAATAGCGACACAATTTATTGAAGCATGAAGCACAGGGTTTATACCTCGCAGCAAGCGACGTTCAGTCTGTGGGCGGATGCTGCGAGGGGTAAACGCTATTAGTTGGGAGGCGATATTCACTCAGAGCTTGTCGTCTCAAAAACCTCGGGAGGCAATTGAAATGGCCAAGCAGGACATCTCTACAAAAGAGCTCTCGAAATGGGATAATTACAAGGACAGAAAGCCCGAAGAGACGCTCCCTTCAATCTATGCTCACATCGAAACTACATCACTTGAGATGTGCTCATGGTATTGGACCAGCATTCGAACGAAGCGGACAACTTCGCTTGTGGCCAGATTTGCTGCGTTCCTACTACTTGTTCTTGGAACAACCTTACCGATCTTCGCAGCGATCCAAGTGGAGGCGAAGGACAAGCTGCTATTCACTCAGTGGGCTGTCGCGCTCCTTGCAATTGCTGGCCTCACACAGGTCGCGGATAAGGTTTTTGGCTGGTCGAGCGGTTGGATGCGTTACATCACTACTGTGACGACAATGGAGAATCTCACGCGTGCGTTTCAAATGGAGTGGGCGAAGTACCTTGTTTCAAAGAACGGCGCCCCACTCGAAACGTCCGATGCAAAAGCACTGTTTGACTTGGCCCAAGCACTCGAACAGGAGCTCACAAAGCTTCAGGCAGAGGAAACTACCAAGTGGGTTGCAGAGTTCAATACTGGGATATCGTTGCTGGATACCCTAATCAAGACTCAACGTGAGGAAACAGACAAGAAGCTTGAAGCGATTCGGACCGGACTTACTGCGCAGGAGACTTCAGTGAAGGCTGAGGAGAAAGGGAGGCTTCCAGGATCACTTGAAGTCACGATAGCGCATAAGGGAGAACCAAAGAGGATCAAGATCACCCTCGACAAGCAGGAGCCGGTTGATTTCCTTGGGTACGTGTGGGCGAAACTTGACGTACCTGTCGGACGTCACCTTCTGAAGATTCACACTTCTTCAGAACCCCAACATGCTATCGAACGAGTTATCGAGATCAAACCTGACAGCACGACTAGGGAGCAGATAAACATCGGCGAATGATACTTACTAAGATTTCGGCAAGTAGTGTCAGCCCGACCTTAGGGCGCAAGCCGTTGAAGTCCGGAGATTTTCATGGACAGAATAAATGACACTACTAATGGGAAAATTAGTACCTTCGCACGCACCCGTAAATTCAGGGCCCGGTGACGGACGACCAATCGAACGCAACCGTGGCATTCTTCCACATAACGACTAATACGGTAAACGACGGGAGACATAACATGTCTGCTTTTGATCGAGCCTTAAATATGCGCGGATTAGTCGGCTCCCTTTTGTTGGTCGCGGTTCTCGCATTGCCTGGATGTGCTGTCAAGCTTATCAGCGGCTATGACGAGACAACTGACAAGAATGTAACTGCACTACAGAAGAAGACAGAGGCGCATCTGGTCGCGCTTGAAGCTGTAGAGGGTTTGCCAGAGTGCAAATTCGAGAAATACAAGCCGTTTTATGAAGAGGCAAGAGTCGACGTTAGTGCTATTGCTGTCCGTGCTGCTGCCATCCCAAGGAACGAAATTACAACGGAGCAAACCTTATTGCTTTCCAAAAGCCTGGAGAGCCTCGAAAAACTTCACAAGATTGCATGCCTTTCGAAGGATCAAATTGCTAGTTTGCGCACGCAGTTCAATTCTAGCTTTACAGCAATTCTAAAGCTCGAGCTTGCAAAGCGTCGCGGCGAATAAGGTCAAACTAAAATTTAGATTCAACCTCTAAGGAGGCGATCATGAGTCTTAGTGCAGCACAATTAGGCAAAGACATTCTCGCCGCATTCAAGGGCGCTCTTTCTGAAAAATGGCCAGACATTAAGGAATATGGCGAGGCCGAGGCAAAGAAGCTCGCTCATACGCTCGTGATGATCGCGGCACTCAGAGCCTCAGGAAAGATAAATGAAGAACAAGCAACCCTTCACATCGAAATACAGAAGAATGCGACCCGCACAGTTCTTCTGACTCTTGAAGGACTTGGTATCTTGGCTGTTGAGGCCGCAATTAATGCGGCGCTCAACGTCGTCAAGGACGCAGTCAATACCGCTGTTGGTTTTGCGCTACTCTAGCAGCCCAACCCGCCAGTAGAGGCGCGGCGTCGCCGCTGGGTCGTCGTACTGGCGATGCCGACCCGTGCCCTCACTTTCACGTTGAACGACAGCTTTCCTCAATTCTCAATCCTGAATCCGTGTTCGCTTAGCCGGAAATCCAGTCTAACGCTTTGATGCAATTGTACAATTACGCTTCCAACTCCTTCACCCAACCGACCATGCCGCGCT
This sequence comes from Thauera sp. SWB20, assembly GCF_000831325.1. Taxonomy (NCBI): domain Bacteria; kingdom Pseudomonadati; phylum Pseudomonadota; class Betaproteobacteria; order Rhodocyclales; family Zoogloeaceae; genus Thauera; species Thauera sp. SWB20. The sequence continues at coordinate 473,592 of NZ_JTDM01000021.1, read as the reverse complement.
TCGAAGTCAAGCAATCCGCCAAGCTCAACCTGACCTCCTACTCGGGCCTGGCGTTGATCGGGCAGTGCTGCCAGGCGGCACAGGTCGAGGCGGTGATCGACCCGAGGCTGCCGGTGTCGCAGGGCATGCGGAGCTCGGACCTGGTCAAGTCGGTGGTGGGGCTGCTGAGCCTGGGCAAGAGCGACTTCGAGGCGATCGAGCCGTTTCGCGGCGACCGCTTCTTCAAGGAAGCGCTCGGGCTCGCCAAGGTGCCCGGCAGCGTGTGGATGCGCCAACGGCTCGATGCCCGCGCGGCCGAGCTGCGCGAGCTGACCGACGAGCTGAGCCTGCGCCTGCTCGAGCGCACCGAGGCGCCGATCACGGCGCACAAGGGCTACGTCTGCGCCGACCTGGACACCTTCGTGATGGACAACTCCGACACCAAGAAGGAGGCGGTCAGCCGCACTTACCAGGGCGTCGATGGCTACACGCCGATCGCGCTGTACCTGGGCAACGAGGGCTGGAACCTCGGCCTGGAGCTGCGCGCGGGGTCGCACCACTCGGCGCTGGAGACCGAGTATTTCTTCGAGCGCGCGTTCCCGCGCCTGCGCCGGGTGTGCGCGGCCGATGCGAAGCTGCTGTGGCGGGCCGACAGCGGCTTCGACAGCGCCCGGCTGCTGTTCGCGCTGGCCGACGAGCGCGATCGCTGGGCAGCGCTGGGGCGTTCGTTCGACTACCTCACCAAGTGGAATCCGCGCCGTCAGGACAAGACCGCCTGGGTGGACCGGGCCGAGGCCGCCGGCGTCTTCGAGGAAGTACGCGCGGGCAAGCGGGTGGGGCTGCTGGACCTGAAGATCGAGCGCGCCTGGAAGAAGGCCAAGCGCACGCTGCGTCTGGTGGTGCGGGTGACCGAGCGCACGATCGACAAGAAGGGCCAGCACCTGCTGACCCCCGAGATCGAGATCGAAGGCTGGTGGACCAGCCTCGAAGTGGCGATGGCCGACGTGATCGAGCTCTACAAGCACCACGGCACGCACGAGCAGTTCCACTCCGAGATCAAGACCGACCTGGACCTCGAGCGCCTGCCCTCGGGCAAGTTCGACACCAACGACGCGGTCATGCATCTGGCCGCGTTCGCCTACAACTGCCTGCGCCTGATCGGCCAGCTCGGGCTGACCGGCGAGCTCTCGCCGATCCGTCACCCGGCCAAGCGCCGACGCATCAAGACAGTGCTGCAGGAGGTGATGTACCGTGCGGCGAAGTTCGTCGAACACGCCCGCCGCCTGGTGCTGGACTTCGGACGCGGCGTCGCCGCGCATGTGAAGGTGTTCACCACGGTGCAGGCGCGACTGTGCGCGGTGGCTTCGCCGTGATGCAAATCCGACGGCCGAATTCTCCGAATCGAGGCCATTTCGCTGCGGCGAAAGGGCGACGGCCGCGTGGGAGCAGGAAAATGACGTAGCGCCCCCCCCGTAAGCCCGGCTCGCCGGGCCTCCGGGCCGTGAAAGGACGGTGCTCGGGGCTGCGGTGAGCTGAGATCGGGAGTCAGGCAGCAGAAAAATCATGCGCTGGGGCTCGCGGAGCGGGTACGCGCTGAAGACAACACGGATTCAGGTCAATGGCAACACCGGGTCGAGTCGCGACGCTCACAGACGGTTCGTCGTGGCGCTGGGAATGGCGGACGTCTCAGCCCGGCAAGGAGCTACCGGTGACCGTTACATTCGACTTGCGAGTCCATGTTGAAATGACGGCATGACAAGAACCTTATGCCGGCGAGGAGCACTCAGTGAGAGTTCGCCGCTGCAAGTATACATCCACCGTCCGCATGAACTCCGCTGGAGGTATCGTTGCCGGATTTGCAGTTCTGTTAGTCAGAGCGTATTTGGCTCAACATGGCCATAGATAACTGACTTTTTTCATCTCTTCGAGCTATTTGGCTCCGATCTGACGGAGGGTTGATGGTGTTACGCAGCAGTGCATTCGCCCAAAATCAAAGTCAGGCCCAAGACTGTCGCGGAGTCCATTCATGCCACAGAACCTGAGCATCGCCGCCTTCGTGCTTGGGGCGATCTTGCTTCTCGTCGCAATCGTAGGAGGCGGCTTCAAGCTTTTTGGGGCCGAGATCCCCAGCGGCATTTCGTCTGGCAACCGGAAAGCAGCTCTCATTTTCGGCCTTATATTTTTTACTTTAGCGCTGCTCCCCGAGAGGCAGAAACCGGAGCCCAGCAGCCCCCCACCCAAGGTAGAAAACCAACAAGACATCCGGCCGAGTTCTCCACGGCCACCAGACGTTGCCGATGTTTACGTGCACCCCACTGGAAGCTTCGAGAGACAGGGCGAGGTTTGGGTCGAGTACCCGCCCTATGCATCGGGGCAAAACCATCGCTTCAAGGAAGCCCGTCGGGATAGCGAGTTCATCTATCTCTACGACGAAACGAGGTATGAGGAAGGTGATCCGGTCCGTGTCTTCTATCTCCGCTTACCCATCTCAGGCGGAATGTCGGAATGGTCCTATCCCAACCCATTCCAGTGGCAGTCCCTCTATCCAGTCACTCCAAAGCTCCATTAATTTTGGCTGCAGCCTAACAACGAGTTCTTTTCCCTCGGACCCAGCCGTCCAGCGACACCGCCTGTATCCGACGGAGCACGGACTTGAACGGCAGCTTTCCTCAAAGCTCAACGGCAACAACGGGCCGAGTCCAGTCAGCCCGGAACAGCAAGATCAAAGACGTAACCTCCAACGGTGGTGATGTCCAGCCCCGAAACCAACTGGGCCCGTGAGAAGAATCGACGGGGGCCGATTCAATTGAGCGTTTGGTGCCGCGAGAGGAGGAATATCGATGCACACTAACCGAGTCGTAACGAAGTCCTATCCTGAAAATCTTGAAGGCGGCTTCATGGTTTGCGGTATCAATTATGGCTATTCGATCGATGACGAGAAGAGGGAGAGCGAGAGCGCCTCTGTTGCAGTCGAGACTCCATCGTTTTTTTCAGACGGTACCGTTAGAAAGAAAGATCGGTTCAAGAATAGAGTCTTGAAGTGGCTGAAAGGCTGGGGGCTAGAACTTGTGGACACGCCTGGTAGAGAGAGGGCTTTCGAGCGTTCTTTTTTCCAGTGCAATTGGCTAGATTCTCAAACCCGAGGCACGAATAGTGATGAGGAGATTACAGATGCTATGCTGGTCAACCAAGCGGACGGCTTTCTAAATCTCCTGACCGAACGGAAGCCTTCTGTTATCTTCCTGTTTGGTGCAAAGCTGATCGAGGCGTTGAACGACGAGCGGGTCAGGCCAAGAGTAATTGCGATTCTCGGGGAACGGACAGCCCCAAAGAGCTATGCGGCGGACATCCAGGACTATCAGGGCAAGAAGTTTTCAGTGCGTGTGCAGCGGTTCGGGGAAACCGTCATCATCGCCTCGCCTCATCCGCAAACTCAAGGCTTATCCGATGCATATATGGCGGCTATTAAACTGCCCATTTTCGCCATGGAGAAGTTTTCTTGAGATCTATACGGTCTGTTCAGTCCTACATCGGGATTTAGAGACGTCATTCAGAACGGAAAGGAATTCGTTGGGGGTGTAATATCCCTTGTTTTCCACAATCGCAGGCATCGTAAAGGTCACTCAAGAAGAAACGTCCGAGACCCTAATCCAGAATAGGTTACGAATGTTCAGAATGGGCGCAGGTGACGCTCGCAATTGCGAATGTGTCGCTCCTGCGGGAACGCTGGATGTGGGGCACCTAAGATGTTGCCGTCGAAGGACAGCTTTCCACAAAGCTCAACGGCCGCAACGGGTCGAGTCCAGCCAGTGACGCATGAGCAAATGAAGGACCTGACCCTGTGCGTTTCGTGAGCCCCCCATGGAGGTGCCATGGCAATATCCATAAGCCCATCCTTCCGAGACTCCAAGCTGGATTCTCCATCCATCGATGACGTCATTGACGTCTACGAGGACCGTGTTCGGAACTGGCTTTTGGCCCCCGCAAAAGTTCTTCTCGAGCAGGAGCACTGCGAGCCTGCGGCTTTCTGCATTCTTCTCACGTACTTTGAAGGGGCTTGCAGCTATGCAAGGTGCCAGTCCTCCAAGAACCGATCAAAGGAATTTTTCTCCCGAGGCTTCGTGGATGTATTTAAGTCCTCGAACGTACCCGAAACGCTTCTCTTGAGAGTAGGCGAACTTCTTTACTCTGATGCTCGCTGTGGATTCTTTCACGATGGAATGTTCCGCGAGCGTGTCTATTTCGCAGAGATGAATCGCGACATCGTGGTCACTCTCCCGAAGAAGGATGGGGTTCTTGATTTCCAAGGGGAGATAGCGTCTGTGCTGATCGACGTTCGGCGCTGTTACTCGGCCGTTCTTCGTCATTTCGATGCTGCAATCACCCGCCTTCGCGACCATCAGAGCGTTCCGGAGCGTGATGCGTTCGTTGGGTTTTTCAAGAGTCAATGTGACTGGGAGAAGGTAGGGCCCGTGATTGGACTCCACGAACCGACCGCGCAAAATTGCGAACGAGCGCTTGCAGGGGGTCGTCAAAACGCTGCGGATTTCGCCGTCCGTTGAAGGGACGCGTTGAGCGACAACTTTCCTCGAAGCTCATTGGCGGCTCCGGGTCGGGTTGAGACGGTCGCAGTCCGTTCGCAGCGTCCCCGCGTAGAAGGGGCCGAAAGTCTCAGGCCGGCCAGGAGCGGACACAGGGAGCAGATTCCGAAACCGTCCGTTCTATCCGGCCCCGATGGCCTTCGGGCACCCGCGCTGGCTCTACGGCGCGTTGTTCGACAGTGCGGCGGCGACCTTGCTCGAGTTCGCCGCCAACCCGTGCTGGTTGGGCGCCGTGCCTGGCTTCAGCCTCGTGCTCCACACCTGGAGCCAGGACCTGCGCATGCACCTGCATGTGCACGCCCTGATCACCTGTGGCGGGCTCGACGCCGAGGGCAGATGGCGCGCACCGGTGCGCGGCCCGCGCTTCCTGTTTCCCGTCCAAGCCGCCTCGAAGGTGTTTCGCGGCAAGTTCCTCGCGCGGCTCGACGCTGCCCACCGCTGCGGCGAGCTGCCCGACGATCCGCACGCTGCGGCGGGTGCATGGCAAGCCCGACGTCGTGCGCTGCTGGCGCACGACTGGGTGGTCTACGCCAAGCCGCCGCCAGGCGGACCCGCCCAGGTGCTCGATTACCTTGCCCGCTACACGCACCGCGTGGCGCTCTCGAATGACCGCCTGCTCGGCTGCGAGGTGGGGCAGGTGCGCCTTCGGGTGCGCGACAACGAAACCGGCGGCAACCGTACGGTGAGCCTGCCGACCGAGGAGTTCATCGGACGCTTCCTGCGCCACGTGCTGCCGGCCGGCTTCAAGCGCCTGCGTCACTACGGGCTGCTCGCCTGCGGCCACAAGCGGGCCCGGCTTGCCGCCGCCCGTGCGGCGCTCCAGACGCCGGCACCACAAGCGGTCGCGATCGAGGCGGCCGAACACTTCCTCGCCCGCGTAAGCGGGGAGGACCCGCGATGCTGCCCGCACTGTGGAGTCGGGCGTTGGCACACGGTCGAGATCGTCATGGCTCGCCGGTACGATCCGCCCGCGCCGGCGCCGCGCTGTCGGGATGGGCCGACATGAACACGCACGCAGTCCGGACTCGCTCCTTGCCGATGCAACGTCCGCACCGGCAGGCCGTGGCACGTTCCCAGATTGGCGGACGCGACCGACACCGCACGCCCGGCGCACGGCCGGCACCCGATTGCGGCCCAGTACGACGATGGTCGCGAGCGCTGAGCCGGGAGAGGCTACTCGCCGATGCCAAGATCCTGTCGCGCCCTATCCAATGTGGATGGCCCGCGCGTAGAATCCCCAACATCACCGCCTGAGCGGCGGTTCAGTTCAACAAGGCTTATCCCTCGCGGCAGGCGCCCGCACACTGAACGGCCCTTGCGGCGCGAGGGATAAACCCTATTCGTTAGGGCGCCGGTCAGGAATGGAGCGGAAATATAAGGATTAAGATGTACGAATTTTCAGTCGAGCAAGCAGCTAATAATATTCACGATCACCGGACGAAAGAGTACTTTCGTGAAGTGATGAATAATTATTTCAATGGAAATCATAGGTCTGCACTTGTAATGCTGTGGACCGTAGTCATTTGTGACCTTGTTTATAAGCTGCAATATTTAAAAGATATTCATAGTGACGAAAAGGCAGAGTCTATCCTTAATGAGATGTCAGATTTTCAAGAGAAAAATCCTGCAAACCCAAAATGGGAGGAGAATCTCTTAAAAGAAATATTTTCACGAACAAGCTTGTTAGAAGGCCATGAGCTTGACTCTTTGCAGGCACTGCATCGGCATAGGCATTTGTCAGCTCATCCAGTGATTAGTAAAGCCGACATCCTGTTTCGCCCCAATAGAGAGATGGTTCTTTCAGATATAAGGGTTGCGTTGGACTCTGTATTAACGAAGCCCCCTATTCTAACAAAACAGGTTTTTTCCGAGTTGGTCGAAGATCTTGAAAAAGTAAAAGATTTGTTCGCAGATAATAGCCAGCTTAAAAGGTATCTAGAGTCAAAATATTTTAAAAATTTAAATGAAGAGGTTTCTTCTCAAATATTTAAGTCATTATGGCGGGTAACTTTCAAGATTGAAGACGATCGGTGCAATGAGAATAGAATCATTAATTCCAGAGCAGTCAGAATACTTTTTGACCGAAATCGTGAAGCATTAACAGAATACATCAAAAACAACTCCCCATACTTCAGTGAGATATCTGACGGCACACCATTGCGGCAGGCAGTTTTCTTCCTGGGCGATTATCCTCATTTGTTTAATCTTCTCAGTGAAGCGACTAGAGAAGTGGTTTCTGCTAAAGCAAAATCGGATGTAGATCTGCTGGCTGTTTCTTATTTTCTCAGCAAGAATATCTCAGAGCACATAGAGATGCTTGTTAATTTGATAAAAACGAATCATGCATGTTCTTTTGGCGGGACGCACAAAATACACATTAACCACATTCATGACCTGATGAGGCATGCCGAATCAGCTGGTATAAAAAATCGAATCAACAAACTACTAGTAGTAATGTACGTAAATGCAACAAACTTTGACGCTGCTGATTCGCTCTTTTCTCAATTTATTAAGCCTCATATCAGGAGATTCGATAAAGCTGATATCGAAATTCTGATCGAAGGTATTGGAAATAATAAGCAAACGCACTGCCGGGGCCGAGCTGAGAGCGATCATAGGCTCGTTGTGGAGCGAGCTATGGAGGTAATCGATGAATTTGACGTTTCGGAATACCGATTCCTTCCAGAACCAGAAGAGCCCTAACAAGGTGCTGCTAGGGACAAACCTACGCTCCGCTCCGGCTTGCCCCAGAGCACGGCGTTGAGCGACAGCTTTCCTCAAAGCTCAACAGCCGCAACGGGTCGCAGCACTCGGCGACGAACGGCTGCCTCCGGGAAGTGAAAATGCAACGACCGCTTCTCGGCGATGAACTCGAAGAGATGTAAATCGCATCCCGACCCAGATCTGCGGTACGTTCTGCTCTGCCAAATGACCGCCAAGGCGGCAGAAGTGGCTGCACGGTTGACTTCATATGTAGCCTCGAACACGAGCACACTTGTGGCTTCGGAGGAAACTGGGACGTGTATGAACGCCAGATACTTATTGGAGCAACGCGTCCTCGGACCGCGCTTGCAAATGGATATCAACGAGGAGCGGTACAACGAACTGGCGCATGCGCGTGAAGTTCTGTCGGACGCGCTGGATTTCGAGCAACGCTACGAGTTATTGCTTGGCAACTTCATCTCGTTGGAGCTTGATTTTACAGAGATTTGCCTACGCGCAATGATTGAGCCGCAATACCGGTATCCGGAGATTGCGGAGACCCTCCGACGGGCGAATCGGCACATCGTAAACGTGCTCACAGCCATGCGAGGCTATGCTGACCAAGTGCAGCAGGACTTCAAGTGCTTAGACCTAAAGCCTAAATTCAGCCTGATTGCTAAAAAGGAGCTCGTTAGGATCTTCGAGAGCAGCCCAGATTACAGATTTATGTGCGCGCTGCGGAATCATGTCCAGCACAAAGCCACTGCTCTTCATGGGTTCGAGGAGGCAGATGCAAAAAGCGGCGACCCCAACGGCTGGGTCGAGACGATTAAGTTCTACGCAAGCAAGGTCTCCCTTAGTGCGGATCGAGACTTCAAGTCTCGAGTCTTGGATGACCTGCCAGAGAAGATTGATGTTCGCCGGTGCGCAAGAGAAAGTGTACAAGAGCTGGGGAGGGCGCACTTGGCGTTGCGCAGTGCGATTTCGGAGCATGTAGCACGAGCACGATCGACCATTGAATTGGCTATCCGCGACTACACGGAAGGCGGGGCTGACTCTGCAATTGCTCTTTGTGCACGACGCGTGGGGGATCCTGACGCCGATGTGCCGGTGCTACTGGACTGGGATGATGTTCGACTCCAACTAGTCGAGAAGAACCGACGTCCGCCCCGGCTCTGGCCAAGTCGCACGCATCGCGAACCGGGGACTGAACAAATTGTCTCGCTAAGGAAAGAGGCCCAACACTCGCTGGCTCAGGCTGCAGCGGCAGTGTTCATTCCGGAAAAGCGCTGGCAGGAATACGAATCCGGATTGCCGATGCCGGAGGGACTGTTCCATTTTTACCAGCTTCAGGTAGGGCGTCATCCAACACACCAACTCCAGCCCTCAAGCTCTGCTGACGACGAGAGTAAGCTTACCGATTAGATGCGGCCCGTGGGCATTTCAGCACGGCGGTTAGCTCCTGGCCGGCAGGGATAGATCACCAACGGCCGCTTCGGAGCTGCACGGCTTGCAAAACGAGGGGTTCGGCGAACGACCGCTTCGGCGAGCGCTGGGGGACCGCAACGGGTCGAGGGCTGTCTTTCGAAGACAATGTGGTGCGAGCGGGTTTCCCATCTAGTGTAGTCGGGGTCAAGGGCGGGCGCGGAAGCCGCATGCGGAGCGCAGCCGCAGGCGAGCACCGAACGGGTGAGCACCCGGCGCAGCGTACCCTTGAAGCCGACGTAGCGGCGAAGCTCTGTGGCGGGGCGGTGGTTTAAGCCACCGCCCCCTGCCACGCGGCGAGCGCGGGGTTTGGGGCGGAGCCCTAAGGTTTGAGCACTTGCCTTAAGTTGCTACTTCTAGCCTTAAGGCAAGTGGTTAAGCACTTGCCTACCGATGTAGCGTAGCTCCTACGGCGTTTTGGGATACTCGGCAAGTGTGGCGCAACGTATACCGCTGGAAGGTCATGAACACGTTGGAGGCGGTGAGCAGCAGCGCGGTCTGCATCCACACGGGAATCGAGCTGACGGACTGGATCCAGGCGGCCATGGGCGGACGGAGGGCGGGTCGGTGGCGAGCGGGTCAGGGGTGGCGGGCGCTGTCGGCGGGGGTGGGCACGCGTTCGATCGCCTGGCCGGCGAGCGCGGGCAGCAGCGCCGCGACCGCGCCGCGGCCGGGAATGCTGGCGGCGGGATCGATCTCGGCCAGCGGCAGCAACGCGAAGGCGCGCTCGTGCATGCGCGGGTGGGGCACCTGCAGGCCGGGCTCGTCGATCACCGCGTCGCCGTACAGCAGCAGGTCGAGGTCCAGCGTGCGCGGCGCCATCGGGAAGTCGCGGCGGCGGCCGCTGTCGTGCTCGATCGCGAGCAGGGCCTCCAGCAGCGGGCGCGGCGCGAGCGCGGTGTCGAGCGCGATCACCGCGTTGAGGTAGTCGGGCTGGCCGGCCACGCCCACCGGGGCGCTGCGGTACAGCGAGGAGCGCGCGACGACGCGCGTGCCGGGCAGCGCATCGAGGCGCTGCACGGCTTCGAAGAACGCGGCGGCCGGGTCGCCGAGGTTGGCGCCGAAGGCGACGTATGCGCGGACCAAGCTCGAGCGCTCAGGACGGATCGACGACGGCGGCGTCCGCCGCCGCGGGGGTCTCGCCGGCCGGCTTGCGCTTGCGCCGGCGGCGCTTCTTCGCCGCGGGTGCGGCGTCGGGCGGCGCCTGGCGCAGCAGGGCCTCGCGCTGGTCGGGGCCCGCGTGGGCGAAGTCGTCCCACCAGTCGACGATCTCCATCGGGATCTCGCCGGCCTGCGCGCGCAGGCGCAGGAAATCCCAGCCGGCGCGGTAGCGCGGCTGCTCGATGACGCGGTAGGGCGCCTTGCCGGCACGCTTGTCGAAGCGCGGCTGCAGCGCCCAGATGTCCTTGATGTCGCCGGCGATGCGGCGGGTGATGGCGAGCTTGCCGGCCTGGGCGTCGAGCACCTCGTCCATGGCCTCGAAGAGTGCAGGCTGGCTATGGTCGCCGGCTGCCTTCTTGTTGTCCCAGGTCTTCAGCACCTCGTGCCAGAGCAGGGTGGAGAACAGGAAGCCGGGCGAAACGGACTTGTCCTCGCGCACGCGCTCGTCGGTGTTCTCCAGTGCCAGGGTGACGAAGCGCTCGCCCATCGGCTGCTCGAGGATCACGTCCAGCAGTGGCAGCAGGCCGTGGTGCAGGCCTTCAGCGCGCAGCTGCTGCAGGCACTTCAGCGAGTGACCGGAGAACAGCAGCTTGAGCATCTCGTCGAAGAGCCGCGCCGCCGGCACGTTCTCGAGCAGCGGGCCCATCTCGCGGATCGGCTGGCGCGCTGCGGGGTCGATGGTCAGCCCGAGCTTGGCCGCCAGGCGCACCGCGCGCAGCATGCGCACCGGGTCCTCGCGGTAGCGCGTGCGCGGGTCGCCGATCATGCGCAGGGTCTTCTGCTGGATGTCGGCGACGCCGTGGTGGTAGTCGACGATGGTCTCGGTGCCGGGATCGTAGTACAGCGCGTTGACCGTGAAGTCTCGCCGGGTGGCGTCTTCCTGCTGGTTGCCGAAGACGTTGTCGCGCAGCACGCGGCCGTGCTCGTCGGTGTCGGCGCTCTCGGCGTCCTGGCTGGCGCGGAAGGTGGAGACCTCGATGGTCTCCGGCCCGCTCATCACGTGCACGATCTTGAAGCGCCGGCCGATGATGCGCGAACGGCGGAAGGCGGCGCGCACCTCCTCGGGTGTGGCGCTGGTGGCGACGTCGTAGTCCTTGGGCGGGTGGCCGATCAGCAGGTCGCGCACCGCGCCGCCGACGACGAAGGCCTTGAAGCCCTTCTCCTGCAGCACCGCGCATACCTTGCGCGCGGCCGGCGACAGCTGCTCGCGGCGGATGCCGTGGCGTTCGACGGGAATGAGGGCGGGTTCGTGGCGTGCGGGGGTGGCCGGGCGCTTGAAAACCTTGCGCAGCAGCTTGCGGATCATCGGGAAAGGAGTCGTGCTTGCATAAGCGCGCAATGATAACCGATCGAAACGTCCGTACGCTGCGCGAAGGCGGAGGGGAGCGGTGGGGATTCGGCAAAATGGCACTCCCGACTCGCGTCCCGCCCGCGGAAAGGCTGCGCGCTTCCGGGGCGGCTGCGATCGCGACTTGCGTCGCTCCTACGGGAAACCGGTGCGTGTTCGGGGCGGTGGCGATCGCGACTTGCGTTGCTCCCACGGGAAACCGGTGCGTCTTCGGGGCGGCTGCGATCGCGACTTGCGTCGCTCCCACGCGAACCGTCGCGCACTCGGAGCCGCGATGTGGGAGCGACGCAAGTCGCGATCGGCGGTGCGGGAGGCGATGAGCGTCGGCGGGTGCGGGGTGGTGTAGGAGCGACGCAAGTCGCGAATCTTCAGCGCAGCGAGATCAACGACCAGTTCAGCGCAGCGAGATCACCGGCCAGCCGGCGGCCTCGGCATGGGCGCGCAGGGTGTCGTCGGGGTCGACCGCGACCGGGTCGGTGACGCGCTGCATCAGCGGCAGGTCGTTGTGCGAATCGCTGTAGAACCAGCTGTGTTCGAAGCTGCCCATGTGCAGGCCGAGCGACTCCAGCCAGGCGTCGACGCGCTCGATCTTGCCCGCCTTGAACGCCGGCATGCCGCGCGGCTTGCCGGTGAAGGCACCGTCCTGCTGTGCGGGGATGGTGGCCACCACGTGCGGGATGCCGAACTCGCGCACGATCGGACCGGTGACGAAGGCGTTGGTGGCGGTGACCACCGCGACTAGGGCGCCGCTGTCGAGGTGCTCGCGCACCAGCGTGCGCGCCTTGGCGGTGATCATCGGACGGATCGACTGCGCCATGAACTCGCAGTGCCAGGCGTCGAGTTGCGCGCGCGGGTGGCGGGCGAGGGGGGCGAGCTGGAAGTCGAGGAATTCGAAGATGTCGAGCGTGCCGGCCTTGTACTGTTCGTAGAACGCGATGTTCTTCGCTTCCTGCACCTCGCGGTCGAGCACGCCCTTGCCGATGAGGAACTGCGCCCAGGCGAAGTCGGAGTCGCCGGCGAGCAGGGTGTTGTCGAGGTCGAAGAGGACGAGATTCACGATCGGGCTCCGCAAGATGGATCGGTTGGATGAGGATTCGAAGAGGGCGTGACGCGCGTCGGACGGCGGCCCCGCGGGGTCAGATTTCCAGCCCTTGCTGGATCATGTCGCGCAGCAGCGGCAGGGTGATCGGGCGCTTGTGCTCGAGCGAGGCGCGGTCGAGCGCGTCCAGCACCTCGCGCAGGCTGGAGAGCTCGCGGCGGCCGTGGCGCAGCAGAAAATCCACCACCTCGTCGGCCAGGCGCAGGCCGCGCCGCGCCGCCAGGGTGGCGAGGATCTCCGCGCGCGCGTCGTCGTCGAGCGGCTTCACCTCGTAGATCAGGCTCTGGCCGATGCGGGTGCGCAGGTCCTCGCGCAGCGCCAGGCCGAGCGGGGCGGCCGGGCCGCACAGCAGCAGCGACTGGCCGTTCGCGCGGGCGCGGTTGAAGGCGTTGAAGAGCGCGATCTGCGCGGCGGCGCCGAGCTGGTCCGCGTCGTCGATCGCGAGCAGTGCGCCCGGCGTCTCGGGCAGGTGGTCCTCGACGGTCGCGGCGGCGAGCAGGTGGGCGGGCCGGCCGGCGGCGCGCGCGGCGTCGACCGCGGCGCGCAGCAGGTGGCTGCGTCCGCTGCCCGGCGCGCCCCACAGGTAGATGTGGCGCGCCGGGAGCTGTTCGGCGGTGGCGGGCGAGGCGAGCAGCGAGACGGTGGCGACCAGCTCGGCGTTGGCGCCGGCGACGAAGTTCTCGAGCGTGGGCGGGGCGTCGGGGCGGATGTCGAGGACGAGCTGCTTCATGGGCGCTCGCGCTCGCTCGCGATGATCGGCCGCGGCTGCGTGCCGAGATACACCGGGCTGGCGAGCCAGGCCTCGCGCACCTCGCGCAGGCCTACCAGCAGCGCGGCGCTCACCGGCAGCGCGACCAGCACGCCGACGAAGCCGAAGAGCTGGCCGAAGGCCATCAGCGCGAAGATCACCGCGAGCGGGTGCAGGCCGATGCGTTCGCCCACCAGGTAGGGCGTGAGCACGAAGCTCTCGACGACCTGACCGAGCGCATACACGATTGCCACGCCGGCCAGCGGCGGCCAGCCCTGCGCCTGCAGCAGCGCGGCGACGATGGCGAGGATCAGCCCGCCGCCGAAGCCGACGTAGGGGATGAAGACCAGCAGGCCGGTGAGCACGCCCACCGGCAGCCAGAAGTTGAGCCCGGCCAGCCACAGGCCGGCGCTGTAGAACACCGCCAGCAGCAGCATCACCGAGAGCTGGCCGCGCAGGAACTCGGACATCACCGAGTCGATGTCGCCGAGGACGCGCTTGGTGCCGTCGACCCAGGGGCGCGGCACGATGCGCTCGAGCTCGTCGAGGATGCGCGGCCACTCCTGCAGCAGGTAGAACATCACCAGCGGAATCAGCACCACGTTGGCGAGGAAGCCGAGCACCGCCATGCCCCCGGTCTTGAGGTGGGCGAGCACCGCCGGCACCAGTTCCTGCGCGCTCGTCCAGTTGTCGGCGATCAGCTGCTGGAACTGTTCGGCGTTGAGCTTGATGTCTACGCCGAGGCGCGCCTCGAGCAGCGGCGCGACGTTGAGGTTGAACATCTGCACCAGCTCGGGCAGGCGGCGCACCAGCAGCACGCCCTCGCGATAGACCATCGGTACCAGGATCAGCGCGAGCGCGATCAGCAGCAGGCCGAGCGCGAGGATCACCAGCAGCACCGCCAGTGCCCGCGGCACGCGGCGCGCGACCATCCAGTTGACCGCCGGGTCGCAGATGTAGGCGAACACCGCCCCCACCACGAAGGGGGTGAGGATGGGCCCGAGCAGCCAGAGCAGGGCGACGAGGGCGGCGCCGGTCGCGGTCCAGGCGACGGTTTGCAGGCGATCGACGCGGGGAGGCTTCATTTAAAGTAAAATCGCGGGCTTGGCGCGGGCGAAAACCGCCCGCAGAACACGTAAATGTAGCCACTTGGCGTTGCGGCCTCAAGCTCGGTCCCTCCGGGCATGCGGCGACGCCCGGCAGCCTGCGAGCCCGAAGGAACGATCTTGGCCGACCATCATCCCGAACCGCTGGATCCCCAGCCCTCCCTTTCCTACCGCGACGCCGGCGTGGACATCGAAGCCGGCGACGCGCTTGTCGAGCGCATCAAGCCCTTCGCCAAGCGCACCATGCGCCCCGAGGTGCTGGGCGGCATCGGCGGCTTCGGCGCACTCTTCGAGCTGTCGAAGAAGTACAAGGAGCCGGTGCTGGTGTCCGGCACCGACGGCGTCGGCACCAAGCTCAAGCTCGCCTTCCAGCTCGACAAGCACGACACCGTCGGCCAGGACCTGGTGGCGATGAGCGTGAACGACATCCTGGTGCAGGGCGCCGAGCCGCTGTTCTTCCTCGACTACTTCGCCTGCGGCAAGCTCGACGTCGACACCGCCGCCGACGTGGTCCAGGGCATCGCCCGCGGCTGCGAGCTCGCCGGCTGCGCGCTCATCGGCGGCGAAACCGCCGAGATGCCCGGCATGTACCCCGAGGGCGAATACGACCTCGCCGGCTTCGCGGTCGGCGTGGTCGAGAAGGCCGACATCATCGATGGCAGCCGGATCGTCCCCGGCGACGTGGTGCTCGGCTTGGCCTCGAGCGGCGCGCACTCCAACGGCTACTCGCTGATCCGCAAGATCGTCGAGCGCGCCGGCACCGACATGATGGCGCCCTTCCACGGCCGTCCCTTCCGCGACGTGGTCATGGAACCCACCCGCATCTACGTCAAGCCCATGCTCGAGCTCATGCGCGCGATGCCCGGCGTGGTCAAGGGCATGGCCCACATCACCGGCGGCGGCATCACCGAGAACGTGCCGCGCATCCTGCGCGAGGAACTGACCGCGCGCATCGACGGCGACACCTGGGCGCTGCCGCAGATGTTCCGCTGGCTGCAGTTCGCCGGTGGGGTGAACCAGGACGAGATGTATCGCGTGTTCAACTGCGGCATCGGCATGGTGGTGATCGTGTCGGCGGCCGACGCCGAGGCCGCCGAGGCGAAGCTCGCCGCCGCGGGCGAGACCGTGTATCGCATCGGCGTCATCGACACCCGCCGCGAAGGCGAGGCGCAGACCATCATCGACTGAGGATGTGCCCCGGCGCGCAGGGGGCGACCCGTGCGCGCCGCGTTATCGACCTCGGTCGAGTCGCGTTTCCGCGCCGCTTTCCGCGTTCCCCTCCGCGTTCCGTTCCATCCCCAGGCCTGGAGCTCGTCGCGCCATGGGCTATCGCCTCGCCGCCGACGCGGTGCTGCTGCTTCACCTGGGCTTCATCGCCTTCGCCGTGCTGGGCGGGCTGCTCGCGCTGCGCTGGCGGCTTGCCCCCTGGCTGCATCTGCCCGCGGTCGCCTGGGCCGCGTGGATCGAAGCGAGCGGCGGCCTGTGTCCGCTCACCCCGCTCGAGAATCGCCTGCGCGTGCTGGCCGGCCAGTCCGGCTATGCGGGCGGCTTCATCGAGCACTATCTTCTTCCGCTGATCTATCCCGCCGCGCTCACCCGCGAGCTGCAGTTCGCGCTCGCCGGCTTCGTCGTGCTCGTCAACCTGGCGGTGTATGCGTGGGTGTGGCGTCGGAAGCTGCGCCAGGGCAGCACTGGTGCGTGCGCCAGGCGGGCGCGGGCGCCGTGATCGCGACTTGTGTCGCCCACGTCGCCGCTCCGGAAGCGCAGCGGTTTTCCGTAGGAGCGACGCAAGTCGCGATCGCAGCCGCTGCGGGCCTGCCGACGCTCATCGACTTTCGCACCGCCGATCGCGACTTGCGTCGCTCCTACATGACCACTACGCCTGCCGAGACTCCCGCAGGAGCGATGCAAGTCGCGATCGGCGGTTCGGGCCCGATCCGCATCGGGAGTGAACAGCCGGGTACGGTGCGCTTGCCCGGCTACTCGCTCCAGCCTTCGAAACCGCGCGTGGCCTGTGTCGGGCGGGCGAAGCCGCCGGTGATCCAGGCGGTGGCGCTCGCCACGCCGAGGCGGAAGTCCGGCGGCACGCGCACCTGCGCGACCTCTTCGCCGAGCGCGTCGAAGGCGCTCAGCGTGGCGTAGGGCTCGTACTCGTCGGGGGTGATGTCGAGGCGGACGTCCCACTGCGCGTCGAGCGCGAACACCGTGAGGCGCTTGTGCAGCATCGCGTGCGCCTGCTGGCGGTGACGCTGCAGGACCTCGCCGGCGGTCTTGACCAGGGTGTTGAAGGCGGACTGGTCGAGCGGTTTGGGGTTCTTCTTGTCGCGCCCCATGGTCCATGGGCCCACCAGCGCCGGCTCGGCCTCGCCGTCCTGCAGCATCTCGACCGCCCAGCCGTCGTCGTCCTCGTTCTTGATCACGCGCGCGGTCCAGCCGTCGAGCTGCCACAGACGGTCGCTGCGGAGGGCGGGCACGCCGGGCTGGGGCGGAGTGAAGAGGGCCTGGGCTTCGTCCCGGGCGGGGTCGGGGAGGCTGGGGTTCGTCATGAGGGCCGTGGGCGTGGTATCGGTATGGGGCGCATCGAGCGGGAGCTCGAGCGCGATGGAGACGGTGAGGGATGGCGCGTCGGACGGCATTGGCATGACCGCGTCCGTATGCGGAGCCGCCCGTGGCTTGCGCGTTCGGCGCTGCGGAAGCGATGGAGACGCCGACGACGCCTGTGCTGCAAACAGGGAGAGTTGATCGGTGTTCATGCTTGCCTTTCTCCGAAGCTGATATTTTATACAGTCTTCAGGCGTGAGCAAGCACCGTCGTCCAGCGCACGCAGAAGTGCGACTGGATGCTCCGAGTCGGGCCGTCTATGCTGAATAAAAGCGCCGATGCTCCGTGGCAAGGGCGTCGCGCGTGTTGCGGCTTTCTCATCGCATGCATTCCGACAGGAGTCTTCCTCATGCCCAAGACCGTTCCCAAGCAAAGCGATTCGTAAGTCCCCGTCGCCGCAGCACCCGCCGGGGCCCCGATCGGCATCGGCGAAGGCTTGTTCTCGCCCAATGCCGGCGCGGACGGCAAGACGCACTTCAGTGCCAGCATCGATCTGGCGACGGATGGTCATCCGGCCAGCCTGCTCATCGATAACCCCGGCGAAACGGGGACGGTGCAAGGCGGGGGGACTTCGGTCTGTCTCACCCATCCACTGAAGGTCAAGTTCGAACATCTCAAGGACCATCTCGGCACCCAGGGCGCGACGGTTCCCGAATCCTTGTCCAATGTGATGGAGAGGGCTGAACTCGACTGCGCGGCCTTCTATTACCGCGATAGCGGACCGATGCTGCTGAGCATTGCCTTGAAGTGTTCCGATGAGCAGAAGGGGGGCCTCATCGCGGCGCTGACCAATAGTCCTGAATTGGGTAAGCTGTTCGACGTCGAGGGCGTGTCCTTGCGGGTGTTGAAATGCCCGGAGGCTTGCCAGGAGGAACTGGAAACCTACTGGAAGGCCGTGTCCGCGTTGCCGTCCTCTCCTTCCGAAGAGAAGGACCCCAAGGACGTGAATGCGCCCCCCGCGCCGACCGCTGAGGAAGGGGGGGAGCAGGGAGCGGGCGCAGCCGACACGCCGGCAGCCGTCGGATGAGGGCGATCCATCCGCCTTGCCGCGGAGCCGCGGGGTGAGCACGACGGAGGATGCCGGGCCGGCCACGCCGACGACGGTCGAGCTCGAACTCGAACTCAGGGTAGGCGGCCGTCCACTTGCGTTGCGCGGGACGCTCACCGGTGGCGGGCTGACGGGCCTCGCGGGGACACTGCGCGGCGAGAAGACCGACACCCTGGGCGGCCTGCTCGCCGGTCTCGGCGAGGCCTTCGCCGGCCCCGGCGCGGCGCTCGATGCCCTGGGCGGGGGGGCCTTGGCGGCGATCCATTTCGAGGCGGTCGAGCTCGCCTATCGCAGTACCGCAACGCCCTGCGTCGTGCTGAACACCACCCTGGGCGTCGGGGTCGGCCACACCCGGATCGTCGTCGCGAAGCTCCTTCCCGTCCCCGGGCGTGCGGAGGATGAAGGCGGCCTGGTGGCGGGTTTCGAGCTCGAGCTCGAGCCGCGGCCGATCGGTGACAAGGGCCTCTCGGAGCTGATCGGCGGGATCGTGGTCGAGCGGCTCGGCGTCTTCCATGCGAGCCGGGACTGCAGCGGGCTGCACCTCGAGCCGGCGACCGCGCCGGGCGCCTTCGCGCCCCTCGTCGAGCGCGCCGGGGAGGGCCGCAGCCTGCACGCGGGGCTGAACCTGTCGGGGCGAGTGCTCATCGGTGGCGTCGATCTGCTCGAAGGTTTCGGGCACGACACCGGCAATACCCTCGACGCACAGGCCCCGGCCGCCGAGCCTGCCCCCGCAGCCGCCCCCGCAGTCGCATCGCCCGCGCCCGAAGCACCCCTGCCGGCGCGCGGCAAGGCGTTCTGGAAGCGCATCGGCGGCCTGTCCTTCGAGCTGGTCGGCTTCGGCGTCGATTGCCCGATCGCGGCGTTGCTGAAGGGGCCCCACGCGGCGATGGACGGCCTCGGCGTCCGGCTCGAGGGCGCGATGCTCGGGCTCGAGACCGGGGCGATCGCGATCAGCGGCGGGTTGACGCGCGCGCCGGGAGAGACGCTGCGTCTGGACGGCAGCCTGCGCGTGAGCACGCCGGTGCTCAGCGTGAGCGCGATAGGCTCCTACGAGCGCATCGAGGGCGCGCACTCCTTCTTCGCCTTCGCCGCCTTGCACAAGGAGATCGGCGGTCCGCCCTTCTTCTTCGTCACCGGGCTGTGCCTGGGCATCGGCATCCACCGCCGCCTCACCCTGCCGCCGATCGAGCAGGTGCACAGCTTCCCCTTGCTGCGCGCCGCGGCCGAGCCGGATTACCTCGGCAAGGATGCGGATCCGCGTCGCATCGGCGCGCTGGTGGACACCTGGCTCGCCCCCGAGCGCGACAGCATGTGGATCGCCGGCGGCGTGCGCTTCACCTCCTTCGGCATCGTGGAGTCGGTGGCGATGCTGTCGGTCGCCTTCGGCAACCGCCTGGAGATCGGCGTGCTCGGCCTGTCGCGCCTGCAGCTGCCGCGCAAGGCGGGCGGCGAGGCTGCCATGGCCTGCGTGGAGATGGAACTGCGTGTGGTGATCGCGCCCGACGACGGCCTGGTCGCGGTCGAGGGCCGGCTCACCGAGAACTCCTTCGTGCTGCGACGCGATTTCCGCCTGCGCGGCGGTTTCGCCTTCTTCGCCTGGTACGCGGGCCCGCATGCGGGTGATTTCGTCGTCTCGGTGGGTGGCTACCATCCATCCTTCCAGGTTCCGGCGCATTACCCGCGACCGGAGCGGGTCGAGTTCAACTGCCAGATCGGTCAGGTCACGATCAGCGGGCAGTGCTACTTCGCCCTGTGTCCCGCGGCGATCATGGCCGGCGGCAGCCTGTCGATCGTCTACGCTTCGGGCGGCATCCGCGCCTGGCTGGTCGCGCGCGCGGATTTCCTGATGCAGTGGAAGCCGCTCCACTACGAGGCCGCGGTTGCGGTCTCGCTGGGCGTGCAGCTGAACATCAAGATCTGGTTCGTGCGCATCCGCCTGTCGATCGAGCTCGGCGCGGCGATCGCGCTCTATGGTCCGCCGCTCGCCGGCAGCGTGCGTATCTCGCTCTACGTGGTCAGCTTCACGGTCGGCTTCGGGCCGCCCAGGAGCCTGCCGCCGCCGATGGTCTGGGAGTCGGACGACCCCGAGCGCTCGTTTGCGCACAGCTTCCTCGGCAACCCCGACGTCACCCGCATCGCGGTCGTGGATGGCCTGCTCGATACGCCCGCCGCGCCCCCGGGCAGCGCGCCCCGGCGCCCGGTGCTGCAGGCGCATCGCCTGCACCTGCGCTGCCAGAGCAGCGTGCCGGCGACCGAGCTGCGCTTCGACGGCCGCGAGCTGCACCCGCGCGGGGGTGGTACCTGGCCGCAGCTGGGCGTGCAACCGATGGGCCTGGGGCGCTTTCATTCACGGATCGAGCTCACGCTCGAGGCGCTCCACCCGGATGGCAGCGTCCGGGGAGACGCGCAGGCCGAACTCGACCTCGCGCCCCTCACCGTCAGTGTCCCCAGCGCGCTGTGGAGTCCGCGCCCGCCCGGCATCGACATCCTGTCCGGGAAAACCCTCATCGACGGCGCGCCGGTGGGCATCGAACTACGCGGCCGGGTCGATCCGGACACAAGGGTCGGCCCGGCGCTCGAGCAGGAGACCTTCGCGTACGATCGGGTCGAGTATCCCTGCAGCGATGTCGGTGCGCTCCGCCCGGCGACGGCCCTGCCCGGGAGCGCGGCGAGGCTGGGCGACACCCTCATGGCGGGCGTCGTGGTCGAGCGCCGCAGGGCGATCGTGGACTGCCTCAACGCCGGCCGCGGCGTGCGCAAGCTGAGCGCCGACGCCGAACTGCCCATCCTCGCCGCGGCGCCCGAGCACGTCCTCGACGTCGAGCCCCTGATGGCGCGGATCGGCCAGGACGTGCCGCGCATGTTCGCCGAGATCTGATCGCCTCGATATGGGAGATTCCGCTGTCGTGGAAGAGACCGCCGCCGTTCCGTCGTCAAGTGTCGGGCCCGGGCAGATCCGCTTCGCCGATGCCTGCCTGCCCGCGCTCGCGGCGGGCGACTACCGCCTGCGCATGAATCAGGAGGTACGCGCGGCCCCCCTCGTTCCCTTGCCGATGCACTCGGTGCCCTATGCGTCCGAACTGTTGTTCAGCGTCGATGGGCCGCGCTTCCGCCTCGAGCCGGCGGACATCCACGCCACCTATCCACCGCCGGGTGCGGCCGGCGCCTTCGCCGACGCGCTGCCACACGTGGTGTTCACCCGCCGCACGCTGCCTTGGGAGCGCACGCTCGACGGGGGGCCGCAGGGCGATCCGCCACGACCCTGGCTCGCCGTGCTGCTGCTCGGCGAGGACGAGTTGCTCGCCGGCGTGGAACAGGGCGAGGGCAGGGCGGTGGCAGCCTGTGTCCCGCCTCGTCCGCTGCCGGTGTGCGGCGGTGCGGACAGCAAGGAGGACAGCCTGCTCTTCGCGCGCGACCCGCAGGGCCGGAGTCTTGCCCGGGTCCGGGTTCCCGCACTCGGCCAGGAGGGGCCCGACCACGAGCGGCTGCTGGCCCGCCACGCTGGCGAGCGCTGCCAGGCGCTGGACCTGCCGGCGAAGCTGTTCGCCGCGATCGCGCCCCGGGATGTGGACCTGCCCTGGCTGGCCCATGCCCGGCTGATCGACACCGGCGACAAGGAGATCTTCCGCGGGCACGACCAGGGCTGGTATGCGGTGGCGATCGGCAATCGCATGCCGGCCGCGGGGGGCGCGCATCATGCCTTCCTGGTCTCGCTGGAGGGCTTCGCGGATGTGCTCGCCGACTTCAGCCGCCTCGACGGCTACACCAGCGTGCGCCTCGCGGTGCTCGCGAGCTGGCGTTTCGAGTGCGTCGGCAAGGGCGACTTCAAGGCACGGATGCGCGGGCTCGATGCGGGGGCCTTCGAGCGCGCACGGATCGCGGGCGAGCGCGCCGGGAGCGAGGGAGCGGGGACCGAAAGGACGGCAGCCGGGGTCGACGCCTGGCTTCACCTGCCACTGCCCGAGCCGGCCCTGGCGGCCGAATCGGCGCCGGCGCGCCTGCCCGGAGAGGCTCCGACGCCGGCCGCGCTGGTGCATGGCGCGCTCGCCCGCGGCTACGCTGCGTTCGATCATCGGCTCCGCCACGGTGAGCGGACGGTGTCCTGGTATCGCGGTCCGCTCGTGCCTCTGGAATACCCGCAGCCGCGCCTGGTGCAGCGGCTGGTGCGCTGCAGCGACGAGCTCCTGCGCTACGACCCCGAGTGCGGCATGTTCGACACCGCCTACGCCGGTGCCTGGCAGCTCGGTCGCCTGCTCGCACTGCAGAACCGCGGCTTCGTGCTCGCGCTCGAGCGTGCGCGGCTGGGCCTGCGGCGGCGGCTCGCCGAGCTGCGCCACGCCGCCCGCCTGGCCAGCCTCGTGCCCTGCGCGGGCGTGCGCGGCGAGCCCGACGATGGCGGGCGGCCCGGGCGGCTGCGCGAGGCGCTTGCGCTGGCTTGCGCAGAGGCGATCGAGGCTGGCGTCGGGGCCGGACGTGCCGGCCTCGGGCCGGGGCCGACCCCCATCGCGCCCGCGGCGTCGGCGCCCACGGCAGCGCCGGTGCTGCGGGCGACCGAACTCGAGGCCATGCTCGCCGAGGCCAGCGCCTGGCTCGGACGGTTGGTGCTGCTCTACGGCGTGCCGCTGCACAACCTGGTGCCCGACGAGGACATGCTGCCGCCGGAGACCCTGCGCTTCTTCTTCCTCGACCCGAACTGGATCCAGGCGCTGGTGCAGGGGGCATGCAGCGTGGGCAACGCGGATTGCGGCGATCTTCTGGTCAACCGGGTGATGCGCTTCTGCCTGTCGCCCACGGTGGGCGATCCCGCCGCCGAGACCGACCTGCCCATCGAGGTGGGCGCCGCGGGGGAGGCCGGACGCGCCGCGGCGAGCGTGCGCGCGCGCCTGCGTGCCGAATGCGAGGGGCGCGCAACGGCCTCGGCAAAAGCCTCGGAAAAGGCCTCGACAGCGTCGCCTGCCGGCCTGGCCTGGCCGCTCGGTGGCTTCCTGCTGCGCTCGGCGGTGGTCGAAGGCTGGCGCGGCCTGGAGGTCGAGGCGTGGCAGGGGGGCAACAAGCTGCCTGCGCTGCGCATCGAGCAGCTGGCCGACGACGTCATGCTCGCGCTCTTCAACGGCATGCCGGACACGGTCGAGATCCGCCAGCCGCGCGAGGGCCTGCACTTCGGGCTCAGCCCGACGGTCGGTGGCAGTGGCTTCACGCGCACGCGGCGCGACCCGCAGACCGGCGCGGCGCTCGTCGGGCGCCCGATCGATGTGCCGATGCGCGGCGTGCCGGAGCCAGGCGCGAATGTCCTCGGGGCCCCGGGGGTGATCGACATCGATGCGCTCGCCGGTGTGCTCCGTCCGGTGTCTGCACCTGGCGTCGCGCCGACCGCGTCCGCCTCCGCACCTGCCGCCGCTGGCGGCGCCGTGCCCGACGGAGTCGTCGCCGCGCAGCCCTTCGGCCCCGGCGCCTTCGCGATGCAGATGATCGAGGCGGCGGGGGCCTTCCGTTTCCAGATCGTTGCCGGAGGTGCGCGTGTCGGCTGACCCCTCCCGTCCCTTCCTGCTCGTGCCGATGAACGTCGAGGCGCTCGCGGTGGGCGCGGCGAGTGCGGCGATCGATCTCGCGGCCGATTTTTCCGCGCTCGCCGAGGGGGGGCCCTGCCTCGGCAGCCTGCTCGCCCGCGAGCCTTTCCAGGAGACGCCTCAAGCGCTCGCGCCCGGGGTCTATCTGCACTGGTCGCTGCCCGACGGCCTCACCCACGCCCCGGAGTCGGGCGAGGGCGAGGCCGTCGGGCAGCGCATGCCGGCGATTCCCAACCGCTGGCTCGTGTTGCGTTTCGGGGCTGCCGATGCCGCGTGCCGGGGCTGGGTGGTCGAGAGCGACACCCTGGTCGGCGTGCGCGCGGGGCGGGCCTGGCCGCGCAGGGTCGCCGACGCGTCGGCGCCACTCGGGCCGGACGAGTTGCTCGTGCACCTGGGGCGCTGCGTGCCGCTCGAGGCCTGGTCCGAACGCCTCCCCGCGCGCCAGCCCGGCATCACCGCGCTCGGCTATGGCGATCCGGTGTTCGCGGCGAGCTTCCCGCACGGGCGCGGGGTGCTCGGCTTCCACGACGAGGACGTGTGCGCCCTGCACGAGGGCGAACTCCATTACCTCGTGCTCGGCTGGTACTCCGCCGCCAAGGACGAGGATCCGCTCGCCGTCTGCCTGCACAAGGCGCGCTCGGCGCGCGACTGGGGGGCATGGAAAGCCTTCTTCGAGGGCTGCGCATGGGTGTATCCGGGGCTCGATGAACTCCTGGTCAAGCACGAGGAGCGGCTCGAGGCAGAGGATCGGGCGCTGCAGGCCAGCGCGC
Source organism: Thauera sp. SWB20 (assembly GCF_000831325.1). Taxonomy (NCBI): domain Bacteria; kingdom Pseudomonadati; phylum Pseudomonadota; class Betaproteobacteria; order Rhodocyclales; family Zoogloeaceae; genus Thauera; species Thauera sp. SWB20. The sequence continues at coordinate 449,376 of NZ_JTDM01000021.1, read as the reverse complement.
ACGCCCGCCGCGTCGCACAGCGTCGCCGCGGTGCCGTGCCGCGCGACGCGGCGCGCTGGCTCGCGAGCGAGTATGTCGAGGCGCGGCGCCAGGCGCAGGCGCGCAAGGCCGAGCTCGACACGGCCTGGCACCACCTGCCGGGGCAGATCCTGTGCCATGGTCTCCTCGCCGGGCTGCGCTGGCGCGGCCCGGCAGCGGTGTACGGCGGCCCGCCGCGCGATGCCCCCTTCCGCGCGGCCCTGGGCGAGGACGGCGCCGAGGCCATGGCGGCGCTGCTCGGCGCCCAGCCCGGCGTGCCGGCCGAGCACGCCGCCTACTTCGAGGCATTGCAGCAGGACCTGGATCCGCTGCTCGAGCATCCGGGCGGGGCCGAGCGCCTCGCCCACGAACTGCATGCGCGCCGCTTTCAGCCGCTGTCGCGCGCCTCCGGCTGGGAGATCGCCGAGCGCGAGCCGGCCCCGCTGCGTGCCGGGCGCCCTGCACGCAAGGCCATCCCCGGCATCGTGCGGCGTGCGCTCGCCGCCCTGGAGCGACAGCAGCGCGCGGCCGACGCCGTCGCGCGCGAGCTGGACAGCCTCGGGCAGGCGTTCTACCTCGCCTGGTACCAGCGCGGCCTGGCCAGCTTCGACTGCGACGCCGAGGCGGTCGAGCGCTGGCGCGCCGAGGAGTCCGTGCTGCGCGCGAGGATCGCCTTGCAACGCGAGCGCCTCGCCGAGCGGGTCGATGCGCAGGGCATGCCGCGCGGGCGTCCGCTCGAGCGCGTGCGCGCGTTGGTCGAGTGCCTGCTGCCCGGCCACGAGTTGCGACGGGTCGACGGTGTGCGCTTCCATCGCCCGCGCGACCCGGTCCTGCTGCTCGCCGGAGCGGCCTTTGCCGACCCCGGGCGACATGGCACCGACGGTCGCCATCGCGCCGATGGTCGGCTGCACTGCCGGACCAGTACCCGCCTCGCCGAGGGCGGCCCTGCCGCCGCCAAGGATGAGGCCGTGATCGGCGCGATGGCGGGTCTCGATCTGCAGCGCCGTGGCATTCCGGCACCCGCGGCGGGCCTGCTGCGCGAGGCGATGCGCATCGCGCGTGCAGACGGGACAGTCGTTCCCCGTGCAGATGCAACCGACGCCGGCCCCTCGAACGCGCCACCCGCCGGCGGGTCCGGAACCGGCGCTCCCGGCAGCGCGGACCTGGCCCCCGCGGCGATCGCCTGCACGCGCTGGTGTGGCAACCCCTGGCTGCCGCTGCTGCTGCAGTGGCGGGTGTCGTGGAGCGAGCTCGCCGGGGCCGGGGAGGGGGCCGAGGCGCTCGCGGGGTGGCGGCTCGATGCGCGCGGCAACGGGTTCGAGCGCAGCGTCGAGGCGGTCCCCGGGCGCGAGCACGTCTTCACCGGCACCTCGCTGATGACCCCCGGCGTGGCCGACGCGCTGCGGCGCCGCCTGGCCAAGGCCGGAATGGAGGTGGCCGCGATCGACGTCCTCGGGCAGAACCTCGACGGCCTGATGGACGGCCTGCTCGCCCGCTGCGCACGACCTGAACTTCCCCCGCTCGAGGCCGACGGCCCGGCGGGGCCGCTGCGTCCCGCGCCGCATGCCGCACAGCTCGAGGCTGCAGAATGGCTGTCGCCGCTGCGCAACGCGAGCCTGCTGCCGCTGCGCGCCGGCCTGCTGCGCATCGAGCGCCTGCGGGTGATCGACGCCTTCGGCCAGTTCATGGAGCTGCGGCCCGAGGGCGGCGGTGCCCTTCCGGTGCTGCTGCCGCCACGCCTGCGCGGGCCCGGCGGGGCTGCGCTGTTCGAGCCGCGTCTGGTGCAGGCCGCCCGCCTGGTGGTGGAATGGCCTGCAAGCGGGTGCGACGAGGGCAGCAAGCCGGGCGGAACCGCGCGGGAGCAGGACGATGCCGCAGAGGAGCCCGGCGAGGGCGAGCCGTGCGGCTGGATCCTTCCCGATCGGGTCGGTGGCACGCTCGTGGTGCTCGACGGCGCGGGCAATCTGCTCGGCGCCCTGCAGGCGATGCGCGGCAAGGCGGACGCGCACGGCGTCGGTGGACGCGCCCGCCCGATCGACGGCTTCCGCTGGGTCACGACGCGCGGTCCGCACGCCGCCACAGCAGCGGAGGCGCAGGGCGAGGCCATGCTCGACCCGGCCGATCCTCTGGCCGAAAGCGGCGCCGATCCGGTCGTCCGTGCAGTCGTGCGCGAGCTGCTGCGCTGGCAGGGGGCGAGCGGGGCGCGTCTCGCCGACCTGCTCGACACCTTGCAGCAGGCGGCGGGCGAACTCCTGCCCGACGCCGACGACCCCGCTGTCGGGCTTCTCGTCGGACGGCCGCTGGCGCTGCTGCGCGCGCGCCTGCGGCTCGAGCTCGATGGCGCACCTGCCCACGACCCGGCGAGTGTTCAGGGTGGAGGCCACTGCGGCGGAGTCGGGGCGATCCAGTTTCCGCTGCGCCTGGGCGACTTCGACGGTAGCGCGGGGGACGGGCTCGCGGGCTTCTTCCTGGCCGACGAGCCGGGGCATTTCCACCCGGCCTGGGGCCTGCGCACCGGCGGGGGAAGGCCCGAGCTGCGCGACCGGGCCCAGCCCGTGGTCAGCATCGAGCGCCCGCTCGAGCTCATCCTCCTGATGGACCCGGAGCGCGGTTTCACGGTGACCAGCGCGGTCCTCCCGCGCGCGAGCTTCCGGCCGCCCGGCGCGTGCGAGCGCGTGCGTGCGCGTTCGCTGATGTTCTTCACCGGCCCGGTGCTGGGTGCGCGCGACGAGCTGCGCATGCCGCGGCCGTCGGACCTCTATGGGCAGTGGTCGTGGAACCATCACCCGCGCGTGGGCGTGCGCGAGGAGCGCGAGATCATCGACACCGCGGCGAGCGGCAGCGTCGCCTTCCCGTCCGGGCTCGCGCTGGCCGAGGGCTGGCTGCGGCTCGAAGCGGTCGCGCTGGCGATCGACGGCTTCGGGGTGGTCGAAGCTGCGACCGCCGCGTCGGCGGGCGGGGCCGCGCAGGATGCGGCGGAGGGCTTCGAGCTTCCCAGGGGCGTGCCCGCCACGCTCGTGTGGACGGTGAGCGGCGCCGACGCCATCGAGCTGAGCGCACCGGACGGGCGCGTCCTGCTGTGCACCGCGGTGGCGCCCCTGCCCTCGACCTGGGTGCTGGCGCATCCGCAGGCCGGCCGCTACCGCCTGCGCGCATGGCGTCGGCTCGCCACCTCGGACCGCGACTCGCCACCGGCGTGCCGCATCGCCGAGGTGGCGCTGCGACTGCGGAGGCGGGCATGACGGACGACGCCATGGGGCTGCTGGCCCGCCTCGACAGCCTGGGCGACTTCGTCGTCGGCGCGCGTTCCGCAGCCAATCGGCTGACGCTGCGGATCGACTACCGCGGCGACGCGGCGCTTGCGCGCACGCGCTGGCTGGCGCTCGTCCTGCGTGGCGGGGTCGGCGGCGGGGAGGGCGACCTGGTGCGGAGCGCGGCGCAACTGCGGCGCTGGACCTGCCAGGCGCCGGCGGGCTGGGTGGCGCAGTGGCGGCTGCCGCCGCAGCGGCCGGAGCGCTGCGAGCTATGGTTGCTGCGCCGCGGCGAAGTCCTGCTGCGGCCCGGCGACGCCCTCGAGGTGGTCCTGTCGGGCGCGGTCTCGGACGCGCAGCCCGGCCTTGCGGCGCTCGCGCTCGGGCTGCAGGCGAGCGGCGATGCGGTCGCCGCGGTGGAGATTGCGCTGCGGCTCGCCAAGCGTGCATCGGCCGCGGGCGTGCTCGACTTTGCCTGCGTGCCGGACCAGGCCGCGGTGAACCTGCCCGGCGACGTCGTCGAGCTGCGCTGGTGCACCTGCGGGCTGGCGGGCCTGAGCTTGCTGCGTGACGGCCTGTGCATCGCCGAGGACGTCCCGGACGAAGGGGGGCGGCGCGTCGTGGTGGGGGTTGCGGATGCCGAGTTCGTGCTGCGGGGCTGGGACGGAGCGGGCGAGCGTCACGAGGCGAGATTGCGCGTGCGCGCCTTGCGGCCGGGCTGGCAGCGCTGGCCCTGCGTGCTGGCGACGCGGGAGGGCCGCAGGCTGGCCATGCCCGCCCTCGCCGATACGAGCGCACAAGCGGTGCCGCTGCGCCTGTTCGGAATTGCCGGCGGCAAGTTGTACGCGAGCGTCGCGTTGCCCGGGGTGGGCGGCTCGCGCGTGCTGCTGTGTCGCACGCACCATGCGTTGGGGCCCTGGGAGCCGGTGGGTGCGCAGGGGGTGACCGAGGGGGCAACTGCAGGGGCAACTGAGGGGGCAGGCCCGTTCGTGGCCTTCCCGCCTGGCTGCGAGCGCTTGCCCGGGGCCTTGTTCCGCGGTCGCCTGTGGCTCTTTGGCGGCATGTCCGGCACGGAGGGGCGCTGCGGAAACAAGGTCTGGAGCCTCGACGTCGGTGCCCGCGAACCGCGCTGGCGGGATCACGGCGAGGCCTCCTGGTGCGCCCGTCGGGCACATGGCGTGGCGGTGTTCGAGGATCGCCTGTGGGTGTTCGGCGGCATCGACTCCGCCGGCGCGCCGCTCTGCGACGCCTGGGCGGCGATGCAGAAGCCTGCCGAGGAGGCCGCCGTGTGGACGCCTGCCGAGGACGAGAAGCCTGCCGAGAACGCCGCGGGGCCGACCCTGGACTGGAACGAGCAGCCCGCGGGGGGGCCGCGCGAGCGTCCGCGCGGCGGCGCCCAGCCGGTGGTTCACGGGGGGCGGGTGTGGCTGTTCGGCAGGACAGGATCGGAGCTTGCCGCGGAGGAGGGCAGCGAACCGGGGCGGGAGTCCGACCAGGAACGCAGCGAGTGTTTCGACCTGTGGTCGTTCGACGGCCAGCGCTGGGAGCGCAGCTTCCTGCTCGGTGACCTGATCGACGGGCGGGTGCTTGCCGCCGCGCTGGCGAGCGACGGGTGCAGTCTGCACGCCTTCGCATGGCTGGACCGTTGCGGCGAACCGGATGGCGGCGACGCCGAGCGGGTCGAGGCCATCGCGCTGCGCCTGGTGGATGCGCCCGCCAAGCGCTGGGCGGTGCTGCCCTGCGGGGATCTGCAGCGCCTGGTTCCGGCGGAGATCGAGGATGTCCAGGTGCAGGCGCTACGCGCCGGCGCATTGGTGGTCCACCTGCACGCCGCGGAGAACGAATGCGCGGCGGACCGTGCGCTGCGACTGTACTTCCCGGCCTAGGCGCGACGCCTCCGGGATGCGCAAGGAGAGGATGGGATGAAGCTGCGATCACTGCACATCTGCCTGGCGCTGCTTGCGCTGGTGCCCGCCATGCTGCCGGCGGCCGAGCGCACGGTGGCTGCGGCGAAACCGGGGAGCGTGGCGTTTGCGGGCAGCTCGGCGGTCTCCACGACCCTCCTCGAGGCGCTCGATCCCCAGCCTGCATCGACGACCGAGGCGGCGACCGCTGCGTTGGCGGCGATCGGGGGGGAGCACTACTGGCTTCTGCCCGGCAATGGCGTGAGGCTGGCCTTCGACCTCGGCAGCCTGCCCGCCGGCTTGTCGGCGGCGCAGATGCGGCGCTGCGTGCTGCGCGTGGTGGCGAGCGAGGTGCGATATGTGCGCGAGCACGAGGCGGTCGCCGCCGTGGTCGAGCTGGCGGTGCGGCGCGTGGGCGAGACACGTCCGCTCGCCGCGCTGCGCGACCTGAGACCCGACCGTCCGGTGTCCCTGAACCCCGACAACGGCCGCCTGTGCGAGGCCGTCGCCGAGGCGGCCGCGGCGCCGGCCCGTCGCCTGGAGCTCGAGCTCTACACCGCCACCGCCAGGGCGAGCAGCCTGCTGCACGGCCGGGCGCCGGCGGAGGACACGATTCGGCACGCCTCGAGTGCGCCCCGCCTGGTCATCCAGTACGCGCCCGACGCGGCGGCGGCCGCAGCCACGAAGGGCTGGCACCAGCCGCAGCACGACGCCGGCCACAGCGGCCGTGGCGATTCCAACCCGGCGCACGGCCCGAGCGGTTTCGAACTGCAAGCGCTGCCCTTGCCCGCCGTCGGCGAGGACGCCGGCCCCGGCCTGCTCGCAGAGCGTCCGCTGCTGTGGCGCGATCAGGTGATCGCAGTGCAGCGGGGCAAGCGCAATTTTCTGGTCGTGCTCGATGGCAAGGGGGCCTTGCTGTGGTCGAGCGAGATCGGCGGCGGGGTCGTGCAGCGCGCGCCGGTCATCGGCCCGCAGGGCTTGCTCTATCTGGTCACCGAGGACGCCGTGCGCGCCTGGGACCTCGAGGCCCGCGGCGCCTTGCGCCACCGCTTTGTGCTACCGGAGCTCGCCCCGCAGATGCCGGTGCGCCTGGCGCCCTTCACCAAACCGACCGTGGGCGAGGACGGCAGCCTCTACCTCGTGCTCGGGGATGGCGTGGATGGCGTGCTCGGCCTCGACGCGCGATTGCGCCCCTTCCTGTTCTTCGGACTGCACGAGGGTGCGGGGACGATCACGCCGGGCAGCCCGGCGCTGAGCACCGATGGCCGATACGTGGCGGTCCCGAACGGCGAGGGCGCGGTGCTCGTCGATCTGCACGACCCCGCCGAGGCCGAGCGCCTCGTCTTCGGCGACGGTACAGCCGGGTCCGGCTGGAGGCATCACCTGCCGGTGGCCGGCATGCGCGCGGGCGAGTGGATCTTCTCGGGTTACGACGCGGAGGACGGCACGGGAACCGTGTGGGCCTTCGCCGGGCGCGCGCCGCGCTGGCAGGCGAGCGGCGGGACGAGCACGCAGCCGGTGCTGGCGCCCGATGGCCGCGTGTGCTTCGTCCAGGATGGCGCGCTAAACGTGCGTGGATTCGGGCCGGGCGATGCCGGCCGGCGCTTCGGGGACGGGCTGTGCGCGAGCTCGAATCCGGTCATGGATGGCGCAGGCAACCTCTTCTTCTGGTGCAGCGGCACGCTCCACGGCTTTGCGCCCGACGGGCGGGCCTTGTTCGTCGGACAGCGCTTCGCAGACGGGCCGGAAGAAAACCTCGCGCTCGCGCTCGGTGCGGACGGCAGCCTGTGGACCGCCAACGCGAACGGCGGCGAACTGCTCGTCTTCCGGCCGCGCTTCTCGCCACCGCCGGCGCCGCCTGCGGCCCGGCACCAGCGGCGTTGATGTGGCGCAGGCGTCGTTGAGACGGTGCCGCGCGCTGAAGCGCCGCGCGTCGCACCGTCCAGACAGTGCCGGAAGTTGCGCGGCGCCTTGTGAACAGACTGGTGCGAGGCAGCGCCGGCCAGCCGTCAGGTCACCACCGTCGGCCCTTCCATGCCGCTGTGCCTGCGGATGCCGGCGACCTCGTCGGCGATGCGGATGAGCGCGCCGAGCGCCTGCTGCACCGGCTGGTCGTGGCGGGCCGGGTCGGCATCGAACCGCTCCAGGTACACGCGCAGCGTGGCGCCCTCAGTGCCGGTGCCCGACAGGCGGAACACGATGCGGCTGCCGTCGGCGAAAAGCAGGCGCACGCCCTGGCGGGTGCTCACCGAGCCGTCGACCGGGTCGGTGTAGGCGAAGTCGTCGGCGCTGGCGATGCGCAGGCCGTCGCCGCAGTCGCGTCCGGCGAGCGCGGGCAGGCTCGCGCGCAGCTCGGCCATCAGCGCGTCGGCGCGCTCGCTGGGGATGCCCTCCCAGTCGTGGCGCGAGTAGTAGTGGCGGCCGAAGCGCGCCCAGTGCGCGCGCACCAGGTCTTCCACCGAGCGCCCGGTGGTGGCGAGCAGGTTGAGCCAGAACAGCACCGCCCACAGGCCATCCTTTTCGCGCACGTGGTTCGAGCCGGTGCCGTAGCTCTCCTCGCCGCACAGCGTGGCCTGGCCGGCGTCGAGCAGGTTGCCGAAGAACTTCCAGCCGGTGGGCGTCTCGTGGCAGGGGATGCCGAGCGCCGCGGCGACCTTGTCGGCGGCGCGCGAGGTCGGCATCGAGCGCGCGATGCCGGCCAGCCCGGCGCGATAGCCGGGCACCCGGGTGGCGTGCTCGGCGAGCACCGCCAGGCTGTCGGACGGGGTGACCACGAAGTCGCGGCCGAGGATCATGTTGCGGTCGGCGTCGCCGTCCGAGGCCGCGCCGAAGTCGGGCGCGCCGGGGCCGGACATCGCCGCCATCAGCTCGGCGGCGTGCGCCGGGTTGGGGTCGGGGTGGTGGCCGCCGAAATCCTCCAGCGGCTCGCCGTTGATCACCGTGCCGGCGGGGGCGCCGAGCCGACCTTCGAGGATCGCGCGCGCGTACGGCCCGCTCACCGCGCTCATGGCGTCGAAGCGCATGCGGTGGCCGGCGGCGAACCAGGCGCGCATGGCGTCGAAGTCGAAGAGCTGCTGCATCAGCTCGGCGTAGTCGGCGACCGGGTCGATCACCTCCACGGTCATGCCGCCCAGGGTGCGCGTGCCGAGGGTGTCGAAGTCGATGTCCGCGCCCGCGTCCTCGATGCGGTACTCGGCAATCTCCGTGCTGCGCGCGTAGATCGCCTCGGTGAGCTTCTCCGGCGCGGGGCCGCCGTTGGCGGCGTTGTACTTGATGCCGAAGTCGCCCTCCGGTCCGCCCGGGTTGTGGCTGGCCGACAGGATCAGCCCGCCGAAGGCGCCACGACCGCGGATCACCGCGCTCACCGCCGGCGTCGACAGCAGCCCACCCCGGCCCACCAGCACGCGGGCGAAGCCGTTGGCCGCCGCCATGCGCAGGATGGTGCGGACCGCGACGCGGTTGTGGAAGCGGCCGTCACCCCCCAGCACCAGGGTCTGGCCTTCGTGGCCGGGCAGGGTGTCGAACACCGCCTGCACGAAGTTCTCGAGGTAGTGCGGCTGCTGGAAGACGGCGACCTTCTTGCGCAGGCCGGAGGTGCCGGGGCGCTGGCCGGGGAAGGGGCGGGTGGGGACGGTCTGGATGCTCATGGATGCTCGCGGCGGTTTGTGGGCGCGGAAGGCTTGGCGGTGGCCGAGGCGGGTCGCGTCGGCGTGTCGTGGAGGGGCGGCCTCGGAAGGCCGGTATTGAACGTGTTTGCGGCGAAGTTCTCAAGTGCTGCGCGGGGTCGGCGCGTGCGTGCAGCCACGCGGGACGATGGGACGCCGCCCCGGTGCATCGCGGTCAGCGGCTCATGGCTTGCGGATTCGATCGCTGATGATGCCCAGGCCTGCCGCCACGGCGACGATCAAACCCAGCAGCGGCGGCCAGCCGAGCTTTCCGCTCCAGGCGATCACGATCAGCGCTGCCGCGGGCGCGACGACCGCCGCGACGAACAGGTTGAACAAGGCATTCCACATTTCGGCACCCCATCGGCGGTGGTCCTGACGAGCACAGGGGCGGGAAGGCTTGATCGGGATGGGTTAATCGTGGTCTGTCCCCGATTTTCCCACATGTAGACGAGAGCGGACGCACCGACCGGCTCTTCGAGGCGCTGGCCTCGTATCTGGAACGACGGGACGACAGCGCGGTCAAGGCGTGACGCGTCGTCGTTCGGCGGGGGGCGTCCCCGATGCTCGCCTTGATCTGAGCCATAGCGAGCAAGGCTGACGGCTAAAGGGATAATCGGGGTCTGCCCCCGTTTTTCTCGATTCTCGCCTTTATTTGAGCTATAAACGGAGCTATATTTGTAGCTCTTTAAAGGAGGTGGCTGTGGATGCGATCTATGCCGATTTCTCGGTCAGCATGTCCGAGTTCAAGAAGAACCCCGCACAGGTCCTGCGTACGGCCGGGGAAAAGCCCGTGGCGGTTCTCAACCACAATCGTCCTGCCTTCTACATGGTGACGCCGAAGCTGTTCGAGGCGCTGATCGAGGAGTTGGCAGACCGCGACCTGGTCGAGCTTGCGCGGCAGCGACTGGCCAAGAAAGCTGAGGCGATCGAGGTCGATCTTGAGCAGCTCTGAATCGCCGCCGCCGCGCTATCGACTGAAGTTCCTGCCCGACGCCCTCGACGAATGGAACGCTCTCGACGGCAGCGTCAAGGAAGTGCTCAAGAAACTGCTGAGGAAGCGTCTGGAGCATCCCAGGGTGCCAGGGGCTGAGCTTCATGGCGATCTGCGTGACTGCTACAAGATCAAGTTGCGCAAGCAAGGCTACCGGCTCGTTTACCAGGTCGAAGAAGGTGTGCTGACCGTTCTCGTTCTTGCAGTGGCGAAGCGCGAAGACATGGCCGCATATCGCGCCGCAGTGGATCGCCTGTTGTCCGGTTGACGCCGCCCAACCGGAGGGATAATCGGGGTCTGTCCCCGTTTTCCGTTCACGGCGTCGGATGTTTCTTGACCCACTCGCGCAGGGCGTCGTTCATTCGCGTCTGCCACCCCGGCCCGCCCGCGCGGAAGGCCTCGAGGATGTCGTGGTCGATGCAGATCGCGACCTGCTCCTTGGTGCCTGATCCGACAGGCCGTCCGCGCTTGCACCGCGCAGCCTCGATTCCTGCGGCCAGCTCGACTGCAGCGGCGGGACGGTCATCCTCATCCGAGCCGTCCCACACAAAATCCTGCGCTGGCGGGATGGCGCGTACCGCCTCCAGCACAGCCTTACGTTTCATCGCATTCGTTTTCGAGCCACTCATCGCATACCTCGCGTTGTTCACGACTTGCCCGGCGAAAGCTGATCACGCGCGTCGCACCACTGCGCCCGGTATGCACCACCGTCAACACCGCCATAAAGGCGCCGACAAGCGACCTTAGCCCTGCAGCCGATACGCACCGTCCTCAGGCAACACCGTGCCGAGCTCTTCCAGCGCTTTGAGCACCGCCTGCACGCCGGCGCGGGGCGTGCGCTTGAAGCGGGTGGCGATGGCCTCGGCGGGGAGCGGCTGGTGGGCGAGCGTGCTGCGCACGGCGGCGACCTGTTCGCGCGTAACCGGGGTACGTCCCCGTTATTCCTTAATCGCGATCCGCAGCATCGAGCCGATCCAGAACCGCGAGCGCCGCGCGGACGTCACCCGTCGCCGCAACGGCGCGAAAGTGATTCTCCGTATCCCATGCGGCCAGCGCCTGCGCGCCGAGTTCTTCGATCAGCTTGTTCATGCTCTGCCCGCGGCTACGCGCCAGCGCCTTGAGCCTCGCGGTGGTGTCATCAGGCAAACGAATCGTCAACGTACTCATGGCCACTCCTTCAATGCTTCAGCCGGCGTCATCACGCGCAGCGCGCCCAGCTTTAGTTCACCCCGCCCGACATCCCGAACGTTGTGGGTGATGATCGCAGCTGCATTCCCGGCAAGTGCAAGTTCGAAAAGATGATTGTCGCCGTCGTCGGGCAGGTTCGGGCGCCACCCGAAATAGACCGAAACCCATCGACCGCGCCGTGCAAGTGCAGCCAGAACCCGCTGTCGTTCGGTCAAGGTTGTTGCATCGCCCCACACCGGCCGACCAAGGAGGTCGTTGTATTCCAGCCAGAGTGCGTTTCCGAACAATGGCTGAAAATTGCCTTCCAAGGCCCGGCGCAGCACCTGTCGCGATGCACCTCCCGCGGATCGCAAAGCTGCGACGAAGACATTCGTATCGATGACGACTGGCACGATATTGACAGCATAGGTGCTGTCAGATTCCCGGACAAGACGGCTCATTGACTCACCCCTGCAAGCGATACGTGCCGCCCTCGTGCGCCACCATGCCCAGCTCTTCCAGCGCTTCGAGCACGGCCTGCACGCCGGCGCGGGGGGTGCGCTTGAAGCGGGCGGCGATGGCCTCGGCGGGGAGCGGCTGATGCGCGAGCGCGCTGCGCACGGCGGCGACCTGTTCGCGCATGTTCTTGGGCCAGGTCGCCTTGCCGGCGGCGGCGGGGGCTGCAGCGGATTCGGCCTCGTCGGCGGGGCCGAAGTCGGCTTCGACCTGGCTTGGGACGGCAGTGGCGGAAGTGGCGCCGGGGTTCTGGTAGTCGGGGCGCAGCCAGCGGATGTGGCCGCGGGCTTCTTCGGCGGCGCGCACGGCGTTGAGTTCGACGAGGCGGCGCAGCAGTTCTTCCTCGGCGGCGGCCTGGGCTTCGGGCTTGTCGGGCAGCGGCGTGGTGGCGCCGGGCTTGCCGACGAGTTGCGCGGCGAGGTCGTTCCAGCCGTAGGCCTCGAACACGGCGCTGTCGAGCGCGTCGTGCAGCTCGCGCAGCACCGACACCAGGCCCTGCTCGTGGATCGTGCGTTCCTTGGGCGTGAGCGTGTCGCCGGCGCGCAGCTTCTCGAGCACGTTGTACATGCCGGTGAGGGTCAGCTCGGGGTGCTGGGCTTGCTGGCGTTTGCGGTGGGCGTCGAGCTGCTCGGCGAGGTCGCGGATGCGGGCGGCTTGGGTGGGGGTGGGGTCGGGAAAGGGGAATGGATCAAAGCAGGTTGATTTTGTGTATATCGGCCGATCCTCGAGCGTCCCCCCTGTCGTCAGCGCCCAAAGTACGTGAATACGCGCAGAGAAGACGCCCAACACAAAAGCGTCTTCCACTGCAATGTTGGTCAACCGATTGTCTGGAAGCACCGTTGAGTCGATGAAGCAGAAGATGCGATGACTCGCGGTTTCAGGAGTAGAGATGTAGCGCCTCACACCCAAGGTCATCTCTCGGAGTTTTGGCCGCTCCCAGCCGAAACGCCACCAGAGCCGGCGGATTGATTCGCGCCGATTCAACGCGCGTTCCGGTTTCACGTAGTCGAGCACGTGCTGGTAGGCAGCCGGATGAACCGCGCGCGCTTGCTCCTCATCGAAGCCGAAGAAATCGATTACCGAGCAGCCGCGGCTGCTCTGCATCAGGTCGCGACCGTTCACATATGGGCGAACGATGGGCTGGGTCGTCGAGGTCGGCGTCAGTGCAAGCAATTGCGCTGCCTTTTCCGGTTCAAGCACGAAGCCGCTGCCGTAAAGCTGCACACCCGGAGAACAGACACCGGCATTAGCCTGCAGCGGAACGGCGCTGGCAACGTTGGCACCGATCTTGAGGTCCGCATGCAGCACGCCTTCGCGGGCAAGCAACTGCACATCGACTTCATCGCCGCCGTTGTTGGTCTCAGCAACGACTTCGAGGCGCATCCCAGGCGCGCTGCCGGCCGCACCCACCGTCATCGCAATCCGCACCGCCGCGCCATCGGCTGCATCGACCCACGGATGGTCAGGAATGGCACAGGCCAGCGATAGTGGCGCGGCCGTATTTCCGATGTGGCGCTCAAGGATGCGGCGCTGAAAGACTTGGGTGATGCTGTTTGTCGTGATAAACCCAAAACGGTGAGCGCCACCAGTGCGAACCTTCTCTGCAGCGATGTCCCACCAGTACATGACGAAGTCCGCCTTCTGCGGCATTTCCGGGTATAGCGACCACAGTGTCTCGACGTAACCGTCACCGAGCGCCGCCCGCATCTTCCAGCCGCCGATGAACGGCGGATTCCCCACGATGTAATCGGCCTGCGGCCATTCCGCCCTGCGTGGATCCACGTAGCGCATCTGCACCACCTGCGCGGTCTCGTCCGGGATGTCCTCGCCGGTGATCGGGCTCTTCCTGTAGGTGAGGCCGTCCCAGCGCGTGATCGGGCGTCCCGCCTCGTCGATGACGGGTTCCTCGCGCTCGTACGCGATCAGCGCGTCGCGGTGCTGGATGTTGCGGAAGTCGCGCAGCACCGGCTCGGGCGGGGTCACCGAGCCGTGGGTGCGGAAGTGCCATTGCAGGTAGCCGATCCACAGCACCATCTCGGCGATGCGGGCGGCGCGCGGGTTGATCTCGAGGCCGAGGAACTGCTGCGGATCAACGGTGACGCCTTCGAGTTCGAGCAGGCCCTGGGATTCGCCGAGGTCGTGCAGCAGGTTGAGCACTTCGCCTTCGAGGCGCTTGAGGTGTTCCAGCGTCACATACAAAAAATTTCCGCTGCCGCAGGCGGGGTCGAGCACGCGCACGGTGCACAGGTGGCGGTGGAAAGTGCGGATCTCGGCGACCGCCTCCTTGTGCTTGCCCTGCTGCTCGTAGGTGAGCGCGGCCGCCTGCACTTCGCGCCATTCCGCGCGCAGCGGTTCGATGACGGTGGGCAGCACCAGGCGTTCGACGTAGGCGCGCGGGGTGTAGTGGGCGCCGAGCTTGTGGCGTTCGCGCGGGTCGAGCGCGCGCTCGAGCAGGGTGCCGAAGATGGCGGGTTCGACGTAGCGCCAGTCGGCCTTCGATGCCTTCAGCAACAGCTCGAGCTGGTCGCGGTCGAGCGGGATGGCGCTGGCCTCGGAAAACAGGCCGCCGTTGAAGCGCAGCACCTTGTTGCGCAGGATCGGCGAGAAGCCGCCGGTGTTCATGTTCTGCCACAGGTGTTCGAGCATGGGCGCGAAGGTGTGCGGCTGGCCCGCGAGGCTTTCGAGCAGTTCGGTGAAGGCGCGCGGCGGCAGCAGGCCGATGTCCTCGGCGAACATGGTGAACAGCGCGCGCATCAGGAAGCCGGCGACCTGTTGCGGGGCGTGGCCGGCGGCTTCGAGCGAGCGCGCGAGCGAGGCCAGGCGGTCGGCGATCTCGCGCGTGACGCGCGCCGAGCGGCGGGCGGGGTCGAGCGCGAGCGGGTCGAGCCAGACTTCGCGCAGGCGCTGGCGGATGTCTTCGCGGTGCAGGTCGTCGAGGCGGATGCGGTGGCTGCGCGGGTCGGGGTAGGGCGTGTAGGTGGCGCCCGAGCGGCTGAATTCGGCGTAGAGCTCGATGTTGCGGCCAACGTCGACGACCAGGATGAAGGGCGGCCGGCCCTCGTCGGCGGGCAGGGCGCGGGCGTACTGGTCGGCCTGGTTGTGGGCGCGCAGCATGGCCTTGTCCCAGCCCGAGGTGTCGAGCGTCTTGCCCGACTGCTTGGCCTCGCACACGAAGGCGCCGCGGCGGTAGAGGTCGATGAAGCCGTTGCTGGCGCTGCCGTCGGGCTGGCGCATCAGCACCCGGCGCTCGAACACGTAGGCGTTGTCGCGGGTGTCCTCGCCGGCAGGGTCGGGGCGCGGCAGCGCGAGCAGTTCGCACAGCTCGGCGAGGAAGAGCTGGTAGTTGGCGCGCTCGCTGCCACCGGCGCGCTGCCAGCGCGCGATGAAGGCGTCGAGGGCGGCGGGGCTGGCGCTGTCGGCGGGCTGGGGCAAGGTGGATGACGAGGTCACGGGGTGGTCATGCATGCGGGTTGGGGTGCGGGGATTGTAGCGGGCGGGGTGGTGTCAGGACTTGTGGGTTTGCACTGCACGCGCGGCGAAGGCAAGGGCGGGGAAGTGGTCGCAGTGAGGTCGGGGTGTGGTGAATTGGACGTGCATGTACAAAAATGTCGGACAGATTCCGTCGTCTTCGTGGATCGTGCCGATAGCCGGCGGGTGATCAGCCTTCGCAAGGCCAAGCAACGAGAGGTCAAACGCTATGCCGAAGCTTAAGACGGGAACCCTGCATCCGAGCGCCGAGGAAGATGCAGCCATCACGGCCGCTGCGTTGTCGGATCCGGATGCCATCCCCTATACGGATGCGGAGTGGGAGGCGGCCAAACCGACGATCCGCTGCGGCAGGCCGCCGGCCGCTGTAACCAAGGAACGCATCACGATCCGCTTGTCGCGCGACGTGGTGGAGCAGTTCCGCGCGACGGGGGATGGCTGGCAGACGCGGATGGATGCCGCGCTCAAGGACTGGTTGAAGACGCACTCGCCGGCTTGAGACGTTTGCGCGGTAGGTGATGCGTATGGCACGCACACAATTCTTGTAAGCGTTCGTGGGGCGTGGTGCGCAGGTTGGGTGTCGTGCTCTCTTCCTCCCGGGAAGGCGTGCCGTGCTGATCCGACCACCATCCGGAGCCTGCAAGCCACGCGCTTAGGACAAGCAGCCTGAGATGGAGACAACACAGATGCCTGCAGATACCTGCATGCGCTGGGCACTCGCCCTGTCACTGATGTGCTCCGCAACCGTGGCGCAGGCTGCCACGGTCTGGGTCGGGCGCTTCCCCGCCGGCGCCTCGGGCCTGCCCGAGCCCTGGCGCGTGCAGCAGCTCGACGCGCGCGTCGCGCCCACGCGGTACACACTCAAGACCTGGAATGGCGTGGTCGCGATCGAGGCGGTCGCCGAGCGCAGCATGGCCCTGCTCGGCCGCCCGCTCGAGGTCGACCTCGAGGCCACGCCGCACCTGTGCTGGCTGTGGCGCGTCGATGCGCCGCTCGTCACCGCGGACATGAGGACCAAGGCTGGCGACGACTACGCGGCGCGGGTGTATGTGAGCTTCAAGGTGGCGCCCGAGGCGCTCGGCTTGGCCACCCGGGCCAAGCTGGCGCTGGCGCGCTCGATCTACGGCGACCAGGTGCCGGACGCGGCGCTCAACTACGTGTGGGACAACCGCCAGCCGGTCGGCACCCTGATGCCCAACGCCTACACCGACCGCACGCGCATGATCGTGCTGCGCTCGGGCGCGGGGGATGCCGGGGCCTGGGTCGTCGAGCGGCGCGATGTGGCGGAAGACTTCAAGCGCGCCTTCGGTGATCTGCCGGCGCAGCTCGGCGGGATTGCCCTGGCGTCCGATACGGACAACACCGGCGAGCGGGCGCGCGCAGGGTTTGCGGAGTTCCGCTTCGTTTCGCGGGACGAGACCTGTGCGGCGCCCCATCTAGCGACGAAGCGCGATGATCGGGTTGCACCCGACAGGAGCGAGCGATGAGCAAGGCAGGCGCACAGGCTGCGGCCCCGCCGTGGGACGACGCGTCGATCAGCGCCATCCGGCGCGACATGCTGCGCTTTGCCCGCATGCAGCTGCGCGACAGCGGGGCGGCGGAGGACATGGTTCAGGAGGCGCTGATGGCGGCGATGCGGAGCGCAAAGAGCTTTGCCGGGCGGTCTGCCTTCAAGACCTGGATGTTCGCGATCCTGCGCAACAAGATCGTCGACCACATCCGCGCGTCCTCGCGTGAGATCTGCAGCTCGGATCTCGTCGGGTCCTCGGATCTGGACGCCGGGCTGGAAGAGTTCGACGTGCTGTTCAAGCAAGGGGGGCACTGGAACCCCGACGATCGCCCCGCGACCTGGTCCGATCCGGAAGCCGCCTTCGAGCAGGACGCGTTCTGGCAAGTGTTCGACCTCTGCATGAACAAGCTTCCCGAGCACATCGCCCGCGTCTACACGATGCGCGAGCTGCTGGAGCTCGAGACCGCCGAGATCTGCGCGGAGCTGGGCATCACCCCCAACAACTGCTTCGTGATCCTGCACCGCGCGCGGCTCGGGCTGCGGGAGTGTCTGGAGAACCGCTGGTTCCAGGGAGAGGCCCGATGAAGATGATGAACTGCAAGGACGCGACCCGGCTCATGTCCGAACGCTACGAGCGCACGCTGAGCCTGCGCGAGCGCCTGGCGCTGAAGGTGCATACGGCGATGTGCAGGGGCTGCTCGAACTACGGGCTGCATCTCGACGTGCTGCGCCTCGCCGCCAGGCGCCTGCGCGAGGGCTGCGAGGGTGGCGAGCGCTGAGCATCAGCGCAGCAGCAACGTCGGGATCGTCGCTGCGCGCAGCAGGTCGGTGGTCTTGCTGCCGAAGAGTAGCGCGCGCAGCGGCGAATGGGCGTAGGCGCCCATCAGCAGCATTTGGATCACGCGGATCAGCAGCGCGAGCGGGAATAGGCCCGCCAACAGCGTTTTCCCGCCGGCCTCTGCCACAGGTAAAATGCGATCGAAATATGCAGTAAGCAATTCTGTTGGCAACCCGACCCTGCTGTGCAAAATCTTCGAGAACGCTCGCTGAAGTCGCTCTCCTTAAAAGTAACTTATCTGTTACCATTGGCAAGCAATGCCCTACCATCTCAGAGAGCTTGTTTTACCTGATGGCAGCAGTCCCTACGCCGACTGGTTTTCAACGCTCGACCCCATCGCGGCCGCGAAGGTTACGGTAGCAGCGGCAAGAATGGAGCTGGGCAACCTCTCGAACGTCGAGTGGTTTCGGGGCATCGGTGAGTACAAGATCGATTGGGGCCCTGGATACCGCATCTACCTGGAGAAGGATGGGCTCGAGATCGTCGTGCTGCTCGGTGGCGGGAGCAAGAAGCGCCAGCAGCGCGATATCGACGAAGCGGTGGCCTTGTGGGAGGACTACAAGCGCCGCAAGGCCCGGATGAATAAAGGAGCCTGACCATGGCACTGACCCGCGACTTCAAGCAGACCGTCGCTGCACGGGTGCAGCGCGACCCCGCGTTCGCGCAGGCGCTGCTCGACGAGGCGATCACCCTGTTCATCAACGGTGAGCCCGACACCGCAAAGCTGGTTTTGCGAGACCTTGTGAACGCGACCCTTGGCTTCGAGTCCCTCGCCGAGGAGATCCACAAGCCCGCGAAAAGCCTGCACCGGATGCTGTCGGCGTCGGGCAATCCGACGATGAGCAACATCTCGGCGATCTTTGCCGCCATCAAGCGGGCGCTCGGGGTCGAAGTGCGGACGACCGTCGTCGTGGCATGAGTGCGGGCGCGCACCGAGACGTGCGCTCGCACCGTCGGGTTTGACGGTGCAGGGCGCGCGCGTCAGTCTGCGGCTGCCCCCGCACCTCCGCTCACATCCCCCAGAAACGCCATGTCCGCACGCACGAACCCGAGCAGCAGGGCTGCCAGCGCCGGGTAGACGTCGAAGCGCGGCCGCGCCTGCTGGCAGCGGGCGACGAAGTGCGGCAGCCAGTCCAGCAGCGCGGTGCGCAGGAAATCCGCCTGGGTCGCGGCTGCGGTGGGGAGGTCGCTGGCCCCCGAGTCCTTCTCCGCCACCTCCGCCACCTCCGCCATCACCGCCAGCGCCACGGCGAGGTGGTCGGCGGGCTCGCGGAAGTCGGCCTGGATCGCCAGCTTGCGCGCGGTGAGGAACTCGCGCATGCGCGCCTCCGCCGCGCCGTAGAGCGGCGAGGCGGCGTCCTTGCCCGCGTAGGCCGAGGCGTAGGGCAGGGCGCTGGTCGTGCCGTCGAGCAGGAAGAGCTGGGCGAAGTCCGCGGCCAGCTCCAGGCGTGGCAGTTGCTCCGCGCGCAGCGCGGCGACGGCGTCGTCGAGGCGCTGCACCTCGGCGGCGAGGCCCAACTCGGCCAGCCCCGCGAAGGGGGCGAAGCCCCCGTCCGCGAAGTGGCTGCGGAACAGCTCGTCGGTGACCTCCTGCGCGTACAGCCGGGAGAACCAGCCGTACAGCCCGGCGCGCTGCGTGCTCGCGAACCGCCATTCCGCGGGCGAGAGGGGCGGGGGTGTTCCTGCCTGCGATCGCGCGTCCATCACGCCTTCACCTCCCGGCCTTCCGGATCGACCTCGATCGGGCCGCCGAAGGACGTCACCCGCGGCGGGGTGCCGACGAACTTCTCGATCTGCACCAGGCAGGTGTTGGCGCTGGTGGCCTGCGCCAGGCTGGAGGTGCCGATGTCGAGCGTCAGCGTGTTGGGGTCGCCGTAGGTGTCGAGCGCGCCGATCTCCGGACCGGTCGGTCCGTACCAGGCGCCTTCCTGGATGCGCACCACGCCGCGCGGGAAGTTGTCCGACACGTGCGCGCCGGCCAGCAACTGGCCGCGGTCGTTGAAGACGCGCACCAGGTCGCCGTGGGCGATGCCGCGCGCGGCGGCGTCCTCGGGGCCGATGAACACCGGCTCGCGGCCGGCGATGGCGTAGGTCTCGCGCAGCGGCTCGGATTCGCACAGCTGCGAGTGCAGGCGCTTGTCCGGGTGCACCGACTGCAGCCACAGCGGGAAGCGGTCGGAGCCGGGGCCGCCGTGCGAGCGCTCGGTCTTCTCCATCCACACCGGGTGGCCCTTGCAGTCGGCGTAGCCGTAGCGCTCGATCTTGCGGCTGAAGATCTCGATGAAGCCCGACGGCGTGCCGAGCGCGTTGACCTCGGCGTCGTCGCGGAAGTCGGCGTGGCGCACCCAGGGCTTGCCCTCGGGGAACAGCACGTAACCCTTCTGCCAGAACTCGGCGAACGGCGGCATGGCGATGTCCTTGAGGCCGTTCTCCTTGCGGCAGTCCTCGTAGATCTTCTCGATCCACTGCATCTCGTCCATGCCGCGGGTGTATTCGGCGTCGCGGTTGAAGCGCCGGGTGAGGCCGCGGAAGATCTCGAAGTCGGGGCGCGAGTGGAAGAGCGGGTCGATGAGCTTTTGCATCGCGAGGATGCCGCGGTTGCTGTACGAGCCGTAGCCGTCGAGGTCGTTGCGCTCGAAGGGCGTGCACGCCGGCAGCACGATGTCGGCGAAGCGGCAGGTGGCGGTCCAGTTGTAGTCGATGGCGACCACGGTCTCGAGCTTCTGCCAGGCTTCCTTCATGCGGTTGCGCTGGGGCTGGCGATGCCACTGGTTGCAGCCGCTGAAGATCGCCATCTTGTAGGGCGGCAGCTTGACCTTGCCGCCGTTGAAGTCGATCTCCTTGCCCGGCTCGAGCAGGGCGTCGATGACGCGAGCGATCGGCACCACCGCGCTGTAGCCCTTGTAGTCGGTGTTGTCGTGCCTGGGCTTGCGGCCGGGGTCGAGGTTGAGCGGGAAGGCGCCGGGCATGGCGGCGCCCGACGAGGACACGCCCACCGAGCTGTAGTGGTGCGCGTAGCTGATGCCGCCGCCGGGCAGGCCGATCTGGCCGAGCATGGCGGCGAGCACCGCGCCCATCCAGTAGGGCTGCTCGCCGTGCTGCTGGCGCTGCACCGCCCAGCCGAAGATGAGCTGGGTGCGGTGCCTGGCCATCAGGCGGGCGAGCTCGCGGATGCGATCAGAAGGCACGCCGCAAATCTTCTCCGCCCACTCGGGCGTCTTCTCGACCTTGTCCTCGGTCTTGCCTTGGAGGTAGGGCAGGAACTGGTCGAAGCCGAGGGTGTAGGTGTCGAGGAACTTCTGGTCGTGCAGGTTTTCCTTCACCAGCGTGTGCGCGATGGCGAGCATCAGCGCCACGTCGGTCATCGGGTTGATGTACTGGTGCTCGGCAGCGCCGAGGTAGTTCAGCGTCTTGCTCTTGACCGGATCGATGCAGATCACCTGGATCGACTTGTCGGCAACCTTGGCCTTGAGCTGCTCGAAGTAGGCGTAGGACTCGTGGGTCTCGGTGTTCCAGCCCACCTGCAGGTTCTTGATCGGGTCGTTGGCCCAGAACACGACGAGCTTGCTCTCCTTGAGGATCACGTCCCACGAGGTACCTTGCGAGTACACCTCGGTCGAGCCGAGCACGTAGGGCAGGATCATCTGCCCGGCGCCGGTCGAGTAGTCGCCGATGGTACCGACGCTGCGGCCGTGCATGCCGACGCCGCGCACCATGTGGTTGCCGCAGCTATGCACCTGGCCGACCGAGCGCCAGCCCACGCCGCCGGTGTGCAGCGCCCACGGGCCGTAGTTTTTCTGGATGCGCTCGAGTTCTTCGTAGAACAGGTCGAGCGCCTCGTCCCAGCTCACGCGCACGAAGCGGTTGTCGCCGCGCTGGCTGGTGTCGCTGAGGTGGCGCTTGCGGTACCAGTCCAGGCGCACCATCGGGTAGCGCACGCGGGACGGGCTGTAGATCAGGCCGAGCAGGCCCTTGACCATCTCCGTCGGATGCTTGTCGTGCTCGAAGGGGCGGATATCGACCACGCGGTCGCCGACCACCTTGGCGCGGATGGCGCCGAAGTGCGAGCCGGAGATCTTCCAGGTGGTGATGTCGTCGCCGACCGCGGCCGCCTCGCCGGCCGCGAGGGCCGGGGCGGCGGTGAGCAGACCGGGCGCGACCAGCGCGCTGCCCGACATCGCCGCCATGGCCTTGAGGAAACCTCGCCGAGAGTAGTTCATGGTGTTCAACTCCTGATCAGGGACGCGCGGTCTGCAGGGCGGCATCGGGCGAACCGGCGCCATGCGACTTGCTGAAATCGGACGAATGGGTCTGGAGGTACTTGAGCACCACGCGGGCGGTGTCGTCGTCCATGCTGGTGAAGCCGACCATGCCGCCGAACAGGCCCGGCCAGGTGTTGGCGTCGAAGTGCGCTTCGTCGGGCTGGCGGTGGCACACGCTGCAGCTGCTGCTGTAGCTGGCGCGGGCGATCGACCACACCGGTTCGACGCTGTCGAGCACGCTGCCCTTGCGCATCCACGCGGTGGCGGTGACCTGCTGCCATTCGAGACCGGTCATCGGGTCTTCCCGGGTGTCGAGCACCTTCACGAAGCTCGCGTCCTGCGCGACGTCCTTGTCGAAGGTGGCGCTGGTGATGTTGAGGCCGAAGTGGCTGTACCAGACGCGACCATAGCCCTTGTTCTTGCGCCACAGCGCGAACTCGACGCGCTGCGCGTCGCCCTTGGTCTCGAGCACCTTGACCTGGGTGGCGACCTCGACCGAGCCGATGCGCTTGCTCAGACCTTCGTCGGCGAAGAGTTCCTGCGGCACCACCAGGAAGTAGTCCTTGCCCGTAGCCACGCTCTGTCCGGAGGCGGAGGACACCAGGGTGTCGAAGGCCGGGTTGCGCGCGCCCTTCATCTCGGGCAACTGGTGGGCGACGCCCTTGTGGCAGTCGACGCAGCTCTGGTTGCGCTCGGCGGCCTTGCGCATCGCCACCTGCGATGCCGGACGCATCTTGTCGAAGTTCATGTCCTTGTAGTCGTGGCAGGCACGGCATTCCTTCGAGCCGTTGGCCGCGAAGCGCTTCCACTCGCGCTGCGCCAGCACGATGCGGTGCTCCTTGAACTTCTCGCGGGTGTCGATGGTGCCGAGGAGCTGGCCGAGCACCTCGCGGCTGGCCTGCATCTTGCGCGCCACCTTGTCGGTGAAGTCGTGCGGCACGTGGCAGTCCGGGCAGCGCGCGCGCACGCCGCTGCGGTTGTTCCAGTGCACAGTCTTCTGCAGCTCGGGCAGCAGGTTGTCGTGCATGGTGTGGCAGCTCAGGCAGAACGCTTCCTTGTTGGTGGCTTCCATGGCGGTGTTGAAGCCCTGCCAGGCCAGCACGCCGGCGATGAAGCCGCCGGTGACCAGCACGCCGAGGCCGATCCGAACCGATGGCCTGAGGAAGAGGTCCCGCAAGGACCTGAGTAGATTCTTCATTTCAATGCTCCTGCTTGTTGTCCGGTTCCCGGGCCTGCGGCCCTGCCGCGAGGCCTGTGTTGCAGCGTGGGGGGATCAGGACGGGGGGCCGAAGAACAGGATCTGCAGGAACCAGACCACGAAGCCATAGGCCGCGATCGCCAGCACCATGGTGATGGGCAGGCCGACGAAGGCGAGCAGCAGGAATCTGCGCCACTCGCCCGGGCGCTGGGGCGCCTGGGTACCCGATGGGGCGGAATGCCCGCTTGCTTGATTGTTCATGTCTCGATCTCCGCGTTGATGCGTTCTCCGGACGAGGCCGGAGGCGACGCGCGCGTGGCGCGGGATCGGCTCGGGCTGGGGATGGTCCGGTACTAAAGCCACACCCTGATCATAGATATCGGGTGTTAACGCCGAGGGGAGATTTGTGAATGGAAAGGAGCGCTTGTGTTAATGGCATTAACACAAGCGCCTTTTCACCCGGAATGCCGCCCGGCGGTGGCCACGAATACCGGCGCAAAGCCGCCGCCCGGCGTGCGGAAGTTGGTCGTCTGTCCCTTGTACAGCCGCGCAGCGACCAGGCGGATCGTGCCGGCGTACGCATACGCGCGGACATCGAGCTTGAGATCGCTGCTTTGGCCATCGACGGTGACGCGCCGTGCGGAGGGCGGGGCGAGGTTCTGCGCGACGTAGCCGCCGGCGAGGATCTCCTGCCAGACGCGCTGCGTGAGCTTGTCTCCCCGATAGGTCGCACGACTGCCGAAACCGGCGAAGGGTTTGAAGAACAGGCCGCGCCGTGCTGCCCACAATGCTCCTGCCCGCTCCGGGGTGACTTCGACCGTGCGCGGGACCCCTGCGAGCAGGCGGTCGACAAGGGGTTGTGGCACGCCGAGTTCGGCAAGCCGTGCGGCATCGCTCAGGATGGCGAGGTTGCGCTTGTCCGCGTACAGCGCGTGCGCGCGCGGATGGGGGGTCAGCACGACCGATCCGGCCGCGTAGGCCGTACGCAGGGGCGCCAGCGCCGGAGCCTGCAGGTAGAAGTCGGTGAGGCGGTTGTAGACCAGCTCGATCGGCGCGCCGTCATGCCTCAGGTGGCCCGACTCGAATGAGAGCTCGGCGGGGTCGCAGATCACCGCATCGATGCCGGCGCTGCGGAACAGGTGGCGAAAGAGCAGGAACTCGGGATACAGGTATTGGCTCGTGGGATGTTCGTCGACGATGGCGACGCGGGCGGGCTTGCCGCTTCGCCCCTGCAGCGCCCAGTCGGCGAGGAAGTCGTCCAGCCAGCGCTGGTCGAGCGACTCGAGCGCCGCGGTCGGGTGCAGGAAGGGCTGGATCTGCTCGCAGCAGGCTTTTTGCGCGCGTGCCAGCGCGCCGTTGAGCAGGGCTCCGCCGGCATTGGTGTTGATCTCGATGAGCTGCGGGCCGGCTTCGCCGAGATGAAAGTCGAAGCCCATGAACACCGATCTCGGCCCGAGGTCGATGCGGGCGATCGGCGGTGCGCGATCGAGCGCGATCGCCTGACAGGCCGGCAGTGTCAGGACCGATTCGACCGCGCCGATGAGGTCCGCCATGGCCGCCAGGGTTGCGGGCGCGATGAACACGGCGGTCGCGGAGAAGAGCTGCGGTCGGCTGCGGCCGATCTCGGCGGCGAGCCCGAGCAGGCTGGGCTCCGCCTCGAGCTGCCGGCGCAGGCGCTCGGGGTCGAGGCTGCGGCAGTCGCAGCCCCGGTTGATCGCCTCGGCCACGTCGCGCGCGCCGGTGTGCAGGCTGAAGCTGAAGTCGCTCGTCTCCATGGTCATCCCTTTCTGCAAGCCCGTCCGGGCTGTTGCATGCCCATTGGAACACGACCCGGGTGGCCCCGGTCCCCGGCTTCGGATACCGTACCCCCTATCGGCCGAGGTCGTCGAGGAGCACATCCGCACCCGCATCGCCGATCCGGCGATGACCGATGATGCCGAGCGCACCAAGGGCGCCGACGAACTGATCGGCGTCCTGCGCACCTATCTGAAGCGAGCCCCGCCATGCACACCGAGAACCTGTCCGCGTGGACCCACGACCACGTCTTCGATACCGGCAACGCGCTCGCCGAACGCAGCACGCGGGTGGTGATGTGGATCACCGCCGCGGCGATGGTGATCGAGATCACCGCCGGCTGGTGGTTCAATTCGATGGCGCTGCTGGCCGATGGCTGGCACATGAGCTCGCACGCCTTCGCGATCGGCGTTTCAGCGCTGGCCTATGCCGCCGCGCGGCGCTACGCGCAGGACCGGCGCTTTGCCTTCGGCACGTGGAAGATCGAGATCCTGGGCGGCTTCGCCAGTGCCATCTTCCTGCTCGGCGTGGCGGCGATGATGGTCGTCGGCTCGATCGAGCGCATCGTGTCGCCGCAAGCCATCCAGTACCGCGAGGCGATCGCGGTCGCCATCCTGGGGCTGGCGGTCAACCTCGTGTGCGCGCTGATCCTGGGCAGGGCGCACCATCACGGTCACGACCATCACCACCACGGCCACGGTCACGGCCACTCGCACGGCCACGGTCACGGCCACTCGCACGGCCATGGTCACGAGCATCGCGGTCATGCCCACGATCACCCCCATCACGACCTCAACCTCAAGTCGGCCTACCTCCACGTCATCGCCGACGCGGCGACCTCGGTGCTGGCCATCGTGGCGCTCGTTGGCGGTTGGATCTACGGCTGGTCCTGGCTGGATCCGGTGATGGGCATCGTCGGCGCGGTGCTGGTCGCCGTCTGGGCCAAGGGCCTGCTGGTCGAGACGGGCCGGGTGCTGCTCGATCGCGAGATGGATCACCCGGTCGTGGCCGAGATCCGTGAAGCCGTCGAATCCGCACCGGAGGCGGGCGAAACCCGGATCACCGACCTGCACGTCTGGCGCGTCGGCAAGGCGGCCTACTCGTGCGCCGTCGCGGTGGTGACATCCGATGCCGCGCTCACCCCCGACGCCGTACGCGCCCGCCTGGCGGAGCACGAGGAGATCGTGCACTCCACGATCGAGATCCAACACCATCGCGGTTCCCGGGGAGCCCTTGTCGACGCAGCTCCGTGAGGCGGCGACGGTGCGCCCGCCCGCTTGGCACCGATGCCGGGGCGCGACTAAATTGGGTGCTTCGGCGCCGTGGGTGACCGAATCGATCGATCTTTCCATCGACTTCGCCGGGCTGGCGGGTACAGGAGACAAGAAATGAGAAACATCCAGATTTTCGAGCTTTCGCAGGGTGGTAGCGGCGCGGTCGCGGACGAGTCGATGGCCGATTTCGCCGCCGACGTGGCGTGGGCGATCGGGCAGGGCGCACACATCGAGCGCTTCGGCTTTGCCGAGCAGCCGGACGAGTTCGCGCGGAATACGGTTGTCGAGGACTTCGTCGAGCGCTCCGGATATGACGCCCTGCCGCTGGCCCTGGTCGACGGCGAGCTGGCCGTGGCCGGCCGCCATCCCACGCGCAGCGAGCTCGCGCGCTGGGCCGGGCTGGCGCAGCCGATTCCGGCGGGGGGGTGCTGCTCGGGCGGCCATTGCGGCTGAGGCGGGGTCTGCTCCTTCGTTCGACCCTGCGGGCGTGGTGATCCGCGGCGTCTTCCGCTTCGCGCGGGTGTCGACCGCGGTCGGTCTGCTTTGCGTGGTGGTGGTGCTCGCCTGCGCACAGGCGATCCCCGAGGACGCGGGGAAGCGGATGAACGGGGTGCGCGAGAGCCTGAACATCTTCGCCTGGGTGGCGATGTGGCGACCCGCCGAGCTGTGGCTGTACGCCCATCTGCCCGAACGCCACTGGCGCCGCCTCTCCCTGCGCCTCGGCCAGGCGAAGGTGGGCGTGGAGCGACCGGCCGCGACGGTTACTCGCGCAAGCGCATCGGGAACGCCTCGCGGCCCTGCCTCCGAGACCGTCGCCGCAACCTGAACGGATTCCCCGTCCCCCCGGACCGAGCCACCCTGTCCGCCCCTGCCGCCGGCAGTCGGCGCCGGTTCAGTCCAGGCGCGCGTGCTGCAGGATGCTCTCGATCACGCGCGCGGTCTGCAGCAGGCGCTTGACCGATTCGCGGGTGAACTCGAAGCTGGTCTCGTCGACGCCGCTCCGCAGCACCACCCAGCGCCCGTCTTCGGTGCGTCCGAGCTTGCCGCGCTCGCGCAGCTTTTCCAGCTTGCGCCGCACGGTCTCCTTCGGCAGCCCTGACACCTGCACCAAATCGGCGAGGCGAACCGGGCGTGCCTCGCCGAGCAGGAAGCCGTCGGGCGCGAGCAGATCCGCCGGCTGCGCGCCGGGATGCATGGCATGCGCGATGCTGAGGTGCGCGACCAGGCCCCACAACAGGGCGCTCTCCGCGTCGATCTCGAGCAAGTTGATGATGCGTCGCATGTGATCGACCAGGTGGCGGTTACTCGCAAAGGCCACCATCGCGAAGGTCTTCTCGAAGCGCCGGTCGAAATCGTCCATCTCGATGTCTCCAGACGAGCGGCGGCCCGAAATGGGCCGTTTGCCGACGATTTTCCCTGCGCCCGATTTATCCTGCAACGCCTTTTCGACCCAATCCAGTTCCAGCTGCCGGAGGCCGCACTTGAAGCTGATCCTGTCGGGCCTGAGTCCGGAAACGGATCTCGCCAACCTCACCAAGCGCATGAGCCGTTTCGGCCCGGTGCGTGGCGTCCGACCGGTCCGCGAGGGCGATCCGCAGCGCCCATGGTTCATCGTCGACCTCGACCTGCCGCACGGCGCCGCGGTTGCGGTCGCGCGCCGCATCGACGGCATCTATTTCAACGGCCGCTTCCTGCACGCGAGCGTGATGCTCCCGATCGGATCCGATAGATGAAGATGCTACGCCTTGCCCTGCCGTGTGCGCTCATGCTGGGCCTGAGCGCCTGTTCCACCACTCCGGCGCTGCGCGCACCGGAGGATTACCCCCGGCTCGACGTCAAGGCCGACGAGCCCAACACCCTCGTGTTCGTCAAGCCGGGCATCGACGCCGCCTCGGCGTTCGGGCGCTGGTCGGCCGCCGAGAAGGTGCTGGAGAGCGCCGCCGAGCACCTGGCGACGGACCTCGATCGGCCCTGAGCCCTCGGCCGCGCATGCGCCGTCCTGATTGCCGTCTCCCTCGAAGGAAACCTGATATGAAAATTCGTCCGTTTGTCTGCAGCCTGGCGCTGTGCCTGGGTCTTTCCGCGCCGAACGCGGGGGCCGAACCCGCACAGGGCGACGAGATGGAGCGTGCCCGCTGCAGTGGCATCATCGATCTGTTCGTAGCGGCCGACCCAGCGCTCGAGAAGGACGAACAGGCGCTGGCCGCCGCCCAGGATCGTGCCTACGTCTTCCTGATGTGGGCCCACGGCTACCTGAGCGGCCGCGACGGCATCGACTTCGCCCGCCGGCCGCTGAACCAGGACGGCATCACCGCGCTGGTGGGCGAGATCTACGCGGTGTGCAGGAACGACGAGGCGCGTCTGTTCCTCGATGCGGTGAAGGAGATCCGCTGATGAGCGAACCGGCCTTCAACTTTCGTCACGGCAAGCGCGGCGACGCGCGCCGGCAACTCGCCGCGCTGGGCCTCGCCCTGGTCCTGCTCGCGGGCCTGTGGCCGCAACCGGCCGAGGCGCAATCGCCACGCGCACGCGAGCGGCGGGTGGAGCGTTCGCTGGCGACCAAGGATGCGATCCGGCATCGGCAGATGAAACGGGCCTATGTCGCCGGCGCGGTCGCGCAGCATCGGCGCGAGCGGATCCGGGACCGTTACGAGGACCGCTATTACCGCGACCGTTACGAGCGCTACGACCGTCGCGACGATGACGATCTCAGCCGCGTGTTGATCGGGGTCGCAGTCGGCGCGGTCGCCACGAGCATCATCATGAACAGTCACCAGGATGGGGACGCACGATGACGATCCGATCCGCAACCCGTTACCTTGCCGGCGTCGTCCTTTGCGCCGGGCTGGCCTTGGGTGCGCACGCCGGAACGCCCGAGGAGGACGCGACCCTCGGTCTGATCCGCGAGCAGTTCCAGGATGTGGACCTGCGCCGCGTGATCGAGGTCAGCGCCAGCATGAAGCTCGACGAGCAGGGTGCGAAGCGCTTCTGGCCGATCTATCGCGCCTACCTGGCCGAGATCGTCGCCTTGCGCGACCGTCAGATCGACACGCTTGCCGAGTACGCCAGGCAGCTCGACGCGGGCTGGATCGACGACCCCACGGCGCGCACCTCGCTGGCACGCTCGCTCGCGCTGGAGCAGGCCCGGGTGGACGCCCGCCTCCACATGATCCGGAAGGCGGGTGAGGTGATCACGCCCATCCAGACGCTGCGGCTGTATCAGCTTGAACTGGCGATGGATGCGTCGATCGGCAGTCGTGTGCTCCAGCAGATCCCCCTGGCGAAGTAGGCAGTGGCCGGCCAGCCGAAGCGATGTTCGCAGCCGAGTGCCTGCAGGCGGGCGCCTGTTGCGTCGGCCTGGCCCATTTTGGGACGAACGCGGACATGGGGCATGCGGGCCGGATTAAGCTGCGCAAATCGGTTTCGCCCGTCCCGCATGGCCGGTTTCGGTCGTGCCTGTCGCCACGCTCATGGGATCCTTTCAATGAATACCAGGCTTGCCCTCTTCGCCGGGCTGATCGGCTTGTCGCTGACGGGTTGCGGTGGCCACGAAGTCGTACGGCCTACGGTGGACGTCTCCATCGGCCAGCAGCTCATCGACCTCAAGCGTGCGCGCGAGGCGGGCGCCCTCTCGGACCGCGAGTACGAGCGCCAGCGCGAACGCCTGATCGACAGCGTGGAGTGAACCATGCGCACGAAAGCTTATCCCTTGCTGGCCGTCCTCGGTTGCCTGCTGTTGGCGAGCTGCGGCGGGGACACCTATGTGAAGGTGCAGGGCACCACGACGATCTCGAAGGGGCAGGAGCTGGCCGACCTGCAGCGCGCGCTCGACGAGGGTGCGATCGATCGCGGCGACTACGATCTGCTGCGCAAGCGGATACTGGACCGACCCAACTGACGATCGGTCCCGCGTCGTGCGTGCCCCGCATGCACGCGTCGTGTAAACGGGCCTTGCGCGATGAGCACGTCTGGTGGCTGCGCCGCGCCGGCAGTGCGCACGCGACCCGCGCCCCGACCGCCCGCATCCGACCAGAAGAAATTCATGCGCATTCAAAAATCAGTTTTCGCGCTGACTACCGCGCTGCTTTGCCTGTCGTTGGCCGCCTGCAGCGAGCGGCCCGCGCCCGTTGCGGCGGTGGAGGCGACGCGTCCGGCGCCGATTCTCACCGTCGGACGGCGCACGGCGGACGAGGCCTTGCGCCTGCCGGGGCGGGTGCGTGCAGCCAGGCGCGCCGAGTTGTCGTTCGACGTGCCCGGCTTCGTCGACTCCTTCAGCCTGGAGGAGGGGCGGCGGGTGAAGGCTGGGGAGGTGGTCGCGCGCCTTGACGACCGCATCTACCGCTCGCGTCTGGACGCCGCGCGTGCGGAGTTCGAGCGTGCGCGGAACGATCTCGCGCGCTATCAGCGCCTGTGGGAAAGCGAGCAGGCGGTCGCCCGCGCCGAGGTCGACGACCGCCGCGCCCGCCTCGAAGCCGCGCGCACCAGCCTCGCCGCCGCCGAGCGCGATCTCGCCGACACTGCGATCAAGGCGCCTTTCGAGGGCGTGATCACCCGCCGCCGCATCGAGCCCTTCACCAATGTGCAGGCCAAGCAGCCGATCGCCGAGCTGCAGGACCTGCGCGCGCTCGAGGTCGTGGTGAATGTGCCCGAGCGTCTGGTGCGCCGCATGCGGCCGCAGCAAGCTGCGGTCGCATTTCTCGAGGGCGAGCGCAGCGTGGAGGGCGACCGCGCCGCGCCGGGGCAGGTGCTGAGGCTCGAGCTGCAGTCCTTCGCCGCCGAGGCCGACGCGCTGACGCAGACCTATGCGGTGGTGCTCGCGGTGCGCTCGGTGCCTGCCGGCGTCAACCTGCTGCCGGGGATGGCGGTGAGCCTGGAACCGGCGGCGGACGCCGGCGGGGCGCCCGCGGCGGACGCCGCCATCACCGTCCCGCTCGCCGCCGTGGCCGCCGACGCGCACGGCCGGCCGGGCGTGTGGGTCGTCGGCGACGACGGGCGGGTCGCGCGCCGCCCGGTGCGTACCGGCGCCATCGTCGGCGCCGACATCGTCGTGGAGTCCGGACTCGCGCCCGGCGAGCGCGTCGTCGCTGCGGGCGTCGGCGCGCTGCGCGAGGGCATGCGGGTGCGCGCGCTCGAAGCGCGCTGAGCCGGGGTGCGCCGATGAACATCGCCGAGTACACGATCCGCAAGTCCGTCGTCGCCTGGGTGGCCACGCTGCTGGTGCTGGCGGGCGGCTGGCTGGCCTACGAGCGCCTCGGCCGCTTCGAGGATCCGGAGTTCGTCATCCGCCAGGCGGTGGTCGTCACCGCCTACCCGGGCGCCTCGCCGGCGCAGGTGGCCGAGGAGATCACCGACCGCATCGAGGGCGCGGTGCAGCAGATGCAGGAGGTGGAGGAGGTCGTCTCGGTGTCGCGCGCCGGCGAGTCGCTGGTGAAGGTGGAGGCCAGGCTCGCCTTCTCGCATACCCAGGCCGAGCTCGACCAGGTGTGGGACAAGCTGCGCGGCAAGATCGCCGAGGCCGCGCGCGCGCTGCCGCCGGGTGCGGCCGAGCCGGTGGTGAAGGGCGACTTCGGCGACGTCTTCGCGCTCTTCTACGCGGTCACCGGCGAGGGCTACAGCCCGCGCCAGCTCTATGACTACGTCGACCTGCTGCGCCGCGAGCTGGTGCTGGTGCCGGGCGTGGCGCGGGTGGCGCTGCTGGGCGAGCGCAGGGAGGCGATCTACGTCGAGGTCTCGAGCGCGCGCGCCGCGCAGCTCGGCGTGCCGCTCGAGCGCATCTACGCCTCGCTGCGCGCGCAGAACCTGATCGCGCCCGCCGGTGCGGTCGATGCCGGCCCGCTGCGCCTGCAGATCCAGCCGGCGGACGGCGTGGTCTCGGTGGCGGCGCTCGGCGAGCTGGTGGTGGCGGGCGACGCCGCGAGCGGCCTGCTGCGTCTGCGCGATGTCGCCGAGATCCGCCGCGAGTACGTCGACCCGCCCGCGGTGCTGATGCGCCACGACGGCCAGGCGGCGATCGGACTGGGCATCTCCAACGTGCTCGGCGGCAACGTGGTGGAGATGGGCGACGCGGTCAAGCGCCGCCTCGCCGAGCTCGAAGGCCAGCGTCCGGTGGGCATGGAGCTGAACGTGGTCTCCTTCCAGTCCGATTCGGTGCGCGCCGCGGTGGCGGGCTTCGTGGACAACCTGGTGGCGGCAGTGGCGATCGTGGTCGTGGTGCTGCTGCTCTTCATGGGCCTGCGCAGCGGGCTGATCATCGGCGCGGTGCTGGTGCTGACCGTGGCCGGCACGCTGATCGCGATGTGGATGGACGGCATCGCCATGCAGCGCATCTCGCTCGGCGCGCTGATCATCGCGCTCGGCATGCTGGTGGACAACGCGATCGTGGTCACCGACGGCATCCTGGTGCGGATGCAGAAGGGCGAGGCGGTGGGCCCGGCTGCGGGTGCCGTGGTGCGTGGGACGGTGTGGCCGCTGCTCGGCGGCACCGTGGTCGGCATCCTCGCCTTCAGCGCGATCGGCCTGTCGCCCACCGACATGGGGGAGTACGCCGGCTCGCTGTTCTGGGTGATCCTGTACTCGATGCTGCTGTCGTGGCTGTTCGCGATCACGCTGACGCCGCTGCTGTGCGCCGCCTTCCTGGAGGTGAAGGTCGAGGCGGGTGCGCGGGAGGGCGGCCTGCTGCGCGCCTATCGCCGCCTGCTGCAGGGCGTGCTGGCCCGGCGCGTGGCGAGCGGCGTGGTGCTGCTGGGGTTGCTCGCCGCCGGCGTGCTCGCCTTCGGTCACGTGCCACCGGGATTCATGCCCGATTCGGCGCGGCCGCAGTTCGTCGTCGACCTGGCGCTGCCGCAGGGTACCGACATCCGAACCACTGCCGCCGTGGTCGCCGAGGCCGAGGCGAAGGTGAGCGCGGCGCCGGGCGTGAGCCATGTGACGAGCTTCATCGGCCAGGGCGGGCTGCGCTTCATGCTCACCTACAGCCCGGAAGACCCCAACCCGGCCTATGGCCAGCTCTTGGTCGATGTCGAGCGCTTCGAGGACATCGCCGGCCTCATCGAGCGCCTGCAGCCCGAGCTCGAGGCCGCCTTCCCGCAGGCCAGCGTCAAGGTGTGGAAGTTCATGCTCGGCCGCGGCGGCGGCAAGAAGATCGAGGCCGCCTTCCGCGGCCCCGACCCGGCGGTGCTGCGCCGGCTGGCGGAAGAGGCCAAGGCGATCATGGCCGCCGACCCCGGGGCGGTGGCGATCCAGGACGACTGGCGCCAGGCGGTGCCAGTGGTGCGCCCGCACTTTTCGGTCGAGGCCGCGCAGCGCGCCGGCGTGCTGCCCTCGGACATCGCCGCCGCGCTGGAGCGCAACTACGTCGGCCAGCAGATCGGCGTGTATCGCGACAAGGAGCGTCTGATCCCCATCCTGGCGCGCGCGCCGGCGGACGAGCGCGGCGGCGTCGAGGATCTCGGCAACGCCCAGGTCTTCAGTGCGACCGCCGGCAAGTACGTGCCGGTGAGCCAGTTCGTCGAGCGCGTCGACACGGTGTGGGAGGACGCGCTGATCCGGCGCGAGAACCGCTTCCCGACCATCAAGGCGCAGTGCGACCCGCCCGCAGGGCAGCTGTCCGCGCCGCTGTTCGAGCGCCTGCGCCCGCAGATCGAGGCCATCACGCTGCCGCCGGGCTATGTCCTGGAGTGGCACGGCGAGCACAAGGCCTCGGTCGAGGCCAACGCCGGCCTGGCCGCGGCGGCGCCCTTCGGCTTCGCGGCGATGGTGGTGGCGGTGATCGTGATGTTCAATGGCCTGCGCCAGACCGCGGTGATCTGGCTCACCGTGCCGCTCGCGGTGGTGGGGGTGGCGATCGGGCTGCTGCTGTTCCAGGCGCCCTTCGAGTTCATGGCCATCCTCGGCTTCCTGAGCCTCACCGGCATGCTGATCAAGAACGCGATCGTGCTGGTGGACCAGATCGACATCGAGATCCGGGAGGGCAAGCCGCGCCTGCTCGCGCTGCTCGACGCGTCGGCCAGCCGGGCACGCCCGGTCTTCCTCGGCGCGGTCACGACGGTGCTGGGGGTGGCGCCGCTGCTGGTCGATCCCTTCTTCCGCAGCATGGCGGTGACCATCATGTTCGGCCTCATCTTCGCCACCGGACTCACCCTGGTGGTGGTGCCGCTGCTGTACGCGAGCTTCTTCCGCATCCGCGGCGACGAGGCGGAGGCGGGGCGATGAGACGCGCGTCGCTGCCCGGGTGCCCGCGGTCCGCCCTGCTGCCCGCGCTCGCCCTGCTGCTGGCGGCCTGCCAGCCAGCCGCCTTCGTGCGGCCGGACGTGCCTGTGCCCGCAAGCTGGCCGCGGCAGGCCGAGGTGGCGCAGGCGGAGGCCGCCGCGAGCCTGGGCGTGCAGCCGTGGAGGGAGATCCTGCCCGCGCCCGAACTGCACGCGCTGATCGAGGAGGCGCTCGCCGCCAACGCCGACCTGCGCATCGCAATCGAGCGCATCGAGCTCGCCCGCGCCCAGTACGGCATCGAGCGTGCGGCGCTGTTTCCGGGCGTCGATGCCGCCGCATCCGTGGCACGCGAGCGCATGCCCGGCTTCGATCCACGCGCGAACCGCATCGGGGAGAACGCCGTGGTCGGGCTGTCGATGCCGGCCTGGGAGATCGACCTGTGGGGCCGCCTCGCCGCCCGCAGCGAGGCCGCGCGCCGCGAGGTGCTCGCCAGCGCCGCGCTCGCCGACGGCGTGCGCACCAGCCTGGTCGCGCAGGTCTCCTCGCTCTACCTGGACCTGCTCGATCTCGACGCCCAGCACGAGATCACCCGCCGCACGCTCGACGGTCGGCGCAAGGCGCTGCGGCTGACGCGCGCGCGCTTCGACGAGGGGGTGTCGTCCATCCTCGACGTGCGCCAGGCCGAATCCCTGCTGGCTGGATCCGAGCAGGCGCTCGCCGACCAGGCGCGCCGCATCGCGCAGACGGAGAACGCGCTCGCCATCCTGCTCGGCCGCAACCCCGGCCCGATCGCGCGCAGCGCCCGGCTCGACGAGCTGCGTACGCCCGCCCGGCTCGAAGCCGGCCTGCCTGCGGAGCTGCTGCAGCGCCGCCCGGATATTCGCGCCGCCGAGCAGAACCTGCGCGCCGCCGGCGCCAGCGTGGAGGCGGCCCGCAAGGCCTTCCTGCCGCGCATCACGCTCACCACCCTGCTCGGCTTCGCCAGCACCGACCTGGGCCGGCTCTTCGACAGCGACCGCTACGCCTGGTCGCTGCAGCCTACGCTCGGCCTGCCGCTCTTCGACGGCGGCCGCCTGCAGGCCGGCGTGGAGGTGGCCGAGGCGCAGCAGCGCATCCTGGTCGAGCAGTACAAGGCGACGATCCGCCAGGCCTTCCGCGAGGTCGCCGACGCGCTCGTCGCCTTCGAGCGCCTCACCGAGCAGCGCGCGGCCACGCGCCGCCTCGTGCACGCCAATCGCGAGCGCCTGCGCGCGAGCAAGGCGCGCTACCTAGCCGGCATCTCCAGCTACTTCGAGGTCATCGACGCCGAGCGCCAGCTCTTCGACAGCGAGCTCGGCCTCGCGCAGGCCACGCGTGGTGCGCAGCAGGCGGTGGTGCAGCTCTATCGGGCGCTGGGGGGTGGAGCGGCGGAGTCGAGTGCGTCGAACACCTAGGAGTCTGCGCGGCAGAACTCCAGAGCGTGTTTTCTAGCAGAATGATTGGCGAACCGCGAGGTGCGGCACGAGACTGAGGCCGTGGTCAAGTTGCTTTGCGACGGCGCGGCGCGCATGCCGGACGGCAACGGGGACAGGTTTGCCCCCTTTTCCCGTCATGCCGTCCTCAATGTGCTCATCCTGCGCAGGTTCAGCGCCATACAGACGAGCTTCCACTCCGCTTTGACGCGCTCCAGGCCCCGCAGGCTGAACTGCCGGAATCCCAACACGTTCTTGATCCAGCCGTTGGGCGGTTCGGCGATCCATTTCCGTTTTCGGTAGGCGCTCTTGCCCGCCTCGCTCTCGAGCTTGTCGGCCATCTGCGCGGTGTGCGGATTGCGTTCGCGATCGAAGCCGAGTCGGCGCTTACCTTCCCGGCCCAGCGCCACCACCAGTTCGGTCCCGCACCCGTCGAGTTCCCGGAACGTTTGCTCCGAGCGGTAGCCGGTGTCGGCCAGCGCCTGGCGCGGTCGGTGTTCGACGTTGTCGCGCACGGCCTGCAGTACCCCCGCCAGTTGCCCGGCGTCGCTGGCGTTGTTGGTCAGCTCGGCCGCCACGATGATGTGGGCGGTCTCGTCGACCGCCGTCTGGGCGTTGTAGCTCGGATCGAAACCGCCGCCGGCGCGCTTCATGATGCGGCTGTCCGGATCGGTGAAGTTCTCCTGCGCCTTGTCCTCGGGCACTCCAAAGTCGCGCTTGTAGCGCCCGCCCTTCGGTTTGCCGTCACCGCCGCGCGGGCGACGGTCGTCATCGTCGCTGCGCCCGCGCGCCTGATCGGCCTCGCGCTGGCGCTGCTCGAGCCGCGCCCGGGCTTCAGCAATCGCCGTCAGCCGCGCCTCGCGCCGCGCGATCTCGGCCGGCACATCCCACTCGGGCTCGTTCCGCTCGGCGTCGTCGGCGGCCTTGGCCCGATTGAGCAGCGCCTCGATCTGCCGTTTCAACTCGGCCTCCGCCTTCACCATATGGCCGTAACTCATCGCCTTGTGGCGGCTGGCGTTTGCCTTGACCTTGGTGCCGTCGATGGCCACCGTCCCGAGCTTGACCAGCCCCATCTCGCGGGCCAGTCGCACCACCTGCACGAACAACTCGCTCAGCTCCTTCAAATGGACCGCGCGAAAGTCGCTCAGCGTGCGGTGGGCCGGGAAGTTGTCTGCCGCCAGGACCCGGAACGCCACATCCTCGTGCAGCTTGCGCGCGATCTTGCGCGAACTGAACACGCCCGTGGCGTACGCATACAGCAGCACCTTGACCATCATGGCCGGATGAAACGGCTGGTTGCGCGGTCCGCCACCGGCATACCGGGCGTGGAACGCGCTCAGGTCCAACCCGTCGACCGCGTCGCTGATGAAGTACGCCAAGTGGCCTTCGGGTAGCCACTCCTGCAGCGCCTGGGGCAGCAGCATCTGCTGCTGCGGGCAATAGGGCAGATAGCTCGTCATCTCGACAGTCTACCGGCCCCGAAACGCCCGCGAGGACTTAACTCACCGACGCTTGGCTTCTGCCGCGCAGACTCCTAGCTGGCGCCGGTCGAACGCTTCGCCCTCGACGATCCAGCGGAGCTTCGAAGGCTGCGGTGTTCCCTCGGACGCGTCCGTCCGCGTGTCTTGACATCTGCCCACCTGTCACCTTGATTGAAAGCGGATGGCGTCGAGGGTGGTCGGGATATGCGAAGCTGCTTCCCGGCGAGGACGGATGGATCTTCTCGAGAGGAGCGCGACATGGCCGCATACTGGGATGAAGCCGCGATGCAGCGGGCGCTGGTGATGCCGAGCATTCTGGCGATCGGAGATTCCTGGTTCTGGTATCCCTTCCCGGGCGGCAGCCTGGTCAGCTACCTCGGACCGATCGTCGAGAAGAAGGAGCACACCATCCTCGCGCAGGGCATGAACGGGGCGGAGGCCTTCGACTACGTCGATGGCAAGTACAAGGACCGGATCACCGGTGCGCTGCGTCGATATGGCAGCAGCCTGTCGGCGGTGTTCATCAGCGGCGGCGGCAACGACTTCGCGGGGTTCAACGACATGCGGCCCCTGCTCGCCTTGGACTGCAGCGGCGCGCAGTCGGCTGGCGACTGCTTCCGCAGCGGGGACGGCGGGCTCGGCCAGTTCCTGGAGCGCATGGACGATCATTACCGGCGCCTGATCGGCCTGATCTACACCCATACCTCGCTCGACTGCCTGATCCTGATGCACTCGTATGACTATGCGATTCCGGATGGTCGCGGCGTCGCGGGCAAGGCCGGCTGGCTCAAGCCGGCTCTGGTCGACGCGGGCGTGCCGGAAGCGCTCCAGCGTGACTGCGTGCGCTATCTCATCGATGCGTTCCACGCCATGCTCGGGCGCATCGCGATGGGCGATCCGGCGCATCTGCGGATCGTCGACAGCCGGGGTACGCTCGCGGAAGACGATTGGGCGAACGAGCTGCACCCGAAGGGCAAGGGCTTCAGGAAGATCGCCAAGGAACGCTGGAAGCCGGTCCTCCAGGGGGCAGGGCTCGCCTGAGCGGTTCATGGATGGCGGAACTTGCGATCGGGGGCCGATCACATGGGGCGTCAGCTCGCGCCGGAGTTTCGCCGGGACCGTCCCTCGTCCATCCGGTCTTCGCCCTTGCGATGACGTCGATCGACGGGTTCATCGCCGCCTCGCTCAGCAGCCCGGCGCGCTGAGCGGGAGGGGGGAAAGTTCGGCAACCCGGTGCGCGCAAGGCGACGGTGCCGTATGCGGGCGAACCTGCACCGCCGCGAACAGGCGATGCCCGCTCGAGGGTCTTCGGGACGAGGGTTGAATCGTGTGGCGCAACAAAAAAGCGCCCCGAAAGGCGCTTGATTGCAGGTGTTCTGGCGGACAGGGCGGGATTCGAACCCGCGTTGGGATATTATCCCAAACACGCTTTCCAGGCGTGCGACTTAAACCACTCATCCACCTGTCCGGTGAAGCGCGGCATTATAGCCGCAGGGGCGCGGAT
The DNA here is from genome assembly GCF_000831325.1 of Thauera sp. SWB20. NCBI lineage: Bacteria > Pseudomonadati > Pseudomonadota > Betaproteobacteria > Rhodocyclales > Zoogloeaceae > Thauera > Thauera sp. SWB20. The sequence continues at coordinate 410,855 of NZ_JTDM01000021.1, read as the reverse complement.
TAGAAAGCGCTTTTTGTGCGCGGGGCGCTGGGCGCTGCCCGCCCGGAATCGGTACTCCTCACCGCCGCAGCGCTTCGAGCTGTGCTGCGACTTCCGCGGCGAGGGCATCGAGTTCGGCGTCGAGTTCGGCGAGCAAGGCATGGTCCCGCGAGAGGCAGGCTTCGGGATTTGCCTTGCAGTGCGCCTCGAGCTTCTTCACCAGGGCCACCGCCGGCGCGGCGCGCAGCTGCGCGAGGGCGCCGCGCAGGCGGTGGGCCACGCGACCCAATGGCTCGGCTTCAGCGCTCTCGATGGCCGCGCGCAGCTGCTGGCGGGTGTCGGTCAGCCAGGGGGCGAAGGTCTCCAGCACGACGCGCACGGCGGCGCGGCTCTCGGACATGTCGCTGCGCAGGGCGGCGAGGTCGAAGTGGGAGGTGGATTCGGGCGTGTGGGGGGGCATGTCGGTCTCGCAGCTCAGTCGTTCGGTGCGTGGCCCACCGCGGCGTGCAGCCCGCCGATGGTGATCGGCTTGGTGATGACATCGTCGAAGCCGCCGGCGAGGTAGCGCTGGCGTTCCATTTCCATCGCGTGGGCGGTGTAGGCGATGACGCGGACTGCGCTCCAGGCAGGATTGGCGCGGATCCTCCTGCAGGCTTCCTCTCCGCCGAGGTCGGGCATGGAGATGTCGAGCAGCATGAAGACGGGCTGCACCTCGGCGAGGCGCGCGAGCATCGGGATGGCGCTGTCGAAATCCTCCACGACCCAACCCAGCCGGCGCAGCAGCAGGCGGGCGACCGCGACGTTGACCGCGCTGTCGTCGATGATGAAGGCGAGCTTGTTCATGATTGAGGACCGCCCGCGGGGGCGGTGAAGTGGCGCGGGAGGCGCAGGGTGAAGGTGGATCCCTTGCCGGGGACGGAGTCGAGATCGATCGTGCCGCCCATCCGGTGGGCGAGCCGACGCGACAGGGTGAGTCCGAGGCCGGTGCCGCCGTGCCCGCGGTTGAGGAAGGATGCGGCCTGGTAGAAGGGTGCGAAGACGCGCTCCTGCTCGTCGCGAGCGATGCCGCAGCCGGTGTCGGCGATGCGGATCGAGATCTCGTCCGCGGCGGCGGCGAGGCCGACGAGGATATGGCCTTCGCGGGTGAACTTCACCGCGTTCGACAGCAGGTTCTCGATGATCTGGCGCAGGCGCACCGGGTCCGCGTCCACGATGCACGGATGGGCGGGCAGATCCAGCCGCAGGTCCACGCCCTTGGCTTCGGCGTTCACCTTGTGCAGCGCGGCCACCGAGGCGACCAGGGGGACGAGGTCGATCGTCTGCGCGACGAGGGTGAGCCGGTTGGCCTCGACCTTGGCGAGGTCGAGCACGTCGTTGACCACCGCGAGCAGGTGGCGGGCGCTGTCGTGGATGGTGGTCGCGCACTCGCGCTGCTCGGGGTCCTCGAGCTCCATGCTGAGCAGCTCGGCGAAGCCGATCACGCCGTTGAGCGGGGTGCGCAGCTCGTGCGACATGTTGGCGAGGAACTCGCTCTTCATGCGGTTGGCCTGCTCGGCGGTGTGGCGGGCATCCTCCAGGCTGCGGATCGAGCGTTGCACGGTGTCGGCCATGCGGTTGAAGGCGCGGGCCAGTTCGGCGAGCTCGTCGCCGCCCGCGGCGGCCAGGCGCTGGTCGAGGTCGCCCTGCTCGAAGCGGTGGATGCCATCGACCACGTGGGTGATCCGGCGCGAGAGCAGTCCGGCCATCCAGATCGCGATCAGGATCACCGCGAGCACCATCGCGAGCGTGGAGGCGGCCAGGCGGGTGGTGGTCCCGCGCAGCTGGTCTGCGATGTCGCCGACCAGGGTGTCGCGCTCGTGCTGGGTGAGCGCGTCGGCCTCGCCGATCATTTTGCCGATGCGCTGGCCCGATTCGGTGGCCGCGCGGTGGAAGTCGTCGACATTGGCGCCGATGGTGACGTAGCCGAAGCCGCGCGGCGTCCTGCCGTACTGGCCGGTGTAGTAGGGGATGGTGGCAACCGTGGTGAGCTTGCGCAGCCCCGAGAACAGGATGGTGAAGGAGCCCGAGCCGCCGTGCTCGGTCATGTCGTGCCAGCCCTGGCATTGCGGCGAGAAGTCGAGGTAGCGGCAGTCGAGCGCGACCAGGCCCGAGGCGGTGGATTCGGGGTGGGGCTCCCGGGTGAGGCGCTGGTCCTGATAAGGCGTCAGGGCGGCGGAGAAGGTCGGCCAGGACCGTCCGCTGCTGCGCCAGGCTTCGTAGAGCTCGCGGTCGAGCCAGGGCACGCTGCGCTCGCCGGTGGCAGGGTCGTAGCCGTGGATGAAGTAGTCGCGCGCGTGCGAGATGTTGTGGCCTTCGTCGTCCCAGATGAAGGCGTAGTTGCCCGAGGCGGGGTCGGCGATCGGGGCGAAGCGTTCTGGCGTGGGCCGCAGGGTGTCGGTGAAGGCCATCAGGTGGGCGTGGTCGAGCGCCAGCGTGACGTAGCCGATGATCCTGTCCTGGCGCAGCACCGGGGCCGCCCACCGGATCAATCCCCGGAAGCGCTTGCCGACCGGGTTCTCCAGTCCGGCGTAGCCGGAGTCCTCGGGGGCGAAGGGTTTGCCGAGGGCTTGCGCGCGAGTGGGGGTGTAGTCGCCGATCCAGTGCGTGCGCACCTGGGCGCCGATCACGCGCGAGACGTGGATCTCGCCGGGGCGCAGGGCCTTCAGTGCCGGCCAGTAGGTCTCGGCGCGCACGAAGGTGTTTTCGCGCCGGGTGATGTCGCGCAGGCCGGGGTCGAGGACCTGGCGGCCGGTCTCGCTCAGCGCCTTGATGCGCTCGTGGCCGTCGCGGTCGATGAAGGTGATCTCGAGGAAGAGCGGGCGCGGGGTGCCGCGCATGTGGGTGTCGGGTGCGCGGTAATGGAAGCTGTTGGAGTTGTCGGGCAGCGGCGCGCGCACCAACGCGAGCTCGCGCGGCTGCGGGTCGCGCTCGACCCAGCGCTCGCCCTCGGCGTCGAGCGCGTAGGGCCCGTGCTCCTCGATGTTGCGCACACGGGTGTCGACGAAGCTGCGGTAGGCAGCCGCGTCCGCGGGCAGGCTGGCGGCCGCGCGGATGTCGCCGTCGCGCTCGTGGAGGAACTGCGCGATGCTGCGCGCGGTGGCGGTGGTGAGCGTTTCGATGGCCTCGCGCGAGCGGTCGTCGAGTGCGTCGATGGCGTCGTCGATCGCGGTCTGGCCGGTGCGCATCTGGGTGTCGCGCATCACGTCGGACATGGTGATCGCGCGCTCGGTGACGAGCCGGCCCAGATCGTGCGCCGCCTTCCAGGCGAACACCGCGAGCAGCACCAGCGGCACCACCTTGATCGCGATGAAGATCGCGATCAGCTTGGCGCGCAGGCTCATCCCGCGGATCGCGCGAGGGGTCTCCATCGAGCAGGCTCGCGGGGCAGGCGGCGCTCAACCCGGGTGGCGAGCGCGGCGGCGCATCGAGATCATCGCCTGGACGTAGCCGTGCAGCTCGTGGAAGGGAATGGGCTTGCGATAGACGGTGATGTCCTCCGGCAGTCCACCCGCCGCGGCGATCTCCTTGGGACCGAGCGCGGACACCACGACGATGGCGATGTCGCTCGACAGGGGGTTGTCGCGCAGGCGGCGGATCATCTCGAAGCCGTCGATGCCCGGGATGCGCAGGTCGGCGATGAGCAGGTCGGGCGGCTCGCGGCCGACCTCGACGAGCGCATCGAGGCCGTGCTCCATCAGGTGCACGTCGAGCGGCAGGCTCCAGGTAAGGAAGGTCTCGCGGTAGATGTTCTGCAGCAGTCGGTCGTCCTCGACCACCATCACGCGCAGGCGCTCACGGTTGCTGCGCATCGGTGCCGAGGGCGAGCGCGCATGCGCGAGCAGGGCGTCGACAGAGTCCTGGCGGATGCGGCGGTGGCCGCCGGCGGTCTTCCAGCCTGCCAGCGTTCCGCTTTCGACCATTTGCTGCACCGCACCGAGCGACAGGCCGAGCTGGCGTGCTGCCTGGGCTGTGCTGATGAACTCGGAATTGGAGTCGGACTTTCCAGCCATGGGCGTCTGCGATTCGAGGGAAAAGTTAAAAGTACCAGAATTATGGCAGTCTGACGTGGCGATGCGAAAGGAATTTCAAGGGTGCGGGCCTCGACCCGGCGGGGGTGTTCCGCGCACGGGACGGGCCGCTACAATGATCCGGACGCGGTGGGCCGCGGGCGCCGCGGGCGTTCGCCGATGCCGCTACGAAAGACTTCCGGATCGCCGACCATGAACACCTCGAAGAACGTGCTGGGCGGAGCCTTGCTCGCCTGCAGCTACTCCCCCCTGACCGGTTTCTACCGCACCGGATGCTGCGAGACCGGGCAGGACGACCTCGGGCGCCACGTCGTCTGCGTGAAGGTCGATGCGGCCTTCCTCGAGTTCTCGCGACGGGCGGGCAACGACCTGTCGACGCCGCGACCGGAGTACCGCTTCGCCGGGTTGAAGCCGGGCGACCGCTGGTGCCTGTGCGCGCTGCGCTGGAAGGAGGCGCTCGAGGCGGGCGTGGCGCCGCCGGTGATCCTCGAGGCCACCCACGAGGCGGCGCTGCGCGTGATCGACCTCGAGACCCTCAAGGCCCACGCCTACGGCGCGGCGCACGGCCCCAGCGCCTGATGGCGAGTGCGCGCGCGCCGCTGCGCGAGCGGCTCGCCGGCTTGCTCGCCGTACTCGAGGCGGGCCTGGTCGAACGCCGGCAGGTGCTGCGCGCGAGCCTGCTCGCCGCGCTCGCGGGCGAACACTCGCTGCTGATCGGGCCGCCCGGCACGGCCAAGAGCGCGCTCGCGCGCCGCATCCACCTGGCCTTTCGCGATGCGCGCTATTTCGAGCGCCTGCTCACCCGCTTCACCGTGCCGGAGGAGCTCTTCGGCCCGCTGTCGATCCGCGCGCTCGAGGAAGACCGCTACGAGCGCCACGTGGCGGGCTTCCTGCCCGATGCGGCGGTGGCCTTCATCGACGAGGTCTTCAAGGCCAACAGCGCGATCCTCAACGCGCTGCTGACACTCCTCAACGAGCGCGAGTTCGACAACGGCGCGGGCCGCCTGCGCTGTCCGCTGATCAGCGTGGTGGGGGCGACCAACCAGGTCCCCGAGGACGAGGTGGCGGAGGCCTTCTTCGACCGCTTCCTGCTGCGCCTGACCGTGGCACCGGTGAGCGCGGAGGGGTTTCGGTGGCTGCTCGGCGAGGATCGCCCGGGGGCGCCCGAGGTACTCGCGCCGCCTTCCGGACTGCAGCTCGACGAGGCCGACCGCGCGGCGCTGGCGCAGGCTGCCGCCGCTTGCGCACTGCCTGCGGCGGTGCTCGACCGCCTCGGCGAGCTGCGGGCCTGGCTGGCGGGGCGTGGGGTGTATGTATCCGACCGGCGCTGGGTCAAGCTCGCCCACCTGCTGCGCGTGGCCGCGGCGAGCGAGGGCAGGGCGGCGGCGAGCGAGTGGGATCTGGGCCTGGCGCCGTGTTGCGTCGCTGCCGACGAGCCCACGCGGCTGGCGGTGGCGGACTGGCTGGCGGCGCGTCTGGGGATCCGCGAGGTCTGGTCGCCGCCGCGCATCACGCGGGTGGTGGAGGCCTTCGAGGCTCAGCTCGCCACCGAGCGCGAGGCTCGGGATCTCGACTACGACGAGCGTGGGCGCTTGCGCTTCTCGGCGATCGACCCGGTGGCGACGCAGGCCGGCGAGCTCGCCGGCTCGATCGGCGACGCCAAGGGCGGGGCGGCGGCGCTGCGCATGAGCGCCGCGCGCATGCGGCGCTATGGCAGCCTGCACATCGGTGCGCGCACGGCCCAGCTCGACGGCGTGCTCGCGCGCCTGGCGGCGTATCGCGGCGAACTCGGCGCGCAGCGTGCGACGCTCGAGGCATGGGCGGACCAGGCGCTGTGGGCGGACCCTGCCTTCGTCGCCTGCGCGCGTTCCGGGCTGGACGCGGTGGATGCGGTACTGGCCGGGCTCGAGGCCCGCGCCCGCAGCGCGCGTGCCGGCTTCGAGGCGTTGCCGCGGCTGGAGCAGGCAGGCGCGGCGCCCGCGCCGGTCGAGCACGACCCGCTGCCGGAGTGAGGAGGGGGTGATGGCGACCGGCGATGCAGGTTCCGGCGTGGCGCCCGCCGTCGCGCAGCAATCGGCCTCCGCGGCGGCCGACAGCACGCCCGCGCCGCTGCCGCCGGACCGCGCCCGGGCCGCCGAGGCTCCACCCGTCCCCCGGCTCTTCGAGGCGCTCGAAGCCGTGCTCGCGCCGCTCGATCGCCTGCCGCGTCCGCTCTGGCTCGGTGGCATGACCCACTCCGGCGGCGAACTCGCGGGCCGTCTCGCCGCGCTCGAAGCCTGGCGGGCTGCGCTGCTCGCCGGCGGCCTGCCCCGGTCTTGCGCGGCCTGGCCCGAGGCGGAGGTGCAGGACGCGGTGCGCGAGGTCTTCCGGGGCCTGGGCTTGCCCGCCTACTGTGCAGACCGGCCCGCGCTGGTCGATACCGTGCTGCAAGGCCTGCTCTTCCACCTCGACCTGGTCGTCGACTACCGCGACCGCGGCGATACCGAGGCCGCGGCGCAGGCGAGGGCGCTCGATTCCTTCGCTGCCGACTGGGCCGAGCGCTGCGGCGAGATCGACGAGCTGGTCGGCGCCTTCGGGGATCTCGGCGATCTGCTCGACAACGCCCGCTGGGATGCGCTGCGCGGCCTGCTGCGCAGCACGGACTGGCGCGAGGTGCTGCGCATCCGCGCGCTGATCGAGCGCCTGCCCGAGCTCGCCCGCATCCTGCGCGCGCTCGGCCGCGCCTGCCCCACCGACGAGGACGCCGAATCCAGCCGGGCATTGCACGCCGTGGTCGAGCACACCGAGATACAGCGCAGCGTCTCGCACCGGGTGCGGGTGCCCGACCTGCCCGGCGAAACGCGCGGCGTGCAGCGCTCGGGCCGGATCGCGCGCATGCTGCCGGCCGAGGCGACGCTGCTCGGCCATCCGCGCCTGCGCCTGGTCTGGCATGCGCGCCGCGCCGAGCGCACGCTGCTCGCCTACGAGGACGACGACCACCTGCAGGAGGACTGCCTGCGCCCGGCGCCGGTGCTGCGCCCCAGCCAGCGCCCCGCGCCGGCACGGCGCCTGGAGCAGGGGCCGATGCTGGTGTGCGTGGATACCTCGGGATCGATGCAGGGGGGCGCCGAGGCGGTGGCCAAGGCGGTCGTGCTGGAGGCGGTGCGCTGCGCTCACGCCCGGCGCCGCGCCTGCCGGGTGTATGCCTTCGGCGGGCCCGACGAGGTGGTCGAGATGGAGCTCGGCGTCGATGTCGATGGCGTCGGCCGGCTCGCCCGCTTCCTCGGCCAGGGCTTCGGCGGCGGCACCGACATCTGCGCCCCGCTCGAGCGTGCGCTCGCCCGCCTCGACGAAGCCGGCTGGCAGCTCGCGGACCTGCTGATCGCGTCCGATGGCGAATTCGGCGCCACCCCGGCGCTCGCCGCCCGCGTCGAGGCCGCCCGCCGCGAGCGCGGCCTGCGCGTGCAGGGCATCCTGATCGGCGACCGCGAGACCATCGGCCTGCTCGAACTCGCCGACGACATCCACTGGGTGCGCGACTGGCGGCGCTATCGAGGCGGTACGGACAAGCCGGGTGGGGCCGACGCGGACAAGCGGCGTGGCGATGGCGCCGGCGCGAACGCCCCGACCCTTGCTGCCGGCGGTGGCTCGCCGGTGCATTCCAGCCACCTCACCGCGGACTATTTCCCCGGTGCCCTGCGCACCCCCGAGAACCGTGCCGCCACCGTCACACCCGAGGCGGCTGCCGCTGCCATCCGTGCCGGCCGCCACCGCGGCGACCGGTTGTAGGAGCGGCGCACGCCGCGAACGTCGGCCTTCGGGCAATCCCCGCGCGTCTCGTTCCCGCGGCCGGATTCGCGCCTTGCGGCGCTCCTGCAGGGGCGTGCCGTCGTGGTAGGCTCGCCCGACCCCACCGCCCGGCCTTGCGCCGCTGTCCATCATGAGCTTCGCCACCGACCTGATCGCCGAACTCGAACGCGCCACCGCCGGCTGCCCGATCCCGCGCGTGCGCGCCCTGCACCTGCCGCCGCCGGAGGCGGCCGCATCGAAGAACGGCGAGTTCTGCGCGCTCGAGCTCGACGACGGCGCGCTCGGCCTCTCCTATGTGCTGCTCGGCGGCATCCTCCCGCGGCTCGCCGCCTCCGACGACCCGCACACCATCGTCGGCATGGACGCGCTGCAGCTCGCGCGCGAGTTCGCCGCGCCCGCCGCCGGCGCGGGGGGCGACGCGGAGATCCGCCGCACGCTCGGCTTCGCCGCGGCCAACGCGCTGTCGCGCACGGTGATGGAGCGCATCGGCTTCGCGCCGCCGCGCGCCACCGACTCGATCGGCGGCATCGACCCGCAGGCGGGCGACCACGTCGGCATGGTGGGGTTGTTCACCCCGCTGCTGAAGCAGGTCACCGCTGCCGGCGCGCAGCTCACCGTGATCGAGCTGAACCCCGACTATGCCGGCCACTACGACGGCTACCGCGTCACCCTCGACGCCGCGGCGCTGGAAGACTGCAACAAGGTGCTGTCGACCAGCACCATCCTGCTCAACCACACGGTGGACGACATGCTCGCGCATTGCCGCAATGCGCGGCGCATCGTGCTGATCGGCCCGAGCGCCGGCTGCCTGCCCGATCCGCTGTTCGCGCGCGGCGTCACCGTGGTGGGCGGGAGCTGGATCACCGATCGCGCCGGCTTCATCGACGCCCTGCGCGGGGGCGAGTCCTGGAGCGGCTTCGCCTACAAGTTCGCGCTCGGCGCGGCGGACTGGCCAGGCCTGCCGGAAAACCGCTAAGGTTGCGGCCTCGCGTGCGGGCAGCCTCCACGCTGCCCGCAAAACAATAAAGATCGACCCCCCAAATGCACCTGACTCCCCGACTCGTCTTCTTCCTCGTCCTGCCGCCCCTGCTGTGGGCGGGCAATGCGGTCGTCGGCCGCCTCGCCATCGGCAGCATGGACCCGCTCTGGCTCAACGCGGTGCGCTGGATGCTCGCTTTCGTGCTGCTGCTGCCGCTCGGCTGGCGCGCGCTCGGCACGCCGGCGGCACGTGCGCAGATCCGCGCGCGCTGGACCCACCTCGCGGTGCTCGGGCTGATCGGCGTGGGCGCGTACAACGCGCTGCAATACATGGCGCTGCGCACCAGCACGCCGCTCAACGTCACCCTGATCGCCTCCAGCGCGCCGGTATGGATGATGCTGATCGGCGCCGTGTTCTACCGCGTCATCCCGCGCCCGGTGCAGGTCTTCGGCGCGCTGCTCTCCCTGGTCGGGGTGGCGCTGGTGCTGTCGCGCGGCGACCCGGCCGCGATCGCGCGCATCGAGTTCGTCGAGGGCGACCTGCTCATGCTGCTCGCCATGCTTGGCTGGACCGGCTACAGCTGGCTGCTCGCGCGCCCGCCCGCGCACATGGCGGGCGAGGCGCGGCCGAAGTGGAACTGGGCCGAGTTCCTCGTCGCCCAGTGCGTCTTCGGCGTGCTGTGGGCGGTGGCCGCCGCCGCGGCGGGCGACGTCGTGTTCCCGTCCGGGCCCACGCAGTGGTCGTGGGGCCTGGTCGCGGCCATCGTCTATATCGCCGTCGGCCCCTCGATCATCGCCTACCGCTCCTGGGGCGTGGCGGTGGCCGAGGCCGGCCCGGCCACCGCGGCCATCTTCTACAACCTCACCCCGCTCTTCGCCGCGGTGTTCTCCGCCGCGGTGATCGGCGAATGGCCGCGCCCCTATCATGGCATCGCCTTCCTGCTGATCGTGGGCGGCATCCTGGTGAGCACCCGCGCAGCGGCGCGGCGCCAGGCGGCGTGAGCCGGCGCGGGACGGTGCAGTCGGTCCCGTGCGCCTTCACCGCGCGCGCGTCAATAGTCCGTCTCGACCTTTCGGCCGGTGCGGCGCTCGATGTACCAGCCCTTGCGCACGACCTTGCCGTTGACGATTTCGGCCTCACGGAAATCGCCCCCGGCGAAGGAGTGGACGGCGGGAAAGTGGATGTCCCGGCCTTGCGGGTCGCGCAGGTTCGGATCGTAGCCCGGCCGGCGCTGGATATCCCAGCCGAACAGCGTGCCATCCTTGCTCATGCGGAACTTGAGCCGCAGATTGCCGCGCGGGTCGCGCTCGAGGTCGTCGATGAGCTCCTGCGGGATGCGGGAGCCGACTTCGATGGTTTCGTCGCCGAGGATGTTGCCGGCGTATCGACTGCCGACCCCCTCGATGAAGCGTCGCTCGGAGGTGTCGCGCCAAAGAATCCGGGCGCGTTCGGGGACGGGTTGGGAGAGGATCATCTTCGTCTGGTTGCGCAAGCTCTGGGCGGAAGATGCGTAGAACACATGCGTGGCATGCTCGGGGAAAAACTCGACGCCGAGGAACTCCTGTCCGGCCAGCGCATCGACCACCAGCTCGAAACCAGGACGACCGAAGCGCTGCAGCATGCGCTGCCGGCTCTCCAGGTAGCGCGTCTGGGATTCGGTGAGCGGGGTGGGCGGGGCTGCCGGCAGGGTCCCGCGACAGGCCGTCATAAGGGGCGTGCCGAGGGCCGCCACCGCGAGCCGGATCAGGAAGCGTCGTCGCATCAGAATCCTCCATTTGTCGTCGTGTAGCCGTTCTCGGGCTGCCCGAGCCAGGCGAGGTAGCTCGCCATATCCACCGTGCCGGTGACGTCGCCGAGACGGCGCGGGTCGAGCGCGGAGCCGTCGCCGCGCCTTGTGGCGTCGCGCGGGAGCCAGGTGATGTAGCGCAGGGTGTCGGCGTGGGTGAGGCTGCCGTTGTCGAATGCCATGCGGCGCTGGCGATCTCCGGCCACCGCGCCGTTGACCGCGCGGTCCTCGGGGAAGACGTAATCGATCCGGGGCAGATCGCCGTTCCCGGTCGGGCGCGGAACGACGCTGTGTTGCGGGTTGCCGATCTCGATCACATTGCTCTGGTCGTGGATCACCACATTAAGGATGGGAACAGGGTCCACCGATTCCATTTCTACTCCGGCGTCGCGTGCTTGCGCCACCATCCAGTTGAGCGCAACCAGCGAGAGGCCTTGCTCGACGTCGGGATAGCCCCCGCCGATGTCCGCATGGGCGCCGACGAAGCCCTTCTCGATGCGGATGCGACCGGGCGCAGCGCTGCTGGCGCCGATCGACTCGAGCGGAAAGCCGCCCCAGTGCATGCGGTGCGGCTTCGGGTTGCGATAGGCGAACTCCGTGATCGAGTCCGAGCGGTGCTCGTTGAGCGCGACCGCCTGCGCGACATGGGCGAAGACCTCCGGGATCCCGAGGCGATACGCTTCGCCGCTGAAATTGGTCGATAGCACGGTGTCGAAGAGCCCCATGAAGCGGAAATCGACCGCCTGACAGGCAGAGTCTCCGCGGCGGTTCGTGTAGCGGTAGTAGTCCTGGCCCTCATGGCGGACCGTCTTCGCGACGATCCGGTTGGCGAACTCGCGCGCCTGGGCCGCGCCGCGGCTGAAGCCGACGATGTCGATGTCCATGACCCGGTCGTCACTGAAGAGCTCGGCCTCGTCGTCCAGGTATTGGCTCATCCGCCCGATCCGTGCCGGCCCCGAGTAGTTGCCGCCCATGTCGTTCACATGGGCCGGATCGCCCGGTGTCAGCCACCACAGCAGATGGCCGGTCGCGTGGTCTTCCGGGCGGATGTCGCCGTAGTCGATGTCGTGATGCACGGTGCCGACGCCACTGATGTACCGCCTGTTCCCATCGTTGTATGCACGTGCGAAATACACCACATTGCTGAATCCGCTGCCCGCCATCGCCGGGTCGTTGAGGTCGTCGCTGTTCCCCGTCCCATCGAACGCGAACAGCACCAGCCCATCCGGATCCACGTTCCGCAGCGGATTGAACGCCGCATACGCATACGGGTTCGGCCCGTCCGGCGTACCGAGCGGGTCGGGGGTGAGGTATTGGCCCAGGGTCGGCGCGTAGTAGCGGCGGCGGTTGTAGTGCAGGCCGGTTTCGGCGTCGAAGACCTGGCCGGGCAGGCGCAGGTCGAGGGTGAAGTCGGGACGCCGGGGCGAGGTGGTGACCGTCGCGGCGCCGAAGGGGGCGTGGCGCGCGCGCCAGAGCGGCTCGCCGTCGGCGTCGGTGGCCAGTTCGGGGGCGCCGAGGTGGTTGGTGTGCAGCCAGGCGAGGCCGGCCTGCGGGGCGAGCCAGCTTTGCGCGATGCGGCCGAGGTCTGCGAGGATGCGTCGCGCGGAGTCGGTTGCGCTGTCGGGGCGCGCCGGGGTGTCGAGCACGGCGAGGGGCAGGTCGGCGAGCCACAGATACTGGCGGATCAATCTGCCGTCGGCGTCCAGCTCTGCGAGGGGTTGGCGGGCGTCGTCGTACACGGTGTGGGTCGTGGTGGGCGCGACCATTGCGGGATCGAAGCGCGTGCGCGCGATGCGCAGGCCGCGGTGATCGTAGGCGTAGCGGGCGATGCTGCGCTCGCCTGCGCGCACCTCGATCAGGCGGCCGAGTGCGTCCCATCGCAGGCTGCGCGCGCCGAAGCGTTCGGGCTGGCCGCTGGCGTCGTGGTGACCGGGCGTGGCGGCCTCGTGCGGTCGGCTCGCGGCGGCCCGCGCCGGCACGTTTGCTGCGCGTGGGCTCGAGGACAGGGCACGGTGGCTGCCCGGTGCGAAGTGGGTCGGGCGGGTGTGGCCGGCGAGCTCCTGCTGCGACACGGCGCCTTCCTGGGCAAGGACGCGGCGCTGGTGGCGATCGTAGGCGTAACGCCACACGGCGGTTTCGGCCAGCACGTCGCCGTCGTCCCGCCATTCGACGCTGGCCACGAGCTGGTTGCGAAGGTCGTAGGCCTGGCTGCGGCGCGTCGAGGGCAGCGGGCCGTCGGGCTCGCGCCGGCGCGCGTGCAGGAGGTTGCCTTCCGGGTCCCAGACGTACTGGTAGTCGAGCAGGATGGTGTCGGCGGACGCGACAGTCTCCTGCAGGCGTGGTAACGCACCTTCGAGGGCTTGGCCATCTGCTGCCTCCACCGGCTGGGTGACGTCCGCATCGGTGTTTGCCTGCGCGGCGTGGGCCGCGGAAATGCCGAACAAGCGTTCGATGCGCGCGGCCAGGGGCTGGCCAGGTGCGATCGGCAGCAGCGCACGTGCATTACGGACCGGTGCGCCGCGCTCGTCGGCGCGCAGATGAACGACGCGGACCAGGGTGCCGGTGCGCGTGCGCTCGTGCAACGTACGCATGCCGTTGCCGGCCCGGAAGCCACGCAGGCCGAAGAGATCGCGCTCGAACCCGCTGGCGATGACCTGTTCGCGCGCCAGCGCGCGCAGCCAGGGCGTGGCCACCGGCTGGCGCTTCAGCGCGACGACCTGGCCCTGGCCGTTGCGCTCGTAGCGCAGGCGACTGCCGTCGGGCAGGGTGGTGGCGACAAGATGCCCCTCGGCGTCGTACTCGTAGCGCGTGACCACGACGAGCTCGCCGCCGTCGCGCTTCAGGCTCACGATGCGCGCGCTGCGCAAGCCGCGCTGGTCGTACTCGTAGCGTTCGCGCCCATTGGGGTGATCGACTTCGAGCAGGCGGGAGCCGTCGTAGCGCCAGCGGGTGGTCTCGGTGCTGCCGTTGCGCCCGTCGGTGATCTCCTGGGCGAGGATGCGGCCGCGCGGGTCCCAGGTGTAGCGCGCGCGGTGGCCGAGGGCGTCGCCCATGGCGACAAGGCGCCCCGCGGCATCGAAACTGCGCCAGCGCGCTCCGGCGTCGGGACTGCGTTCGAGGACGGGGCGTCCGAAGTCGTCCTTCAGGATGCGTGGGTGGGCAGGGGGTGCTGCCGGCGCGGATCCGCCGTCGGGGTGGCGCGCGGGCGGCAGCAGCTCGCGACCGTGACTGTCCAGGAGGCCGACGATCCGGCCTGCGACGTCGTGGCGCAGGCTGCGGGTGAAGCCGGTGTCGTCGTCGATCGCGGCGAGGCGTCCGTGCTCGTCGTAACGCCAGCGGCGCCGCAGCAGCCGGCTGGCGCTGCGCAGCCCGGTCTCGACGACGCGGCTCTCGTGGTCGTAGGCCCAGGTCCGCAGGATGCCGAGCGCGTCGGCGTGCCACTGCAGGCGGCCGGCGGCATCGAAGGCGCGCCGCCAGCGCGGATGCAGGCGCTCTTCATCCTCTCCGGAGCGCAGCTCGACGAGTTGGCCGAGGGCATCGTATTCGGCAGCGTGGATGCGATCTGCCGCCTCACCCGCGCTGCGGCTGCGCCACCGGATCAGCTGGCCGGCGGAGTCGTGGCGCAAGTGGGTCTCGTGACCTTCGGCATCGCGCACCCGCCGCGGCAGGCCGGTGGCCGGATCGGATTCGATCTCGCTGCGCTGGCCGCCGGGACCTTCCAGCGCACGAATGAAGCTGCCGCGTTCGTCCCAGTGCAGGCGGACGAGGTCGCTGTCGAGCGGGCTGGCGTCCGCTCCGTCGGGGAGCGGGCCGTCGAGCTCGGCAAGCACGCTGCGACCATTGATCGTGGCGTAGCGCCAGGTGACGCGGCGTTCGATCGGCACGGGATCCGGCCGGCCTTCGGCGTCGATCGGGCTGAAACCGGACTCGCGCAGTTCGATGGGCTGGCCGGTCGCGTTGTAGCGCAGCTCGATGCGGTGCTCGCGGCCGGGGACGACGCTCGGGCGGATGATCGCGCGCGGAGGTGTCGTCGCGGCGGGCTCGGTGCGTTGCGCTGCACGGTCCGTGTCGGCGAGCGCGGTTGCCGGCGCGTCGGGATATTCGTAGCGCGTGCGGTCGAGCAGGCGCGGCCGGGCGCCGGAGAGATCGGCACCGAGGGTCTCGGCGATGCGCCCGCGGGTGTCGAAATGGTGCTGGGTGGAAAGGCGCGGCCTGCCCTCGGCGTCCAGGGTCGTGATGGCGCTCAATCGGCCGTCGGGCGTGTAGCGGTAGCGGACGTCGGTGGGGCCGCAGCGCGCGCAGCCCGGGCCGCGCGCTTCGAGCAGGCGGCGCTGGCCGGCGATCACCGCGCCAAGGTAGGTGGTGCGCTGGCCGAGGCTGTTGGTGAGCACGCTGCGGCCGCGTTCGGGATAGTCGAGGCGCACGTCCTCGGGGCCGCTTTCACCGCCTGCCGGCAGCGCGCCACGCACCGAGCGGATGCCGCGCCCGGCGTGGTCGTAGGCGTAGCTGGCGATGCGTTCGGGCACGGGCGGGCCTGCGGGCTGACGCGCGAGCACGCTGATGCCGGTGAGCGCGACCGGATGGCGCGGGTCCTCGTAGTGATATTCGCGCGCGGCGGCTCCGCCGGTCTGCGCAGCCGGTGCGCCGGGGTAGTCGACACGGAGCAGGCGCGCCGCGGTGAGCGCGGGTGCAGCGGCCTTTCCGGCGGGAGCGCCGCGCTGCAGGGGGCGGCTCGGGCCGGCGGAGCCCGGGCGTTGCGGAGCGTGGACGGAGCGTCCAGGCTGCGTGCCTGCGTCCGTCCGCGCGGGAAGCGCGACGCGTTCCTGCGCATACGAGAAGCGTCCGAGCGGACTGTCGATGTGGGTGATGCCGTCGATGCCGCTGCCGGGCGCGTGGTAGTGAACTTGCAGGCTGCGGCCCTGCGGGTCGGTGACCTGCAGCAGCCGGCCGGCGGCGTCGTGGCGCAGTGAGACGAACTCGCCGCTCGCAACGAGGATCTGCACCAGGTGGCCGGCGCTGTCGAACAGCAGGCTGCGGCCGTCGGGCCAGCGCCAGAGATATTCGTCGCCGCCGCCGGGGCGGTGCCGGAGCAGGATCTCGCCGCGGCTGGGGTCGCGGCTGGCGCAGCGCTGCGGCTCACCGGGCCGGCGCGCGAAGATCACCCGTGCGCCGTCGGCCTGGAGGATTTCGAGGCGATCGTCGCGGATGTTCAGGCGCGTTTCGTAGGACAGTCTCCAGCCGCTGCCGAGCGCCCCGATGTCGCCCGGGCGCGCACGTCGGCTGTTGTAGTGGCGGACGATCTCGAGGCCGAGGATGCCTGGCAGCGCCGGAAGATCGACCTCCTGTTGGTACTTGTTGCCCGAGAGGACGTCGATCGGGTTTCCCGCGCCGACGTCCTGGCCGGTGGTGGAACCCTGGCTGGCCGGGCCGCTGGCGCTGCCGCAGGGGTTGCCCGCGTTGTTGGAGACGCATTGCCCCGCTGCGGGGGGCTCTGGCGCCGAGGGGCCGTCCTGCGCAGAGTCCGGTGCACAGCTCATCGTGATTCCGCACCCGCTCTGCTGGATGCCGTGATCCGCGGCGCCGGATTGCGCCGCCGAGGTCTCGGCCGCTACCCCGGGGAGCGCCGTGATACAGAGCGCCGCCAGCAGTGCGGCACCCGCCCGCATCGCATGGTGCAGCGGACCGGCTGGCGGCTGCAGGCATGCGGACGAGCTGCGCATCGGTTGCCGCCGCGCCGGAGTGGTCCGGCGGTACAAGGCCGCGGGGGTATCGCATGACAGCGTGGGGGCAGCGTTCAGCACTCGGGTTCCTCCTCCGCGTCCTCCGCGTCCTCGGCGTCCTCGGCGTCCTCGGCGTCCTCCGCGTCCTCGGTTTCGTCGCCGCTGTCGGTTCCCGGCCCCGGCTCACCGTCGGATCCGCTGCCGTCGCCAGCCGGCGTACCGTCTTCCCCGGTCGGGTCCGGCGCCTCGGGTGCAGTGTCCGCAGTCGCAGGTTCGGGCGTGCACAGAGGGGCCGTGGGGGTGCAGCCGGGCAGGGGCGTCGAATCGGCGGCTGGGGGGGTGGCGCTTCCCGCCGTACGGGGCCGCATCGCCTCGTTCTCGATCGCGTCGGACTGCATGCGCAGCGTGACCTGGCTCACCATCGGGATGCGGCCGGCCTCCACCAGGCCGCGGCGGAAGGCGTCGTCGTCGTCCGGATCGAGCATGCGCAGGGCCCAGGTGAAGAATCGTCCGGCGAGGGGAACCTGCTTGGCCGGCGGCAGCCCCCAGGTGACGCGCAGCTTGAGCAGGTTGGCGTCGGCGAGTGTCTGGCCCGAGCGGTTGCTTGCCGGATCGGCGTTGCAGTTCGCGCGGTCCGCCGGGCAGCCGAGCACGCCCGGCTGCGCGGACGGAATCACCCGCGCCGTGGTCTGCAGGCGGCGCGCGGCCGCCAGGCTGTGGTAGTCGTCGAAGCTCTCGCGGGTGGGGGAGACGATCTCGATGCGCAGGGCGGCGGCGAGATCGAGCTGCGCCGCGGCGAAGGCGTCGGCGAGCTCGGCGAGGTTGCGACCGCCGCCGTAATAGGGGGTCATCGCGCGCGCGAAGGCCAGGCGCATGCTCGCCAGTCCGGCGTTGGCGATGCTTCCGGCGCGTGCGGCCTCGAAGCTGGCGTAATTGACGATGCTGCGGGCATGGAAGGCGAGCCCGGTCTGCAGCATCGCCAGTGTGAGCGCGAGCAGGGCCGGGGCGACGATGACGAACTCGGCTGCGCCGGCGCCCCGCTGGCGGTGGCGCCAAGGCCGTGGAAGAAGCCGTGGAAGAGGCCGCCGCGCCGGCGGCAGCGGATGGGCGGGATTCATCATGCGCGCACTACCACCGACAAGGTGGAAGCCAGCCTGAGATGCGTGCCGGGGACGAGTCCCGCCCGTCTCGCGGCGCCGGCCGCCATCTCGAGCACGGCGGCGGCGCCGCGGCAACGCGCGAAACGCCACGGGCCGAGCGCCTCGCGCACCGCGACAACGACGCCTTGCGGGTCGATGAACACCACGTCGATGGCGAAGCACATGCCGAAGGTGTGGACCGACGAGCATGGACGAAGCAGCAAGGCCTCGTCGGCGGCGAGGTGCGTGCGTCCGAGCAGGCCGCGGGCGCGTTGCAGGAAGCTGCGGGCGACAAGGACGCGCATGCTCACAGCCCCATGGTCATGAACTTCACCGCGATCGGAAAGCCGAGCACGATGAAGGTGCAGGGGAAGATGCAGGCGATCAGTGGGAGCAGCATCTTCACGGGCGCTTCCATCGCCGCCTTCTCGGCGCGGGCGAAGCGCTCCGCGCGGCGTTGCTCGCCCTGCGCGCGCAGCATCGGGCCCAGGCTCATGCCCATGTTCTCGGCCTGAATGACCGTGGAGACCAGGTTCGCGATCGCCGGTTCGCCGATGCGGTCGGCGAAACCGCGCAGCGCGTCGGCGCGCGACTTGCCCGCACGCACGTCGCGCAGCACGCGGTGCAGTTCTTCGCCGAGCGGTCCGGCAGGGCCTTTCGCGGCCGCCTGCTGGAGTGCCCCGGTGAGGTTGAGGCCGGCCTCGACGCACAGGGTGATGAGGTCGAGCACGAAGGGGAGCTGCTTGAGCATCAGCCGGCGTCGGCAGCGGATGCGATCGTCCAGCCAGGACCACGCGATCAGTGTGCCGGCGGTGGCGCCCGCCAGCGCGGGAAGCGCCGGAGGAAGTGCCCATGCGTGGGCACACCCGAGGCCGGCTGCCAGCCCGCACAGCCCGACGGCGACCCGGTGTGCGAGCAGCTGCGCCGGAGAGAGCGTGTAGTCGAGTCCGGCAAGGCGCAGTCGCACGGCCAGCCGTGCCTGCAGCCGCGCCGGCAGCAGCGGTGCGACCAGGTGCGCGATCCAGCGCGTGGGCCACCACAGCAGGCGCAGGAAGCGCGGTGGCGTGTCGAGCCAGGTGCGGTCCTCGGGCCGGACGGCGCTGACGCTGCGGGCCAGCGCGGCGACGATGCCGGCGCTGCCGAGACCGGCGAGCAGGGCCACCGCCGCGATCACCGTGCGTTCGTCGAGCACAAGCAAGTGCGCGGAGCTCATACGTCGATCGCCACGATGCGCCGGATCAGCAGCACGCCGAGCACCTCGAGCGTGGCGATCACCGCCAGCGTCGCCCAGCCGGGCGGCGAGTGCCACAGGAAGCCCATCGCCTCCGGTTCCATGCGGTCGAGCACCAGCAGCAGCGCCAGCGGCAGCATGCCGACCACCACCGCCTGAAGCTTGCCCTGTGCGGTGAGGGCGCCGATCTTGCCTTCCATCGCGAGCTGGCTGCGTACGGTCAGCGCCGCGCGTTCGAGCGCTTCGGCCAGGCTGCCGCCGGTCTCGTTGGCGATCCGCATCGCGGCGATCACGAGGGTCAGCGAGGGCATGCGCACGCGTGCGGCGAGATGGTCGAGCGCCTCGTCGAGCGGAATGCCGAGGCGGTGCTCGCGCAGGGTGAGGTCGAACTCCTGGGCGATCGGCGGGCGCCCTTCGCGGACGAGTTGCTGCAGCGCCACCGTCATCGAAACCCCCGCGCGCAGGCCGCCGGCGATCACCTGCAGCGCGTCGGGCAGCTGCTGTTCGATGAGGTCGAGCCGGCGCTGGCGCAGCAGTCCGAAGGCAAGACGCGGTAGCAGGGCGAGCGCACCCGCGCTGGCGAGTGCGATCAGCACCTCGCCGCTGGCGAGCCAGCTGCCGATGCCGCCGACGGTGACCGCGAGGAGGTTCAGGACGAAGAGTCGCGCCGGGTCCATGAACAGGAAGAGTTCTTCGAGCTGCAGGTGGGCCTCGGCGGTGAAGCGTTCGCGGTAGCGTGCGAGCGCATTGCCCGCGATGCGCATTGCCGACCAGGCGAGCAGGGCGGAGGCGAGGCCGAAGGCGAGCGTGGCCAGCAGCACGGCGGGTGACGAAGCCAGGGCACTCATGAGCGCTTCCGGTCGAACAGGTGCAGGTCGAGCGCGACCCCTTGGCGACGCAGTTCGTCGTAGAAGCCCGGCACGGCATCGCAGCCGGTGAAGTGGCCGCCGCTCGGGTCGGCGGTGGGGGAATCGGCGGTGCGGCGCTCGAAGCGGAAGAGTTCCTGCAGCTGGATGCGTCCGCCCTCCATGCCGGTGAGCTCGGTGATGCTGGTGAGCCGGCGCGCGCCGCAGGCGAAGCGGGTCTGCTGGACGATGATGTCCACCGCGCTGGCGATCTGCTCGCGGATTGCGGCCAGCGGGAGATCCATGCCGGCCATCAGGACGAGCGTCTCGAGGCGGGCGAGCGCATCGCGCGGGCTGTTCGCGTGCAGGGTCGTCATCGAGCCCTCGTGGCCGGTGTTCATCGCCTGCAGCATGTCGAGCGCCTCGCCGCCGCGGCATTCGCCCACCACGATGCGGTCGGGGCGCATGCGCAACGCGTTGCGCACGAGGTCGCGGATGCTGATCGCGCCGCGTCCTTCCAGGTTGGACGGGCGCGCCTCCAGGCTGACCAGGTGGCTGTGGCGCAGGCGCAGCTCGGCGGCGTCCTCGATGGTGATGATGCGTTCGCCGTCGGGGATGAAGTTCGACAGCAGGTTGAGGAAGGTGGTCTTGCCCGAGCCGGTGCCGCCGGAGACCACGATGTTGCGCCGCTGCTCGACGCAGGTGCGCAGGAATGCGGCCATCTCGTGCGAGAGCGAACCCATGCGGACGAGGTCCGCGACCTCGAGCGCCCGACGCGCGAACTTGCGGATGGTGAGCGTCGGGCCCTTGAGGGCGAGCGGCGGGATGATCGCATTGACCCGCGAGCCGTCGCGCAGCCGGGCATCGACCATCGGCGAGGATTCGTCGATGCGGCGGCCGAGCGGCGCGACGATGCGCTCGATGACGCCGAGCACCGCGCGGTCGCTGGTGAAGGTGGTGGGGTGCGGCGCGATGCGGCCGCCACGTTCGACGAAGATCTGGTCGAAGCGATTGACCATGATCTCGCTCACCGACTCGTCGGCGAGCAGGGTCTCGAGCGGTCCGAGGCCGATGGCCTCGTCGAGCACCTCGCTGCACAGCTGTTCGCGGTCGAGCCCGCCTGGAAGCGCGGCCTCGGCGGCGATGATCTCGCGTACGAGCGCGGTGGTCTCGGCGCGCAACTCGTCGTCCGACATGCGGTTGAGATCGCGCCGGCGCAGGTCGATGGTGTCGAGCAGGCGTTCGTGGATGCGTTTGCGCCAGGTGAAATCCGCGTTCGCTTCGGCAGCGGGCGGGTGCGGCTCGTCGGCCGGGCGGACTGGTGGCTCGGATATGGGCGCGGACGCTGCGGCCGGCTTATCTGTTGCTGCGGCCAGGGCGACGGACGAGTCTTCGGGCGGTTTGCGTGCGGTGCGGAAAAACATGCAGGCCTCCGGTCAGTTGCCGCCGTAGAGGGCGTTCCACGCGGGATCCGCGGGCTCGCGCAGCGCCGGCGAGGGTTCGGGCGCAGGGGCGAGGGCCTGCTCGGCACGGCGTTCGAGCAGTTGCGCGCGCGGATCCAGAAGGCCTTCGCCGGGCTCGAGCAGCCAGGGGGTGACGAAGACCACGAGTTCGCTTTCGCGGCTGTTGAACCGGGTGGACCGGAACAGTCGACCGATTACCGGGAGCTCACCCAAATGCGGGAGCGCATTCTCGTCGCTCTGCTGTTCGCGCTGCAGCACCCCGGAGAGCACCAGGGTCTCGCCGTTGCGCAGGTTGAACTCGGTCTCGGTTCGGCGCGAGAGCAGGCCGGGAACGCCCTGGGCGGCGACGCTGCGGTCGAGCGAGCTGACTTCGGTGCGGATGCGCGCGCGGATCGTTCCGGCGGCGTCGGCGACCGGTTCGAGGATGTTGAGGCGGATGCCGTATTCCTTGAACGTCACGCTCGGCGTCCCGGTGGCGGAGGCGACCGGGACGGGGATTTCACCGCCGGCGAGGAAGCTCGCTTCGCCGCGGTTGCGCGCCGAGAGTCGCGGCGAGGCGAGGATGACCGCGTCGCCCTTCTGCGCGAGCAGGTTGAGGCGGCCGAAGAAGCTGCCGACCAGGGCCACGTTGGCGGCGAAGGGCGAGACGCGGTTCGCCTCGATCTCGACCTCGGAGCTCAGTTCGCCGCTGCCGAGCGTGCGCGTCACGGTCGCCCCGGTGCGGTTGTCGTGGTACAGGTCGCCGATCACGCCGATCCCGAGCAGCGGCTTGCCCTGCGTGGTCCAGTCGATGCCGAGGTCGCGCAGGCCGCTGCGGCTGATCTCCACGAAGCGCACGTCGAAGGCGAACATGCGGTCGAGCCCGACGCGGCTGGTGAAGTCGATGAGCTGCGGGAAACGCTTGGCGAGCTCGGTGACCTTGTCGCGTTCGGCGTCGCTCAGGCCCTCGCCCTCGATGACCACGTTGTCGCCGATGGTGCGCGTGCGCAGCCGCGGGACGTCGTGCAGGAAGCCCTGCAGGTCGCGTGCGATGCGGGCGGTGTCGGTCTGGCGGACGGTGATCTTGATGCGCTGGCTGCGGCCCGAGCGGGTCCACACCTGCAGCATGGTGTCGCCCGGGCCGTTGGCGATCAACAGGATCTCGCGGTCGTCGAGCACGGCCGCGGAGAGCACCTTGGCGTCGCCGACGGCGAGGCGCTGCGCGTCGCGCTGCGGCAGCACCCGGGTTTCGCCGGCGAACATCTGGATCTCGTGGACGACCGCGAGCGCTGCGCGCCCAGGTTCCGGCGGCGCGGCGCTTGCGGGCGGAGCGGCGCGGCTCGGGCCGGGCAGGCCCAGGATCAGGATTGCGCACACGAGGGGAGGGAGCGCCCGCCGGCGCGCCGGCGGGGAGATCGGGTCAGTCCGGGTCATGGGCAGGCTCGGCGCGCGGGGTGGGGCGGGTAAGGGGGGACGGGGTGGGGACGAGCGCGGGGTTCTCGATGCCGCCGTAGATGACCGGTACGCCCGCTTCGCGGGCTGGCGGTGCGAGGCCGAGCAGCGCGAGCGCGTCGGTCTGCTGCAGCGGAGCCGTGCTTGTGTCCCGAGGATGGCGGAGCACCGCGGTCAGGCGGGCGAGTGCGCGTGCGGCGACGAGCCGGGTCGCCTCATCCTCGGAGAGATCCAGGGTCAGGGTGTCGAAGCTCCCACCCAGGAGGTCGCCCGCGCCATCGTCCTCGCCGGGCCGGGTGCGGCTCCCGGTCGCGAGCACGCGTACGCCCTGGAGCAGGGGCAGGGTCAGGTGATGGTGGTCGCGCTGCACGGTCGCGAGCAGGTCGATGCGGTCGCCCGGGCGCAGCAGGCCGGAGAGCGAGCTGGTCTCGTCGACCGGAATCGTGGTGGCGCGCCGACCCGGGGCGAGCTGCGCGGAGAGGGTGGCGGGTCGCCGCTCTTCGAGCTGCGACCACACCAGCGGCTCGCCACCGCGAGCCGGCTGGGCGAGCACCGCGCCTGCCGCGCGCTCGAACTGCTCCGGGGTGATCGCGCTCGAGTGCAGCCACTCGACCGGCACTTCGCGCACGGCGACGAGGTCGCGGGTGAGGGGGGTCCCGACCGCGAGGTCCGTCTTGGCGACCACCGCATGGCCCATCTGCCCTTGCTGGCGCAGTTCGATCTCGGTGGCGCGCTCCTCCAGGTAGCGTGCGGCGAGCCACGCGGCGCCGAGGCCGAAGAGGGAGGCGACGGCCAGGATGATGAGGTTGCGGGGGACTCTCTTGAGCATGGGTGGATCACAACGGCAGTGAAATGCTGGCGAGAAAACGCGCGAAGCCGGTGGCCACGGCTTCGGCGAAGAAGACGAGGAGCGGCTTGCCGTCGAAGGCCGGAAGGCCGAAGACGCCGAGCACGATGGCGAGGATGACCAGGTATTCATGCATCGCCTGGCCGCGGAGGCGCCGGATCCGCTTCATCGCCCGCTCCGTGCGCCGTGGTCGATCATCTGCAGCGTCACCGTGGTCCCGCTGCCGTGGCGGACGATGGTCGCGACCGCCTCGCGGCCCCGGGCGCCGAACCACAGCCCCACGCCCTCCAGGCCGGGCCGGGAGACCGGCGCGCGACGCTCGAGCGCGAGGCCCTGGGCCGAGAGCTCGCGGACCAGGCGCGCCGCGGCCCAGGAGGGCGAGGATTCGTCATGCCAGACGAGGATGCGTGCATGCCGGCCGGCATCGTTCGTTTCCAGGTCGGTGCTGAGCAGGCTGTCCGCCGGGCGGCCCGGAGCTGGCGAGGATGGCGCCGGATCGCGCGAGAGATCGGACTCGGACAGGGTGCCTTCGGTGCAGGCGGCCGGCGCCGTACGGCATGGACGCAGGCGCAAGGTGCGCAAGGCCGCGCCGTGCTTCCAGGACAGCACTTCCCAGCCGTCGATGCGCGAGCTCAGGGGCGTGCCCTCGACCGCTCCCTCGTAGAAGGCGCGCACGCTGGCTGTCGCGGTTCGCGCCTCGAACCGGCGGATCCGGGTCGGTACGCCATGGACGCGGGCGTTGTCGAGCACCGGCGTGATACGGGCTCCGGCGAGGGGCGGCAAGGGTTCGGGCAGGGCGGCCTCGGCGTGGGAACCGACCAGCAGCGCGAAGGCGATCGACAGGCCTGCGCGCGCGCCGCGACCACGTCCGTCCGGACGAGGCCGGGGATGGAGGGCAGGAGTCGTGTGGCGCGAAGTCGGGAGGCGCGGGGCGGGGTGTGCGGGCATGGTCAGCACCCTTGTTCGAGACGGTCGCAAGGCAGGATCTCGGCGTGCACGCGCCCGACCTCGATCGCCTTGTCGAGCACCAGCGGCGGCAGGAGGCGCCCGACCGTATTCCCGATCAGCGCCAGCGGCCGGATCGGGTAGGCGAGCGGGCCGGCGTCTTCGATGCGGCGGGCGTAGTCGGTCGATCCGGCCGCCGACCAGTTGTGACCGAGCAGGACCTGGTGGCGGCGGATCGACAGTCCGAGGGTGTCGAAGGGGGGCAGGCCGGCAACGTCGCGCGGCGACACGTGGATCGTCCCGGTGTGTTCGGAGCCGGCCGGCAGGTCGAGGCCGTGCGGGCCGGCGAGCAGCGCGGAGGCCGGTGCCGCGTTGGCGTGCGCCGCGAGATCGACCCCGATCCGGCTGGCCGGGTCGGCGAGCAGGTGTTCCCCGCGATGATCGATCCACAAGGGGTTGGCCGGATGCTCCGTCGCGGACGCGTTGCCGGCACCGCTGAGGATCGGCGCTCCGCTTGTGGAGAAGATGCGCTCGCGGACCTGCGCGGCCAGGGCTGCGGCCGTGGGGGGCTGCCGGGCAGGGCCCACGATCGAGGTCTCGAAGGCCACGTAACGTGCCGCCTGCTCGGTCGCGTGGGCGAGGTCGAGGTACTTGCCGAGCAGCGGCAGGCTCAGGAAGAGCGGGACCAGGACCAGCGCGAGCACGAGGAACTCGGTTGTCGACTGGCCGCCTTGCGCTGCGCGCGCAGCCGGGAGGAGGGGGTGGCAGGGCTTCATGGCAGCGCCATCCCGTCCTGCCGTCCGGCGGCCCAGGCGCGGTCCGTCGGGGTGACGGCGGCGAGCCTGGCCTGCCAGTAGGGGCTGTACAGACTTGCCCGCTCGGTCTTGTTGTCGCTGCGCGCGGCGGGACGCTCGAAGAACACCTCGGCGCGCGCCATCGCGGCGAGGTGGCCGCCC
This sequence comes from Thauera sp. SWB20, assembly GCF_000831325.1. Taxonomy (NCBI): domain Bacteria; kingdom Pseudomonadati; phylum Pseudomonadota; class Betaproteobacteria; order Rhodocyclales; family Zoogloeaceae; genus Thauera; species Thauera sp. SWB20. Next base: position 385,678 of record NZ_JTDM01000021.1, on the reverse strand, counting down.
GGCGCGGTCGCTTCGAATGCACGCAGGTTTCCCTGCGGTTGCACGCTGCCGATGCCCCCCGAACCGCGCAGTCTTTCCCGTGCCTTGGCAACGTGGACGGTCACGCCGGAGCGGTGCTCTGCGGCGGGCGAAAGGTCGCGCAGCTCGCGTGTCTCCGGCAGCCCGCCGAAGTGCGCGGCCCCCGCATCGACGATCGCGGGCTCGGCCCGGTTCAGCGTCGTGATCGGATTGCTCGTGTAGGTGTCGCCGTGATCGCCACGCCGGGCATCGGCACCCTCATCGCCCGTAAAGCCGGCACCGCCCCAGGCGAGCGGCGTGCGACGCCAGCGCCAGCGCCAGCGTTTCATCCGCTGGCCCTGGTGTTCGAGCGTGTCGAGCGCGCGCCATTCGTCGTAACCGATCAGCTCGGTGCCGCCGCGTCGCTTGAGTTCGACCTTGCGTTGCAATGGCGGGAGGTTCAAGCCGCGGATCGACCAGACGCGCTCGCGGGTGAATGCGTCGCGCGAGCGTAGCGTCACGTCGGCGATCCGTTGGCGCGCATCGCCTTGCGCGGAGTCCTTCGCCATCGTGCGGGTGAGATTGCGGAACCCGTGGCTGATCGGGTTGATCGACGCTCGCATTTCGGGATCGATCCGACGCACGAAGTCGTTCGCGAAACCGGCCTGGGCGATGCCCGTGTCCAGGCTCGCGTGCATGACGCGCTGCGAGAGCGAGAGTGCGTTCGCGACCGCGTCGTGGGCGGTGGCGATGGTACCCAGCCCGATATCCAGGCCCTCCACGATCGCCCGCAGCGAACCGCCGCTCCCGACATCCAGATAGGACGTGCCATTGACCCCGGCGAGCAATTGAAGGAGGCGCGGATACTCGCCGGGCTTGTACAGCCAGCTCGCGGCGACCTGGTTCAGGTTCGGAGCGTTTTCGACCGCCGTCTCGAAGTAGTGCATCCACGAGATCAGGCTGATCGCCTGCGCGATCGCCACCTCGTTGGCGACGATCGCTCGATTGGTGTAGGCGTCGTAGTTGAGCGCGCGCGCCTCGAGTGTGGCCACGCTCCAGGCGGTGGCGTCGGCGGCGTTGGTGAGGCGCATCTTTTCGTCGACCACCCTGCCGGTGTTGAACATCAGCAGCAGGACCGCGAGGGTGGCAAAGACGAGGAAGAGACCGAGGACGAGTGCCTGGCCGTGCTGGCGGTCGGCTCGTTGCGGGCGCTGCGCGACGCCGGGACGCGGGGTGGCGGCCATGGCAACCGGTGCGGGCGGTTCGGACAGGCTCAGCGGCCCGCGTTGCCGGTGTAGGTGTCGAGCGTGCGGGCGGTGTTGGCCTCCGTCGCAGCCTTGCCGGCCGCGGTTTGTGCGGCGCTCTTGGCGGTGCCGCCGTCCTTGCCGGCGATCTCCGTGGCGATCGCCGCGGTCTGGTTGCGCACCGTCTGGCCGAAGTACTGATACACGGCGATCGCGGCGACCGCGATCAGGGCCACGATGATGATGTACTCGGTCATGCCCTGACCGCGCTGCCACTGGATCCTTCTGCCTGCCGCCATGATCGATCCTCCGGGTTGATGATGAGCGGATAATGACAAACGGGAATGGTGTCGTCAATATGCAAATAAGATTCTCTGTTCGAGGTCCTCGGGAGGCGTAAACGCAAAAGCCCGCTGCAGGGCATGCAGCGGGCCTCCGGGGACAGCGCGTCCGGTGGATGTGTCAGCGCGCGATCGGCTTGTAGCGGATGCGCTTGGGCTTGGCGCCTTCCTCGCCCAGGCGCTTCTTCTTGTCCTCTTCGTATTCCTGGTAGTTGCCCTCGAAGAAGAACCACTGCGAGTCGCCCTCGGCCGCCAGGATGTGGGTGCAGATGCGGTCGAGGAACCAGCGGTCGTGCGAGATCACCAGCGCGCAGCCGGCGAACTCCAGCAATGCGTCTTCGAGCGCGCGCAGGGTCTCGACGTCGAGGTCGTTGGACGGCTCGTCGAGCAGCAGCACGTTGCCGCCCTGGATCAGGGTCTTGGCGAGGTGCAGCCGCCCGCGCTCGCCGCCCGACAGGTTGCCGACGATCTTCTGCTGGTCGCCGCCCTTGAAGTTGAAGCGGCCGATGTAGGCGCGGCTGGGCATCTCGAAGCGGCCGACCGTGAGCACGTCGGCGCCATCGGAAATGGCGTCGAACACCGTCTTGTCGTTGGCCAGGCCCTCGCGGGTCTGGTCGACCGCGGCGATCTTGACCGTGGCGCCGATCTCGACCGTGCCGGAGTCGGGCTTGTCGCGGCCCTCGATCATCTTGAACAGCGTCGATTTGCCGGCGCCGTTGGGGCCGATGATGCCGACGATGGCGCCGGGCGGGATGGCGAAGCTGACGTTGTCCATCAGCAGCTTGTCGCCGAAGGCCTTGCTGACGCCGTGGAACTCGATGACCTTGTCGCCGAGGCGCTCGCCGGGCGGAATGAAGATCTCCTGGGTCTCGTTGCGGCGCTGGTATTCGACGCTCGCCATCTCCTCGTAGCGGGCCAGGCGGGCCTTCGACTTGGCCTGGCGTGCCTTGGGGTTGGAGCGCGCCCACTCCAGCTCGGTCTTCATCGCCTTCTGGTGCGCGGCCTCCTGCTTGGCCTCCTGCGCCAGGCGCTCGCCCTTCTGCTCCAGCCAGGAGGAGTAGTTGCCCTTCCAGGGGATGCCGTGGCCGCGGTCGAGTTCGAGGATCCACTCGGCGGCGTTGTCGAGGAAGTAGCGGTCGTGGGTGACGGCCACCACGGTGCCGGGGAAGCGGGTGAGGAACTGCTCCAGCCACTCGACCGATTCGGCGTCGAGGTGGTTGGTGGGTTCGTCGAGCAGCAGCATGTCGGGCTTGGACAGCAGCAGCTTGCACAGCGCGACGCGGCGCTTCTCGCCGCCGGAGAGCTTGCCGATCACGGCGTCCCAGGGCGGCAGGCGCAGCGCGTCGGCGGCGATCTCCATCTGGGTCTCGACGTCGCTGCCGGCAGTCGACAGGATGTTCTCGTACTTCGCCTGTTCCTCGGCGAGCTTGTCGAAGTCGGCGTCGGGCTCGGCGTAGGCGGCGTAGACCTCTTCCAGCTTCTGGCGCGCCTCCATGATCTCGCCGAGCGCAGCCTCGACTTCCTCCTTGACCGTCTTGGCGGGGTCGAGCTCGGGCTCCTGCGGCAGGTAGCCGATGCGCTGGCCGGCGAGCCACTGCACCTCGCCGTCGTATTCCTTGTCCACGCCGGCCATGATGCGCAGCACGGTGGACTTGCCCGAGCCATTGAGGCCGAGCAGGCCGATCTTGGCGCCGGGGAAGAAGGAGAGGGAGATGTCCTTGATGATCTGGCGCTTGGGCGGAACGATCTTGCTCACGCGCAGCATCGACATGACGTATTGGGCCACTGCGGGTACCTCGTTGGCGGTGTTCGGTGGGGCGGAAAAAGCGGAAGTCTACCCGAGTGGGCAGCGGCAGGCACGCATGGAGCTTGCAGCTAGCCGATTGGGGTATTACGCTGCGAAGACGTGTAAGAAATACAGGAAGGAGAGAATCGAGATGCACACCACACTGACGAGCAAGGGGCAGGTGACGATCCCCAAGCACATCCGCGACGCGCTGCATCTCGAGCCCGGATGCGCGATCGAGTTCCGCATCAATCGCGAGGGTGAGGTCGTCCTGACGCGCCCCAGTGAACTACGAGACGAGGATGATCGCTTCGAGCGCTTGCGCGGCAAGGCCGACGTCAAGTGGCGGACGGATGACCTGATGGCCTTGCTGCGTGGCGACAACTGATGCTGCTGGTCGACACCAATGCGCTGATCGATGTGCTGGAAGACGATCCGCGCTGGGCGGATTGGTCGATCGACATGCTGCGTCGGCAGTCGCAAGTGCATCGACTTGCGATCAATCCCATCATCTACGCCGAACTTTCCTTGACCTTCTCGACCGTCGAGGCGCTGGATGAGGCGGTCACCGATTTCGGCGTTGAAGTCGTCGAGATCCCCAGGCCGGCGCTCTTTCTCGCGGGCAAGGCCTTCGTCGCCTATCGTCGAAACGGCGGCCAGCGGCGCAACGTGCTGGCCGACTTCTTCATCGGCGCGCATGCCGCGGTCGAAGGCTGGAACATCCTTACGCGAGATCCGCGCAAGTACCGACAGTACTTTCCCTCGGTCGAGCTTGTGACGCCCTGAATCCTGTCGCGGGACCACGTCCGCCCCCCGCCTTGGGGCGCACGAATCCGGCCCAGCGCATGCGTCTCCCTTGCCTAGAGCATCCCCTCGATCTCCTTCACCAGTTCCTCCGGCGTGGTGGTCGGCGCGTAGCGCTCGATGCGCTCGCTGTCGCGGCTCACCAGGAACTTGGTGAAGTTCCACTTGATCGCCTCGGTGCCGAGGATGCCTTTCGCGTGCTGTTTCAGATACTTGTACAGCGGATGTGCGCCGTCGCCGTTGACCTCGATCTTGGCGAACATCGGAAAGCTCACGCCGTAGTTCCTGGTGCAGAAGGCGCCGATCTCCTCCGCGCTACCCGGCTCCTGCGCTCCGAACTGGTTGCACGGAAAGCCGAGCACCACCAGGCCGCGGTCCTTGTAGGTCTGATAGAGCTTTTCCAGGCCGGCGTAATGCGGGGTGAGCCCGCACTGGCTTGCGGTGTTGACGATCAGCAGCAGCTTGCCGGCGTATTCGCCGAGCGTGGTGGTGCCGCCGGCGAGGCGGTCGACTTCGAGGTCGTACAGGGGCGAGCTCATGGGGGAGGGTCTCCGTGCGCGGGTGGGATGCGGGCCCGCCGCATGGCGGACTTCGCAGGCTTGGAGGCGGGCGGGCCGGCGCAAGTTTCCGCCGAGCCGCGCGATTCAGGCGCGCCGGCTCAGGAAGCGCTCGATTTCGCGCGCAGGCGCCGGGCGGGCGATCAGGAAGCCCTGCAACTGATGGCAGCCGTGCATCTGCAGGAAGGCGCGTTGGGCCTCGCTCTCCACGCCTTCGGCGACCGCCTCCAGCCCCAGGCTGTGGGCCATGCCGACGATGGCTGCGGCGATCTTGCCCTCGGCGCCGTCGCTGCCGATGTCGCTGACGAAGCTGCGGTCGATCTTCAGCGCATTGACCGGGAACTGGCGCAGGTAGTTGAGCGAGGAGTAGCCGGTGCCGAAGTCGTCGATCGCGAGGCGCACGCCCATCTCGCGCAGGCGCACGAGGGTGCGGATGGTGCGATCGACGTCGCGCATCAGCATGGTCTCGGTGAGCTCGAGCTCGATCAGGCCGGGCGCGAGGCGGTGGCACTCGATGGCCGCCGCCACGGTTGCGACGATGTCGGGTTGGGCGAGCTGGTGCGCCGAGAGGTTCACCGCGAGCGGCGGCACGTCGAAACCGGCGTCCAGCCAGGCGCGCTGTTGGCGGCAGGCTTCCTCGAGCACCCATTGGCCGATCGGCACGATCAGGCCCGATTCTTCGGCGAGCGGGATGAACTGCCCCGGGGCCACCATGCCGAGCTCGGGATGCTGCCAGCGCAGCAGCGCCTCGAAGCCGCCGAGGCGGCCGCCGGCGGCGCTCACCTTCGGCTGGTAGTGCAGCAGCAGTTCGCCGCGCTCGGCGGCGCCGCGCAGCTGGTGTTCGAGCAACAGGCGGCCGAGCGAACTGGTGTTCATGTCCTCGGTGTAGAACTCGAAACCGTTGCGCCCGGCCTCCTTGGCGCGATGCATGGCGGCGTCGGCATTGCGCAACAGGGTCGATTCGTCGCCGCCGTCGCGCGGGAAGAGGGCGATGCCGATGCTCGCCGTGATGCTGATCTCGTGCTCGCCCAGCCGGCAGGGCAGGGCGATGGCGTCGAGGATCCTGCGCGCGGTGTCTGCGCTGACGTCGGCGGTGGTGGCGTCGGGCAGCACGATGACGAACTCGTCCCCGCTCAGGCGGGCAAGCGTGTCGGTGTCGCGCAGCACGCGCCGGCAGCGTGCGCAGATCTCCAGCAGCAGACTGTCCCCGCGTTCGTGGCCGAGGGTGTCGTTGATCGTCTTGAAGCGGTCGAGGTCGAGCAGCAGCACCGCGGCGCCGCGGCCGTCGCGCCGTGCCTGCAGCAGGCTCTGGCTCAGGCGGTCGTTGAGCAGCGCGCGGTTGGGCAGGTTGGTGAGCGGGTCGTGGTGGGCGAGGTGCAGGATGCGCGCTTCGGCCTCCTTGCGTTCGGTGATGTCGGAGAAGATGCCGATGTAGTTGCACGGCTGTCCGTCCGCCCCCTCGCCCTCGCCCTCGCCCGGCACCGCGGTGATCGACAGCCACTCGGGATAGATCGAGCCGTCGCGGCGGCGGTTCCACAGTTCGCCCTGCCACTTGCCGCGGCTGGCGAGCGTGGACCACATGCGCCGGTAGAAGCCGGCGTCCTGCCGCCCGGAATTGAGCAGCGCCGGCGAGCGCCCCGCGACCTCCGCCGGGCTGTAGCCGGTGATGCGGGAGAAGGCCGGGTTGGCGGCGATGATGCGGCTGTGCGCATCGGTGATCAGCATGCCTTCGCTGGCGTTGGTGAATACCGTGGCGTACAGGCGCAGTTCGGCTTCGGCACGGCCGAGCGCAGCGGCGTGTTCCTGCAGGTCGGCATGCGCCTTGCTGACAGTGAGCGAGACCGCGCGCAGTCGCAGCGCGGTGAGCAGCAGGTAGGCACCGAGCGCGAGCGCGGCGAGCACCAGCAGCACGCGGTGGCGGTGCATGCGGGTTTGCGAGGCGACGTAGCCGTCGGTGTAGCTCTCCACCAGGCGCTCGCCCTCGCGTCCGGTCTGCAGCGCGAGGAGCTGGCGCAGGAGGCGGTCGGCCTCGGCTTCGGCCGCGCCGCCGTTCTGCGGCGGCGCGTCGAGGAGCACGCGCAGCGCGCTGATCACGGTGCGCTTGTCGGTCTGCAGGGCGGTGTAGTGATCGAGCTGGCGGCGCACGGCCGCCATCTCGCTGCCGGTGAGGAAGTCGGGAACGCGGCCGAGGTCTTCGAGGAGTTCCCCCATCCGCGCCAGGTGGGCGTCGGCCCCGTGCCAGTCCTCGGCGAGCCCGAGCCGGCGGGCGAGCGCGGCGGCGCCGAGCTCGGCATCGACCTGGCGGATCTCGCGCAGGTCGCGGGCGTAGCGCAGGTGCTCGCGTGCCGAGCTGGTGCCGGCCTCGACCACGAACCACCCCAGCCCGGCGAGGCCGATCAGCGCGAGCACGAGCAGGCGGATGCTGCTCGAGGTGTGCAGCAGCAGCGCGAAGGCGGCGCGCGTCACTTCCTCCGCTCCGGAGCGAGGGGCCGGGGAGCGGGGGGCAAGGTTGAGCCGGGGAGAAGGGAGGTGGGCAAGGCGGGCACGGGCGGATCCTATCTGCGCGTCTTGCCCTGGAATTGATCTATATCAAAGGTTGGATGATAGGACATCCGGGTCGGGCATGTCGATCCACTATGCCGGGATGACTCCTTCCACGACAGCTTCACTTCTCCACGAACGCGCGCTCGATCACGTAGTCGCCCGCCACGCCGATGCGCGGCGACATCTTGAAGCCGCGCGCGTCGAGCAGGTCGCAGCAGTCCTTGTTCATCGCCTGGCTGCCGCAGATCATTACGCGGTCGTGCCCGGGATCGAGCTCCGGCAGGCCAATGTCGGCGAAGAGCCGACCGGAGTCGATCACATGAGTGATGCGTCCGGTGTTGCGGAAGGGCTCGCGCGTCACCGTCGGATAGTAGATCAGCTGCTCGCGCACCTGCTCGCCGAAGTATTCATGCTGCGGCAGCTCGCGGGTGATGAAGTCGGTGTAGGCGAGTTCGGAGACGAAACGCACACCATGCACCAGCACGACCTTCTCGAAGCGCTCGTAGGTCTCCGGGTCCTGGACCACGCTCAGGAAGGGCGCCAGGCCGGTGCCGGTGGCGAGCAGGTAGAGGTGTTTGCCCGGGTTGAGGTCGTGCAGCACCAGGGTGCCGGTGGGCTTCTTGCTCACCACGATCGGGTCGCCCGGGCGCAGGTGTTGCAGGCGCGAGGTCAGCGGGCCGTCCGGTACCTTGATGCTGAAGAACTCGAGGTGCTCCTCGTAGTTGGGGCTGGCGATGCTGTAGGCGCGCGTCAGCGGCTTGCCGCCGACGTCCAGGCCGATCATCACGAACTGGCCGTTCTCGAAGCGCAGCCCGGGGTCGCGGGTGGTGCGGAAACTGAAGAGGGATTCGTTCCAGTGATGGACGCTGAGGACGCGTTCGGTGGCGAGGCTGCTCATGGTTTCGGGTCTCTGCAGGCTGCGGGATGGAGGAGTGAGCGGATTCTAGGCACTTCTCCTTACCTGTATGGCGGATAATATTCATATCCATCATCGACTTTATCGATATGAAGTTCACCCTCCGCCAGATCCAGGTCTTCGTCGCGGTGGCGCGCGCCGAGCACGTCTCGCGCGCTGCCGAGGGCCTCGCGTTGTCGCAGTCGGCGGCGAGTGCGGCGCTCGCCGAGCTGGAGAGTCAGTGCGCGCAGCCGCTCTTCGACCGCCACGGCAAGCGCCTGCGCCTGAACGAGCAGGGCAGTCTGCTGCTGCCGCACGCGGTGGAGCTGCTCGACCGTGCCGCCGAGTTCGAGGGCCGCATGCGCGGCGAGCAGGGCCTCGGCCCGCTGCGCGTGGGCGCGACGCTGACCATCGGCAACTACCTGCTGCCGCTGATCGTGTCGGATTTCCTCCAGGCCCACCCCGAGAGCCGGGTGCATCTGCAGGTGCGCAACACCGCGACCATCGCCGAGCGCCTGCTGCACCACGAGATCGACCTGGGTCTGGTCGAGGGCCAGGTGGTGGATGCCGAGCTGCACGTCGAGCCCTGGGTCGAGGACGAGCTGGTGGTGTTCTGCGCGCCGGGGCATGCGCTCGCCGCACGCGGTCGCGCGAGCGTGGCCGAGCTCGCCGGCCAGCCGTGGATCCTGCGCGAGCGTGGTTCGGGCACGCGCGAGACCTTCGATCGCGCGTTGCGGCATCACCCGGGCGGGGTCGTGCCGCGGCTGGAGCTCGAGCATACCGAGGCCATCAAGCGCGCGGTGGAGAGCGGCCTGGGCTTGGGTTGCCTGTCGCGGCTGGCGCTGCGCGATGCGTTCCGGCGCGGCAGCCTGGTGGCGGTGGAGGTGCCCGAGCTCGACCTGCGCCGGCGCTTCAGCTTCGTCTGGCATCGCGGAAAATATCACGGTGCCGCGCTGCGCCGCTTCGTCGAGGATTGCCGCGCCTTCACCGCCGGCGCCCGCCGCAGCGACGAGATCCCGCTGCCGCCGGTGGCTTGAATTCGTCGTGGTGTCTCGTTCGGCACTGCGATCGCGACTTGCGTCGCTCCCACAATGTGCGACGCTGTCATCGCGACTGGCGTCGCTCCCACAATGTGTGCAGCGCTTCCGCAGCCCGTTCTGTAGGAGCGACGCCAGTCGCGATATCAGCGCCTCAGGCCGCGCCGCGGCGGCGGAAGTCGCGCAGGCGGAAGCCGAGTGCGAACAGGGTGGCGAAGTAGGCCACCGCGCCGCCGAGCACGATCAGGGCCAGGCGCAGGCCGCGCTCGAGACCGCCGATCCCGGTCCACAGGCTTGCCGGCCCGCTCGCGAACCAGAGCGCGGCACCCATGACGCCCAGTGCCGCCAGCAGCTTGAGCGCGAACGCCCCCCAGCCCGGCTGCGGAATGTACACCTCGCGCTTGCGCAGACCACGGTAGAGCAGGGCGGCATTGAGGCAGGAGGCCACGCCGATCGATAGCGCCAGGCCGGCGTGGCGCAGCGGAATCACGAAGGCGAGGTTCATCAGCTGCGTCGCCGCCAGGGTCAGGATCGCGATCTTCACCGGTGTGCGGATGTCCTGGCGGGCGTAGAAGCCCGGCGCGAGTACCTTCACCAGGATCAGCCCGGTCAGGCCGACGCTGTAGGCGACCAGCGCGCTGCGCGTCTGCATCACGTCCGCGGGGGTGAAGGCGCCATAGTTGAACAGCGTCGCCACCAGCGGCACGGCCAGCAGCGCAAGTCCGAGCGCGGCGGGCAGGGTCAGCATCAGGGTCAGGCGCAGCCCCCAGTCGAGCAGCGAGGAGAACTCCTCCGCCTTGTCGTCGGCGTGCAGCTTGGAGAGGCTGGGCAGCAGGATGGTGCCGAGCGCGACGCCGAGCAGGCCGGCGGGGAATTCCATCAGGCGGTCGGCGTAATACAGCCAGGACACGCTGCCGCTCTCGAGGAAGGAGGCGAAGATGGTGTTGATCAGCAACGAGATCTGGCTCACCGACACGCCCAGGATGGCCGGCGCCATCAGCTTCATGACGCGGCGCACGCCGGGGTCGGAGAGGTCGAGATCGAAGCGCGGCATCATGCCGATCTTCATCAGCGGCCGCACCTGCAGCATGAGCTGGAGCAGGCCGCCGAGGAACACCGCCCACGCCAGCGTCAGCACCGGCGGGTCGAAGTAGGGCACCGCGAACAGCGCCATGCCGATGAAGGCGAGGTTGAGCAGCACCGGCGTGAACGCCGGGATCGCGAAGCGGCTCCAGGTGTTGAGCACGCCGCCCGCGAGCGCCACCAGCGACATGAAGAAGATATAGGGGAAGGTGATGCGGGTGAGCTCGACGGTGAGCTCGAACTTGCCCGGATCGCCGGAGAAGCCGGGCGCCGACACGTAGATGATCAGCGGCGCGGCGAGCGCGCCGAGCGCCGCGACCACCGCCACCACCAGCCCCAGCACGGTGGCGACGCGGCTGACCAGGGTGTGGGTGGCGGCCTCGCCCTGGCGGTTCTTGTACTCGGCGAGGATGGGCACGAAGGCCTGCGAGAAGGCGCCCTCGGCGAACATGCGGCGCAGCAGGTTGGGCAGGCGGAAGGCGACGAAGAAGGCGTCGGTCGCCATGCCGGCGCCGAAGGCGCGCGCGATCACGAGGTCGCGCACGAAGCCCAGGATGCGGGACAGCAGGGTCATGCCGCTGACGGTGGCGAGCGCGCGCAGGAGGTTCATTCGGTGGGGGCGTGCGCCGACCGGCGGCGCGCGGAAAATGCGGAGCGCGCATCATAGCCGCCCGCCGCGGTCTCGATAAGCGGAAAGACCGAAAACACGCTTGCATTCACCGGAGCGGGTCCCTATAATCGCGGACTTTTCCAGAACCACCAATACGGACACGAAATTTATGGCCAACTCGGCACAAGCTCGCAAGCGCGCCCGTCAGGCGACCAAGGCCCGCGCCCACAACGCCAGCCTGCGTTCCCGCCTGCGTACCGCGATCAAGGCCGTGCGCAAGGCCATCGTGGGTGGCGACAAGGCGGCGGCTCAGTCGGTCTTTCGCACCTCGATGAGCACCATCGACAGCATCGCCGACAAGAAAATCATCCACAAGAACAAAGCCGCTCGCCACAAGAGCCGCCTGTCGGCCGCTGTCAAGTCGATGGCTGCCTGATTCCTGCCGCGTGCCGGCGCTGCGGCGCCGAGATCGAAAAAGCGACCCGCGGGTCGCTTTTTTGTTGAGCATCGAAAGGTGTCCGCACAAACGCCGACCCCGGGGTCGCGACCTGCGTCGCACTCGCAGGAAAGGCCCCGGACGGGGTGGTCGTGCAGGAGCTGCGCGCGGCGCTTCCGGATGTCTGGGCGCGGATTTTTCGGCCTTGGGTTTTTCGTTCCTGGAAGCGCGCCTCGCGCCGCTTCCAGGGCCCGTGAAATAGCGAGTGCGCCGTCTCAGAAGGGCGAGTCGCCCATCCACTCGATCTGGAGGTTGTTGTCGTTGGCGAAGTTCACCATGAACTTGTAGGCCAGCGGCTCGACGTCGTAGAGGCGGGCGTCGACGAGGACGGTCTTGTCGCCCTTGAGCGTGCACCCCGGGCGGACATAGGGCGAATACGTCATCCGATGGTCGGCGCCGAAGGCGGACATCACGCCGCACAGGCGATCGGACCAGTCGCTCGGACGGAATTTCTTCCCCTCCCTCGTGACCCCGACGATGATGAAGTTCTCGATCTTCTGATTCATGTGTGATGCCTTGGCGGCTTCGGGGATGCGCATGTTCCGGTTCTTCGTCGCCGGAATCAGGACGGCCGCGATTCTAGCAGAAATCGTCTGTGCCCATTCCGCCGCGCGGAGCGCTGGCGGTTGGGCGGGCGGGCGGTCCCCTTATGTACAGGCCCGGCCGTTTTGGCTTAACATCGGCACATTTCCTGCACGGCGGCGTCTGCCGCCGTGTGCGTTTTCCGGCTTCGCACCGATCGAGGTAACCCCGTGTCCCATGTCATGAATACGTACGCCCGCCTGCCCGTGGCCTTCACGCACGGCGAAGGCGTGTGGCTGTACGACGAGACAGGCAAGCCTTATCTCGATGCCCTCTCCGGCATCGCGGTCAACACGCTCGGCTACAAGCACCCCCGCCTGGTCAAGGCCATCGCCGACCAGGCCGAGCGCGTGCTGCACACCTCCAACCTGTACCGCATCCCGCTGCAGGAGCAGCTCTCCGACCGCATCGCCGAGGCCGCGGGCATGGACGAGGTGTTCTTCTGCAACTCCGGCTGCGAGGCCAACGAGGCGGCGATCAAGCTGGCGCGCATGTTCGGCCACAACAAGGGCATCGAGCTGCCGCACATCATCGTCATGGAGAGCGCCTTCCACGGCCGCACCATGGCGACGCTGTCGGCGACCGGCAACCGCAAGGCCCAGGCGGGCTTCGAGCCGCTGGTGCAGGGCTTCATCCGTGTGCCCTACAAGGATATCGAGGCCATCCGCAAGATCGCCGAGCACAACCACACCGTGGTCGCGGTGATGCTCGAGATGATCCAGGGCGAGGGCGGCGTGAACGTCGCCGACGACACCTTCCAGCGCGAGCTGCGCGCCCTGTGCGACGAGAAGGGCTGGCTGATGATCTGCGACGAGGTGCAGTGCGGCATGGGCCGCACCGGCAAGTGGTTCGGCTGGCAGCATGCCGGCACCAAGCCCGACGTGATGACGCTGGCCAAGGGCTTGGCCTCGGGTGTGCCGATCGGCGCCTGCGTGACCAGCGGTCTCGCCAAGGGCCTGTTCGGCCCGGGCAACCACGGCTCCACCTTCGGCGGCAACCCGCTCGCCTGCGCGGCGGGCCTGGCCACCTTCGACGCCATCGTCGAGGACAAGCTCATGGACAACGCCGTCGCCGTCGGCGAGGCGATCCGCAAGGGTATGGCCGAGGCGCTCGCCGGCGAGGCCGGCGTGGTCGACATCCGCGGCCGCGGCCTCATGATCGGCATCGAACTCGACCGCCCCTGCGGCGTGCTGATGGCGCGCGCCGCCGAGCATGGCCTGCTGCTGTCGGTGACCTCCGAGCGCGTGGTGCGCCTGTTGCCGGCGCTCACCTTCACCACCGCCGACGCGCAGACCCTGGTGTCCATGCTGGCGCCGATGATCCGCGACTTCCTCGCGAACGGCTAAGGACCGCGTATGAGTTCTCCGATCAAGCACTACCTCCAGTTCAAGGATTTCACCCGCGAGGAATACGACTATGTGTTCGCGCGCGCGAAGTGGATCAAGGACAAGTTCAAGCGCTACGAGCCCTACCACCCGCTCTTCGACCGCACGCTGGTGATGATCTTCGAGAAGGCGAGCACGCGCACGCGCCTGTCCTTCGAGGCCGGCATGCACCAGCTCGGCGGCTCGGCGATCTACCTCAACACCCGCGACTCGCAGCTCGGTCGCGGCGAGCCGGTGGAAGACGCCGGCCAGGTGATCTCGCGCATGAGCGACCTGGTGATGATCCGCACCTTCGAGCAGGACATCGTCGAGCGCTTCGCCGCCAACTCGCGTGTGCCCATCATCAACGGCCTCACCAACGAGTACCACCCCTGCCAGATCCTCGCCGACATCCTCACCTTCATCGAGCACCGCGGCTCGATCCAGGGCAAGACGGTGGCGTGGATCGGCGACAGCAACAACATGTGCAACACCTGGCTGCAGGCTGCCGAGGTGCTCGACTTCAACGTGCATGTGTCGACCCCGCCGGGATACGAGGTCGAGCCCGAGCGCGCCGGCCTGTTCGGAACCAATCACTTCGAGCAGTTCGCCGACCCGATGGAGGCCTGCAAGGGCGCCGACCTGGTGACCACCGACGTGTGGACCTCGATGGGCTTCGAAGCCGAGAACGAGGCGCGCATGAAGGCCTTCGCCGACTGGTGCGTGGACGCCGACATGATGTCGGTGGCGCACAAGGACGCCGTCTTCATGCACTGCCTGCCCGCGCACCGCGGCGAAGAAGTCACCGCCGAGGTGATCGACGGCCCGCAATCGGTGGTGTGGGATGAGGCCGAGAACCGCCTGCACGCGCAGAAGGCGCTGATGGAATACCTCGTGCTCGGCCGCATCGACGGCTGAGCCGACGCACAATCACGGCACGCACGGGCGTGCGCGCCGGCAACACCGCAGGAAACAGGAAAACAGCATGAGCGACGTCAACAAAGTAGTGCTCGCCTACTCGGGCGGTCTGGACACTTCGGTCATCCTGAAGTGGCTGCAGGACACCTACCAGTGCGAAGTGGTCACCTTCACCGCCGACCTCGGCCAGGGCGAGGAACTCGAGCCGGCGCGCACCAAGGCGCTGAAGTTCGGCATCCGGCCCGAGAACATCTTCATCGACGACCTGCGCGAAGAGTTCGTGCGCGACTTCGTCTTCCCGATGTTCCGCGCCAACACGATCTACGAAGGCGAGTACCTGCTCGGCACCTCGATCGCGCGTCCGCTGATCGCCAAGCGCCAGATCGAGATCGCGCGCGCCACCGGCGCCGAGGCCGTGTCCCACGGCGCGACCGGCAAGGGCAACGACCAGGTCCGCTTCGAGCTCGGCTACTACGCGCTGATGCCGGGCGTGAAGGTCATCGCACCGTGGCGCGAGTGGGACCTGCTGTCGCGCGAGAAGCTGCTCGCCTACGCCGAGCAGCACGGCATTCCCATCGAGATGAAGCACAAGCAGGGCGGCTCGCCCTACTCGATGGACGCCAACCTGCTGCACATCTCCTTCGAGGGCCGCCACCTCGAGAACCCCGCCGCCGAGGCCGAGGAGTCGATGTGGCGCTGGACGGTGTCGCCCGAGGCCGCGCCCGACGCCGCCGAATACATCGACCTCGAGTTCGAGCGCGGCGACCTGGTCGCGATCGACGGCAAGCGCATGAAGGCGCACGAACTGCTCGCCAAGCTCAACGAGCTCGGCGGCAAGCACGGCATCGGCCGTCTCGACCTGGTCGAGAACCGCTACGTCGGCATGAAGAGCCGCGGCTGCTACGAAACTCCGGGCGGCACCATCCTGCTGCGCGCCCACCGCGCCATCGAGTCGATCACGCTCGACCGCGAAGTCGCCCACCTCAAGGACGACCTCATGCCGCGCTACGCCAGCATGATCTACAACGGCTACTGGTGGAGCCCCGAGCGCCGCGCCCTCCAGGCGCTTATCGACCACACCCAGCAGACCGTCAACGGCTGGGTGCGCCTCAAGCTCTACAAGGGCAACGTCATCGTCACCGGCCGCGACTCGAAGACCGACTCGCTGTTCGACCCGACCATCGCCACCTTCGAGGACGACGCCGGCGCCTACAACCAGAAGGACGCGCACGGCTTCATCCGCCTCAACGCGCTGCGCATGCGCATCGCGGCCAACGCCAAGGCCAAGCGCGGCTAAACCGGCATCGCGGGAGCGGCTCCGGCCGCTCCCCCTTTCGTCTCCGTCCCGGCGCGCGTGCGGATCCGGCGCACCCCGGGCTCCAGGATCCGACCCATCGCGATGAATAACGACGCCTTCATCTTCGGACTCAGCTTCACCGAGTTCGAGGATCTCGCCCTCAAGCTCGGGCTCACCGGCCTGATCCTGTTCATGGTCTTCATCATCTGGAACCTGGGCAAGGAATCCAAGGCCGGCCGCTACGGCATGATGTGGCTCTTCCTCGGCCTGGGTGTCGGCTTCGTCGGCTTCATCGCCAAGGGCATCATCCAGAAGCTGCTCGGCATCGAATAAGGAAAACCGAACCGATGGGTATCACCGCCAAGTTCGACGGCGTCGCCGTCACCACCCAGGCCAACGTCTATTTCGACGGCAAGTGCGTCAGCCACGGCATCCAGTTCGCCGACGGCACGAAGAAGTCCGTCGGCGTCATCCTGCCCGCCTCGCTCACCTTCAATACCGGCGCGCCCGAGATCATGGAAGGCGTGGCCGGCGCCTGCCGCGTCCGCCTGAAGGGCGAGGCCGAATGGAAGACCTACGGCGCCGGCGAGTCCTTCGACGTGCCGGGCAACTCCAGCTTCGATATCGAAGTGGCCGGCGAGCCCTACCACTACATCTGCCATTTCGGCTGAGCGGGGGAGGGGAGCATGCCGTCTTTCGACATCCTGTCCGAGGTCGACCAGCCCGCGCTGCGCAACGCGGTCGAGCAGGCCAACCGCAAGGTCGACGGCCGTCACGACTTCAAGGGCACGAGCGCCAAGATCGAGCTCGCCGAGAAGCTGCTGACCCTCTACGGCGACAGCGACTTCCAGCTCGAGCAGATCAAGACCATCCTGCTGC
Organism: Thauera sp. SWB20; assembly: GCF_000831325.1. NCBI lineage: Bacteria > Pseudomonadati > Pseudomonadota > Betaproteobacteria > Rhodocyclales > Zoogloeaceae > Thauera > Thauera sp. SWB20. The sequence continues at coordinate 369,244 of NZ_JTDM01000021.1, read as the reverse complement.
CCGAGATGACCAAGAAGAACGTCGACGTCCGATGTCTCGACTACGGCGACGTGCAGAAGATCTCCGGCAACAAGGTCAAGCAGGAGGTCAAGGTGCGGGTCGGCGTGGAGCAGGAACTGGCCAAGAAGATCGTCAAGCTCTTGAAGGACAGCAAGATGAAGGTGCAGGCTGCGATCCAGGGCGACGCGGTGCGCGTCTCCGGCGCCAAGCGCGACGTATTGCAGGAGGCGATCGCGCTGGTCAAGAAGCAGATCACCGATTTTCCGCTGCAGTACGGCAACTTCCGCGACTGAGCGGAACGCCGGGGCAGGAATCCGACGGGCGCCGCGAGGCGCCCGTCGTGCGTTCGGGGGTTGGGTTGTGGGGGAGTCGGGTTGACGGCGACGAGGCGATGTTCCGGGCGGGGAATCGCGACTTGCGTCGCTCCCACGAGAAGCAGCGGGGAATCGCGACTTGCGTCGCTCCCACGAGAAGCAGCGCGATTTCGGACGCGGTTCGGCTGGGGTTCGGCCGTTGTTTCCCGCGCGGGTGGGGCGGTCCTCACGCATGCCGAGCGCGCTGCGTTCGCGTATTTCCGACACCTGCACGCGCTGCAGGAGCGGCGCAAGTCGCGATGCGGGCGGTCCGTCACCCGCTGCCGCCGGTGCGGCTCAAGCTCCTCCGCTCCCTGCCGATATGCTCTTCGACATCACCGCCCTCGCCCCGGCTCGACAGGAGAACAAATCATGGAAGCAACCGCAATCGCCGCGCTGGCCTCGAACAATGCGCTCGCGCAGGTCCAGCAGGAAGCCTCGGTCGAAGTCCTGCGCAAGGCGCTCGACCTCCAGGGCGAGAGCGCGATGCAACTGCTGCAGGCGATTCCCCGGCCCCCCGCTGCGGCGGTCGGCAGCACGGCGGGCGGCATCGTCGACACCTGGGCTTGAGCAGGTCGTCGGGCCCGAACCACGAAAACCACCCATGCGTCTCGCAGCCATTGGCTGGACCCCATTTTGGGGCATCGATGAGGCCTCGATTTCGCTTTGCGTCGGTTTTTTTTACAGTTACCCAGGGTTCGGGGGGGGGGGTAATAATTTAAGTCACGGATTATTAAGCAAAATTTCTTCTGGCTTGATTTTTGCTGGTAACGCTCGTCGGCAAGCATGTAATACCCGCTTGCTCAAATAGAACGGGAGAACCACATGAATCCTCAACCCCGCCTGATGGCGCTGGTGCTTTCCATGATCGGCATGTCGGCTGTCCAAGCCGCACCGATGATTTCCGTGCGGACGTACGATATCGCTGAGAGAAGTTATGCAGTGACCGACTCGTCCGTGATGGACGGCGCGGTTAGCACGGCAATAACGACCAGCGGCTCGGTCGGCCCGAATTCGTTCCAGCAGTTCGATGCATCGACGGGCGTGCTGACCTCGATTACCGCATCGGTCTCCGCTTCGAACTTGCTGCTCTCGCAGCAAGTCACGGGTGGCGCGACGGGGACGAGTGCGGTGCGCGTCAGCTGGACGTCCTTCGGCGAGTCCCTGTTCGATCGCCAGGTCATCGGTTCGGTGAGCACGCCGACGCCGTCGCTGAGCAATTTCGATACTCTTTCTCGAACCATCGCCTCGGGTGATGCGGCCGGAGACGCCTTCGTCGCGAAAGCCGGGCAGCCGCCCGGAAACAGCGCGGCTTCGTACGAGCTTGTTGCCGACCTGAGTTCGACGGCGCCGGGTTCGGCCGACTCTTTGACCTCATCCCTCAGCTCCCGTACGGCCGACGCGGCGGGATCGTTCACCCATAAGCTCGCTTACAGCTACGTTCCTCATGCGATCGCCTCCTTCGAAGGAGACCAGACCACGACGACTTGGCGGCTCCCTGTGTCAGGGAACATCGAGGTCGGGCTCGGCGACTTATTTACGCTCGATCTGAACATCTTCAACCTTGGTTTGCTCGGCGGAGCGGGACTGGATCTGGATGGATTCAATCCCAAGAGCGGTTCCGGGCTGTCGATGACGGACCTCGAATTGTTCGAGGGGCTCGCGCAGGGCACAGGCCGGAATGTCAAGGCGAGCTTCAGGGCGGACGAGCTTGGCAGCCACGAGATGATGTTCTCGCTCTTGCTGTCGGATGAGGATGTCGGGTTCGCCTCCAGTCGCGGCAGCTACGAGTTGGAGCTGACGGTGTTTGCCAACGTCGTCGACAACGGAAACGGAAATCCGGTGCCCGAGCCGGGCGTGCTGGCGCTTCTCGGTATCGGTCTCTTCGGGCTGGCCGTGCGCGGGCGTGCCGCGCGATGACTTCTTAGGTGGTTCCCGAAACGAGAAAGGCGCCGTCGGCGCCTTTCTCGTTTCCAGTGATCGTGTCCGGTCTCAGCGATAGTTCAGTTCGCGCCAGGATATCCGGCGAATGTCGCCCCCGGACACCGAAGTCACGATCGGCTCGGCTTCGCTGCTGTCGTCGGTCTTGCGGATCAGGCCGATGACCTGGCCGTTCGGCGTCACGATCAGTACGACGCGGCTCGCCAGACCGGGCCGCAGGCGCTTGCCCACGTAGGGAAGGGCGTTTGTACCGATCGGAGCCATCCCGGTTGCGAGGTCGAACTGGAACAGATAGCTCGTCCCGCCCGGCACGCATGGATCGGACGCGCTCGGGACGTTGGTCGTGAATGCGACCGTGGTGTGGGCGATCGCAGGATCGGTCGTGGCACGTTCGCCGCTGATGTTCAGATCCACCCTCCACCCGCGCTTCGCAGACCAGTTGATGTCCGCTGCATCGGACAGGGTGCGCGTGCCGTCGGTCTCCGCGGCGAGGGTCCGAGGCGTCAGGTCTGCGCGCACGACGGTGCTGCCGCCGCGGTCGATGCGATCTTCGATGACGTAGAACGTCTGGACCTGGGCCGCGTCGGCCGCGGAGACCGTGGTACCGGGGACGTCCTTCTCTCCAAGGTAGCGCCCCGTGCCCACCACGACCAGGTTGCGGAAATCGTTGCCGGCCTTGACGCGGGTGAGTTCGGGCGCCGCGGTGATGGGCTGGACGTTGCCGCTGGCGTCGGTGAGGACCGCAAGTTTGCTTGTCGACCAGGCGTCGGGGTTGGTTGCGCTCAGGTCGAAGCGCCACAGGTTCCCCTTCAGGTCCCCACCGTAGACCCACTGCACGCCATTATTGACGTCGGCGTTGTGCACCCAGGCGCTGAGCTGGCCGAGCCCGCTCGGGTCGCTGGCGCTGCCGACGCCCGTGGAGAGCTTCTTGATGAGCGCACCGGTCTTGGCGTTGAGAACATACAGGTAGCCTCTGCCGTCGCCACTCGAGTTGTTGTAGCCCGAGCTGACGAGCACGACCCACCCCTGGCCCGAGCGCGTCTCGTTACCCCGGTTGTCGGTCGTGACTACCTCGTGCTTGACGATGATCGGCCGCGAGAAGGCGAGGCCGAGATCGGCGTCGCCGCTGAATTCCCACAGCACCTTCGCCGTGAGCGGGCTGGACTCGGTCACTTCGGGGGAGGTGATGTCGAGTGCATAGAAGCCCTTGCCGCCACGGCCGAGGCCACCCACCAGCAAGGTGCGCCAGTCGGCGGTGCCCCGCGTTCCCCCGGTGAAGCCGAAATCCACATCGCCTTCGGTGAGATAGCCGTCAACCGTGGCCTCGAACAGTCCGTTGGGCGAGGCCAGTCCGGGCAGCCGCGGAAACACGGCCTTCGGGACGTAGGCCCACTTCTCCGCGCCCGTGGAGGCGTCGAATGCATGCATCATGCCGTCGTTGGCGCCGACGTAAAGCATGCGGGTGCGTCCCGCGGTGCTCGAGCGGAAGCTCGCGTAGCCGGCGTCGGCATAGGAGCGGTCGGGCTCGCGCACCAGGACCGGTTCGCTGTGGATGATCGGACCGAGGAGCTGCAGCCGGCGACGCAAGCTCGTCGACTCCTGGCTGCGGTCGCCGCGCAGGTAGGCGAGCACCTGTGCGCCATTGCCAGCCCCTGCCGGGGACTGGAGCTGACCGAGGAGCGTGGTGCCGAGGCCGCTGCTGGTGAAGTCCACTCCGCTGCTGCCGTTGAAGGTGGCGATCTGGCGCGAGTCCGGGGTGCGCGCCTCGAGCATCTCGGCGACCCCTTTGGCGCAGGTCCTGCTCGCATCGGTCGGGCAGGGCTTTGTCCAGGCCGGTTGGTTACGGTCGGGCTGCCCGGTTTCCAGGTGCAACTTGTAGGCCTTGATGTCGCCCATCCGCTGCGCAGCCCTGTAGCTGGTCTCGTAGGTGAAATTGTTCGCGATATCGATGTAGGGCTTGGTCACGGCCGCGGCTGCGGCGCCGCTCGGATTGTTGGCGAGCGATTCGAGCACCTTGCTCATGCGCTGGGCGAAGAGCTCCGGATCGTCGGCGCGGAAGAATTCTCCGCGGCCATTGAGTGCCGCGTGGACGAGGTCGTCGCCCTTTGCCCGGTCGTTGCCGACGGTGGTCGGGTTCAGCCAGGACACCGAGTTCAGGCGGCCCGCGAACAGCGCGACGATGTCGCTTTCCGAGAGCATGCCGGTGATGCCGAAGCCGATGGTGTAGGTGGAGAGATGCTGCCAGAAGGCCGGGTTCCGATCGTCGTCGGGAATGCCGTTGGCGAGGCCCGGGCGCAGGTCGGTCTTCCAGTAGTACATCGCCACGTCGGCGAGGGTATTGGTGTAGTCGTCCTTGTACGGGGCGGCCGGCAGGTAGCTAAAGCTCCTGGTGCCGTCCTCGCTCGTGTGCTCGTCGCCTTCGAGGTTGTCGACGTTCGATCCCGAGATGGACGCGCGTGCGCTGTCTCCGTCGTTGTCGTAGTAGCCGTCGGTCATCAGGATGTGGTGGCTGCGCTGGCAGCTCAAGGCCGCGCTGGTAGAGTCCTCGACCTTCGCACGCCAGGGCGGCGCGCTCGTGAAGTAGTTGCCGACATCGTCCATCGCGGTGCGCAGCGGCGTGGTCAAGAAGCGCGGCATCGGGTCCTTGTAGAGCCAGTCGAAGAACTGGGTGCGCCAGCGCTTGTCGGCGGCCTCCTCGTCCTTGAACAGGCGCAGGCCGCGCACGACCCGCTTGGTCGTGAAGCCGTCGATGTCCGTCTCGGTGGTTCGGTTGATCGTCGCGTAGCCGACACGCAGGTTGTCCTTCTGTTCGGAAAAGGCCTTGCCGATCGCCGCGCGTGCGGCGAGGTGGCGGGAGCGGTGGTAGGAGAACCAGTTGGCGAAGTTCTTGATTTCCTCCGCGTAGGTGCAGGGATCGCCGGCACAGTCGGTACGCTTGGGACTGCGGGGGGGTAAGGTGGTGAGGCCGATCTGCACCCGGGCGAAGTTGCCTGGCGTGTTCGTCGTGGTCGTGTCGGTGCGGACCAGAGGGGCCGGGCCGGTGTAGACGAAATAGGTCGCAGGATAGATCGTGGCCTCTGCAACGTTGGAGCTGTCCGGTGGTGGCCGCCAGAGCAGGTTCTGCGTGAGGTCCAGGGTGTAGTCGTCCCTGTTCGGATGACCCGGATTCAGCCAGGCCCGGGTCGGCTCCGCGTTCGGCCACAGGCTGCCGTCGCTGTTGCTCCAGGGCTTGTAGGTTTTTTCCGGGTTGTAATACAGGGGGTTTCCGGCGTACGAACGATAGAAGCGCGCATTGGGGTCGTCGAGATCCGTCGAGACCGGGTTGGCCGGATAGTCGGTGGCGCCGGTGCGCCAATCGTAGACGTTCGCCGGGCGCGGAAAGAGATAGATGCCGTCCCGAAAACCATGTGAATCGGGGATGCTCTCCCAGTACATCGAGCCGGAGTCGTCGAGCGTGAACATCACGTTCGCCGGCACCGTGATCTTCGATTCGGGAGGGACCTCGGAAATCTCGGTCTGGGCGGCGAAGCCAATCTGGGCGGCGAGCAGGCCGGCTGCGAGCAGCGCGAGGCGGGTGTGCCGGGCAATCGGCCGGAAGGCGGGGTGTGCGTTGTTCACGACGCGTTCTCCGGTTAAGGGCGAGGAGTCCATCAGTCGCGCAGCACGACCTGCACGAAGGACTGCGCATTGTTCGGGCCGGTGACGCGGACGGTCAGCCGGTAACGGATCGACGAGGCGCCGGTGATGCGTGGCGAACCGGCACGGCGGGATCCGCCTTCCTCGGGGTTGTCCGAAACGCAGGATTCGGCGCGGTTGGCGATCGGCAGCGTGCCGGTGCACAGGCGGTCGATCACGTACTGCACCCGGTATCCATCGGGGATCCGGGAGTCTTCGATGCAGGCGACCTTGTCCCAGTCGAGCGTGGGGACCCCCGGAATCGTGTAGCTGCGCCCACCGATGGTCGGGCTGCCCATCGTGCTCGCCGTGGCGAACATGGTCGGGAAATAGTTCGAGACCGTGGGTTCGGCGCTCGTCAGCCGACAGGTCCCGCCGACCTTCCACTGGCTCTCGCGCGGCTTGGTGTCGAGGTCGTGCGCGGCGGCTTCGACGCCGAAGTCGGAGGCCTGCAGTGCCGCCTGCTGGAAGGCGAGGTTGCCGGCGATCGTGACCGTGGTGTCTACGCTGCGCACGAGCGAGACCGCGGCGATGCTCATCGCCACGAGCATGATCAGCGCCATGAAAAGCGCGGCGCCGCGCTGGCGGCGTTCACCGTGCATCACTCGCGGTTCCATAAGGCATTCCTCAACGGAACCACGGTTTCGTAGCTCCGATAACGGTAGTTGCGCTCCGCGCTGCCCAGGGTGATCTGGACCGGCGTGTCGTATTCGAAGAAGCTGAAGGTCTCGGGCGCGGTGTAGCTGGCGTCGCGCTGGCTCGCGCGCACCAGAATGCCCACGCGCACGGCGACCAGGTCCGCCGCCCCGGCTCCGGTGGGGATCGTCGAACTGAAGCTCACGGTGTTGGTCGTCCTGTTCCACCAGCCGTACTGGGCCCGCAGGGCGACGACGTCGCGCACGAGCGTCTGCGCGGCCGTGGTGCTCGCCATGTCGGCGCGCGAGGTCGCCAGGTCAGTGTCGGGTGGCGCGGTGCTGCTGCCGCGCGACTGCAGGCGATAGACCGTCTCGGCGATGCCGCCCGGGCCGAGCGAGCGGATCGTGCCGGTCCCCGACTGGTAACCGTCGGAGGGGAACAGGCCCGCCGAGTCGCCCGGGTCGTTATACGGACTGCTCGGGTTGATCTGGAACCGCCATGCACCGCCTCCGCGCCCGACCGAGCCGGGGTCCTGGGTGAGCTGCTGGATCGCGCAGTGGCCTTCCGCGTCGTTGAGCACGATCAGATCGTCCTCGGAAAACCCCATCCCGATGTTCGCGAACATTGTGGACGAGGGGCTGGGCATGGATTCGGTGAGGGTGGCCTTGGCGATCGAGGCCTCTCCCGAACTCGCGTAGCGGATCGTGATGCGATCGCTGCGCGAGGCCAGGGCGCTCGGCGCGCTCGGATCCGCCACGATCGTGACCGGCATGCCATTCATCTCCTGTGCTCCGCTGGTGCCGGGCTTGAGATACTTGATCGTTCTGCAGCCCGTGCCGATCAAGCCGGCGCCCGCGTTCAGCAGATCGCGTTCCAGCAGCGTCATGGCCACCTGGCCGGCCGTCGTCGCGTCGGCGCCGCTGACCGTGTTGGCCTTGTGTGCATTGCTTGCCGAGAAGGTTTGCACCATGACGAGCAGCGCGATCAGGCCGATGGTCATGCCGACCATCAACTCGACCAGGCCAATGCCGCGCGTACGTAGCCTCGCAGCGCGGCGCCATCTGCCGGCGCTTGCGCGCCCGGGTGCCGGCCGCGCGGCTTCAGTTGTTCGAATTGATGCGGGCGCGGACGACATGGTTGCTCCATTCGTTGGTCTGCGGGCGCGGCCAGCAGATGGTGAGTCGGGTCTCGCCAGTGGTCTCGTCGTGGCCGATGACCACCTGGGCGCCGGGGATGGTCGCCCGCAGCTTGTTCAACCAGGACGACAGGATGTCTGGCGGTGTCGTCGCGGTCGCAGTGCAGTCGGCATCGGACCGATAGACAAAATCCTCACGCCTGATCGCAGGCGCCAGCCACATGCGACCGATGATCTCGTCGGCCAGCAGCGCTGCCTCGGCGCGCTGCCGGGCCTCGGTGCTGCGGATGTTCATGCTGGCTTGCAGGCCGACGATGCCGAGCACGCCGAAGGAGAAGATCAGCAGGGCGATCAGCACCTCGAGCAGGCTGGCGCCGCGCTGCGGACGGCTGCCCGCGCAGGCCTTGGAGCGGTCGGGCTGGATGGGGAGTCTCACGGTGCGCTTCATGGCTGGCCTCCTCAACAGGCACGCGGGTCGCCGCTGGCGGTGATGCCGGGCTCGCACAGGCGGGTCTGGCCGCCCGCGCTGACGCCCAGGCGGAGCGTACGTCGTTGTGCGGAGGGGAGATTGTTGCCGAAGTCGATGGTGGCCGTGGCTCCGCCCACACTCATGCCGATCCCGTTGAAGATGAGCGTGCCCCTCGAGGTGCTGACCGTGACGCCCGCCTCACTACCCCCGGCGACGAACCTTTGCACCACCGTCGCGTCGTTGTTGCAGGTCGTGCCCAAGAAGACCACCCAGTTCGTGCCGGTGGTGTCGGCGCTGCAGCCGGTGACGGCGGAGACGACGGCGAACCCGACCGGCAGATTGCGCCGCATCGCCTCGGTACGGGCCAGATCCACACCGGCGCGGAAGGATTCGGCGATGGTGCGGGTGCGGCCGTTGACGATCATCTGCTGGAAGCTGGGTACGGCGACCGCGAGCAGGATCGCTAAGACTGCGATCGTCACCATGGCCTCGACCAGGCCGAAACCGCGCTGGATCGGCGTCCTCATAGACAGCCGCCTCCCCTCTTGCCGACCCAGCAGGTCGTGCTGGTGCCGAAGCTGCCGCCGGTTGTCGCGCGGACGTTTTGCTGGTTCAGCGTGTACGTGAACCCTGCCACGTCCGTGCCGGACTTGCCGGTCGCGGTCAGCGTGTAGGTGGTGCTGGTGCCGGTGCAACTCATCGTGAAGAACTGCTGTGTGGGCATGGCGACGCCGCAGGTGGTGCCGGTCGACACGTAGCTGCGGTTGTCCTGGTAGAACTGCTCCATGCGCACGCGCAGGTCGGACAGCACCGAGGTCGCCTCGACGATCTTCGAGCGGCGGATGTAGTCGGAGTAGGCGGGCAGGGCGATCGAGGCGAGGATGCCGATGATGGCGACCACGATCATCAGTTCGATCAGCGTGAAGCCGCGGGTGCGGGAGGCGTGTTTCAAGGGGGGCTCCGTGTCGGATGGTGCACAGTCTCGATTGCATTGTCGGACTTTGCCGCCGGGGTGTTCGTGACGGATTCTATGGCGCCACGCAGAATGCCGCCGTCGCGGGTGGACGAACGGCGGGGGCTCGGAGGATGATCGGCGGGCGGTGCGCAGCGCGGGCGGGCCCGCTTGGCGGATCGGCAACGGGGAGGGAGATCGGCGCGATGCGGAGGAAGGACGGGATGGACGGATGGAAGGCGGCTTCGGTCGGCGTGCTGGCCATCGCGGCGGGCTTGGGCGCGGGGGCGGCGTACGCTGCCGACGTGGCGGTGGCCGGGCTGTTCGCGGGCCGGGCGGTGCTGGTGGTCGATGGCGGCGCGCCGCAGACCGTGAAGGTGGGCGCACGCACGCGCGAGGGCATCGTGCTGCGGGCGGCGACGAGCGAGGCGGCCACGCTGGAGCACGACGGCCGTGTCTTCGTCGCGCGCCTGGGCGAGCAGGTGGCGAGCAGCGCGGGAACCGCGGCGAGCGAGATCAGTCTGCAGGCCGACGGGGGCGGGCACTTCTTTACCGGCGCGCGCATCAACGGCGTGGCGGTCAATGCCCTGGTCGACACCGGCGCCACCCTGGTGGCGATGGGGCGCAGCGATGCGCTGCGGCTCGGCATCGACTACCGCGCCGGCACGATGGGCCAGAGCGCGACCGCGAACGGGCTGGCGACGATCTGGAAGGTGAGGCTGGACGCGGTGGAGCTCGGCGGCGTGCGCATGCTCGGGGTCGATGCGGCGGTGCACGAGACAGACCTGCCCGTGGTGCTGCTCGGCATGAGTTTCCTCAATCGAATGGACTGGCGGCGCGAGGGCGACCGCCTGCTGCTCAAGAAACGTTACTGAGGCGTCGCGTGAATCCTGCTAGCGGACCGCATGGTCTTCCCCCTCTGGAACAGATCCGCCGCCGGCTGGCCGCGGGCCCGCACCGGGACGGCGGGTTCAACGGCGACGGCCGCGACCTCGCGCGCTCGCGCCCGCCCAAGCCGGCGGCGGTGCTGGTGCCGCTCGTGGTGCGCGACGAGGTGCCGTCGGTGCTGCTCACCCGGCGCACCGACCACCTGCACCATCATCCGGGCGAGATCAGCTTTCCCGGCGGCCGCCTCGAGGACGACGACCCCTCGCCGGTGCATGCCGCGCTGCGCGAGACGGAAGAGGAGATCGGGCTCGCCCGCCGTCACGTCGAGCTGATCGGCGCGCTGCCCGACTACTTCACCGGTACCGGCTTCAGGGTGACCCCGGTGGTCGGCGTGGTGCATCCGCCGCTCGAACTCACGCTCGACGCCTTCGAGGTCGCGGAGGCCTTCGAGGTGCCGCTCGCGCACTTCCTCGATCCGCGCAACCATCAGGAGCACAGCATCCTGCACGAGGGGCGGATGCGACGCTTCCACGCCATGCCCTGGCACGGCTATTTCATCTGGGGTGCGACCGCGGGGATCCTGATGTCGCTGTATCGCCTGCTGAACGAGGAAGGCTGAGCGCGGCCAAGGGTTTCCGGCAGGCGGCGCGCGCTTGCCTTTGTGATATCTTGCCGCACCGATGACTCGGCTCTGTGCCCGGGGCCTTTTCGGCCCGCGACGTCCTGCCTGAATGACCTTCTTTTCCTTGATCCTTGCGCTCGTCCTCGAACAGTTGCGTCCGCTGCCGGCGCGCGGGTGGACGGTGCGCGGGGTGCGCGGCGTGGTCTGCGGAATGCGAGGGCGCTTCGAGGGCGGCTCGGCGGCGCAGGGACGGCTCGCGTGGCTCCTGCTGGTTCCCGCCGCCGGGTTCGCGAGCGCGCTCGCCTTCTGGCTGCTGTGGGAGATGCATCCCGCGCTGGCCTTCCTGTTCAACGTGGTGGCGCTCTACCTCTGCATCGGCTTCCGCCACGACACCCGCTTCTTCTCGGCCATCCACATGGCGCTTCGCCTCGGCGAGCCCGAGGGCGCGCGCAGCCTGCTCGAGGATTGGCGGGGGACCCGCCACGAGGGGGCCTCCGCGAGCGAGATCGCCCGCCTCGCGATCGAGGAGGCGCTGGTCGTCTCGCACCGCCGGCTGTTCGGCGTGATGTTCTGGTTCGTGCTGCTACCCGGCCCGAGCGGCGCGGTGATGTACCGGCTCGCCGGACTGCTGGCCGAGGAGTGGGGACGCCCGGATGGGGGCGACGCGGGCTTCGGCGGCTTCGCGCTGCGCGCGCGCGAGGCGATCGAGTGGCTGCCGGCGCGGATCACCGCGATCGTTTTTTCCATCATGGGCAATTTCGAGGATGCGATCTACTGCTGGCGCTCGCAGGCGGTGCTGTGGCCGGAGAGGTCGTCGGCTATACTTATCGCTAGTGGTGGTGGCGCGCTGGGCGTGCGGCTCGGCATGCCGGTCCATGTGGCCGGGGGCATCGTGGATCGGCCCGAACTGGGGCTGGGGAGCGAGGCAGGCGTCGATCACATGCAAAACACGGTGAGCCTGCTATGGCGGGCTCTGTTCGTGTGTCTGTTCCTGCTCTTCCTGCTCGCGGCTGCGGGCTGGGTGGGGCGGTGACAAGTCTAATCTCAACAAGGGAGTGGGTTATGGCAAATCGTGAAGTCGTCGTTCTGAGCGCTGTTCGTTCCGCCGTGGGTGGTTTCGGTGGCTCGCTGAAGGACATGGAGCCGTCCGATCTCGGCGCGGTGGTGATCAAGGAAGCGATCGCCCGCGCGGGTGTGGACCCGAAGGCGGTTTCGTTCGCATCCGTCGGCCACTGCATCCCGACCGATTCCCGCTATGCCTACGTCTCGCGCGTGGCCACGATCAACGCCGGCATGTCGATGGATTCGGTCGCCTTCCAGGTCAGCCGTCTGTGCGGCTCGGCGCAGCAGGCCATCGTCAGCTCGGCCCAAGCCATCATGCTGGGCGATGCCGACTTCGCCATCGGCGGCGGCGTCGAAGTGATGTCGCGCGGTACCTACCTGCTGCCCGCCCTGCGCAGCGGTGCGCGCATGGGCGACACCAAGGCGATCGACTCGATGGTCGCCGTGCTGACCGACCCGTTCGGCGTCGGCCACATGGGCATCACCGCCGAAAACCTGTGCACCAAGCACGGCATCACCCGTGAAGAGCAGGATGCCTTCGCGCTCGAGTCGCAGAAGCGCGCCGCCGCGGCGATCGCCGAGGGCCGCTTCAAGGGCCAGATCGTGCCGATCACCTTCGAGACCCGCAAGGGCACCGTCGTGTTCGACACCGACGAGCATCCGCGCATGACCACCATGGAAGCGCTGGGCAAGATGAAGCCGGCGTTCAAGAAGGATGGTTCGGTCACCGCCGGCAACGCCTCGGGCATCAACGACGCCGCCGCCTTCCTGGTGCTGGCCGATGCCGCCAAGGCGGCTGCGGGCGGCCACAAGCCGATCGCGCGCCTGGTGTCCTACGCGATCGCCGGCGTGCCCAACGACGTGATGGGCGAAGGTCCGATCCCCGCCACCAAGCTCGCGCTGCAGCGTGCCGGCCTGAAGCTCGACCAGATCGACGTGATCGAGTCCAACGAAGCCTTCGCCGCGCAGTCGATCACGGTGAACCGCGGTCTCGGCCTCGACACCGCCAAGGTCAACCCGAACGGCGGCGCGATCTCGCTCGGCCACCCTGTCGGCGCGACCGGCTCGGTGATCATCACCAAGCTGCTGCACGAGCTGATCCGCACCAACGGCCGCTATGGCGTCGCCACCATGTGCATCGGCGGCGGCCAGGGCATCACCACGGTGTGGGAACGCGTGTAAGCGTCGTCCTCGTCGCAAGAAAAACCCGCGCGGCCGAGAGGCTGGCGCGGGTTTTTTCGTTTCGGGCGCGCTGAACTGGCAATCGCGACTTGCGTCGCTCCTACGGGGCGGTCTGGGGGTCTCGATCGCGACTTGCGTCGCTCCCACGGGGGGCCTCGATCGCGACTTGTGTTGCTCCTCCGGGGGGCTGCGGAGCTGTGCGGGTTTTGTGGGAGCGACGCGAGTCGCGATCTTCAGTCCGACTCCTTCTCCAGGCGCACCGACGCCGAGTTGATGCAGTAGCGCAGCCCGGTGGGCTGCGGGCCGTCCTCGAAGACGTGGCCGAGGTGTGCGCCGCACTGGTGGCAAAGGACCTCGGTGCGGACCATGAAGTGGCTGCGGTCTACCGCGGTCTCGACGTTGTCGGGCTCGGCTGCGGTCCAGAAGCTCGGCCAGCCGCAGCCGGCGTCGAACTTGTGCTCGGAGCGGAAGAGCGGGGCGCCGCAGCACACGCAATTGTAGGCGCCCTTGTCCCAGACGTCCCAGTATTCGCCGGTGAAGGCACGTTCGGTGCCTTTCTCGCGGGTGACGCGGTACTGCAGGTCGGAGAGCTGGCGGCGCCATTCGGCGTCGGGTTTGTCGACTTCGCGGGCCATGGGAACCTCGTGCGGGATCAGTGGAGGTGGCGCGGCGCCTGCACGCCCTGTTCCTCGGGCATCTCGGCATGCACGACCTCGCCCTCGGGCGAGGGGTAGAGCGGGGCGCCGCAATCGTCGCAGTACTCGAGCGGGAAGTGGTGCTCGAGCGCCACGACGTCGGTGAGACCGGATTCGCGCAATACGGTTTCGATCTGCGCGACGCAGTCGGTGGTCTCGTCCTCGGCCCCCAACAGCGGCCACACCACCCCGTGCACGACCTCGTCGCGGCCGCGCACGGTGAAGCCGATGCGGTATTCCTCGAGAGTGCGCTCCCAGAACGGCGCGACCACCGCGCGCAGGTTGGCGGCAGGTGTTTCCAGCGTGGTGGCGAGGAAGGCGACCGAGGCGCGCACCGAGTAGGGCCGGCTGTCCTTGTCGGCGGCGCGGCTGGCGGCGAAGTAGGAGTCGGGCAGCACGAGGTCGACCGCGCAGCCGGGCAGCAGCGGGGTCAGGCAGGCGCCACCCTGGGCGCGCCACTGCTCGAGCGCGCCGTCGCGGGTGCCGTCCGGCTCCTGCCAGCGGAACAGCGCGGCGCCGCGCGGCACGGCCACCGCGGCGAGCAGGTAGCGGGTGTCGGAGAGGAACTGCGCGGTCTCCGGCATGCCATCGGTGTCGATGTGCAGATCGAGGTTGTCGGCCGCCGCACCGCAGATCACCTTGGCGAACTCCGCGGTGGCGCAGTAGCCCTGGGGCAGCTGGTCGGGGCTGAAGAGGAAGTCGGCCACCGACAGCTTGGCCCCCTTGGCGAGCACGTGGGCCTGCAGGTGCACGCGCAGGTTGGCGAGCACTGCGGGCGGGATGTTGGCGGCGGGGATGCGGTAGCGCGACCAGGCCAGCACCGGCGCGGCGATCAGCACGACGTCGTGCTCGGCGAGGCTGCCGGCGGCGCATTCGGCGCGCGACTCGATGTTGTCGGCGAGCTCGTCGTAGGCGCGCGCGTCGGCGCTGTAGAGGTGGTCGAGCGCGGCGTTGAGCACTTCCTCGTCGTTGTCGGTCAGGGTCTCGTCGATCAGCCTGGCGAGCTGCATCTCCCAGTAGTGGTCCTCGATCCGGCTGCCGGACTGGGCCAGCCCGCCGGCGAGCCAGACGAGTTGTTCGGCAGTGCGGCCGAGACCGCCGCGGCGCTTGAGGCGCGTTCTTTTCATGTCGGGTTCCTGTTGCGCTGTTCGGGGTGCCGGCTTGGGCGGCACGCATGACCGCGTATTCTACCAATGCCGCGGGAAAACGCCGGTCGAAGCGCCCGGCGCGCGCTCAGAAACCGGGGCGGTCGACCCGGATGGTCTGCAGGATGGTGGCGGAGATCTCCTCGATCGACTTGGTGGTCGAGTCGAGGCAGCGGATGTTCTCGCGGCGCATCAGCTTGTGCGCGGCGTCGATCTCGTAGCGGCAGTTCTCCAGCGCGGCGTAGCGGCTGTTGGGGCGGCGTTCCTGGCGGATCTGCGACAGGCGCTCGGGGGCGATGGTGAGGCCGAAGAGCTTGGTGCGGTACTTGTGCAGCTCGCCGGGAAGCTTGTTGCGCTCGAAGTCCTCGGGGATCAGCGGGTAGTTGGCCGCCTTGACGCCGAACTGCATCGCCAGGTAGAGGCTGGTGGGGGTCTTGCCCGAGCGCGACACGCCGACCAGGATCACGTCGGCCTCGGCGAGCTCGCCCTCGCTCGAGATGCCGTCGTCGTGTGCCATGGCGAAGTTGATCGCCTCGATGCGGTACTTGTAGTTGAGGCTGTCGGCGATGCCATGGAAGCGGCCCACGGCATGGGTGGAGCGCTGGCCGAGCTCGGCTTCGAGCGGGCCGATGAAGCGCTCGAAGAGGTCCAGGAAGAGCGCGTCGGATTTGTGCAGTGCGTCAACGGTGGCCTGATTGACCAGCGTGCTGAATACGATCGGGCGCACGCCGTCCTCGGCCGCAGCCTCGCGGATCTGCGTCGCGCAGTCGATCGCCTTGTCGATGTCGTCGATGAAAGGGGCGCGCACCTGGCGGAAGCGCGCCTCGGGAAACTGCGCCAACAGGCTGTGGCCAAGGGTTTCGGCGGTAATGCCGGTGCCGTCGGAGACGAAGAAGACGGTGCGGCGGGCGATGTCGTTCATGATTTCGGACCTTGCGGCCCCGACCAGGGGTGCGGGGCGTGTATTGGGGCAAACCCTGTGATGCGGCACAGCACAAAAAATCGTACACTGCCGTTCGCGATATTTTGCTTTTTCCCCAACATTTGCGGAAGCCACCCATGACACGCTACGTGATCCCTTTCAACGAACTGCGCATGTCCGACGTCGAGAAGGTCGGCGGCAAGAACGCCTCGCTCGGCGAGATGATCAGCCAGCTGCCTTCCAGCGTCCGCGTCCCGGGCGGCTTCGCAACCACCGCCGAGGCCTATCGCGAGTTCCTCGCCCACGACGGCCTGGCCGACCGCATCAACGCCGCGCTCGACGCGCTCAACGTGGATGACGTCGATGCGCTCGCCAAGACCGGCGCGCAGATCCGCCAGTGGATCGTGGACCTGCCCTTCCCGGCCAAGCTCGAGGCCGAGATCAAGACCGCCTACGAGGCCATCACCGCCGAGGGCGAGGGCAGCTTCGCGGTGCGCTCGTCGGCCACCGCCGAGGACCTGCCGGACGCCTCCTTTGCCGGCCAGCAGGAGACCTTCCTCAACATCCACGGCTACGAGAACATCCTGCACGCGATGAAGGAGGTGTTCGCGTCGCTGTACAACGACCGCGCGATCGCCTACCGCGTGCACAAGAACTTCGCCCACGCCGACGTCGCGCTGTCGGCCGGCGTGCAGCGCATGGTGCGCTCGGACTCGGGCGCCTCGGGCGTGATGTTCTCGATCGACACCGAGTCGGGCTTCGACCAGGTGGTGTTCATCACCGCCTCCTACGGCCTCGGCGAGACCGTGGTGCAGGGCGCGGTGAACCCGGACGAGTTCTACGTCCACAAGCCCACCCTCGCGCTCGACAAGCCGGCGATCATCCGCCGCAACCTCGGCTCCAAGCTCATCAAGATGGTGTTCACCGACAAGGCCGTGGCCGGCAAGTCGGTGCGTACGGTCGATGTGCCCGAGGCCGACCGCAACCGCTTCTCGCTGACCGACGCCGACGTGCTCGAGCTCGCCCGCTACGCGGTGATCATCGAGAAGCACTACGGCCGCCCGATGGACATCGAGTGGGGCAAGGACGGTGTCGATGGCAAGCTCTACATCCTGCAGGCCCGCCCCGAGACGGTGAAGAGCCAGGACTCCGGCCTGGTGATGGAGAAGTACCGCCTCAAGCAGTACGGCAAGGCGCTCACCCACGGCCGCGCGATCGGCCAGAAGATCGGCGCCGGCGTGGTCCGCATCGTCGGCGACGCCTCCGAGATGAACCGCGTGCAGGCCGGCGACATCCTCGTCACCGACATGACCGACCCCAACTGGGAGCCGGTGATGAAGCGCGCCAGCGCGATCGTGACCAACCGCGGCGGCCGCACCTGCCACGCCGCGATCATCGCGCGCGAACTCGGCATCCCGGCCATCGTCGGCTGCGGCAATGCCACCGACGTGCTGCACGAGGGCGAGTCGGTCACCGTGTCCTGCGCCGAGGGCGACACCGGCTACGTGTACCGCGGCAAGCTGGAGTTCGAGGTCATCACCACCGACATGGGCAACCTGCCCGAGATCCCGGTGAAGATCATGATGAACGTGGGCAACCCCGAGCTCGCCTTCGAGTTCGCGCAGATCCCCAACGGCGGCGTCGGCCTGGCGCGCCTGGAGTTCGTCATCAACAACATGATCGGCATCCACCCCAAGGCCATCCTCGACATCGGCCAGGTGCCGGCCAGCCTGCGCGACGAGATCAACCGCCGCTCGCGCGGCTACGCGACGCCCAAGCAGTTCTTCATCGAGAAGCTGGTCGAGGGCGTGGCCACCATCGCCGCGGCCTTCTACCCGAAGCCCGTGATCGTGCGCATGTCCGACTTCAAGTCGAACGAGTACCGCAAGCTGCTCGGCGGCGAGATCTACGAGCCGGAGGAAGAGAACCCGATGCTCGGCTTCCGTGGCGCCTCGCGCTACATCGCGCACAGCTTCCGCGACTGCTTCGAGATGGAAGTGGCGGCGATGAAGAAGGTGCGCAACGAGCTCGGCCTCACCAACGTGCAGATCATGATCCCCTTCGTGCGCAACCTCGAAGAGGCCGCCGGGGTGGTGGACCTGCTCGCCGAGCACGGCCTCAAGCGTGGCGCCAACGATCTCAAGCTGATCATGATGTGCGAGATCCCGTCCAACGCCATCCTGGCCGAGCAGTTCCTGCAGTACTTCGACGGCTACTCGATCGGCTCGAACGACCTCACCCAGCTCACCCTGGGCCTGGACCGCGACTCGGGGCTGGTGGCGCATTCCTTCGACGAGCGCGATCCGGCGGTCAAGCAGCTGCTGTCGATGTCCATCCAGGCCGCGAACAAGCTCGGCAAGTACGTGGGCATCTGCGGCCAGGGCCCGTCGGATCACCCCGACCTGGCCGAGTGGCTGATGGACGAGGGCATCCAGACCATCTCGCTGAACCCCGACACGGTGGTCGATACCTGGCTCAAGCTCGCCGCGCACGGCAAGCGCTGAACCTCGCCCACGCGGGCTGTCGCATCGAGGGCGCCGACCGGCAGGGTCGGCGCCTTTTTTATGCATCCAGGCGTTGCAGTCATGCCGCCGGGAAAGGCTTCCCGCTAAGATGCGCGCTTGTCTTGCTTGCGGATTCGAGGGGATCGGATGTCGGGCTTGGGGAACGAGTTGCCGGGTGACGTGCCCGTCGAGCCAGGGCAGGAGGGGGTGCAAGCGGCGCCACGGCGCGCCTCGGCTGCGCTCGCGGAGCTGGAGGCGCGCGTTGCACGGCAGGCGCAGATGCTGTCGGTGCTGTCTGCCCTGCAGCGCGGCATGCTGGTGGGGCGCTCCTCCTCCGACACCTTCTCGGCGATGCTCGACCACCTCCTCGCGCTGACCGGCAGCGAGTACGGCTTCATCGGCGAGGTCCTGCACGATGAAGCCGGGGAGTCCTTCCTGCGCATGCACGGGCTCAGCGACATCTCGTGGAGTCCGGAGTCGCGCACCCTCTTCGAGCGCATGCGTACCGGTGGCTTCGAGTTCCACAACCTCGACACCTTGTTCGGTGCGGTCGTGCGGACCGCCGCCCCGGTGATCTGCAATGCGCCCGCCGGCGATCCCCGCGGCGCGGGGCTGCCGCCCGGACACCCCGAACTGCGGGCCTTTCTCGGCCTGCCGCTGTTCCACGGCGGGCATTTGATCGGCATGGTCGGGCTGGCGAATGCGGAGCAGGGCTACGACCAGGCCTTGATCGTCGAGCTCGAGCCCATGCTGGTCACCTGCGCGAGCATGATCATCGCGCTGCGCACCGAGGAGGACCGCAAGACCGCGCGTCGCGCCCTGGAAGAGAGCGAGCGCCACTTCCGCGAGCTCGCCAACAGCAAGTCGGCGCTGATCTGGACATCGGATGCCGAGGGCGGGTGCAACTACTTCAACGACACCTGGCTGCAGTTCACCGGCCGCACGCTGGAGCAGTCCCGGGGCACGGGCTGGGCGGCCGACTTGCATCCGGACGACGCCGAGGGTTGCCTGAACACCTGGAGGAAGGCCTTCGCGCGCCGGGAGCCGTTCCGGATGGAATACCGCCTGCGCCATGCCGACGGCGGCTTCCGGTGGATCTCGGACGAGGGCAATCCGCGCCGCGACCCCGACGGCACCTTCCTCGGCTACATCGGCTATTGCTACGACATCACCGAGCGCAAGCGCGGCGATCTCGCGCTCGATGCGCTCGCGGCGCGCTATGCGCGGCTGTCGGGCGAGGGCTTCTACGAGGCGGTGTGCCGGCACGTCGTCGAGGCGCTCGATCTGGATATCGCCTTCGTCGGCCAGCTCTGCGCCGATGGGGCGCACGTCGAGGTGCGCGCGGGCTGGGGCGACGGCGGCGTCATACGTCCGTTCCGCTACGCGCTCGCCGAGTCCCCCTGCGACGGCACGGTCGGGCGGGGGGCGTGCATCTACCCGCGTGGGGTGCATGAACGCTTTCCGCGCGACCGCGAACTCGTGCGCATGGGCATCGACGCCTATGCCGGCGTGCCGCTGTTCGACCGCGAGGGGGGCGTACTCGGCCTGATGGTGGCGCTGCGCCGCAAGCCTTTCGACGACGAGGCGGCAGTGCGCACCCTGCTCGAGATCTTCGACGACCGGGTGGCGGCCGAGCTGGTGCGCGAGCGCGCCGAGCGCGTGCTGACCGGGCGGATCGCGTTCGAGCGCCTGGTGGGGCGGATCTCGTCCGAGCTGATCCTGGCAGCGCCCGCCGAGCTGGACGGGCACCTCGACCAGGCCCTCGGCGAACTCGGCCGCTTCGCCGAGGCCGATCGCGCCTATGTGTTCCAGGTCTCCGAAGACGGTTGCCTGCTCGACAACACCCACGAGTGGTGTGCCGAGGGCATCGAGCCGCAGATCGACAAGCTCCAGGGCCTGCACTTCGACGACTCGCTGCTCTTCCTGCGCACGATCAAGCAGCTCGGGATCGTCGACTACCCCAGCGTCGCCGCGCTGCCGGCCGAGGCCGAGGCCGACCGCGTGCTGCTCGAGGCGCAGTCGATCCGGTCGGTGCTCGGGGTGCCCATGGTGGTGGACGGGCAGGTGCGCGGCATCATAGGGCTCGACGCGGTGTGCCGCGAGCGCTCCTGGACCGACGAGGACAAGACCCTGATGACCCTGGTGGGCAACGCCTTCAGCGGGGTCATCGAGCGCAAGCGCGCGCACGACGGGCTGTTGGCGAGCGAGGCACGCTACCGGTCGGTGGTGGAGAGCGTGCGCGAGGTGATCTTCCTGCTCGACGGGGAGGGGCGCTGGACCTTCCTCAACAAGGCCTGGGCCGACATCACCGGCCATCCCCTGGAGGAGAGCCTCGGCCGCCATTTTCTCGCCCACGTGCATGCCGACGATCGCGAGCAGCACGGCGAGATGGTCGAGCAGGTGCTCGCGGGCGAACTCGAGTCCTGCACCCACGCCGCGCGCTACCGCTGCGCCGGCGGCGGCTTTCGCTGGCTGCAGATGAGCGCGCGGCGTGCACTCGATGCGCAGGGCCGGGTCGTGGGGCTCTCCGGCACGCTGACCGACATCACCCGGCAGAAGGAGCACGAGTCCCGCCTCGAGTACATCGCGCACTACGATGCACTGACCGGGCTGCCCAACCGCGTCCTGCTCAGCGACCGCATGCAGCGGGGGATGGCGCAGGCGCGCAGGCGCGGCCAGCAGCTCGCGCTCGCCTACATCGACCTCGACGGCTTCAAGTCGATCAACGACACCCTCGGCCACCAGGCTGGCGACCAGTTGCTCACGGTGGTGGCGGCGCGCATGAAGGCGGCGCTGCGCGAGGGCGACAGCATCTCGCGCCTGGGGGGCGACGAGTTCGTCGCGCTGCTGCTCGATCTGCCCGACGTCGAGGCCTGTGAATTGCTCGTGCGCCGCCTGCTCTGCGCGGTGTCGCAGGCGGTTGCGCTCGCGGGGCAGGAGGTGAAGGTCTCGGCAAGCGTCGGGCTCACCCTTTACCCCCAGGCCGAGGAGGTCGATGCCGACCAGCTGCTGCGCCAGGCCGACCTCGCGATGTACCAGGCCAAGCTTGCCGGCAAGAACCGCTACCACGTCTTCGACACCGCGCACGATCGCTCCCAGCGCGGCCGCCACCAGACCCTGGCGGCGATCCGCGGGGGCTTGCGCGCGAGCGAGTTCCAGCTCCTGTACCAGCCCAAGGTGAACATGCGCAGCGGCGCGGTGGTAGGGGTCGAGGCGCTGATCCGCTGGCGCCATCCGCGCCAGGGCGAGCTCGAGCCGGCGGCCTTCCTGCCGGCGGTGGCCGATCACCCGCTCGCCGTCGAGATCGGCGACTGGGTCATCGAGCAGGCGCTCGCGCAGGTTGCCGCCTGGCAGCGTGGGG
This sequence comes from Thauera sp. SWB20, assembly GCF_000831325.1. Lineage (NCBI taxonomy): Bacteria > Pseudomonadati > Pseudomonadota > Betaproteobacteria > Rhodocyclales > Zoogloeaceae > Thauera > Thauera sp. SWB20. The sequence goes on along the minus strand of NZ_JTDM01000021.1, from coordinate 347,702 downwards.
GCTTGTTCCTGCCGGTGAGCGTGAACGTGGGCGCGCGTCATCTGCAGGCGGCGGATTTCATGCTGCGGCTGCAGGCGGCGCTCGCGCGTCACCCCGAACTGGGACCGGGTGCCCTGGAGCTGGAGGTACTGGAGACCAGCGCGCTGGAGAGCATCACCCAGGTCACGCGCATCGTCGAGGCCTGCGCAGGCATCGGCGTGTCCTTCGCGCTCGACGACTTCGGGACGGGGTATTCCTCGCTCGCGTATCTCAAGCGGCTACCGGCGGCGCGCCTCAAGATCGACCAGCTGTTCGTGCGCGGGATGGTGGATGACGCGGAAGATCTCGCCATCCTGAAGGCGATCATGGGGCTCGCCCATGCCTTCAAGCGCGAGGTGGTCGCCGAGGGCGTGGAAGAGGTGGAGCATGGCAGCCTGCTGCTGGAGCTCGGTTGCGAGGTGGCGCAGGGCTACGGGATCGCGCGGCCGATGCCGGCGGAGAGGATCCCCGCCTGGGCGGCGAGCTGGTCGCCCCCCGCGCCGTGGCGCCTGGCGCGGGCCTGAGCCGGCGCCGCGCCCGCCCCCCGTGCGAGGGAGCGGGCAGGGTGCTTCAGGATGGGAGCGGGCTCAGGCGACGGCGACCGGGATCTTGCCGATCTTCGCCTGCCATTCCTTCGGCCCGGTGTTGTGCACGCTGGTGCCCTTGGCGTCGACCGCGACCGTCACCGGCATGTCCTGCACGGTGAATTCGTAGATCGCTTCCATGCCGAGGTCGGCGAAGCCGACGACCTTGGCTTCCTTGATCGCCTTCGACACCAGATAGGCCGCGCCCCCGACCGCCATCAGGTAGGCCGACTGGTTGTCCTTGATCGCCTCGATGGCCACCGGACCGCGCTCGGACTTGCCGATCATCGAGATGAGGCCGGTCTTCTCCAGCATCATGCGGGTGAACTTGTCCATGCGCGTGGCGGTGGTGGGGCCGGCGGGACCGACGACCTCGTCGCGCACCGGGTCGACCGGGCCGACGTAGTAGATCACGCGGTTGGTGAAGTCGACCGGCAGCTTCTCGCCCTTCTCCAGCATGTCGGCGATGCGCTTGTGCGCGGCGTCGCGGCCGGTGAGCATCCTGCCGTTGAGGAGCAGGATCTGGCCCGGCTTCCAGGAGGCGACCTCTTCCTTGGTGAGGGTGTCGAGGTTCACGCGGGTGGCGACGTTGGTGTCGGCCTTCCAGGTGACCTGCGGCCAGTCCTCGAGCTTAGGGGTCGGCAGGTGCGCGGGGCCCGAGCCGTCGAGGTGGAAGTGCACGTGGCGGGTGGCGGCGCAGTTGGGGATCATCGCCACCGGCAGCGAGGCGGCGTGGGTCGGATAGTCCATGATCTTGACGTCGAGCACGGTGGTGAGGCCGCCCAGGCCCTGGGCGCCGATGCCGAGCGCGTTGACCTTGTCCATGAGCTCGAGGCGGAGCTCCTCGACGCGGCTGAGTGCGGCGCCGGAGGCGGCCTTCTCGCGCAGCTCGTGGATGTTGACGGGCTCCATCAGCGATTCCTTGGCCAGCAGCATCGCCTTCTCCGGGGTGCCGCCGATGCCGATGCCGAGGATGCCCGGCGGACACCAGCCCGCGCCCATGGTCGGCACGGTCTTGAGCACCCAGTCGACGATCGAGTCGGAGGGGTTGAGCATGACCATCTTGGTCTTGTTCTCGGAGCCGCCGCCCTTGGCCGCGCAGATGACCTCGACGTCGTCGCCCGCGACGATCTCGTAGTGCACCACCGCCGGGGTGTTGTCCTTGCTGTTCTGGCGTTTGCCGGCCGGGTCGAGCAGCACCGAGGCGCGCAGCTTGTTGTCGGGGTGGTTGTAGGCGCGGCGCACGCCCTCGTCGATCATCTCCTGGACGCTCATCTTGGCGTCCCACTGCACGTTCATGCCGACCTTGAGGAAGACCACCGCGATGCCGGTATCCTGGCAGATCGGGCGGTGGCCTTCGGCGGCCATGCGCGAGTTGGTCAGGATCTGCGCGATCGCGTCCTTCGCGGCCGGGCTCTCCTCGCGCGCGTAGGCCTCGCCGAGCGCCTGGATGTAGTCGAGCGGGTGGTAGTAGCTGATGTACTGGAAGGCATCCGCGATCGACTGGATGAGGTCTTCCTGGCGAATGATCGTCATGGCGCTTGGTCTCCGGAATGACATGGGGGCAGAATGACGCGACCGGGCCGCGAGGCCCGGAGTGGCGCCGGATTCTACCACCGGCCCCGCCGGCCGTCGCTGGCGAGGCGGTGTAAGTCCTGTGTAAGATAGCTGTTCTCTAATGCCGGCGTTTCGAACGGCATCCGAGTGTCCGGACGGGGAGGGCCCGCAAGGGGGCGTCGGCGTTCGGGCAAATCAAAGGCTGGGTTCAACCAGCCCACCCGCAACGGGTAGCTTCAACCATTTGAACAGTTGAGGAGAGGTGAGCATGTCCAACGAGCAACAAGTCCGCATTTACAACCCCTCGGAAGAGATGGTCAAGAACGCAGCGGTGTCCGGCATGGACGGTTATCGCGCGCTGTGCAAGGAGGCCGAGGACGACTACGAGGGTTACTGGGGCCGCCGCGCCAAGGAGTTGCTGGACTGGAAGGAGCCCTTCACCCAGGTCCTCGACCAGTCGAACGCGCCTTTCTTCAAGTGGTTCGCAGACGGCAAGCTCAACGTCTCCTACAACTGCCTCGACCGTAACGTCAATAACGGCCTCGGCGACAAGGTCGCGCTGATCTTCGAAGCCGACGGCGGCGAAGTCATCCGCATCACCTACAAGGACCTGCTCGCCCGCGTCAGCAAGTTCGCCAACGCCCTGCGCGGCATGGGCGTCAAGAAGGGCGATCGCGTCATCATCTACCTGCCGATGTCGATCGAAGGCGTGGTCGCGATGCAGGCCTGCGCCCGCATCGGCGCGACCCACTCGATCGTGTTCGGCGGCTTCTCCGCCCAGGCGCTGCGCGATCGCATCGAGGACGCCGCTGCCGTGGCCGTGATCACCTCCGACGGTCAGTTCCGCGGCGGCAAGGCGCTGCCGCTCAAGCCGATCGCCGACGAGGCGCTGTCGCTCGGCGGCTGCGATACCGTCAAGAACGTCATCGTCGTCAAGCGCACCGGTGCCGACATCGCCATGGTCGCCGGCCGTGACAGCTGGTTCCACGACGCGGTCGCCAACCAGTCCGAGACCTGCGAGCCGGAGTGGGTCGAGGCCGAGCACCCGCTGTTCATCCTCTACACCTCGGGCTCCACCGGCAAGCCGAAGGGCGTGCAGCACTCCTCGGGCGGCTACCTGCTGCAGGCCGTGCTGTCGATGAAGTACACCTTCGACATCAAGCCGAACGACGTCTACTGGTGCACCGCCGACATCGGCTGGGTCACCGGTCACACCTACATCACCTACGGCCCGCTCGCCTGCGGCGCGACCGAGATCGTGTTCGAAGGCGTGCCGACCTATCCGGACGCCGGCCGCTTCTGGAAGATGATCCAGGACCACAAGGTCAGCATCTTCTACACCGCGCCGACCGCGATCCGCTCGTTGATCAAGGCCGCCGACAACAACCCGGCCGTGCATCCGAAGCAGTACGACCTGTCCTCGCTGCGCATCCTCGGCTCGGTCGGCGAGCCGATCAACCCGGCGGCCTGGGAGTGGTACTACGAGAACGTCGGCGGCGGACGCTGCCCGATCGTCGATACCTTCTGGCAGACCGAGACCGGCGCGCACATGATCACCCCGATGCCGGGTGCGACCCCGATGATCCCGGGTTCGTGCACGCTGCCCTTCCCGGGCATCATGGCCGCGGTGGTCGATGAGACCGGCACCGAGGTGCCCTGGGGCCAGGGCGGCATCCTGGTGGTCACCAAGCCGTGGCCGTCGATGATCCGCACGGTGTGGGGCGACCCCGACCGCTTCAAGAAGACCTACTACCCCGAGGACTTCAAGGGCAAGCTCTACCTCGCGGGCGACGGTGCCATCCGCGACGCCGAGACCGGCTACTTCACCATCACCGGCCGCATCGACGACGTGCTCAACGTCTCCGGCCACCGCATGGGCACGATGGAGATCGAGTCGGCCCTGGTCGCGCACGAGAAGGTGGCCGAGGCCGCCGTGGTCGGCCGCCCGGACGACCTCACGGGCGAGGCGATCGTTGCCTTCGTGGTGCTGAAGGGCGCGCGTCCCACCGGCGAGGAAGCCGCCAAGGTGGTCAAGGAACTGCAGAACTGGGTCGGCCACGAGATCGGGCCGATCGCCAAGCCGAAGGACATCCGCTTCGGCGAGAACCTGCCCAAGACCCGCTCCGGCAAGATCATGCGCCGCCTGCTGCGCCAGCTCGCCAAGGGCGAGGATGTCACCCAGGACACCTCGACGCTCGAGAACCCGCACATCCTCGAGCAGCTCAAGGGCTGATGCAGTGCAGGCCGGGCGCCCCGCGCCCGGCCGCTCCTGAACGACAGGAGGAAGCCGGCCAGCGAGCCGGTGCCGGGGGGAGACCGGGTACGCGCAAGGCGTGCCCCTGTTCGTGCGTCGCGCCGACCCTGCCGCAAAGAGCAGGGCGGTGCTGCGCCATTTCGTTTGCCGTGGCTCGTTTCATGGGAGCGACAGGATGCGCAAGGGTCTGGCCGGGCAGCGCCTGGTGGCCGTGTTCATCGCCGGCCTGGTGTTGCTGAACTATCCCATTCTGTCCCTGTTCGACCGCCCGCAGACCGTCCTCGGGCTGCCGCTGCTCCACGTCTATCTGTTCGCGGTGTGGATCGCGCTGATCCTGGTCGTGGCGTGGATCGTCGAGCGCGGGGCGCGCTGATGCGGAGGTCGTGATGCTGCCGGGCTGGCTGATCGTCGGCGCCTCGTTCGCCTACCTGCTGCTGCTGTTCGCGGTGGCCTACTTCGGCGACCGGCGCGCGGACGCCGGGCGCTCGGTCATCGACAATCCCTGGGTTTTCAGTCTCTCGCTCGCGGTGTATTGCACCGCGTGGACCTATTTCGGCAGCGTCGGTCGCGCCGCCTCGGGCGGGCCGTGGTTCCTGCCGACCTATCTCGGGCCCACGCTGGGCCTCACCCTGGCCTGGCTGGTCGTGCTCAAGATGATCCGCATCGCGCGCAGCTACCGGGTCACCTCGATCGCCGACTTCGTCGCCTCGCGCTACGGCAAGAGCCACCTGCTCGGCGGGCTGGTCACGCTGATCGCGGTGGTGGGCATCGTGCCCTACATCGCGCTGCAGCTGAAGGCGATCTCCAGCGGCTACGCGCTGCTGGTGGGCGAGCACGACACGCTGTTCCGCATCGAGAGCCAGTCCGGCTGGTGGCAGGACGGCACGCTCTACATCGCGCTCGCGCTCGCCGCCTTCACCGTGCTGTTCGGCACCCGCCACCTCGACACCACCGAGCGCCACGAGGGCATGGTGGCGGCGATCGCCTTCGAGTCGGTCGTCAAGCTGCTGGCCTTCCTCGCGGTCGGCGTCTACGTCACCTACTGGCTCTACGACGGCTTCGGCGACCTCTACGCGCGCGCCGCGGCGGTGCCCGAGCTGCAACGCCTGCTCGCCTTCGACGGCGCCGGCCGGCTCGGCTACGGCGGCTGGTTCGCCCACGTCCTGCTGGCGATGCTGTCGATCATCTTCCTGCCGCGGCAGTTCCAGATCGCGGTGGTGGAGAACGTCAACGAGCAACACCTGCGCCGCGCCACCTGGGTCTTTCCCGCCTACCTGCTGGCGATCAACCTCTTCGTGATCCCGGTCGCGATCGGCGGGCTGCTGCATTTTGGCAGCGGCACGGTGGACCCGGACACCTTCGTGCTGACCCTGCCGCTCGCGCATGGGCAGAATGCGCTCGCCTTGCTCGTGTTCATCGGCGGCCTGTCCGCAGCCACCGGCATGGTGATCGTGGAGGCGATCGCGCTGTCCACGATGGTGTGCAACGACCTCGTGATGCCGATGCTGCTGCGCAGCCGGCGGCTCGACCTCGCGCGCGAGCGCGACCTCACCGGGCTCCTGCTCGGCATCCGCCGCGGCGCGATCGTGGTGCTGCTGCTGCTCGGCTATCTCTACTTCCGCCTCGCCGGCGAGGCCTACGCGCTGGTCAGCATCGGCCTCATCAGCTTCGCTGCGGTGGCGCAGTTCGCCCCGGTGGTGATCGGCGGCATGTATTGGCGTGGCGGCACCCGCGAGGGCGCGCTCGCCGGCCTGCTCGCGGGCTTCGCGGTGTGGGTCTACACGCTGCTGCTGCCGTCGTTCGCCAAGTCGGGCTGGCTCGATCCGGGCTTCCTCGAGCACGGCGTGCTCGGCCTAGGCTGGCTCAGGCCCGAGCAGCTCTTCGGGCTCACCGGCCTGGACAACATCAGCCACGCGCTGTTCTGGAGCCTCCTCGCCAACATCGGCTGCTACGTCGCGGTGTCGATGCTGCGCGTGCCGACCGGGCCGGAGGCCACCCAGGGCGCGCTCTTCGTCGATGTGTTCCGGCGTGGTGACGCGCCGCCGGCCAGCTTCTGGCGCACCGGCGCCGAGGCCGGCGAGCTGGTGCCGCTGGTGGCGCGCTTCCTCGGCCAGCGCCGCACCGAGGAGGCCTTCGGCGCCTACGCGCGCTCGCATGGCCTGCAGCGGGTCTCCGAGCTCAAGGCCGATCCCGAGCTGGTCCACTTCGCCGAGACCCTTCTCGCCGGCGCCATCGGCAGCGCCTCGGCGCGGGTGATGGTGTCGACCGTGGTGCAGGCGGAGCCGCTCGGGCTCGGCGAGGTCATGGACATCCTCGACGAGGCCTCGCAGGTCCGCGCCTACTCGCACAAGCTCGAGGAGAAGTCGCGCGCGCTCGAGGCCGCGACCGCCGAGCTGCGCGCCGCCAACGAGCGCCTGCAGGAGCTCGACCGCCTGAAGGACGACTTCATGTCCTCGGTGACGCACGAGCTGCGCACGCCGCTGACCTCGATCCGCGCGCTCTCCGAGATGATGCTCGACGATCCAGACATCGACGTCGAGGATCGCCAGCGCTTCCTGGGCATCATCGTGTCGGAGACGGTGCGCCTGTCGCGCCTGGTGAACCAGGTGCTCGACATGGCCAAGATCGAATCCGGCCACGCCGAGTGGCACAACACCGACATCGACCTGTGCGAGCTCGTGCGCCACTCCGGCGACGCCACGCTGCAGCTCTTCCGGGACCGCGGCGCCGAGCTGCACCTGCACCTGCCGGAGTCGGTGCCGACGCTGCGTGCCGATCACGACCGCCTGCTGCAGGTGATGCTCAACCTGCTGTCGAACGCGGCGAAGTTCGTGCCCACGGGCAGCGGTCGGGTGGACGTGACGCTGAGCTGCGACGGCGAGCGCTGTCGCGTCGCGGTGAAGGACAACGGACCGGGGATCGAGCCGGCCCAGCAGCCGGTTGTATTCGAGAAGTTCCGCCAGGGCGGGGACGAGCGCTCGCGGCCGCAGGGCACCGGCCTGGGCCTGCCGATCAGCCGCCAGATCGTCGAGCACTTCGGCGGTCGGCTGTGGCTGGAGTCCGTGCCGGGCGAGGGCGCGACATTCTCCTTCGAGCTGCCGCTGAAGTCGGCGGCGGGCGAGGGATGACATAGAATATCGGGCGGGGAGGAGACGCTGATGGACAAGAAAGTACTGATTGCCGACGACGAACAGAACATCGTCATTTCGCTGGAGTTCCTCATGAAGCGCGAGGGCTATCAGGTCGAGGTGGCCAACGACGGCGAGGAGGCCGTGCGCCGGATCCGCGCCTCGCGGCCCGATCTGGTGCTGCTCGACGTCATGATGCCGAAGAAGAGCGGTTTCGAGGTTTGCCAGGAGATCCGCTCCGATCCCGAGATGGCCGGCGTGCGCATCCTGATGCTGACCGCCAAGGGCCGCGATACCGAGGTGGCCAAGGGGCTCGCGCTCGGCGCCGACGCCTACATGACCAAGCCCTTCTCCACCCGCGAGCTGGTGGACAAGGTGCGCAACCTGCTGGAGCAGTGAGCCATGCAGGCACGTACGCGATTCATGCTCGCGGTCATCGTGCTGTTTTTGCTGATGACCGGGCCCTTCCTGCTCACCGCGCTGATCGTCTGGGTCGAGACCGAAGGGGAGGCGCGCGAACTGCTGGTGAAGGTGCTGTCGCCGCACCTCACGCTTGGCACCCTGCTCACGGCGATGGGTTTCGCTGCCGGCGTCGGCGTGGTGCGGGTGCTCTTCCGCCAGTACGTCCAGGGCTTGCTGCGCATGTCGGAGAACCTGCGCCTGATGCTGGGCGCCAACCGCGGCTTCCGTGTCCAGCCCGAAGGTCCGCCCGAGGTGCAGCAACTCGCGGTCGCCACCAACGAGCTCGCCAGCCAGCGCGACGCGCTGATGCAGGACGTGGAGGCGCAGATCGGGCGCGCCAAGGCCTCGGTGGAGCTCGAGAAGGACCGCCTCGCCGCGCTGATGTCCGAGCTCACGCAGAGCGTGGTGGTGTGCAACCTCGACGGTCGCGTGCTGCTCTACAACAACCGTGCGCGCGCGCAGTTCCGCGCGCTCTCCGATGCGCCCGGCGTGGCTGGAGGCGGTGAGCTGATCGGCTTAGGGCGCTCGATCTACGGGGTCTTCGAGCGCAACCTGATCGCGCACGCGCTCGACACCATCCAGCAACGCCTGCGCCGCGGCGCAACCCAGGCGCAGGCCAATTTCGTCACCACCACTCGTGCCGGCCAGTTGCTGCGCGTCCAGATGGCGCCGGTGCTGTCGCTGGCGGCTCCGGCGCTTGCGGCCGCGGCGGAGAGCGAGGTCGTGGGCGAGGCCGTGGGCGGGGAGGACGCCGCGCCGCAGGGCGCGACGGACGCGGTCGGCACGGCGGGTGAGATGACGCCTGCAGCGGCGGAGACCGCCGCGGCAGCGCCCGCGTCCGAGCGCACGCTCACCGGCTTCATCCTCATGCTCGACAACATCACGCGCAACTTCGAGACCGAGTCGCGCCGCGACCAGATGTTGCACAACCTCACCGAGGGCAGCCGCGCCTCGCTCGCCAACGTGCGCGCAGCTGCCGACATGCTCGAGTTCGAGGATCTCCCCGAAGAGATGCGCACTCGCTTCCGCAAGGTGGTGCGCGACGAGGTGCAGTCGATGAGCCAGCGCCTCGACCAGACCGCAAACGAATTTGCCGATTCGCTGAAGGCGCGCTGGCCGCTCGAGGAGATGCTCGGCGCCGACCTGGTCGCCGCGGCGCAGCGCCGCATCGAGGCCCGCATCGGCCTGCCCACCAAGCTCGAGGAGGTGGATGAATCCCTTTGGATGAAGGTCGACAGCTTCTCGCTGATCCAGGCGATCACCTACCTCGCCAGCCGGCTTTCGGACGAGTTCGAGGTGCGCGAGGTGCGTTTCCGCCTGACTGCCGCCGGCCGCCTGGTCCACCTCGACCTGATCTGGTCGGGGCAGGCGATGAGCACCGAGACGGTGATGAGCTGGGAACTCGAACCGATGAAGATCGAGGACGAGAGCAGCCCGCTCACCGTGCGCGACGTGATCGACCGCCACGACGGCGAGATGTGGCTCGAGCGCGAGAAGGTGCGCCACCGCGCCTTCTTCCGCATCCTGCTGCCGGCGGCGACGCCGCAGGAGCAGGCCGAGGCCGAGACCTACCTGCGCGGCGAGAGCCGGCCCGAGTACTACGACTTCGACCTCTTCGCCTGGTCGGAGAAGTCGCACGAGCTCGACGATCGCCTGCTCTCCGAGCTCAGCTACACGGTGTTCGACACCGAGACCACCGGGCTCAACCCCTCGCAGGGCGACGAGATCATCCAGATCGGCGCCACCCGCATCCTCAACGGCAAGCTGCTGCGCGCCGAGTCCTTCGAGCAGCTGGTGGATCCGGAGCGTCCGCTCGCGCCCGAGTCGGCCAAGATCCACGGCATCACCTCGGAGATGCTGCGCGGCCAGCCCACCATCGACAGGGTGCTGCCCGCCTTCCACGCATTCTCGGCGGACACCGTGCTGATCGCGCACAACGCGGCGTTCGACATGCGCTTCCTGCAACTCAAGGAGGAGCAGACCGGGTTGCGCTTCGACCACCCGGTGATCGACACGCTGCTGCTGTCGGCGGTGGTGCATCCCAACCAGGAATCGCACCGCCTGGAGGCGATCGCCGAGCGACTCGGCCTGACCATCGTCGGCCGCCACACCGCGCTTGGCGACGCGATCGTCACCGCCGAGGTCTTCCTCAAGCTGATCCCCTTGCTCGCGGAGAAGGGCGTCCGCACCCTGCGCGATGCGCGCGAGGCCGCCGAGAAGACCTACTACGCGCGGATCAAGTACTGATGACCCGGGTGCGCGGGCCGAGCGGAGAGCATTCCCCTTGAGGCGCAACCTCGGCTTCGCGCGCCAGCTGCGGCGCTACTACGGGATCTACACCCTCGGCTTCGCGGTCTTCGTCGTGCTGCTGGCGATCGGCGAGAGCATGGGCCTGCCGCAGCAGCTCATCGGCCACGTCTTCCTGTTCGTCACGATCGCGATCTACGCCACCATCGGCGTGCTCTCGCGCACGTCCGACGTCTCCGAGTACTACGTCGCCGGGCGCCGCGTGCCGGCGATGTTCAACGGCATGGCCACCGCCGCGGACTGGATGAGCGCGGCGTCCTTCATCGGGCTGGCCGGCACCCTTTACTTCAGCGGCTTCGAGGGCCTGGCCTTCGTGACCGGATGGACCGGCGGCTTCGTGCTGGTGGCGCTGCTGCTCGCGCCTTACCTGCGCAAGTTCGGCCAATACACCATCCCCGACTTCCTCGGCGCGCGCTACCAGGGCAACGTCGCGCGCCTGGTCGGGCTCGCCGCGGCGGTGCTGGCGAGCTTCGTCTACCTGGTCGCGCAGATCTACGGCGTGGGCCTGGTGACCAGCCGCTTCGTCAGCGTCGAGTTCGAGATCGGGCTCTTCATCGGGCTGGCCGGCATCCTGGTGTGCTCCTTCCTCGGCGGCATGCGCGCGGTCACCTGGACCCAGGTGGCGCAGTACGTGATTCTGATCATCGCCTACCTGGTGCCGGTGGTGATCCTTTCCTACAAGCTCACCGGCATCCCGATCCCGCAGGCGGTGTACGGCACCGTGCTGCAGCAGATCAGCGCGCGCGAGGACGAGCTCTTCGAAGCCCCCTCCGAGCGTGCGGTGCGCGACCTCTACACCGCGCGCGCGCAGGACTACGCCGACAAGATCGCCGCGCTGCCGGCCTCGCTCGAGGACGAGCGCCGGCGCATGATCGAGGAGCTCAACCGCATGCGCCTGGGCGATGCGCCGGCGCGCGACATCGCGCTCGCCGAGCGCGCGCTGCGCGACCTGCCGCGCACGCCGTCCGAGGCTCGCGAGGCCTGGCAGCGCGCGCGCGCCGAGGCGCTCGAGCGCGCGCGCCCGCCCCCTCGTCACGCCGAGGCGCATCCGGGCGCGAGCGCGGACGAGTCCGCCACCGCGCGCAACAACTTCCTCGCGCTGATGTTCGTGCTCATGGTGGGCACGGCGGCGCTGCCGCACATCCTGATGCGCTACTACACCACGCCCGGCGTCATGGAGGCGCGGCGCTCGGTGCTGTGGTCGCTGTTCTTCATTTTCCTGCTCTACGTCACCGCGCCGGCCTACGCCGTGTTCGCGAAGTGGGAGGTCTATAACAACCTGGTCGGCTCGAACATCGCGATCCTGCCCGACTGGGTGGCGTCCTGGGGCAGGGTGGGCCTGGTGCGCATCGAGGACCTCAACGGCGACGGCATCCTGCAACTCGCCGAGCTGCGCCTCAACACCGACGTGATCGTGCTCGCCACACCCGAGATCGCGGGGCTGCCCTACGTGGTCTCGGGCCTGGTCGCGGCCGGAGGGCTGGCTGCGGCGCTGTCCACCGCCGACGGCCTGCTGCTGACGATCTCGAACGCGCTGTCGCACGACCTGTACTACAAGGTGATCAATCCCCGGGCCACGACCCACCGCAGGCTGGTGATCTCCAAGTCGCAGCTGCTGGTGGTGGCGGTGGTGGCGGCCTGGGTGGCGTCGATGCGGCCGGACAACATCCTCTTCATGGTCGGTCTGGCCTTCTCGATCGGCGGCTCGGCCTTCTTCCCGGCACTCGTGCTGGGCATCTTCTGGAAGCGTGCCAACCGCCCCGGGGCGGTCACCGGCATGCTCGTCGGGCTCGCGGTCACGGTGTTCTACGTGATGCACACGCACCCCTTCTTCGGCGGTTCGATGGCGAACGCCTGGTTCGACATCAATCCGATCTCGGCCGGGGTGTTCGGCGTCCCGCTCGGCTTCGCGACCATCGTCGCGGTCAGCCTGCTGACCAAGCCGCCGCCGCAGGAGATCCAGGACCTGGTCGACTACGTGCGCTACCCCGACATACCGGGCCAGACCCGGCCGCATCTCTGAGCGGGTACTTGAAGCGCGGCGGATGTGCCCCACATAGGGTTCAGTTCAACGAATCCCGAGGATCGTCCCCATGCGCTTCGACAAGCTCACCACCAAGTTCCAGCAGGCCCTGGCCGATGCGCAGAGCATCGCCGTGGGCAACGACCAGCAGTTCATCGAGCCGCTGCACGTGCTGCAGGCGCTGCTCGAGCAGGACGACGGCGGCAGCGTGTCGCTGCTGCAGCGCGCCGGCGTCAACGTGCCGCCGCTCAAGAACGCGGTCGGCAAGGCCATCGGCCGCCTGCCCAAGGTCGAGGGCCACGGCGGCGAGGTCAGCATCGGCCGCGATCTCAACAACCTGCTCAACGTCACCGACCGCGAAGCGCAGAAGCGCGGCGACCAGTTCATCGCCAGCGAGATGTTCCTGCTCGCGCTCGCCGACGACAAGGGTGAGGCCGGCCGCCTGCTCAAGGAGAACGGCCTCGCGCGCAAGGCGCTGGAGGCCGCGATCGAGGCGGTGCGCGGCGGCGCCAATGTGGGCAGCCAGGATGCCGAAGGCCAGCGCGAGTCGCTGAACAAGTACTGCCTCGACCTCACCGAGCGCGCACGCAGCGGCAAGCTCGACCCAGTGATCGGCCGCGACGACGAGATCCGCCGCGCCATCCAGATTTTGCAGCGCCGCACCAAGAACAACCCGGTGCTGATCGGCGAGCCGGGCGTGGGCAAGACCGCGATCGTCGAGGGCCTGGCGCAGCGCATCGTCAATGAGGAAGTGCCCGAGACGCTCAAGGGCAAGCGTGTGCTCTCGCTCGACATGGCGGCGCTGCTGGCGGGAGCCAAGTACCGCGGCGAGTTCGAGGAGCGCCTGAAGGCCGTGTTGAAGGAGATCGCCCAGGAAGAGGGCCGCATCATCGTCTTCATCGACGAGCTCCACACCATGGTGGGCGCTGGCAAGGCCGAGGGCGCGATCGACGCCGGCAATATGCTCAAGCCCGCGCTCGCGCGCGGCGAACTGCACTGCATCGGCGCCACCACGCTCGACGAGTATCGCAAGTACATCGAGAAGGACGCCGCGCTCGAGCGCCGCTTCCAGAAGGTGCTGGTCGACGAGCCTTCGGTCGAGGCCACCATCGCCATCCTGCGCGGCCTGCAGGAGAAGTACGAGATCCACCACGGCGTGGACATCACCGACCCGGCCATCGTCGCTGCGGCCGAGCTGTCGCACCGCTACATCACCGACCGCTTCCTGCCCGACAAGGCGATCGACCTGATCGACGAGGCCGCGGCGCGGATCAAGATGGAGATCGACTCCAAGCCCGAGGTCATGGACAAGCTCGACCGCCGCATGATCCAGCTCAAGATCGAGCGCGAGGCGGTCAAGAAGGAGAAGGACGAGGCCTCGCTCAAGCGCCTGCAGTTGATCGAGGAAGAACTCGCCAAGCTGCAGCGCGAGTACAACGACCTGGAAGAGATCTGGAAGGCCGAGAAGTCCAAGGCGGCGGGTTCCGCCCACATCAAGGAAGAGATCGACGCGCTGCGTGCGCAGATGGCCGAGTACCAGCGCAAGGGCCAGCTCGACAAGGTCGCCGAGCTGCAGTACGGCAAGCTGCCGCAACTGGAAGGCCAGCTCCGGATGGCCGAGCAGGCGGGCCAGAATGCGGCGCCCAACAAGCTGCTGCGCACCGAGGTCGGCGCCGAGGAGATCGCCGAGGTGGTCTCGCGCGCCACCGGCATCCCGGTGAGCAAGATGATGCAGGGCGAGCGCGAGAAGCTGCTGAAGATGGAAGACAAGCTGCACGAGCGCGTGGTCGGCCAGGACGAGGCCGTGCGCCTGGTGGCCGACGCCATCCGGCGCTCGCGCGCCGGCCTGTCGGACGAGAACCGGCCGTACGGTTCCTTCCTCTTCCTCGGTCCCACCGGCGTGGGCAAGACCGAATTGTGCAAGACGCTGGCGAACTTCCTGTTCGACTCCGAGGAGCACCTGATCCGCATCGACATGAGCGAGTTCATGGAGAAGCACTCGGTCGCGCGGCTCATCGGCGCGCCTCCCGGCTACGTCGGCTACGAGGAGGGCGGCTACCTGACCGAGCAGGTGCGGCGTAAGCCCTACAGCGTGATCCTGTTCGACGAGGTCGAGAAGGCGCACCCGGACGTGTTCAACGTGCTGCTGCAGGTGCTCGACGACGGCCGCATGACGGATGGCCAGGGGCGCACGGTGCACTTCAAGAACACCGTGATCGTGATGACCTCGAACCTGGGTAGCCAGATGATCCAGGCCATGGCGGGCGACGACTACGGGGTGATCAAGCTCGCGGTGATGGCGGAGGTCAAGACGTATTTCCGCCCCGAGTTCATCAACCGCATCGACGAGGTCGTGGTGTTCCACGCGCTCGACGAGAAGCACATCGCCGGCATCGCGAAGATCCAGCTGCAGTACCTCGAGAAGCGCCTCGCGCGCCTGGAGATGGGCATGGAGATCAGCGACGCGGCGCTCGCCGAGCTGGCGGAGGCTGGCTTCGACCCGGTGTTCGGCGCGCGGCCCTTGAAGCGCGCGATCCAGGAGCGCATCGAGAACCCGCTCGCGAAGGCGATCCTGGAGGGCAGGTTCGCTGCCAAGGATCGTATCCGCGTCGATGCCGAGGGCGGGCAGTTGGTGTTCCAGCGCGCCGCGGCGCCCCTGTAGGGGCTGCGGTAGCCGCGAACGAGGCCGGCGGGGCAGGCGACGCGCTTCGCGCCGGCCAGCCGCGGTCTTCGCGCCTTCCGCCGCTCGTGCGGAGAGCGGGGTGCGCGCACAGGCGCGGTGTGTTCGTCAGGCGAGCGCCGCCACCTGCCTTTCGAACCACTCCCCGAACTCCCTCACGCCCAGCGGCTTCGAGAACAGATAACCCTGCATCGCGCGACAGCCGCGGCTGCTGAGGTAGCTGCGCTGTTCGAGCGTTTCCACGCCTTCGGCGACCACCTCCAGGCCGAGGTCGCGGGCGAGCGACAGGGTGGCCGAGGTGATCGCGGCGTCTTCCGGATTGTCCGGCAGGCCGTCGACGAAGGAGCGGTCGATCTTCAGGCGGCGCAGCGGCAGGCGCTTGAGGTAGGACAGGCTGGAGTAGCCGGTGCCGAAATCATCCAGGGCCAGCGTCAGTCCGAGCGCCACGAGCTGGTCGAAGCTCGCCACCAGCTCGGGCGTCGCGTCCATCAGCGCGCTCTCGGTGATCTCCAGCTCGATCCGCGCCGGATCGGCGCCCGTCTCGCCCAGCACGCGCGCCACCGTGGCGACGAAGTCGCGCCGGCGGAACTGCAGCGCCGAGATGTTTACCGCCACGTCGAGCGGCGGCAGGCCGGCGTCGCGCCAGCGCACCTGCTGCAGGCAGGCTTCGCGCAGCACCCATTCCCCGAGCGGCACGATCAGGCCGCTCTGTTCGGCGAAAGGGACGAAGCGGTCGGGCGGGAGCAGACCCCGCTCGGGATGTTGCCACCGCACCAAGGCCTCGCAGCCGTACACCCGGCCGCTCGCCGCGTCGATCTGGGGCTGGTAGTGCAGGCGCAGATCGCCGCTCTCGATCGCCTTGCGCAGCTCGGCCTCGGTCTGCAGTCGGCGGGTCACGCGCTGGGTCATCTCGGGCAGGAAGAAGCGGTAGGCGTTGCGGCCGGACTCCTTGGCCTCGTACATCGCAGTGTCGGCGTGCTTGAGCAGCGTATCGATCTCGCCACCGTCGGCGGGGTAGAGGGCGATTCCGATGCTCGCGCCGACGCGCAGCGGCTGGCTGTCGATCTGCAGCGGGCGGGCGAGCGCATCGAGCACGCGCTCGGCAACGCGCGCCGGCTCTTCGGCGTGCGCGAGGCGCGACAACAGGATCACGAACTCGTCGCCGCCGATGCGGGCGACCAGGTCTTCCGCGCGTACGCAGCCGCCGAGGCGGCAGGCCACCTGGGCGAGCAGGCGATCGCCGGCGGCGTGGCCGAGCGAGTCATTGACCGTCTTGAAGTCGTCGAGGTCGAGGAACAGCACGGCGCAGCGGTCGTCATGGCGCGCGGCGTGCCGCAGCACGTCCTGGGCGTGGTCCTGCCAGGCGCTGCGGTTGAGCAGCCCGGTGAGCGGGTCGAAGCGAGCGAGGTAGCGGATGCGGGCTTCGGCCTCGCGCAGCGCGGTGACGTCCTGCGCGGTACCGCGGATACGCCGGAGGCGGCCGCCCACATGCTCGCCCTCGATGCGGAACTGCAGCGTGCGCATCGGCAGACTGTCGGTGTTGCAGTCGAGCATGATCCGGCCCGGCTCCGTGGCGGCGCGTTCGAGCGCGTCGGTCAGGGCCGCGCGGCTGGCGGGGGCGATCGCGTCGATCAGGTCGGCGAGCGAGTTCAGGTCGCCTGCCGTGCTGTCGAGCAGCAGGTGGAGCTCGTCCGAGGCGTGCAGCCCGTCGCGTGCGCAGAGGGTCTCCCAGCTGCCGAGGCGGGCGATGCGCTGGGCGTCGATCAGTGCGGCGCGGTTTTCATGCAAGCGTACGCTCGCGGCCTGGAGCTCGGCGGTGCGGTGTTCGACCAGCGCCTGGATGCGGCGACGGTTGCCGGTGGTGATGAGCAGGAGCGCGCCGAGCATTGCGCTGGTGAGGACGCCGACCGCGATCGTGCCCCACGCTGCCCAGCTGCGCAGCTGTTCGATGTAGCGGGGCAGGGCGCGGGTGTGCAGCTCCCATCGACGACCGGCGAAATCGATGCTCGTGGTGCGCGCCAGGATCTCTTCCGGCCAGACCGACTCCTGTCCGCGATCGTCGCCGGCAAGCAGCGCCGACTCGGGCCCGGCGTCGCGGTCGGAGAGTCGCACCGCGATGCCCTGCGCCGCAGCCTGGCGTGAAACGGCTGCGAGCAGGTCGTCCATGCCCAGTGCCGCGGACACGACTCCGAGCGGGGCGCGGACCGGTGCAGGCGGCGAGGAGCCGAAAACGGCTTGATAGAGCACCACGGCATGCTGCTCCCCGTGCTCCTGCACCAGGCGCATGCGCGCGCTGGCCGCTGGCTGGCCGGTGGCCAGCGCGCGTTCGATCGCCTCGCCTGCGACCGGGAAGGACAGTGGATCCATGCCGAGCACGGCGTGGTTGCCCTCTTCGGGCTCGACGTGCGTGACCGGGAAATACTCGCGACGCTCGGTAGCAGGCGAAGTTTGTCCGGCGGGATCGCGGTCGAGGATGCGGTAATCGACCCGGCAGTCGCTCCGGATCCCCTCTTCGAATGCCGCGCGCTCAGCGTGTCTTACGTAAGGGTTCCAGGTGAAGCTGCGCGTGCCCGGGTGCAGTCGCATCCAGGGCGCGACGAACTCGTGGAAATCGGCGCGCGAGACCTGGTCGCTCGCGAGCAGCAGGCGCTCGATCGAACGCACCATGTCGACCTGTTCTTCGAGGCGCTTCTGCAGCAGGGCGGAGAGATGGACGCTGTCGCGCTCGAACTGCGCCCGCACGCGCGAATCCTCCCAGCTCACCACCTGCCGGTAGGCGAGGGCGAGCAGCACGAGCGCGATCGACATCGGCAGCGCGACGCCGAGTCTGCGCTGGCGCCAGTCCTGCGCCGGGCGGCCAATGAACACCAGGGTGAGCGGGGCGGCGACGAGCATGCCCAGGGTGTCGCCGGTCCACCAGGTCCACCAGTTGAAGAGCGCGTCGGATGCCGGGATCACCGCCGCCCAGACCAGGGCGGAGACGCCGATCGTCGAGCACACCAGCCCGCTAAGCGGCATGCAGATGCCGAGGAAGCGCATCACCGAGCCGGCCGTGTCGAGCGTGTCGCCGGGCGCGAGCAGCCGGCGCGCGAGCAGGACGCCGACCACCGCCTGCAGGGTGGCGCCTATCGGGACGGCGAGCGGACCGAGCGGATTCCAGCCTGCGCTGCCGAGCAGCGGCCAGGCGGTGGCGAGCTGGACCAGGGCCGACCCTGCGAACACCGCAGGCCACAGGCGCAGTCCGAACACGAACAGCGCGGCGAGTGCGATACCGGCCGGTGGAAAGAAGGGGGCGGTGTAGCCCGGTGGGATGGCGAGATGGAGGGCGGGATAGCCGACCGCCCAATAGGCCAGGGCGAGGACGACTGCGGGGAGAGGGCTTGCGCGCATCCGCGCAGTATATTGAGCGCCGTTCCCTGCGCGCTGTGACGGATGGCATGCCGCGGACCCGAAGCCGGACCGATGCGCTAAACTGCGGAACTTTTCGCGCCGGGATCCTGCCACACGGCTGCATTTTTCTGTCCTTTCCACGGAATACGAGATGTTCGAGGCTGTTCGCAACAATAAACGCGTCGCCCAGGTGATCCTGGCGCTCCTGATCGTCCCCTTCGCCTTCTTCGGCATGGACGCCTACTTCAGCGACTCGGGTTCGGCGAACGAGGCCGCGCGTGTCGGCGGCACCACCATAGGAGCATGGGAGTTCGACCAGGCCCTGCGCGAGCAGCAGGACCGCCTGCGGCAGGACGGCGGGGGCCAGGTCGACCGTGCGCTGCTGCAGTCGGCCGAACTGCGGCGAGCCGTGCTCGAGAACCTGATCAACCAGCGCGTGCTCGCACTCTACGCCGCCGAGAACCGTCTCGTGGTGACGCCGCAGCAGCTGCAGGAGACCATCGCCGGCGTGGCCTCCTTCCAGGAAAACGGCAGCTTCTCGCTGCAGCGCTACGAGACCCTGCTGCGTGCCCAGGGCATGACCCCCGCGACTTTCGAGGCGCGCCTGGCGCAGGACGTGCGGGTGCAGCAGATCGTCGCGGCGGTCGGCGACGCCGGCATCGTTCCACAGGCATCGGCACGGCGCTTCCTCGACGCCCAGCTGGAGTCGCGCAGCGTGCGCGAGTTCCGCCTCTCGGCGAAGGCCCTGGCGGCCGACGTCAAGGTGGACGACGCGCAGGTCAGCGCCTACTACGAGGCCAACCCGACGCGCTTCGAGCGCCCGGCGCGGCTGCAGGCCGAATACCTGGTCTTCGACCGCGCGGCGGTCGAGCGTGGCGTCGAGGTCGCGGACGACGCGGTGCGCGCCTTCTACGACGGCAATCCGCAGCGCTTCGGCGTGCCCGAGGAGCGCCAGGCTCGTCACATCCTGCTCGCCCTCGACCAAGGCGCCGAGCAGGCCGAGGTCGATCGCGTGATGGCCGAGGCGCGAGCGCTCGTCGAGCAACTGCGCGCCGATCCCGCGCGCTTCGCCGCCCTCGCGAAGGAGAAGTCGCAGGATCCGGGCTCGGCCGGCAACGGCGGCGATCTCGGTTTCTTCGCCCGCGGCGTGATGGTCGGCGCCTTCGAGGACGCGGTGTTCGGTCTGCAGAAAGGCGTGATCGGCGAGCCGGTGCGCAGCGACTTCGGCGTGCACATCGTCGAGGTCACCGACATCAAGCCTTCCTCGGTCAAGCCCTTCGAGGCCGTGCGCGCGGAGATCCTCGCCGAGCTGCGCGCCCAGGAGGCCGGTCGTCGTTTCGCGGAGCTGGCCGAGCAGTTCTCCAACACGGTGTACGAGCAGCCCGACAGCCTGCAGCCCGCGGCCGAGGCGCTCGGCCTCAAGACCGCCACCACCGACTGGATCAGCCGCGACTCCGCCCCGGCGCCGCTCGCCGACGAGCGCGTGATCTCGGCCCTGTTCGGCGACGAGGCGGTGCAGAAAAGCCGCAACACCGAGGCCATCGAGATCGGCAACGGCACCCTGGTGTCGGCGCGGGTCAAGGCCTTCGAGCCGGCGCGCCGGCTGCCGCTCGACGAGGTCCGCGAGCGCATCGTCGAACTCGTCCGCATCGAGCAGGGCCGGGTGAAGGCCACCCGTGCGGGCGAGGAGATGCTGGCCGCGCTGCGCAGGGGCGAGCAGCCCGCAGCCCGCTGGGGCGAGGCGCGCAAGCTGCAGCGTGGTGCCCCCGGGCTGCCGGCGGCGGCCATGCAGGCGGTGTTCTCGGCGTCGGCCGAGACGCTCCCGGTGCACGTCGGCGTGCAGTCGACCGAGGGCGACTACGTGCTGTACCGCATCGAGGCGGTCGAGCGCGCGCAGATCGGCGACGCGGACCCGCGCGTCGCCGCGGTTACGGGACAGTACAAGCAGCTCCTGGCCGGGCGCGACTTCGGCGCCTTCCTGAGCGAGCTGCGCCAGCGCTACGAGGTCACGATCAACCCGACGGCACTGCAGGTCGAGCCGCGCTGATTCCCAGCGGATCCCCGCATGCTCCGCCACTCGCCCGTGCGGCGGGGGCAGCATGGAAACAAAAAGCCCGGTGTCGAAACCGGGCTTTTTTGTGCCGTCCGCCGAGGCTCGGCAGGCGGATGCGGCGGCTGCCGCGCAGCGCCGTCCGCCGCGATATCCTTACTGCGGCAGCGGCAGCGCGTTGCCGAGCGCGGTGGTGTTGAAGCCGCCATCCACGTACATGACCTCGCCGGTGATGCCGCTGGCCAGGTCCGAGCACATGAAGGCGGCGGCGTTACCCACTTCCTCGATGGTCACGTTGCGGCGCAGCGGGGCGTTGTGCTCGTTGAAGGCGAGCAGCTTGCCGAAGCTGCCGATGCCCGAGGCCGCGAGCGTCTTGATCGGGCCGGCGGAGATCGCGTTGGCGCGGATGCCTTCCGGGCCGAGGGTGACGGCGAGGTAGCGCACCGAGGCTTCCAGGCTGGCCTTGGCGAGACCCATGATGTTGTAGTTGGGCATGGTGCGCACGGCACCCAGGTAGGACAGGGTCAGCACGCTGGCGTTGCGGCCCTGCATCATCGGGCGCGCGGCCTTGACCAGCGCCGGGAAGCTGTAGGTGCTGACCTCCTGCGAGATGCGGAAGGCCTCGCGGGTGAGGCCGTCGAGGAAATCGCCCTCGAGTGCCTCGCCGGGGGCGAACGCGATCGAATGCACCAGCGCGTCGAGGCCGTCCCAGTGCTGCCCGAGCTGCTCGAACAGGCCGGTGATCTGCGCGTCGTCCTGAACGTCGAGCGGGAAGATCAGGCTGCTGCCGAAGTCGGCCGCCAGCTTGGCGACGCGGTCCTTGAAGCGGTCGTTCTGGTAAGTGAAGGCGAGCTCGGCGCCTTCACGGTGCATGGCCTTGGCGATGCCGTAGGCAATCGAACGGTTGCTGAGCAGACCGGTGATGAGGATTCGTTTGCCGGCGAGAAAGCCCATGAGAAATGACTCCGAATGACAAGACGGGGATTATAGCGAAAAACCGTCAAAACCCTTCGACGGACGGGACTTTCGCCCGCGCGGGGGGATGGAAGGAGGCGACGGAGCCGGTAGGGCAGGCCATGTTTCGTCGAGGCGGGCGGGTCACGGCTGTGGGTCCGAGGCCGTGTGCAGATCGCAAGCGCGTGCGAAACCTGCCAGAATCCGCGCTTTCATCGAAGCTTCCGCGTGCCCGTGCGCCGGTTCTCCTGCCCTCTCCGGACCCCCGGCCGCCCCGGCCCGATCCGCCCTGCGCACCCGCGCAGGGCGGGTGCGTCGTTACGTTCCGCGGCTGCGCTGTTGATCGCCTGCCTGGCACTCGCGGCCTGCGGCCCGGTGTGGAACGACCCCTATCCGGTGGCCGAGCGCGGGGAACACATCCTGTACACCGCCTTCACCGAGCGCCCCAAGCATCTCGATCCGGTGCAGTCCTACAGCGAGGACGAGGCGAGCTTCCTGTACCAGATCGTCGAGCCGCCGCTGCAGTACCACTACCTGAAGCGCCCCTATGTGCTCGAGCCCGCCACCGCCGAGGCCATGCCGAGCCTGCGCCGGCTCGACGCTGGCGGCCGCGAGCTGCCCGCGAACGCCGACCCGGCCAAGGTGGTGCGTACCGTGGTCGAGGTGCGTATCCGCCCGGGCATCCTGTACCAGCCCCACCCGGCCTTCGCCCTCGATGAGGATGGCAGCCCGCGCTATCTCGGCCTTGGCGAGGCCGACCTGCGCGCAGTGCGGGGTCTCGGCGACTTCGCCGCGACCGGCACGCGCGAGCTCGAGGCGCGCGACTACGTCTATCAGATCAAGCGTCTCGCCCATCCGCGCCTGCACTCGCCGATCTTCGAGCTCATGGCGGAGTATCTGCCCGGGCTCCAGGAGCTGCAGGCCGGGCTGGTTGCGGCAACCAAGGAAGGCAGGGCGAGCGGTGCCGCGGCGAAGGACGACCCGCCCGGCTGGCTGGATCTCGACCGCTTCGCGCTGCCCGGCGTGGAGGTGGTGGACCGCCACACCTTGCGCATCACCCTGCAGGGCGCCTATCCGCAGTTCCAGTATTGGCTTTCGATGCCCTTCTTCAGCCCGGTGCCGCGCGAGGTGGACCGCTTCTTCGCCCAGCCCGGCATGGCCGAGCGCAACCTGACGCTGGACTGGTGGCCGGTGGGCACCGGGCCGTACATGCTGGTCGAGAACAACCCCAACGCGCGCATGGTGCTTGCGCGCAATCCGAACTACCGCGGCGACGCCTATCCCTGCGCGGGCGAGTCCGGCGATGCCGAGGCTGGGTTGCTCGGCGACTGCGGCAAGCCCATGCCATTCATCGACAAGGTGGTGTTCTCGCGCGAGCGCGAGGGCATCCCATACTGGAACAAGTTCCTGCAAGGCTATTACGACGCCTCGGGCGTGTCTTCGGACAACTTCGACCAGGCCGTCAGTCTCACCAGCCAGGGCGAGGTGACGCTCTCGGACGACATGCGCGACAAGGGCATCCGCCTGCTCACCTCGGTGTCGCCGTCGATCTTCTACCTCGGCTTCAACATGCTCGACCCGCTCGTGGGCGGCGGTGCCTCGAAGGCGGAGAAGGAGCGCGCGCGCAAGCTGCGCCAGGCGATCTCGATCGCGCTCGACATGGAGGAGTTCGTGTCGATCTTCCTCAACGGCCGCGGCCTGCCCGGCATGAGCCCCTTGCCGCCGGGCATCTTCGGCGCGCGCGCGGGACGGGCGGGGATGAACCCGGTGGTGTACGAGTGGCAGGGCAGCGAGGCGGACGGCCGTCCCGTGCGCCGTGGCGTCGACGAGGCGCGCCGCCTGCTCGCCGAGGCCGGCTGGCCAAATGGACGCGATGCGCAGACCGGCGAGCCGCTGGTGATCCACCTCGACACCACGCCCGGCGGGCTGGGCGACAAGGCGCGCTCGGACTGGCTGGCGAAGAAGTTCCGCGCGCTGGGCGTGCAGTTCGTCGTGCGGCCGACCGACTTCAACCGCTTCCAGGACAAGATCCGCCAGGGTAACGCGCAGCTCTTCTTCTTCGGCTGGAACGCAGACTACCCCGATCCGGAGAACCTGCTCTTCCTGCTCCACGGCCCGCAGGGCAAGGTGAAGTTCAACGGCCAGAACGCGGCCAACTACGAGAACCCGGAATACGACGCGCTGTTCGAGCGCATGAAGGCCATGCCCGACGGCCCCGCGCGCCAGCAGATCATCGACCGCATGGTGGCGATGCTGCAGCACGACGCGCCGTGGATCTTCGCCTTCCACCCGATGTCGTATTCGCTGCAGCATGGCTGGGTGCTCAACCGCAAGACCGGGGCCATGGTGCGCAACACCATGAAGTACCAGCGCATCGACCTCGAGCGCCGTGCCGCTGCGCGCACGGAGTGGAACGCGCCGGTGACCTGGCCGCTGCTGCTGGTGGCGGCGCTGCTCGCCGCGCTGGTGGCGCCGGCGGCGATCCACTGGCGCCGGCGCGAGACCGCGACCGCGGCGCCGGGCGCGGCCGGGTCCGGCGCGCGAGGAGGGCGCTGATGCCGGCCTACCTGCTGCGCCGCCTGCTCTACGCGGTGCCGATCCTGATCGGGGTGAACCTGCTCACCTTCGTGCTCTTCTTCGTGGTGAACTCGCCCGACGACATGGCGCGCATGCACATCGGCGTCAAGCGCGCCACGCCCGAGGCCATCGAGCGCTGGAAGGTCGAGCGCGGCTACGACAAGCCGATGTTCATCAACGACGCCGCGAGCGGCAGCGCGCGCCTCACCGAGACCCTCTTCTTCGACAAGTCGCTGCGCATGTTCGCGCTCGAGTTCGGCCGCGCCGACGACGGCCGCGACATCGGCCAGGAGATCCGCGAGCGCATGGGGCCCTCGCTGGCGATCGCGCTGCCGACCTTCGTGCTCAGCCTCGTGGTGTCGATCAGCTTCGCGCTGCTGCTGGTGTTCTTCCGCGCCACCTGGCTGGATTTCTGGGGCGTGGTGCTGTGCGTGGCGATGATGTCGATCTCCAGCCTGTTCTACATCATCGGCGGCCAGTGGCTGGTGTCCAAGCTGTGGGCATTGGTGCCGATCTCGGGCTACGCGCCCGGGCTGGATGCAGCGCGCTTCCTGGTCTTGCCGGTGCTGATCAGCGTGGTGGCCGGCATCGGCTCTTCGGCGCGGTGGTACCGCACGATCTTCCTCGAGGAGATCTCGAAGGACTACGTGCGCACCGCGCGCGCGAAGGGGCTGTCGGAGCTCGCGGTGCTGTTCCGCCATGTGCTGCGCAATGCGCTGATCCCGATCCTGACCGGGGTGGTGGTGGTGATCCCGCTGCTCTTCATGGGCAGCCTGCTGGTGGAGTCCTTTTTCGCGATTCCCGGCCTGGGCAGCTACACGATCGACGCGATCAACGCGCAGGACTTCGCGGTGGTGCGGGCGATGGTGTTCATCGGCTCGGTGCTGTACATCGTCGGCTTGATCCTCACCGACCTGTCCTACACCCTGGCCGATCCGCGGGTGAGGCTGCAATGAGCGCATCGAGCGTGATCTTGGGCTTTCAGCCGGTGCTGCTGTGGACCGACGCGTTGCTCTTCCTGCTCGTCGCGCTGGCGCTGCTGGCGGGCATGCGCGCGCGTGCGCAGGCGCCGCTGCGCGCGGCCTGGCGCAAGGTGGGGAGGCGACCGACCGGGATGGCGGCGGCCACCGTGTTGCTGGCCTTCCTCGTCGTGGGCCTGGTCGACAGCCTGCACTACCGGCCGCTGCTGCCGGCGCTGGAGCGCGTGGCGGGGGCGGATGGGGGCGGGCCGGCAAGCGGAGCAGCACCGGCGGCTCCGGTCGTTTCCACCGAGGTGCTGTCGGCGCTCGACGCCCTGCTCGCGCCGCTGCGCCTGCGCACCGAGAAGACCTATTCCGCGCCCTTCGCGTGGACGCTGTACCAGCGCGAGACGATGGAGACCGCCGACGGCGGCCAGGTGCGCGACTATCCGCGTCTCGCCCACGGCGCGGCCCACCTCGGCGCCGACCCGGGCCCGGCGCGGGCGGGCGACCTCGCGCTGCGGCTGGCGAAGGCGCTCGCGCAGGCGGCGCTCGCGTGGCTGCTCGCCTTCGTCGTGCTCGCCAGCCTGGTATGGCGCGGCAGCGGGCTGCGCTGGGGCGAGGTGGCCGCGGCCTTGCTGGCCGGACACACCGTGCTGGCCTGGCGCGCGGCGCTGGTGACGCTGGCGGTGCTGCTCGCGGTGGTGGGGGTGTGCGTGGAGCTGGCGCCGCTCTACCACGTGCTCGGCACCGACAAGGTCGGGCAGGACGTGCTCTACCTGGCGCTCAAGAGCGTGCGCACGGCGCTGGTGATCGGCACCCTGACGACGCTGGTGATGATGCCCTTCGCGGTCGCGCTCGGCATCGCCGCGGGTTACCTTGGCGGCTGGGTGGACGATGCCGTGCAGTACGTATACACCGTGCTCAACGCGATCCCCGGAGTGCTGTTGATCGCCGCCGCGGTGCTGATGATGCAGGTCGTCATCGACACGAATCCGCACTGGTTCGACACCGCAGCCGAGCGCTCGGATGCGCGCCTGCTGGCACTGTGCTTCATCCTCGGCATCACCAGCTGGACGGGGCTGGCGCGCCTGTTGCGCGGCGAGACGCTCAAGCTGCGCGAGCTCGAGTACGTGCAGGCGGCGCGCGCCTTCGGGGTGTGCACCCCGGCGATCCTGCGCCGCCACATCCTGCCCAACCTGATGCATATCGTGCTGATCGCGCTGGTGATGGACTTCTCCGGGCTGGTGCTGGCCGAGGCGGTGCTGTCCTACGTCGGCATCGGCGTCGACCCGTCGACGATCAGCTTCGGCACCATGATCAACATGGCGCGTGCCGAACTCGCGCGCGAGCCGATGGTCTGGTGGTCGTTGGCGGCGGCCTTCGTGTTCATGTTCGTGCTCGTGCTCGCCGCCAACCTGTTCGCCGACGTGGTGCGCGACGCCTTCGACCCGCGCCGCGCCTGAGCGCGCCCTGGCCCGCACCCGCCGGGCCGACCATGACGAGGATTTCCCGATGAGAGCGCTTCGCTTCGACAACCGCTTCGTGCGCGAGCTGCCCGCCGATCCCGAAGCGGAGAACCACGTCCGTCCGGTCCATGGCGCCTGCTACTCGCGGGTGATGCCGACGCCGGTGCGGGCGCCGCGCCTGCTGGCGTGGTCGCGCGAGGTGGCGCACATCCTGGGCCTGGAGGAGGCCGACGTGCGCAGCGCCGAGTTCGCCCGCGTCTTCGGCGGGAACGGCCTGCTGCCCGGCATGGAGCCCTACGCCGCCTGCTACGGCGGCCACCAGTTCGGCAACTGGGCGGGGCAGCTCGGTGACGGGCGCGCGATCACGCTCGGCGAGTCGATCAATGCGCGTGGCGAACGCTGGGAGCTGCAGCTCAAGGGCGCCGGGCCGACGCCGTATTCGCGTTTCGCCGACGGCCGCGCGGTGCTGCGCTCCTCGCTGCGCGAGTTCCTGTGCAGCGAGGCGATGCACCACCTGGGCGTACCGACCACGCGCGCGTTGAGCCTGGTGGGAACCGGCGAGACCGTGGTGCGCGACATGCTCTACGACGGCAATCCCCGACCCGAGCCGGGCGCGGTGGTGTGCCGGGTGGCGCCGTCCTTCATCCGCTTCGGCAACTTCGAGATCTTCGCCTCGCGCGGCGAGGAGGCGCTGCTCGAGCGCCTGATCGACTTCACCATCGCGCGCGATTTCCCCGAACTCGCCGCCGAGCCCGATGCGGCGGCGCGGCGCATCCGCTGGTTCGACGAGGTCTGCCGGCGCACCGCGGTGCTGGTCGCGCACTGGATGCGGGTGGGCTTCGTGCATGGGGTCATGAACACAGACAACATGTCCATCCTCGGCCTCACCATCGATTACGGCCCCTACGGCTGGGTCGACGACTTCGACCCCGACTGGACGCCCAATACCACCGACGCCGGCGGGCGCCGCTACCGCTTCGGCAACCAGCCGTTCATCGCGCATTGGAACCTGTGGCAGCTCGCCAACGCGATCTATCCGGTGGTGCGCGAGGTCGAGCCGCTGGAGCGCGCGCTCGCCGCGTACGCGGACGTCCATGATTCGAGCTATCGCGACATGATGCGCGCCAAGCTCGGCCTCGCCGAATGGCGTGGTGGCGAGGAGGGCGACGACGGCCTGCTCGAGCGCCTGCACCGCCTGCTCGCGGCAGGCGAGGTGGACATGAGCCTGTTCTTCCGCCGCCTCGCCGACGTCGATCCGGCGGCGCCCACGCTGGAGCCGCTCGCCGAGGCCTTCTACGACCCCACGCGCCGCGCCGCGGTGGAGGCGGAGCTGCTCGCCTGGTTGCGAGCGCATGGCGCGCGCGTGCTCGGCGACGGTCGGCTGGCCGCGGCGCGACGGGCGGAGATGAACCGCGTCAATCCGCTCTACGTGCCGCGCAACTACCTGGCCCAGCAGGCGATCGACGCCGCGGAGGGTGGGGACATGAGCGAGCTCGAGGCCCTGCTCGAGGTACTGCGCCGACCCTACGACGAGCAGCCCGGGCGCGATCGCTTCGCGGCGCGCCGGCCGGACTGGGCGCGCGATCGCCCCGGCTGCTCCATGCTCTCCTGCAGTTCCTGAACGTGCAGGCGGCATCGCGCGTGGTCGCCGCCGGGCGTGCCTGCGCCATCCGGGTTCGCCGCTTCCCGAGGGCTCCTTGAGGCGAGGGTAGTCCTTTCGGCGTAGCGCTCCGTCGATCGGCCAATGGCCAGCGGCCGTGCCAGGGTCTAGGATGGAACTGGAGGAGGAACCGTCGCGACCCATGCCGGCGGATAAAACAGACCTGTGTCCACCATCGTCCTGACTCATGCGGAGGAGTCGCGCGTGCGTCCTGCGCTCGCGCGCAAGGCCGTTTCGCCTCGCGAGGCCTTGGCGCGCATGCCGATCCTGCTCGGCAGCGGGCCCGAGGTGCTCGACGAGCTTGCGCGCGGCGCGGAGTTCGTCCGCCTGTCCTCGTCGGCCACGGTGTTCGAGCGCGGCTCCCACCCCAGCGGCCTGTTCTTCGTCTGCAACGGCGCGGTCCGCCTGATGGTCAGCGGGCCCGAGGGCAAGGACAAGGTGGTCGAGCTCTTCGAGCCGGGCGGCATGTTCGGCGAGATCGGCGTGTTCACCGGCGAGCGCTATCGAACGTGGACGCAGGCGGTCGGCGCGGTCGTGCTGGTGCATGTTCCGCGCGAGCGCGTGCTGGCCGCGGTGGCGATGGACAATTCGCTCTCCAACCGCATGCTGGTCGCGGTGTGCGCGCGCATCCAGCGCCTGATCGACGCGATCGGCAGCACCGTCGGCGGCCCGGCGGCGGTGCGCGTGGCGAGCTATCTGCTCGAACAGCTCGAGCGCGGTGCGCGCAGCGATGGTTGCATCGTCCTGGCCGCGCCCAAGAAGACCATCGCCTCCTTGCTCAACCTCACGCCCGAGACGCTCTCGCGGGTGTTGCGCAGCCTGGTCGAGGAGGGCGTGCTCACCGTGAGCGGCCGTCGCATCCGCGTGCGCAACCGTGCGCAGCTCGCCCGCCTGCTGACGCACGACGAGGCGGTCCTACCCCTCTGAGCTCGTCCGGGCTAGTCACTAAGGACTAGTCCACCTTCGTGCCGGCAGCGCCGATCCCGTGCTTTTGGCGAATGGTGCGGGGCGCCGCCCGAGCCTATCCTCACCCCGGAAAATTCGTGACCGTCGGACCTTTCCGGAGCGCAGTGGGAAATGGCTACTCGCAAGTTTCAGCAGATGTCCGTGCTCATCATGAGCACCACCGCATTCACCGTCTGTTTTGCCGTGTGGATGCTGTTCGCGGTGATCGGTATCCCGATCAAGGAGGTTCTCGCCCTCAACGAGACCCAGTTCGGCCTGCTGGCGGCTACCCCGGTGCTGACCGGATCGCTGATCCGTCTGCCCCTCGGCATGCTCACCGACAAGTTCGGCGGCCGCATCGTCTTCTTCGTGCTGATGCTGTGCACCGTGCTGCCGATCTGGCTGATCGGCCATGCGACCGAATACTGGCAGTTCCTCGTCGCCGGCCTCTTTGTCGGCTTCGCGGGCGGCTCCTTCTCGGTCGGCATCGCCTACTGCGCGCGCTGGTTCGAACGCCAGAACCAGGGCTTCGCGATGGGGGTGTTCGGTGCCGGCAACTCGGGCGCCGCGGTCACCAAGTTCGTCGCGCCCACGCTGGTGGTCATGTTCGGCTGGCAGATGGTGCCGCAGGTCTATGCGGCGGCGATGCTGATCACCGCGGTCGCGTTCTGGTTCTTCACCTACGACGACCCCGAGCACCGGGTGCACTCCTCGGTGACCTTCCGCGACCAGCTGCGCGTGCTCAAGGATCCGCGCGTGTGGAAGTACTGCCAGTACTACTCGATCGTGTTCGGCGGCTACGTCGGCCTGTCGCTGTGGCTCACCAAGTACTACGTCAACGAGTTCGGCATGGGCATCCAGGCGGCGGCGCTGCTCGCTGCCTGCTTCTCCCTGCCCGGCGGCGTGCTGCGCGCGGTGGGCGGCTGGCTGTCCGACCGCTACGGCGCGCACAAGGTCACCTGGTGGGTGATGTGGGCGTCGTGGATCTGCCTGTTCCTGCTCTCCTATCCGAACACCGACTTCACCGTGCAGACCGTCGAGGGGCCGCGCACCTTCAGCATCCACCTCAACGTGTGGGTGTTTACGATCCTGCTCTTCATCGTCGGCATCGCCTTCGCCTTCGGCAAGGCCTCGGTGTTCAAGTACATCTCCAACGAGTTCCCCAAGGAGATCGGCGCGGTCTCCGGCATCGTCGGCCTGGTGGGCGGCATGGGCGGCTTCCTGTTGCCGATCATGTTCGGCGCCCTGGTCGACCTCACCGGCGTGCGCTCGAGCGCCTTCATGCTGCTCTACGGCGTGACCTGGGTTTCCCTGATCTGGATGTACCTGACGGAAGTCCGTCGTGTCGACATGTTCGACGGTCACGACACCGCGGTCGACTCGTCCAAGGCCTGATTCGCAAGACAACGAGGAGTGGGTTTCATGCAAGCAAGCAATGTCGCGGCGCCGAGCCCGGCGATCACCAGCAGCGTCGACCTCGTCGATTGGCGCCCCGAGGACGAGGCCTTCTGGAAGGAGAAGGGCTCGCGGATCGCCAACCGCAACCTGTGGATCTCCATCCCCAGCCTGCTGTGCGGCTTCGCCGTGTGGCTGATGTGGGGGATCATCACGGTGCAGATGGCCAACGCGGGCTTCCCCTTCGCCCCCGACCAGCTCTTCTCGCTCGCCGCGATCGCCGGCCTGTCGGGTGCCACCACGCGCATCCCGGCCTCCTTCTTCATCCGCATCTGCGGCGGTCGCAACACCGTGTGGCTGACCACCGCGCTGCTGATGATCCCCGCCGTGGGCACCGGCATCGCGCTGCAGAGTCTGGAGACGCCGCTGTGGGTGTTCCAGCTCATGGCGCTGCTGTCGGGCATGGGCGGCGGCAACTTCGCCTGCTCGATGGCCAATATCTCCACCTTCTTCCCCAAGCGCCTGCAGGGCACCGCGCTCGGCCTCAACGCCGGCTTGGGCAACTTCGGCGTGACCACCTCGCAGCTGCTGATCCCGGCAGTGATGACCATGGGGGTGTTCGGCGCACTCGGCGGCGACGCGATCCCGCTGGTCAAGGATTCCGCCACGCTGATCGGCAAGATCGCCGCCGGCACGCCGACCTACGTGCAGAACGCCGGCTTCGTCTGGCTGCTGCTGTTGGTGCCGCTCGCGGTGGTCGGCTGGTTCGGCATGAACAACCTCCTCACCGTGTCGCCCAACATCGGCTCCACGGGCGCGGCGCTCGGCAAGATCATCCTGTTCTACGGCATCGCCCTGGTGGTCTCGGCGATCGGTCTCTACCTCTACCTGCCGAGCGGCCTCGGCGTGCTCGCGGGCGGCGGGATGTGGATCATGCTGCCGCTGGTCATCCTCGGCACGCTGTACGGCATGAAGTTCGCCGCCAGCGGCGAGATGAAGACCAATCTCGACAAGCAGTTCGCGATCTTCCGCAACAAGCACACCTGGTCGATGACCGCGCTCTACGTGGTGACCTTCGGCTCCTTCATCGGTTTCTCGATGGCGCTGCCGCTGTCGATCACGGTGATCTTCGGCAACACCCACGTGCTCGATCCGGCCACCCAGGCCTGGGTGCATGCGAAGAACCCGAACGCGCCCTCCGCGCTGATGTTCGCCTGGATCGGCCCCTTCGTCGGCGCGTTGATCCGACCGGTGGGCGGCTGGATCTCGGACAAGCTGGGCGGCTCGATCGTGACCCAGTGGATCTCGATCGTGCTCGTGATCGCCTCCGCGGTGACCGGCTACGTGATGTTCCTCGCCTACCACTCGGCGACGCCGGAACAGTACTTCTTCATGTTCATGGCGCTGTTCGTGCTGCTGTTCGCGGCCTCCGGCATCGGCAACGGCTCGACCTTCCGTACCGTGGGCTTCGTGTTCGACAAGGACGAGCGCGGCCCCGTGCTGGGCTGGACCTCTGCGGTGGCGGCCTACGGCTCCTTCATCGCTCCGGTGGTGATCGGCGGCCAGATCAAGGCCGGCACGCCCGAGTACGCGATGTACGGCTTTGCAGTGTTCTACGCCCTGTGCGTGGTCCTCAACTGGTGGTTCTACCTGCGCAAGGACGCGTACATCCAGAACCCCTGATTCCCGCCCGACCGACGGATTCCCTTTTTCAACCAGACTTTTACCGATCGCGCTTGACGAACGAAGCGACGACTTGAGAGGAGCAAACCATGAGTCATTTTCTCGATCGCCTGAGGTTTTTCGACAAGGTCAAGGAGACCTTCTCGAACGGACACGGTATCGTCACCAATGAAGACCGCAACTGGGAGGATGCCTACCGCAACCGCTGGCGCCACGACAAGGTGGTGCGCTCCACCCACGGTGTGAACTGCACCGGCGGCTGTTCCTGGAAAATCTTCGTCAAGAACGGCCTGGTGTCGTTCGAGATGCAGCAGACCGACTACCCGCGCACTCGCGAGGACCTGCCCAACCACGAGCCGCGCGGCTGCCAGCGTGGTGCCTCGTTCTCGTGGTACCTGTACTCGCCGCACCGCATCAAGTACCCGATGATCCGCGGCCGCCTGCTCGACCTGTACCGCGCCGAGCGCAAGGCCGGACGCGACCCGGTCGAGGCCTGGGAGGCGATCCAGAAGGATCCCGCCAAGCGCGAGAAGTACGTGCACGTGCGCGGCCTGGGTGGCTTCGTGCGCACCAGCTGGGACGAGGTCACCGAGATCGTCGCCGCAGCCAACGTCTACACGATCAAGAAGTGGGGCCCGGACCGCATCTACGGTTTCTCGCCGATTCCCGCGATGTCGATGATCTCGTACGCCGCCGGCGCGCGTTACCTGTCGCTGATCGGTGGTGCCTGCGGCTCGTTCTACGACTGGTACTGCGACCTGCCGGCCGCGTCGCCGCAGACCTGGGGCGAGCAGACCGACGTGCCCGAGGCCGCCGACTGGTACAACTCGACCTATCTGATCATCACCGGCGCCAACCTGCCGATGACCCGCACCCCGGACGCCCACTTCGCCACCGAAGTGCGCTACAAGGGCACCAAGATCGTGTCGATGGCGCCGGACTACGCCGAGTACGTCAAGTTCGCCGACCTGTGGATGCCCGTCAAGCAGGGCACCGACGCCGCCGCCTTCCTGGCCATGGGCCACGTCGCGCTGAAGGAATTCCTCGTCGAGAAGCAGGACCCGTACTTCACCGAGTACGCGCGCAAGTACACCGACCTGCCGATGCAGGTCGTGCTGCGCAAGCACGGCGAGGGCTATGTTTCGGATCGCAACCTGCGCGCTTCCGACTTCGACAACAACCTCGGCGAGTCCAACAACCCCGAGTGGAAGACCATCGTCTTCGACAAGAAGAGCGGCCGCTTCATCGCGCCCAACGGCTCGATCGGCTTCCGCTGGGGCGAGGACGGCAAGTGGAACCTGCTCGAGAAGGCCGGCGCCGACCAGGCCGAGACCGAAGCGGAGCTCACCTGCATCGGCAGCCAGGACGAGGTCGTCTCGGTGGGCTTCCCGCACTTCGTGCCGGGTGAACCCGAGCTGCTGTACCGCAACGTGCCGGCGCGTCGCCTCAAGCTCGCCAGCGGCGAAGAAGCCTTCGTGACCTCGGTGTTCGACATGCAGGTCGCGCAGTACGGCATCGACCGCGGCCTGGGTGGCGCCAACGTGGCCTCGTCCTACGACGACGCCAATGTCGCCTACACCCCGGCCTGGGCTGCCAAGCAGACCGGCGTGAAGGCCGCCGACCTCGAGCGTACCGGCCGCGAGTTCGCCGAGAACGCCTCGAAGACGAAGGGCAAGTCCATGGTGATCATGGGCGCTGCGATCAACCACTGGTACCACAACGACCTCGCCTACCGCTCGATCATGAACCTGCTGCACATGTGCGGCTGCGTGGGTCAGACCGGTGGTGGCTGGGCGCACTACGTGGGCCAGGAAAAGCTGCGTCCGCAAGCGGGCTGGGCGCCGATCGCGTTCGCGCTCGACTGGCAGCGTCCGCCGCGCCACATGAACTCGACCTCGTTCTGGTACTTCCACACCGACCAGTGGCGCTACGAGACGGTGGATGCCGACTCGCTGCTGTCGCCCGCCGGTCCCTGCCGCAACAAGGGTTCCTCGCTCGCCGACTACAACGTCAAGGCGGTGCGCATGGGCTGGCTGCCGTCCGCCCCGCACTTCAACCGCAACCCGATCGAACTCGCCGAAGAAGCCGCGCGTGCGGGTGCGACCGACGAGGCGAGCGTGTCGAAATACGTGGTCGAACAGCTCAAGTCGGGCGCGCTCGACGTGTCCTTCGCCGACCCGGATGCCGAGGAAAACTGGCCGCGCAACCTGATCGTGTGGCGCGCCAACCTGATCGGCTCGTCGGCCAAGGGCCACGAGTACTTCCTCAAGCACCTGCTGGGCGCGCAGAACGGCGTGATGCAGGAAGGCGGCGCGGGCAACAACTGCAAGGAAGTGAAGTGGCGCGAGCATGGCCCGACCGGCAAGCTCGACCTGATGGTGGACATCAACTTCCGCCTCAACTCGACCGGCGCGTACTCCGACATCATCCTGCCGACGGCGACCTGGTACGAGAAGAACGACCTCAACACCACCGACATGCACCCCTTCATCCACCCGCTGGGTGAGGCGGTGACCCCGGGCTGGGAGTCGAAGTCCGACTGGCAGATCTTCCGCACTCTGGCGAAGACCTTCACCGCGCTCGGCGCCAAGCACCTCGGCACCCGCAAGGACGTGGTCTCGCTGCCGATGCAGCACGACTCGCCGATGGAACTCGCGACTCCGATGGGCGTGGGCAAGGACTGGAAGCACGGCGAGTGCGATCCGATCCCGGGCAAGACCATGCCGATGCTCAAGCTCGTCGAGCGCGACTACGCTCAGATCTACAACAAGTACATCGCGCTCGGCCCGCTGATGGTGAAGTTGGGCAACAACGTCAAGGGCATCGACTGGGATACCACCCAGGAGTACGAAGAGCTCAAGAAGTGCAACTACCCGGTGCAGGTCGAAGGTGTTTCGAAGGGCATGCCGTCGCTCGAGGAAGACATCTACGTCTGCGACTCGGTCATGCGCATGGCGCCCGAGACCAACGGCGAAGTGGCGCACAAGTCGTGGAGCGCGCTGTCGAAGAAGACCGGCATCGATCACCACCACCTGTACGCCGGCCGTCACGAGGACAAGATCACCTTCCGCGACATCGTCGCCCAGCCGCGCAAGATCATCACCGCGCCCACCTGGTCCGGCATCGAGTCGGAGACCGTGTCCTACACCGCGGGCTACACCAACATCCACGAGCACATTCCGTTCCGTACCCTGACCGGTCGTGCGCACTTCTACCAGGACCACGAGTGGTTCCTCGACTTCGGTGAAGGCTTCTGCGCCTACAAGCCGCCGGTCGACCTCAAGGCCCACGAGAAGGTGCCCGACAGCGTGCGCAACAAGCCGCACCTGACCCTGTCGTGGATCACCCCGCACTCGAAGTGGGGCATCCACTCCAGCTACCAGGACAACCTGCGCATGCTCAACCTGTTCCGCGGCGGCCCGTACGTCTGGCTGTCCGAGGAAGAGGCCGCGACCATCGGCATCCGCGACAACGACTGGGTCGAGGCGATCAACGCCAACGGCGCCACGGTGGCCCGTGCGGTGGTGTCGCAGCGCATCCCGCGTGGCATGGCGATCATGTATCACGCCCAGGAAAAGAACGTGAACGTGCCCGGCTCGAACACGACCGGCAAGCGTGGCGGCATCCTGAACTCGGTCACCCGCGTCATCGTCAAGCCCACCAACATGGTCGGCGGCTATGCGCAACTGGCTTACAGCTTCAACTACTACGGCACCGTCGGTTGCCAGCGTGACGAAGTCGTGGTGATCCACAAGATCGAGGACCAGGACATCGACTGGCTGGAGCGTCCGCTCACGCCCGAACGCGAAGCCCAACGCAACCCCGTGGGCATCGGCAAGAAGTAAGCGCCGACTCGAGACCAGAGATTCAGGAGAAACAAATGAAAATCCGCGCGCAATTCGCGATGGTGTTCAACCTCGACAAGTGCATCGGTTGCCACACCTGCTCGGTGACCTGCAAGAACGTGTGGACCAACCGCAAGGGCGTCGAGTACGCCTGGTTCAACAACGTCGAGTCCAAGCCGGGCATCGGTTACCCGAAGGAATGGGAGAACCAGGACAAGTGGAAGGGTGGCTGGACCAAGCTCAACGGCAAGCTCGAGCTCAAGGCCGGCGGCCGCCTGAAGAAGATCGTGCAGATCTTCTCCAACCCGAACCTGCCCGAGATCGACGACTACTACGAGCCCTTCACCTACGACTACGCCCGTCTGCAGAACGCGCCGCTGTCCGAGGCCGCGCCGACCGCGCGTCCAGTGTCGCAGATCACCGGCGAGAAGATGGACAAGATCACCTGGGGCCCGAACTGGGAAGACGACCTCGCCGGCGAGTTCGCCTCCCGTGCTCGTGACAAGAACTTCTCCAACATGGAGAAGGAAATGTACAAGCAGTTCGAAAACACCTTCCACATGTACCTGCCGCGCATCTGCAACCACTGCATCAACCCGGCTTGCGTGGCCTCGTGCCCGTCCGGCGCGCTCTACAAGCGCGAGGAAGACGGCATCGTGCTCGCCGACCAGGACCGCTGCCGCGGCTGGCGGATGTGCATCTCGGGCTGCCCGTACAAGAAGGTGTTCTTCAACTGGGAGTCGTCCAAGGCCGAGAAGTGCGTGGGCTGCTACCCGCGCGTCGAGAACGGCATGCCGACCGTCTGTTCGGAGTCCTGCGTCGGCCGCATCCGCTACAACGGCATCATCCTGTACGACGCCGACAAGATCTCGGCCGCGGCCAGCGCCGACAACGTCCAGGACCTGTACCAGGAGCACCTGGACATGTTCGTCGATCCCTTCGACCCGGCCGTGATCGAGCAGGCCAAGAAGGACGGCATCACCGACGACTGGATCCTCGCCGCGCAGAAGTCGCCGATCTACAAGATGGCCGTGCAGTGGAAGATCGCCTTCCCGCTGCACCCCGAGTACCGCACGCTGCCGATGATCTGGTACGTGCCGCCGCTCTCGCCGGTGCAGTCGCAGATCGACCAGAAGGCGCTGCCGACCGAGGCCGACGGCGTTATCCCGAAGGCCTCCGCGATGCGCCTGCCGGTCAAGTACCTGGCCAACCTGATGACCGCGGGCAAGGAGCAGCCGATCATCGACGCGCTCAACCGCATGATCGCGATGCGCTCCTACCAGCGCTCGGTGCACGTCGAGGGCACGCCCGACACGCGCGCGCTGGAGGCGGTGGGCATGACCGAGGACATGGCCAAGGAGATGTATCGCTACCTGGCGATCGCGAACTACGAAGACCGCTTCGTGATTCCGACCTCCAAGGAAGAGATGCGCCTCGAGGACTACCACGGCTTCCAGGGCCAGGCCGGCTTCAGCTTCGGCAGCGCCTCGTCGGTCGGCATCTCGCCGAACTCCCTGTTCCCCGAGCGCCGCAAGGAGTCGATGGAGCCGCGCAAGCCGGTCCCGCACGCCGACGAGCACGACGTCACCGGCGAACGCTACTGAGGAGACTGAACCATGCAGACCTACAAGCTGCTTGCCGTGCTGCTCGACTATCCGGGCGGCGAGATCGTCGGCGACCTGCGCGCTGCGGTCGCCGAGCAAGGCGGCGCGCGGGGTCTGGTGCGCTCGGTGGACACCGACAAGGTGTTCACCGAGGCTGAGCATGAGAGCATCGCCGGTTTCATCGACTGGATGCTCGCTCAAGACCAGACCGAGCTCGAAGGCCGTTTCGTCAAGACCTTCGACCTCACCCCGGAGCACAGCCTGCACCTGACCCACCACGTGTTCGGCGACGACAAGAACCGTGGTCCGGCGCTGATCGACCTGTCGGAGTTCTACAAGTCCTACGGACTGCAGCACGACGAACACGAGATCCCGGACTACCTGCCGATGATGATGGAGTTCGTGTCGCAACTCGAGGAGACCGAGGCGCGCGTGTTCCTGACCGACGCGGTGAAGGTGTTCAACGTGCTCGCGACCAACCTGGAAAAGGCGGAGAGCCCCTATGCGGCGCTCGTTCGCGTGATCGAAAACCACAGCTCGCTGGCCCGCGCGGCCGCCTGAGGAGAAGACGATGTCCCTGACCAACCTGTTTTTCGGGGTCTATCCCTACATTGCGCTGACCGTGTTCGTGATCGGCAGCTGGATCCGGTACGACAACGAGCAGTACACTTGGAAGACCGATTCGTCGCAGCTGCTGTCCAAGCAAGGCATGATGCTGGCCAGCAACCTGTTCCACGTCGGCGTCATCATGATCTTCTTCGGCCATTTCGCCGGTCTCGTGCTGCCGCACGGCCTGTGGCTTGGCCTGGGGA
Source organism: Thauera sp. SWB20 (assembly GCF_000831325.1). Lineage (NCBI taxonomy): Bacteria > Pseudomonadati > Pseudomonadota > Betaproteobacteria > Rhodocyclales > Zoogloeaceae > Thauera > Thauera sp. SWB20. Next base: position 309,346 of record NZ_JTDM01000021.1, on the reverse strand, counting down.
TCTCCGACCTCGCCCACCAATGGATCGCGATCATCGCCGGCGTGATCTTCGGCATCATGTGCCTGGTCGGTGGTTCCATGCTGTGGTATCGCCGCATGTACAACCCGCGCGTGCGCATCAACAGCCGTCGCAGCGACGTGTTCATCATCACCTGGCTGATGGCCACGCTGATCCTCGGCCTGCTGACCGTGCCGTTCTCGATCGGTCACGCCGTCAAGGGTGATCCGGCCGTGATGCTGGCGCTGGCCGAGTGGGTCAAGAGCATCCTGCTGCTGAACCCGCAGCCCGAGTTGATGACGAAGGTCGATGCGATCTTCCGTGCCCACATCTTCTTCGGCATGACGGTGTTCCTGGTGTTCCCCTTCACCCGCCTGGTGCACATCCTGACCGCGCCGTTCAGCTACCTGACGCGCGCCTACCAGATCGTCCGGACCAAGCGCCGCCTGGCCTGAGGCTGAAGCGAGAGGCAGGGCTGGCAGCCATCAAGGCTGCCGGCCTTGCCTTTCGGTCCTTTTGCCCCTAGCTTGCGCGGATGCGCCAGAAAGCACCGATTCTCATGTTCATCCGCGGCTCGGGCCTGTCGGTCAAGATCACCGGCATGCTGCTCGGCTTTTTCCTCGTGGCACTTGCCGCGATCGCGCTGACGCTGTTCATCTCGTGGCGCCTGGAAGGCGCGGCGGCTGCGATCAACGATGCCGGCAGCCTGCGGATGCGCTTGTACCGCGTGGCGCATCACCTCGCTCGTGCGGATCTGCACACCAGCGACCGGCAGGGTTTCGCTGGCGACCTGAGGGCGAGGGTCGACGACTTCGACCGCATCCTCGGCGTGCTGCGCCGGGGAGATCCGTCCCGCCCCTTGTTCGTGCCGCGCGAAGCCGGTATCCAGCAGGTGCTCTCCGGGATGTCCGAAGAATGGAGCGTGCAGCTGCGCCCGATCCTGCTCGCGATCGCCGCGGACCCGGATCCGGCCAACCTGCATCGCAGGGGCCTGGAGTTCGACCGCGCCGCCCGCGACTACGTCGAGGACATCAACGATTTCGTGCTGCGCATGGAGCAGAGCTATGCGCGCAACACCAACATCCTGCGCACCTCGCAGGTGATCCTGGTTGCCCTCGCGGTGATCGGCACCATCCTGCTGCTGCGCTTCTTCTTCCTCACCGTGATCCGCCCCGTGTTCGAACTCCACGAGGGCGTCAAGCGCATGGGGCAGGAGGATTTCGATGCCCGCGTGCCGGTACTGTCGCAGGACGAGTTCGGCGAGCTCTCGGCCGGCTTCAACCGCATGGCAGCCCACTTGCAGAACGTCTATGACACGCTCGAGGAGCGTGTCGTCGCCAAGACCCGCAGCCTCGAAGAGAAGAACCGCGAGCTCGAGATCCTCTACGAGATCGTCGCCTTCCTGCGCGAACCCAACGACGTCGACACGCTTTGCAAGGGCTTCCTCGAGCGGGTGCAGAAAACGATGGGTGCGAGTGCGAGCTCCGCGCGCCTGCTCGATCTCGAATCGCGCAACCTGTGCATGATCGTCCACGACGGGCTGGGCGACGACTTCCTCGATCGCGAGGAAGTGCTGGCCTGCGGCGAATGCGTTTGCGGCGAGGCGGCACAGGGTAGCGGGCTTTCGCTGACCCTGGATGTACGCAATGCCGCGCTCGCGGTGACGCGCGATGCCTGTCGGCGCGCCGGGTTCCGTACGGTGTCGGCCACCTCGATTACGGCCAGCAAGCGCGCGCTCGGCGTGTTCAACCTGTATTTCGACCAGTCGGATGCGATCGGCGACGCCGATCGCCAGCTGCTCGAGGCCCTCGGGCAGCAGCTCGGCATCGCGATCGAGAACCAGCGCCTGCACGCGCGCGAGCGCGAACTCGCCGTCTCCGAAGAGCGCAACCTGCTCGCGCGCGAACTGCACGACTCGATCGCCCAGGGCCTGGCCTTCCTGAACCTGCAGGTGCAGATGCTGGAACGCGCGCTCGCCGAGAACCGCGCCGCGGACGTGAGTACGACCGTGGAGATGCTTCGTCGCGGTATCCAGGAGAGCTATGAGGATGTGCGCGAGTTGCTGGTGCACTTCCGCACCCGGGTCGAGCAGCAGGATCTCGATGCCGCCATCGCCGCAGCCCTGCGCCGGCTCGCAGAGCAGACCGGCATCGCCACCGACCTTGACGTGCAGGGCGACGGCGCACCGCTCGATCCCGAGGCCGAGACCCAGGTGCTCTACATCATCCAGGAAGCGCTCTCCAACGTGCGCAAGCACGCCGGTGCAAGCACCGTTTCCGTGGGTGTGCGGCGCGGTCGCGACGGGCTCGCGGTGACGGTGCGCGACGACGGCGTGGGCTTTGCGGAAGACCGTGACGCGTCCGACAGCGAGGCGCACATCGGCCTGCAGATCATGCGCGAGCGCGCCATGCGGATCGGTGGCCGCTTTGCGGTGCGCTCGTCGCCCGGGCGGGGCACCGAGATCCGACTGGAACTGCCGAGAACGAACGAGGTGCTGGCTTGATGGCTGAAGAGAAGATCCGTGTCCTTCTGGTCGACGACCACATGCTGTTCCGCAGCGGCATCCGTTCGCTGCTGCAGAGCTACGTCTGCTTCGAGGTGGTGGGCGAGGCCGGCGACGGGCGCGAGGGCATCCGCCTCGCCGGGCAGCTGCGACCCGACGTGGTGTTGCTCGACAACAACATGCCCGGGCTCTCCGGGCGCGAGGCCGCCCGCCTGCTGCTCGAGGAGGTGCCCGAGACGCGTGTGCTGATGTTGACGGTCTCGGAGGACGCCGACGACCTTATCGAGACGCTGCGCGCCGGGGCCTGCGGCTACCTGCTGAAGAACATCCAGGCCGAAACCCTGGTATCGGCGATCAAGACGGCCGCGCAGGGCGAATCGGTGGTTTCGCCCCAGATGATGGGCAAGCTGCTGAGCGGCGTGCGCAGCAGCGCCAGCCGAGCGGCGATGGGCGGTGCGATCGCGCCTGCGCCGGGAGCGCTGGCGAGGAGTGCCCCTGCTGCCGGTGCGGAGCCGGCCGAACTCGAGAAGCTGTCGCCGCGCGAACGCGAGATCCTGCGCTTCATCGCGCGCGGACAGAGCAACAAGGAGATCGCCCGTGCACTCGAGCTCGCCGAGAGCACGGTGAAGATCCACGTGCAGAACATGTTGCGCAAGCTCAACCTGAGCAGCCGGGTGCAGGCGGCGGTATTCGCGGTGGAGAACGGCTTGGGGCAGGGACCGGAGGGCTGAGCTCCGCCAGCGGGCTTGCAGCAGGCTTCCGAAGGCTTCAGCGCAATTGCGAGGCGAGGTCGCGGAACACACCGCCGAGCAGCTTGACCTCCTCGCGGTGGTGCAGTGCGATCGTTGCCGCGAGGCGCTCGCCTTCGGCGGTCAGGTGCACCTCGACCGCGCGCCGATCCTCGCGACCCGGACGGCGCTCGACCAGTCCGAGTTTCTCGCAACGCGAAACCAGCGACACCACTCCATGCTGGTGGGCCTGCAGGCGCTCGGCGAGCTCGCCGATGCAGGCCCATTCGCGTCCGGGATAGCCCTTGACCTGGAGCAGCAGCAGGTATTGGAGGTTGGTGATGCCGTGGCGCCGGGTGAGCAACTCGGAGAAGCGCAGGAAGCGCCGCAGCTGGTAGCGGAAGTCGGCGAGGGCCTCGAATTCGGACTTGTCGAGTGGAGTGTTCATCGTGCGCGGATTTTAGCTTCTTCCGCCCTCGCTTCGGCAGTCCGATCGAGAGATCGTCCTTGCAATCCGACGATTGCGGATTAATATCAAAGTGTGATGTAAAAAGAGCGATGGCCCACGCGCGCAGGTGGATCGTGGCGGCGGCCGGATTTCCACCCCGAAAGAGGAGACCGAATCATGGACGTCATGCAATTTCCCCGCATGGTGGTTTCGAGCCGCGATGGCTGGGACTTGGTCGCGCGCGAACGGCCACCGATGGACTGGCTGTTCCGTCGCCTGGTCCTGCCGATGTCGCTGCTGCCGCCGCTGATGATCCTGCTGGCATCGGGGGGCGTGGGCGCCCGGGTGTTTCCCGACGCGGGCTTCGGCAACTGGTTGATCGCGGCCGTGCTGTTCTTCGTCGCCGAACACTTCAGCGTGCCGATCATGGCGAACTCGATCCGCCAGGCCTCGATGGCCAAGGACGGCAGCAGCCGGCTCGAGGATGCCTACACGGTGGCGGCGATCGCGCCGGTGCCACTGTGGCTGTCCTCGCTCGCGGTGGTGTTCGGCAGCGCGTGGTTCGTGGTGCTCGTCGGCCTCGTCGCGCTCGGCGCCTCGGCCATGCTGATCCGCCACGGCGTCGACCGCCTGCTCGGCATCGACGAGGACGTCGAGGCGAGCGAGGTGGCCATGCAGGTGACCAGCTTCGGCGTGCTGACCTGGCTGGTGCTGCTGGCGGTCGCGGGGGGGGCGGTGACGCTGCTGTGAGGGCGCTCAGGCCTTGACCCGCATGAGGCGCTGCTTCTCGCGCTCCCAGTCCTTCTTCTTCTCGTCCTCGCGCTTGTCGTGCAGCTTCTTGCCCTTGGCGAGCCCGATCTCGAGCTTCACGAGCCCATTCTTGTAGTGCAGGTCGAGCGGCACCAGCGTATAGCCGGCGCGCTCGACCTTGCCGATCAGGCGGGCGATCTCCTTCTTGTGCAGCAGCAGTTTGCGCGTGCGCGTCGGGTCGTGGCGCACATGGCTGGAGGCGGTGCTGAGCGGGGTGATGTGCATGCCGAAAACAAAGATCTCCTCGGCGCGGATCACCACGTAGGATTCCTTGATGTTCGAGCGACCGGCGCGGATCGCCTTGACCTCCCAGCCTTCGAGGACGATGCCGGCTTCGTGCTTCTCCTCGATGAAGTAGTCGTGAAGGGCCTTGCGGTTTTCGATGATGCTCATGGTTCGGCGTCCCGTGGCGGCGCGGCCCTGAGCCGGCGCGTCCGTATGCGGTAGAATCGCGGATTTTAACAGTTCGGCCGCACCTCCGTTCCGTCATGGTGGTGGCGCCGACCAACTTGCCCATGGCCGAAGTCAACAAGCTCGTCCTGATCGAATTCACCCCGGCGCAGATGTTCGAGCTCGTCGACCGCTGCGAGGAATACCCGCTGTTTCTGCCCTGGTGCGGCGGCGTCGATCTGATCGGGCGCACCGAGACGATCACCGCGGCGACGCTGCACATCAATTACCATGGCATCAAGGCGCATTTCAGCACCGAGAACGCCAAGCGCTACCCGCAGGAGATGAAGCTGCGCCTGACCGACGGGCCCTTCACCCATCTCGACGGACACTGGCGCTTCACCGCGCTCGGCGAGACCGCGTGCAAGGTCGAGTTCCAGCTGCGCTACCAGTTCGCGAGCAAGCTGCTGGAGAAGGTGCTCGGGCCGGTGTTCAACCATATCGCGAACACTTTCGTCGATTCCTTCGTCAAGCGTGCCGGCCAGGTCTATCGGGCCGGGGAGGGGAGTGCTGCATGAGCGGGATGATCAACGTGGAAGTGGTGTACGCGCTGCCGCAGCGCCAGGAGCTGGTGCACGTGCGGCTGGCGGAAGGCGCCTCGGTGCGCGATGCGCTGGAGGCTTCCGGCCTGTTGCAGAAGCATCCGGAGATCCAGCCCGACCGTGCGAACAAGCTGGGGATCTATGCCAGGCTGGTCAAGCTCGACACCGAAGTGCGCGACCGCGACCGGGTGGAGATCTATCGTCCGCTGATCGCCGACCCGAAGGCGGTGCGAAAGAAGCGTGCCGACGAGGGCAAGGTCATGAAAAAGGGGGGTGGGCCCGCCGAAGCGGCCGAGTGATGGATCGGCGCGACCCGGCGCAGCGGAATTTCCGCTCGCGCGACGTTCGGCTTGCGAGCCTGCTGGCGTCGACCTGCGGGTCGGATCTACCTGCAATGCTCTGCGATCTTGCGCTCCAGAGCCTCGGCCTGCTCCGCGCGCGCACGATCGTCGAGGAACTCGCGTTCCCCCTTGGCGTTGAAGCGGACCATGCGCTGGCCGCCACGCAAGGCGGCGAGTTCATGCTGCGCGTCCGTGCAGAAACGTTCCGTCTCGCCTCTCGATTCCGCTTCCCGAGCGGCCTTCGCCTCGGCCTCCGCCGCGGCGGCGCGGCGTTCCCGGAAAGCCTGTTCGCGCTCGGCGAGCGAACTCGGGGAGGTGGGAGTGGCAGCAGGCGGCATGTCTGCCGACGGCGCGGTCTCTCCAGTCTTGCGCGCGGCGGCACCCGGTCGTGCTCCGCGGATCACCGTGGCCTCGACGCCTGCGGGAGGCATGTCGCCGTAGTGGATGCGCCCGTCCTTGTCCTTCCAGCTGTAGACCTGCGCGGCCGCGGGAAGGGCGGTCAGCAACAGGGCGAGGATCGCGACCGGGGCGAACGGATGGGTCATCGGCACAATTCTCCGCGGCGAGCCGCTTACGTGGTGCAGGAGCGCTCTGTATAATACGGATTTGGTCGAAAGGAAAAAAGCCATGCGAGTGATCCAGAAGGCGCTGACCTTCGATGACGTCCTTCTCGTTCCCGCCCACTCCACGGTCCTCCCTCGCGACGTGAGCCTGCAGAGCCAGGTCACGCGCCGCATCCGCCTCAACGTCCCGCTTGTCTCGGCCGCCATGGACACGGTGACCGAGAGCCGTCTCGCGATCGCGCTCGCGCAGGAAGGCGGGATCGGCGTGGTGCACAAGAACCTCACCCCGGCCCAGCAGGCCGCCGAGGTGCTCAAGGTCAAGCGCCACGAGTCGGGCATCCTCAAGGATCCGATCACCATCCCGCCCACGATGACGGTGGGCGAGGTCATCGCACTGCAACGCCAGAACCGCTTCTCCGGCGTGCCGGTGGTCGAAGGCGGCAAGGTGGTCGGCATCGTCACCAACCGCGATACCCGCTTCGAGACCAAGCTCGACCAGCTCGTCTCCGAAATCATGACCCCGCAGGACCGCCTTGTCACCGTGCGCGAAGGCGCCAGCCTCGAAGAGGCGCGCGAGCTGCTGCGTGTGCACCGCCTCGAGCGCGTGCTGGTGCTCAACGATGCCGGCGAGCTGTGCGGTCTCATCACCGTCAAGGACATGATGAAGTCCACCGAGCACCCGCTCGCTGCCAAGGACGAGCATGGTCGCTTGCGCGTGGCCGCTGCGATCGGCGTGGGGGCTGGCACGGAGGAACGCGCGGAGCGCCTCGCCGACGCGGGCGTGGACATGATCGTGGTCGACACCGCCCACGGTCACTCGCAGGGCGTGCTCGACCGCGTCGGCTGGGTCAAGAAGCACTTTCCGCACATCGAGGTGGTGGGCGGCAATATCGCCACCGCCGACGCCGCGCGTGCGCTGGTCGATGCCGGTGCCGACGGTGTTAAGGTCGGCATCGGTCCGGGCTCGATCTGCACCACCCGCATCGTCGCCGGCGTGGGCGTGCCGCAGATCAGCGCGATCGACAACGTCGCCAACGCGCTGCTGGGCACGGGCGTGCCGATGATCGCCGACGGCGGCATCCGCTTCTCGGGCGACATCGCCAAGGCGATCGCCGCGGGCGCCGACGTGGTCATGCTCGGTGGACTGTTTGCCGGCACCGAGGAGGCGCCAGGCGAGACTGTGCTGTTCCAGGGCCGTTCCTACAAGTCGTACCGCGGCATGGGCTCGCTCGGCGCGATGGAGAAGGGCGCGGCCGACCGCTACTTCCAGGAAGAGAACACCGGCAACATCGACAAGTTGGTGCCCGAGGGCATCGAGGGTCGCGTGCCCTACAAGGGCTCGGTCACGGCGGTGATCCATCAGCTCGTCGGCGGCCTGCGCGCCTCGATGGGCTACCTCGGCTGCGCCGATATCCCGACCATGCACCGGCGCGCCGAGTTCGTGCAGATCAGCTCGGCCGGCATGCGCGAGTCGCATGTTCACGACGTGCAGATCACCAAGGAAGCGCCCAACTACCAGATCAGCTGAGCGCAATCCCCTGAGACATCCGGGCGGCTGCGAGGCCGCCCTTCCTTTTTCGACGTTCGAGATTCCCGCCCCATGGCCCACCAGAAGATCCTCATCCTCGATTTCGGCTCCCAGGTCTCCCAGCTCATCGCGCGCCGCGTGCGCGAGCAGCAGGTGTACTGCGAGCTGCATCCCTTCGACGTCTCGGACGAGTTCGTGCGTGATTTCGGCGCCCAGGGCGTGATCCTGTCCGGTGGCCCCAACTCGGTCTACGAGGCCGAGGACTGGCGCGCGCCGCAGGCGGTGTTCGAACTCGGGGTGCCGGTGCTGGGCATCTGCTACGGCATGCAGACCATGGCCAGCCAGCTCGGCGGCAAGGTCGAGAGCTCGGCCAAGCGCGAGTTCGGCTACGCCGAGATGCGTGCGCGCGGGCACTCGAAGCTGTTCGCCGGCATCGAGGACCGCAGCAACGCCGAAGGCCACGGCCTGCTCGACGTGTGGATGAGCCACGGCGACAAGGTCACCGAGCTGCCGCCGGGCTTCAAGGTCATCGGCAGCAACGAGTCGACCCCGATCGCGGCGATGGCCGACGAGGCGCGCGGCTTCTACGGAGTGCAGTTCCACCCCGAAGTCACGCACACGATCAAGGGACGCGAGATGATCGGGCGCTTCGTGCACGAGATCTGCGGCTGCGGCCATGACTGGAACATGCCGGACTACATCGCCGAGGCGGTCGCGAAGATCCGCGAGCAGGTGGGCGACGAGGAGGTCATCCTCGGCCTGTCGGGCGGCGTGGACTCCTCGGTGGCGGCGGCGCTGATCCACCGCGCGATCGGCGACCAGCTCACCTGCGTGTTCGTCGACCACGGCCTGCTGCGCCTCAACGAAGGCAAGCTCGTCATGGAGATGTTCGCCGGCCGCCTGCACGCCAAGGTCGTGCATGTCGACGCGACCGAGCAGTTCATGGGGCATCTGAAGGGCGTCACCGACCCCGAGCAGAAGCGCAAGATCATCGGCCGCGAGTTCGTCGAGGTCTTCCAGACCGAGGCGAAGAAGCTCCCGAACGCGAAATGGCTCGCCCAGGGCACGATCTACCCCGACGTGATCGAGTCCGGCGGCGCCAAGAGCAAGAAGGCGCACACCATCAAGAGCCACCACAACGTCGGCGGCCTGCCCGAGACGCTCGGACTCCAACTCCTCGAGCCGCTCCGCGACCTGTTCAAGGACGAGGTGCGCGAGCTCGGGGTGGCGCTTGGCCTGCCGCACGACATGGTCTATCGCCACCCCTTCCCGGGGCCGGGCCTGGGCGTGCGCATCCTCGGCGAGGTGCGCCAGGATTTCGCCGATTTGCTGCGCCGCGCCGACGCGATCTTCATCGACGAGCTGCGCGCCGCCGACTGGTACGACAAGACCAGCCAGGCCTTCGCGGTCTTCCTGCCGGTGAAGAGCGTGGGCGTGATGGGGGACGGCCGCACCTACGAGTACGTCGTGGCGTTGCGCGCGGTGCAGACGCAGGACTTCATGACCGCGCACTGGGCCGAGCTGCCGCACAGCCTGCTCGGCAAGGTCAGCAACCGCATCATCAACGAGGTGCGCGGCATCAATCGCGTGGTCTACGACATCTCGGGCAAGCCGCCGGCGACGATCGAGTGGGAATAAATTATCTTCGTGTCAGGTCGTCCCATGTCGTCCGGTCTTCCGGAGAAAAGCAAGTCCTGACAATTGGTTAGCGTCTCATCTGGTCTCAAATCGCCTCACTAAAGCGCGCCGAAATTGGCGGTATTGGTGACGGTATCGAAGAGCCGGCCTTGAACGACCACGGTTGATACCGTCAAATGCCCTGACGGTATCGGTTGACGGTATCAGTTCGGGGGATGAGATGCTCACTGACTTGAAGTTGAAGGCGCTGAAGCCCACGGGAAAAATCTACAAGGTTGCCGATCAACAGGGGCTCTACGTCGCTGTCACGCGGACAGGAGTAGTTAGTTTCCGGTTTGACTACCGGGTGAATGGCCGGCGCGAAACGCTGGTGATAGGCCAGTACGATCCGAATCTCGGGGCCAAGAAACCGCGTGATTTGGTGGAACTGGACTACGGTATGTCCTTGACCCTGGCCGAGGCGCGACTACTGCTGACGCGGGCTCACCGATCCGTCGAGCAAGGCGAGAGTCCCTCACGCACCAAGGTTGAAAAGCGAGTCGAGGCTGCGGACGCGTTAACGTTTGGCAAGTGGGCCGAAAAGTACTTCGCTGAAGCTGACTTGGCTGAGTCCACCCGGTCCATGCGAAAGTCGGTCTATGACCGCAACTTGGCAGAGGAATTTGGCCGGCTGAAGTTGGAAGAGATCACGCCGGTTCGGCTGATGGCCAGGTGCGAGAAGATCAAGGAGCGGGGGGCTGCAGCACCTGCGGTTCAGTCGCGCGAAATCGTGCTGCAAGTCTTTCGTTTCATCCAGGCGCGGGGATTGAAGATCGACAATCCCGCTGAGGCGATTCGACCCAGCGCCATCGCCACGTTCAAAGCTCGGGACAGAGCCCTGTCACCAGCCGAGATTCATACATTTTTCAACGCGCTCGACCAGACCGCGACCACGTCGACACTGCGTTTGGCGGTCAAATTCATGCTGCTCACTCTGGTGCGCAAATCGGAATTCATCGAGGCAACATGGGGCGAGGTGAACTTCGAGACGGCGATATGGACGATCCCGAAGGAGCGCATGAAGGCGGGGCGCCCTCACAATGTGTACCTTAGCCAGCAGGCGTTGGACATCCTGGTCGCTTTCAAGACCTGTTTCAGCGCCAGTTCGTACCTGCATCCCGGACGTTACGAGACGGAGTTGCCGATCAGCGCGGCGACGTTGAACCGGGTGATTGATGCCACCGTGACCTTGATCCGTGGCCGCGGTGAAGACTTCGAGCCCTTCACCGTACATGACCTGCGCCGCACGGCCAGTACATTGCTCCACGAAGCCGGCTTCAACAGCGACTGGATCGAGAAGTGCCTTGCTCATGAGCAGCGCGGTGTGCGTGCGATCTACAACAAGGCCGAGTACGCCGAACAGCGAAGAGCGATGCTTCAAACCTGGGCCGATATGCTTGATGGTTGGATCAAGAATGGCGCCAATGTGGTGCCTATTCGACGAGGCGTCAGCATCGCTTGACGATGCTTGTGCCAAGCGGTCTCCGCCTTGATGCAACGTCCCCGAAGTTTCCGAGACGGGGCATAGTCGTCGGTCCTGACAAAACCCGTCTACCGCTTTGGTAACGCCTACCTGTGGCCATGAATGCGTCGGTTCGCTGCTTGGCGCGCAGCAGCTGTAGCAAGGCGCGTGGGATCAGGCCCGTGGCCGGCAGGGAGGAGACTAGGTGCAGGTGTCCGAAATAGATCTACAATTTTCGGACATTACTTGTTGCCCGCTGTCCGAAAAAGTTGTACAAATATCGGACAGGTGCCCTATGTCCGATCTCAAATTCGCGATCTCCTCGCAGATCAACGCCGCCGGTGCCGGCCATGTCTGGGTGCCGACCGACTTCGCACACCTCGGCAACCGTGATGCGATCGACAAGACGCTCCAGCGCATGGTGCTGGCGGGCGACCTGCGCCGTATCGACCGTGGGTTGTACGACAAACCCACTATCAACCGTTTGACTCAGCGTCCCACCACCCCGGACTATCGCGCAATCGTCGAGGCCATTGCTCGGCGCGACCAACTTCGTCTGTTGGTGGATGGCATGACGGCGGCGAATGATCTCGGCTTGACGGACGCCGTCCCGGCCCGCGTCACCATCCACACTGATGCACGCCGCCGAGCGATCAAACTCGACAAGCTGACCATCGACTTCAAGCAGACCGCGCCCAGTCGTCTCTACTGGGCCGGTCGTCCCGCCATGCGGGTCGTACAAGCGCTGCACTGGCTGAAAGACACGTTGGTCTCCGACCGCGACCGCATCCTGAATCGCCTGAGCCAACTGCTGGCCGATCCGAACCATGGCACGGTACTCCGCCAGGATCTGCTTGACGGGTTCAATACCTTGCCAGCGTGGATGCAAAGCCTGATCCGTGAACTGCCCGGATGCGACCCGCTGGCCACCGTGGCCAAGACTCCGCAACCGCGAAGCAGCGTGAAGCGATCGGCGAGTCCCGGTTCCCTTGGAAGCGCAGGGAGGGCCAGTTGAACCCATCCTTCCGTGAGGTGATCACCGCCGCCGACGCCGACCGGCTCGATCTATTTCTGGGCGCTGCCGCCCGTCTCGGCACGGCGGTCCAGAACGTCGAAAAGGACTTCTGGGTCTGCTGGACCCTGGACGTGTTGTTCAACGGCTTGGCGGCAGGCGGGCCCCGGCTTCTGTTCAAAGGCGGCACTTCCCTGTCCAAGGCGTTCGGCCTGATCTCCCGTTTTTCCGAGGACATTGACATCACGGTGTTCCGGGACGACTTGGGGCAAGCGGCCGACGTGGCGGAACTGGAAGCCTTGAGCGGGAAGAAACGTCGTGCGCGTCTCGAATCCATCCGCTCAGCTTGCCAGGCGTACATCGCCGGGCCTTTGACGGACCAATTTGCTCAGGTCGCCGCGGCCGTCATCCCACAGGGGCGTTTCCGGTTGGAACTCGACCCAGACGACCAGGACGGCCAGAGCCTGCTGTTCTGGTATCCCGCCGTCACGCCCACGGCCGGCAGCTACATTCGCTCAGCCGTCAAGATCGAATCCGGTGCGAAGTCGGCGCTGGACCCGCACATCGCAGCTTCGGTCGTACCGTACGTCGCACAAGATCTGCCCGGGTTGGATCTGGCGGTGGGTAACGTCACCACCGTGAAGCCAGAGCGCACTTTCTGGGACAAGGTCATCATCCTGCACGGCCTCCGACAGTGGCACGACCGCCGCGGCGAACTCCGGCACGGCGGACAGCGCGTCTCGCGCCACTACTACGACGTGCACCGCCTGATGCAGGCACCGGCATCGTCCGAGTGGCAGGCCGATCATGCGCTTGCCGTCGATTGCGCCCAGCACGCGAGGCTCTTCTTCGGCAGTGCCGACCTGGGGCTGGATGCAGCCCAATCCGGTACATTCACGCTCATGCCCAGTCCGGCGATGCGTGAAGCGCTCGCCAAAGACTACGCAGCCATGGCCGGCATGGTCTTCGGTGAAGTTCCACGGCTTGACGCCGTACTTGCCAGCATCGAGCGCTTCGAACAGGTCGTCAATGGGACTGTGGTCGCGGCACCGCTCGCGCCGAAGGAATGAATTTCGTGAACGACTACTTCAGCGACCGGGAGAATGGGCCGCGGGCGCGAACCGAGCAGGTGATTTCACCGGCTGTCTGGGCGGGCTTGGTGGCGACGGTACAGGCGCTGATCAATAGTGGAGCCTTCGGCCTGCGTTTCCCCGATCGCTGTCCGGATGGACAGGCCGTATGTGGATGCGATGCGGATGCCCTGGCCGCAAGCGTGATTGCGGAGATGCCGGGACTAGCATGGCCGCTCGAAACCACGAGGATGGCGGAAGACGGCTTCCTGTCGCAGCATGAGCCCTTCGCGCCGGATACGCTGTTGATCCTGGACTTCATCGAGTTCGTTTACGCTTCGGTGGCGAAGCCGATTCCCGGGAAGCACCACGACTTCTTCAGCCACCATCATCTGACATTCGATCAACAGTCCGGACAGGAAGAGTTCCGGGCGACCATCAATCGCATCTTTTCACGCAACGGCGTGGCCTTCGAGATGCTGTCGACCGGCCGTATTGTGCGGGTGCTTCCGCCGGTGCTTGGGGAAGACTTGAAGCGAACGCTGTTTCGGACCGGGGATCGGACGCTCGATTACTAACCTTCTAGAAAGTAATGTCAGATAAGAGCGTACTGGCACTCGGGCTGACGGAAGAACGATTTGACGAGGCTCGGCAGTCGTTGAATCCGACGCAGCGCGCCCAGCGCCAGCCGCTTCATTTCGTCTTTGTCCTGCACCAGGCGCTTCGAGACCTGACGCTTCACATGCGCCCAGACCTGTTCGTCGGGATTCAGTTGGGGCGAGTACGGCGGCAGGTAGAAGAGCTTGAGTTGCCCTTTCAGGCTCTCGACGTAGGCCCGAACCAGTTTGGCCTTGTGAATGGGGTGCCCGTCGACGATCACGAAGACCGGCTTGTCGGCGCCGATCATCAGACGCTTGAGGAACTCGCGAAACACCGTGGCGGTGACCGAACCGTCGTGGAGCATGAAGCGAAACTCGCCCTGCGGGCTCACCGCCGAAATCATGTTCAGCGAGAAGCGCCGGCCGGTGACCTCGACCACCGGCGTCTGCCCACGCGGCGCCCACGTCGTGCCGGTGTGGTAATCGGAACGGATTCCCGACTCGTCGGCGAAGTAGATCGTCGCCCCCGCCGCACGCGCTTCCGCGCGAATCGCCGGATAGGTTTCCGCCTCCCATCGCCGCACCAGTGCGGCGTCCTGTTGCCATGCTTGGTAGAGCGGCTTTTGGGCGCTGAATCCGAGCACCTTCATGAGCCGGCTGACCGTGGCGATCGACAACGCCTTGCCGAACTGCCGGTTGATCAGCGCGCGGATCAGCGACAGCGTCCACAGCCCGAACTCGAACTTGTACTGCAGCGGCGTGTGGTCCCGAACGGCCTGAGCGAGCCAGCGCATCTCCTCCGCGCTCACCTTCGACGGACGCCCGGGGATCGGCTTGGCGAGCAGCGCGTTCTGCCCGCCGCTGGCGAAGTCGGCCAGCCACCGAAAGACGCTGCGCACGTTCACGCCGAAGGCGGCCGCTACGCTTTGCGCCGTCTGCCCTTCGCGAACCGCCTTGATGGCCTGCTGGCGCATGACCTGAAGCGAGTGGTGGTCGATCGCGCGACCGTCCGAGTTCCGTTTGCATTTCATGCGCGTATTGTCTCATGCAATGACAATACTTACGAGAATGTTAGTATATGCTGGAAGAGTGTCGGGCAAAGTTCTCAGAGCGCACCCGCTGTTGCGCCGCGAGGCCTTGGAGCGCCTGTGGGACGCCTGGGAGCGGCTCAAATCCCTCGCCGACCCCGGCGACAAGAAGAGATCGATCAAAGTCATCCTTGATGCCGCTGCGGCAGAGCCGTCACTTCGGGCGCGTCTGGAGGAAGAAGCGAAAGAACTGACGGGCATCGGAAACAGCCATCTCATCCGGCACTCAGAAGTTTGCTCAGGTGCCCGTCATCGACGTTGATCAGGTCGACTACCTGTTCCACCGCCTTTTCGCGATGATCCAGTTGCTGCTGAGAAAGAAGGGAACAGAGTGAGGGGCGTGGTGGATAGCGGGCCTTGATGGTGGAAATGCAAATGAGATAGGCGCACATAGGCTTGAAACTAGTCCTATCAGATGTAGCCTGAATCCAGGAGGGCGACATGAGAAAACTCATCTTCATAGGATTCACCGTGCTGGGGGCGCTAATCGGCTTGATCTCCGCTGCGAATAGCGGTTGGGAAACCCGCCTTGTGATGATGGGAGTCGGTGCGCTCTTCGGAGCGCCCATTGGCGGGGTTCTGGCCAGCATTGGAATGAAAAGGCGGCAGCCTCTGGAATGGGACGAGAATCCCCTCCCTGGGATGGGCACTACGCCGAAGGATTTGGCCGCGAACTACTGGCGCGACAAGGGCCACCCACCATTCATGAAGCCGTCTGAAGCTGAACCCGACAAGCACATGTTCGATCCTGACAGACTCGGCTGACTACTTACGCAGCAAGTCCTTTACCACATCCTTTGCATTGTCGAGTGTTGCCGCGGCATCCTGACCTACCTGTTTGCCTGACTGCACGAGCAGCGATTTCTTCGATGCAAGCGTTCCGTCATCCGACTTGATGATCTCTGCCTTGGAGTCAAAGCTTGTGCGGTTCGATTCTGCGTCCGAGCGTATTTGATCGCCTTGGGTACGAACCTCCTCTCGAACGGGCGACACGGATGGAGCAGTTCCCGGCGCTGGTGTACCGTTCCCAAACCGTGAGGTCTGCTCGCGGCCGGATTGGTACTGACCTGCGATGTCGGGCGTCAATACGATGTCATCTCTCAGTTGCATATGCTGGTCTCGAATGTCTCCAAAGGAGGCTGGCAGTGCGGTCCCGTCGGAGAACACTCGATTTGGCCGAAGAGATTGCCGCGCCAGTTCCGATTCCATCAAGGCGTGCGCTGCAGCGCTATCGCCGCCGTATTGCTCCGCGTAGCGCATAAACATCTCCAGGTTGTGTGGGTCCTGAGCGATGTCGATGGAAATGGTCTCTCCCTTCTCATGGGCAGCAGACACACGTTCCGCGAAGGCTGTACGCTCCGCGAGACTTGCCTCGGCGCGTTCCAATCGCGCATGGGTGGAGGCAAGCCGGGCAGTCATGTCGCGCGCTTCACGGGCATCGTTGGCGATCACGCTCGTGAAGCTCGCGTCGCGCGACACCCTGTCACCGAACTGCTTGAACTCTGCCAACTGTTCGCTGCTCATGCTGCTCAGGACCTTTTGTTCTTGGACCGATAAGCCAGACAGGTAACTCTTGTCCGCGCGAGCGTCCAGGCGGCCACCAACGACACCAGCATTTACTCCCAAGTGACCGGCCGCTCCGAACGCGATACTGGCAACTTGAGACTGCGACAGTCCGGTGCTTTCGGCCACACTCTTTGATATCTGATCCAGCCTGTTCAGCGTCTCGCCCATCTGCTCGAAGCTGCTGGAGGTGGATCCACTGCTACTGCGCGATGAGCGCAGTTTGGTCAGCCCGTGTGAGAACGCTTCCGCCAGTACGGCCGAGCGCTCGTTGCTGGCTGCGATGGCCTCATTTCGTGCCGCGTCAGCCTGCCGACTCGCCTGTACCACATCCTGCTCGGACACACGCATCGAGACCATCCGCGACGCATAGCCTTGGTTGCGCAGCAGGCTGATGGCCGTCCGTCCGGTCAGCACATTCGACGAGAAGGTGTTCCCGCTCAGGTCGTTTTGCCAGCTGTGCATGAAGGCCGAGGTGCGGTTGGGCGCCAGGTGCATCTGGTCCATCCCCACGTTCCCCATGGAAACGTTGCCGACGGTCGCAGCCGAGGTTCCCCCCGAGATCATCGCCTGCAGGCCCGACAGGCCCCCGACCAGGGCCGTCCCGAAGTTTTCCATGCGCTTTAAGGCCGCCCAGGCGATGAAGGGGATACTGATCGCGAGGTAACCGACGACGGCCTCGCCCGAGATCACACGCGAATAGATCGTCGAGGCGGTCTGCAGGGCCAGTGCCTTGGTGCCGGTACCGAGGTCCGCCGCGGCCGCCAGATCGTAGGCCGCGTAGATCGAGGCCATGTAGTTGAGGATGGCGTAGAGCGGGGGCCACAGCTGGATCCAGATGAGCACCGCCGCGTAGCCCTTGAAGGCGATCATGGTCTCGCGGCCGCTGGTAAGCAGGAGGAGCAGGACGAAGAGCGGGAACATCGCGTAGGTCACCGCCTCGACCACGTTGCGGAACACCGGCAGGGCCTGCTCGGCCACCTTCCCGTAGTTGAGCCAAGTCGCGTTCTGCTGGGCCACGGCTTGGGCACGGCCGACCGCCAGCACCATGGCTGCCGGATCATTGACCTTCTGGCCGACGATCTTGCTGGTGTCGTCGATTGCATTGAGCATGGCGTTCTGCCGGATGAGATCGGCGGCGGTCGCCGCGGCGGTGGCGATGCTGTTCTTGAGATAGGCCTGCTGGATCTGCCCGGCGATGGCCGCTGCCGCCGCGGCGCCCGGCAAGGTCGGGTTAAGCTGGAAGGCGAGTCGCCCCTCGATACGAGTGATCTGGGCCGGCAGTCGCCCGTTGAGGCTCTGATAGACGTTGGGGCAGGTGTCGACGCCCACGCTGCCGCCCGCGCTGGTGAGAGTGCTGAAGCGCGCAGGGTTGGGCGAAGCCATCAACGGCCAGACATCGTCCGACGTGGAGAATGCGGCCGGATCGAGGGTGCCGTCGATGAGGTCGTAGCTCGTGCAGTTGTGGATGAAGTTGATGAGGTCGGTACGGAACGCCGGGTCCTGGAAGACCACGTTGCCGGTCTCGCGGATCAGGCGATTGCCGAACATCAGTCCGTTCTGCTGGTAACTGAGCTCGGCCGGCAGCGCGCCGATGCCGGGTATGACCTGGAACGCCGTCTCGAACAACCCGGTCAGGGTGTGGCCGATGGTGCTGGTGAGGCTGCCCAGCAAGGCCACGCCGAAGGGCACGTTGTCGACCACCTTGACGGCGGAACCGCCGGTCTTGTCCACGATTCCGACGGTCACCTTGGGCACGATCAGCACCGAGAACACCAGCACCACGGTGGCCAGCCACTTCCAGCCCTGCAATTTCTCGGGGGCGAAGGCGTAGGCGATGAGCGCCGCGACGAAGCCGCAGAAGGCCACGGCCGCCACCGCCGCCGCGTAGTCGCCCGACGCATGGATGGCCGCCGCGGCGTTGAAGACGCCGAACAGGCTGTCGGCATTCTGGTAGGCGTAAATCTCCCACATGGCCGTCCTTCTCCTCGCACGATCCCGTCGGCGCTACTGCGCCAGATAGGCGGCCTGCTGGCCGAGCATGTCCATCACATGCTGCGGCATGCTGGAGCGTAACTGGCGTTCGAGCTGTTCCAGGTGGCTGGCCACGGCCCGGAAGGAGCCCACCTTCTGGTACAGCAGGTTCTTCTCCTGCGAGATTTGCAGGAGCATCGCCTGGGCGCGCTGGCGGACCTGATTGGCCTGCTCGCGTTGCGTCTGCTGCAGCGTGTAGTTCTTGTCCAGGGCGGCCATGCCCAGACGCAGGTTGCGTTCGAGGAAGACGTAGGCGTAGTCGGCGGCGATGACGTCGCGGTACTGGGCGATCAGGCTGTCGGATAGCCCCGACCCCGGGATGCTGGTCCCGATGGACAGCATCTTGTAGACCGGTTCGGTGGTCTGGTTCACGAAGCCGACCTCGGCCGAGTTGTTGGGGATGGCGGTGCGCGAGGCGATCTTTTCCGCGATGGAGCGCATCATCGTCTCGACCTTGGCGGTGAAGGGCGTGTGGGTGTAGGTGGTGTTCAGGCTGACCACGTCGCAGTTGGTGTAGTCGTTGCACTTCAACATGTGCTGGATGACATCCGTGCCGCTCGCTGCGCTCTGGCCATAGAGCAACTGGCTGATCGACGTGAGCGTGGGCGCGATCGGCTCGGGGTCACGGGCCGATTCTTCCGGGTAGTAGATGATCGTGCCGACCATGCTCATGATCAGCTCGCGTTCCTGGTCGTCGAGATAGGAGCCGGTGTACTGCAACGCCTTCCACGTGAGGTTGCCGACGAAAGGGGCCTTGTTCTTCACGTTCGGATCGCTGGAAGCCCGCGCCGAGGACAGGATGCTGGGCCGGTCGGTGGCGCAGCGCCGGCGCGCCGCATCGCGGTCGCTCTCCAGTCCCATCTCGATGGCGAGGTCGGCGCAGGTTTCCTGGGAGCTGTAGCCGAGCGACTCGGCGGCGGTGCTGACGATGGCCTTGGCGGTCTCGCACGAGTTGATGCGGGCATTGTTGATCCAGGTCTCCAGGCCCTTGGCCCATTTGGTGAGACCGCCCAGCAGCGGCGAGACCGCTTCGAGCGCCAACTGGAAGGCGATGCCGGGCAGGGCCGCGGTGATGTTCCTCAGCATGTTCTTGAACTCCTCGGCCGAGATGTGGCTGAAGCTGCCGCCGAAGACGTCGATCCCGCCGCAGCCCGCCTTGGCGCTGGGGAACTGGATGGCCGCGAGCTGATAGACCTTGTTGGGCGAGCGCATCATCAGGTTGCCGCCGGCGTAGGTGTTGAAGGTCTGGCCGCGGAAGGCGCCGGGCGCGGTGTAATTGCCGATGGCTCCGAGGTTATTGAACATGTCGTTAACCTCCGCGTTGAGGTCGCCCGCGTGCAGGGGGGCGGAGGCGGCAAGCAGCAGGGCGGCCAGCGCGAACGCGGCCGTCCGGCGCGTGAAGGAAGGGACCGTCGGGCGTGGCAGGGTGGACATGTTGGTGGACTCCTAACGAAGGTCGATCTGCCGCGTCGCGCTGGGCAGCATCGCCTCGCCCTGCGGGGTCGAGACGACGGCGAGACGCTCCAGCAACTGGGATTCGGAGAGCACGCCGAAGCCGATGGGCGTGATCCTTCCGGTGAAGGGTTGCGCCAGGAAGACGGCGGGCACCTGAGTGACCTTCAGGGTGGTGGCGATGCCGTTGTCCGGGCGCGCCTCGGGGAAGCCCGGCATCGGACCGCCGTCCATGCTGACGGCGACGACCTGGATGCCATGGCGCGCCTGAAAGGCAGCCAGGGTCGGCGCGAAGGCATGGCAGTAGGGGCAGTCCGAGCGATAGAAAAAGAACAGCACATGGTCCTTGCCCAGATCGGCGATCGCGCGGGAGCGCCCGGCCTGCTGGGTCTGCTCGAACACTTCCAGCGCCTTGGCGTTGACCGGTCGACCCTGCAGGGTCGGATCGAGCTCGGGCGTCGCCCAGGCCACCCGCTGGGCGACGTCGGCGAAATGGGAGGCACGCGCGACAACCTGGGACTCGAGTTCCATGTAGCGCCGCACGTTCGCCTCGGTCGGCAGCATGATGGCGATGTTGCGGGTGTCCTCCAGGGCCTTCTGCAGACGTTCGAACTCGACCAGTTCCGGAGCTTTCGAGGTCGGAGCCGAGGGCACAGCCTGCTCCAGCACAGTCGGGCGTTCATGTTCCGCGGCCGGTGGATCCTCATAGAAATGCCAGCCGCGCCAACTGTCAGACCAGTAGCGCGCAGCGGCATCCTGGGCCGACGCCACGCCGGCGCCCAGCAGCAAGGCCAGCGCCAGCGGCAAGCGGACGGACGTGGGGAACGCGGAACGTTTCATGCCGGACGGCTACTTCAGGGATTGCGGCGGTCGGCCGTCGAGGCAGTAGTCGATGCCGAAGTCCATCGTCTGCCGGCGCGGGGTCGTGGCGCCGGGGAGCAGAACACCCTCCTGCCAGAACGTGACCTTCAAGCGGCCGCAGCCCGGTTGCGCGTAGCGCTTCTCGGTCGTCACGTCGATGTAGATTGGCGAGGTGGCGCCGAAGCGCCGGGTGATCGCGTCGGCCATCTCCCCGGTGAGGATCCCCTGGGCGTGCCCGTCGGTCGCCTGGAGGGCGGCCAGCATGAGCGGGCGCGCATCGGGTACCGGCGCGCGGGATGCGTCGTCGGCGAGGACGGGCGACGCGAGCACGGCCAGCGCTGCGGCATAGATCAACTTCATTGGCATTTCCCCTGTCCGTAGTAGCAGGTGGTGAGGCGCGCGGCATTGCTGCCCTGGATCGCTCCGACATTGGGGAGCGTCGGGACGATCGAGGCATAGAATTCCGTGAGGTCCATCGCCGCGAAATCGAGGCGCTGGAGCTGGGCGATGGTGAAGCCCGAGCAGTCGGGGTTCTTGCCGGAGCCCCAGCCCTTGCCCACCTGCACGCGGCCCTGTTCGTTGACGATGCGCGCGAGCTTGCTGTTGAAGCAGCACTTGCCCGTGGTGTGCTCGATGCAGGCGACGCACTTGCCGAAAACGCGGATGCACGACGAGCACCAAGTGCCAACCTTGTGGCAGAGCCCGGCCCCTTCCTTCATCGCGAGCTTGCCTTCCTCCTCGTTGCAGGACGACATGGACATGACGATGTATATGACCACGGCGATGGCGAGCGACCACGGATCGAAGGCGATCACCACGCTGTCCCCCGCATAAAGGACCGCCGAGCCGGCGGGCAGGGCGGCGCCATTGACCGCCACGGTCACGCCGTAGGTGGTGAAGGTGCCGCTGAAGCCCCCGCCGAGGAGCAGCGCCTGCATTCCCTGGTACAGGAACTCGCGGTTGTCGGCGTTCATCAGCACGTCGTAAACGAGGCGCGAGCCGGTGCCGAACAGGCTCTGGTTGGTCATGCCGGCGCCGGCCGAGTCGGAATAGCAGCAGTTCTTGAACAACCGGTCGCGGCAGCGGTTGCCCTCGCCCTTGAAGACCTGCATGCGGTCGGTGTCGAGATACACGCCGGCCTCGCGCGCCGCCTCCATCAGGGACATCGAACGGGCGAAGTCGGCGTCATTGGTGTAGCTGGTGTTGAAGCAGTTTCCGGCGAGGCAGAAGACGTTCGCCGGACAGTTCGTTGCCGTGACGGTATTGCCCGGCGGCACCGGGCAGGTGTAGGTGTTCTCGGTGATCTCGCAGATGCCGGTGGCCGCGTTCATCTGCCGGCATACAGTGCCTGCTGGGGCACAGCCGGCCGCAATCAGGGGCGCGCACTCGTCGCTCGCGGCGGCTTGCGCGCAGGCGAGTGTCGTCTCGTACTGCCAGCAGGCACGCGATACGGAGGTGCCGTTCACGACCTTGGTGGCCGGGCCGTCGACGCAGCGCGCGGCTCCTGCCACCGTGCAGCGGCCACCGGCGGCGAGGGCGGGGCACTGGTCGTCCCATCGATCGGTTTCGGTCACCGTTGTGTGGGGACGTTCGTAATTCAGGATCATCTGCGGAATCGACCCATAGGCCGGATTGACCCGCCAGCCGACCACGAGACGTTGCGCGTCCTTGGTCCAGAAGTAGCCGGGCACGGTGCCCGTCACGTCATAGCCGATGAGTCCGGACGCCGTCGCGGACGGCGCATAGCAGGCGGACGCCTCGAAGGCGGAAATGTCGCCGCCCCAGCCCCACCAGGGCAGGATGTTGTCGCCACTCTGGGTCCCGGACGGGCAGGCGCCATAGACTTCGAGGAAGGGGCGCTCCAGCGCGCAGTCGCCGAAGCCCGAGTCGCCACCTCCGTCGGCGCAGACGCGCCGGTATTCCTGGGCGACCATGGCGGTCAGCCGACAACTGTCGCCGACGCACTGATTGTCGGCGACCCACAGGCCATTCTGGCCGTCGCCCCACCACCACCATGAGCCGCTGCGGGGGAGCGTCGCGACCATGCGGGGAAACGCCAGCGGCGTGGTCATATCGAGGTCGAAGTACGTCAAGGGCGTACCCCGGTCGGTAACCCGGAAATGCTGTTGGCTGGCAGGCCTGTCCGGTATGCACTGCACATCCAGGCCGGTGCGGCCCGAAGCGGCGTTGGCGAACCAGTTGCCCGGTGTGCAACTGCTGGTGCGCGACACCGATACGCTCAATGAGCGCGTGCAGGAGTACGGGGAGGTGCCGCTGTACTGGCGGCAGACGCGGTTTTCGGTGGGGGGGGTGGCGACGCGATTCACCTCACAGCCGCTGTAATAGGTGGCGATGTCTTCCAGGGTCGCCGCGGGGTTGGCGGCGATGGCTCGGGCGGCGCTCACTGCCGGGTCGTAGGGCGAGATGGCCTCGCGCGGCGTGTTGGCCGACGTCATCGCCCCGCGCTGAGCCTCACAGACGGGATCGCCGGTAGCGGTGGCGCAGGCGGTCAGGCGGGCATTGGCCGACCCCGCCAAGCTGGGCAGGCCGTAATACGCGGTTTCCGGCGGTGTGCTGGTATAACCCGGTACGGTGCTCGAGGCGCTCGGCGCATTGACCGTCCCCCGGATTACCGGGTTGGCCGCCTGGCCGGCTGCGGTGCCTTCCTCGAACGGGTCGGCCACGGCAGCGGTCTGCGTCGTGACGAAGCAGAAGAGCGTGATCCAGATGATCCAGCGGCGCATCCAGCCTCCGCCGAGCCGCCTCAAGGAGGCTGGTGCCCCTTCGGGGGGCAGCGAACGAACGTGAGCGTGGGGGCCGTTCATCTCTGCCTCCTATCCCCGAATCCGCTTCAGGAAGATGTCGGCTGCCGGGCCGAACCCGGGTGCCGACCGCTGCATGTATTCCAGCGCGTAGTCCAAGCTCACGTCGCCGGAGGTCCGCAGGAAGATCTCGGACGGCGCGCAGCTGCCACCGGCGCAGGGGACCGGTCGGGCGTCATCGCGCACCAGCACGAAGGTCGGGACCCGGGTGACGGCATAGCGGTCGAAGGCCTGCGGATCGATTTGCACCGCCACTTGCCGGTCGCCGATGAGGCGCTGCACCTGGACGACGGTGGTGCGCAGCGACCCGTCGGTGAAGCCCCGGAGGACGATGGAAGCCTGGGCGCGTGCGGCCTGGTCGATGAGGCGCTGCAGCGTAGGCTGCGGCATGGAGAGGCTGACGAACACCAGGAGTCCCGGCCCGGACGCCAGTCCCTCTGCTCGACTCATCTCCTGCGCTTGCGATGCATAGCCCCGCGCGAGGGCTTCGAGGTCGATCGGGGCACGGGCCGCTGGCGTCGGCAGTGCGTCGATGTGGGGCGGGGCCGGCACCGGCGCGGCTTGCAGTTCGGCGTCGCTCGGCATGCGATGTCGCTGCCGCACCTGCTCGATATCCTGATCGGAGATCGTCGGCTGTTCGCGGCGGACCCGTTCGATGTCCGCGTCGGTGACGAGCGGCGGGTTCTGCGCAAGGGTCTGGGCGCTCGCCGCCAGCACAACAGCGAAGGCGAGGGCAGGAAGGACGGGATTAGAAGCCGACACAGCAGTTCCTTTTGCGAAACAACATGAAGGCGAAGTCCTCGCCGCGCACGGGGTATTCCTTGCCGGCACCCCAGAGCACTGTGGTGCGGCCGAAGGGCTGGCAGCAACGGCCGGCCTCCTTCGCGGTGTTGGGGATCGGGTAGGTGAGCTGGGTCTTGTAGGCGGTCTTGTCCATGACCGGCTCGAAGTACGGTCCGCACAGGCCGGGCGTCCCGTGCCAGCCCCAGGCGATCAGTTCGCGGTGCATCTTTGCGGTCAGGCGCTGGGCCATCAGCGCGGCGGTGCGCACGCCCCCCAGGTGGTAGGGCACGTGGCCGTCGAGCGGATAAATGCCACCCTGGCAGCCGGCGCACCAGAAGAGCTCCTTGAGGCCGAAGCCCACCGAGGCGGCGACGCAGTCGGCCGCGCAAGCGGCGATGGCGACCGGATTGGCGAAGAGCACGGCGTCCGGGTTGAGGATCAGGGTGAGCTCGTCGTCATTCCACAGCGGGTCGACCTCGGTGAGGTAGGCGAGGTCGAAAGAGCCCTTCTCCAGGCAGGGGAAGTCCGTGACCACTTCTAGCCAGTACATCACCGGGTTCACGTAGAAGTGCGCCTGGTAGAAGCTGCCGCCGTCGCCATCGCCTTCCGGGCGGGTGAAGCGCGCGGCCTCCGGCGCCGGGATGCCCGGGTCGAGATCGACGCCGCCCAAGGAAACGAGGCAGAAGGGCTTTCGCACCGCTTCGACGTGCCGTGCGGGCTCCCAGAAGCCGATGGAGAGCCCAATGGTCGGATTGACGCCGCAACTGCAGACGGGACTGGACGGGTTGTCGGTGTCTTCCTGGTCGCCGAAGTTGGCGACGCGTGCGGCGCCGATGCTGATGGGCAGGATGCAGGACCAGCAGATGTCGGTGATCGGGTTGGGGAACTTGCCCGTGCAGGTGGCCGCGCCGGCGGCCCGGGCCGGCAGGGTGGCGAGGCCGAGGAGCAGCGCCAGCACGAAGGGCAGCATGGGTAGACGTCGCCGGGTCATCGCGCGAGCTCCAGTTCGTCGATCCGCAGCCGCAGTCCCTCCTGGGAGACCAGGGCCGGCACCTGGGCGATGCCCAGGCGGCGCGTGAGCAGGCCGTGCTGGTCGTAGTAGATCGGAATGCGCCAGGACTTCATCAACTCCAGATAGGAACCGCCCACCAGGATCGGCTTGATGCGTCCGTGGTACGACACCATCAGCTGGCGCGCCCGGCCGACCTGACGCGGGTCGCGGGCGTCGAAGAACAGCAGGTACCGGGACAGCGACACCACCTCCAGCGGGTTCTTGCGCGTACCGGCGGCAAACAACAGCTCGCCCTGGGGGCCGAGGAGGTTGCGATCGAGGGTGAAGCTCGGGTCGACGTAGTAGGTCCGCGCGGTTTCGGCGGCGTGCAGGCCCGCTACCGGCGGCGGGTGCTTCACAGACTCGATGCCGCGGTCCCGGGCTTGCTCTACCAGCCGCTGGAGTTCGCCGCTGCGTTCCATGTCCCGCAAGCGCCGCTCGATCATCTGCAGCAGGTGGGGTTCGCTGATCTCGTAGGTCGGGCCGATGACATCCAGCTCCACGGCGAACGCGGTAGGCGCAAGGAGGCTCAGACCCGCCGCGACGACGAGCATCTTGAGTGCGGTCATGGCGTGCTCCCGCCCGGGCAGCGCACCTGCTGGGCCCATTGGGCTTCTCCCACCGCATCCCGCAGGTGGCTGGCACGGATCAGCCCCAGCAGCACGGGATCGCCGCCGCCCTGGGAAAGGGCACGGCGCAACTCGCTGGTGCGCATGGGGCGGCCGCAACGCCGCTGGAATGCCGCCAGGTAAGCCCGGGCACCGGTTTCAGCGGCGGGGGCGATCCGCTGCAGCAAGCCCAGATAATCGTCGAGAGGTATCTCGTCGGCGTGGACATCCGATTTCGGTAGTGCTCCGCGCGCCGGACTGGTTTGTCCCCAGACCGGCATAGCGGCGGAGGTGGTGGCCAGGACGACGGCGACGAGCCGGGGGGCGAGTCGCGACATCAGTGCGGTGCGATGCTTCATGCCCGCCTCCATCAGTACAGCGGCACCGCGCGGCCGATCACCTGGTCGGTGCGAACCAGGCCGCTCGCGGCGTAGCGCGAATCGAAGGAGTCGGAGCTGGTGCCCTGCACGTAGAAGTAGCCGGGCGGGATGATCGTGGGCGCGATCGGTGCCAGCGGGCGCCGGTCGTGGGCGTGGGTCTTGGCCACCCCGACCGGCACTCCGTTGATGGCGACGACGCGCCCCTGCACCGTGACCGCATCACCGGGCAGTCCGCGGACGATCTTGAAGAAGGGCTGGCCCCGCAAGCCGGGGTAGTCGGCCTGCGCGCGGCCGTCGAAGGCGAACACCACGTAGTCGCCGCGATGCAGTTCTCCGGGATCCTGAACCAGCAGTGCGATCCGGTAGGGCAAGCTGGGCGTCCAGTTGAACAGCACGGGCAGCCGCGGCGTCGCATCGACGAAAAGCCGCACATAGGCGAGGCCCCAGATCGCGAAGACCGGCAGGTAGAGATACCAGCGCCTATGCATATGGCGCAGGAAGTCGGCGAAATCGTCGAGGGCACGCCGCCCGAGGGAGCGGGGCGGGACTTGAGGTGCCACCGGGGAGATCGGCTCTTTCATGGGGCTTCCACCTTTCTGCGCAGTTGGGCGGTCAGGTCGACGGTGTTCGGCGTCGGTCCGGCGACGGCCGTCTTGAGGAGTACGAGGCAGCCGCATTCCCGCGGCAGCTCATCGAGGGCGGCCGGCAGGCGCTGGGCGAAGGTCTTCGCCATGGAAAGCGCCTTCTGCCGGTCTTCTTCCGAGGATGGCTGACTAAGCGTCTTGGTCAGGATCTGGGTGAACTCGGCTTCCTTGGCGCGGTACACCTCGGCCACATCGACCACCCCGATGACCAGGGCCGGCCGCAGCACCCAGCGGTCGTAGGCTGCGAGCGATGCGGCCACCACGACCAGCGTCACCAAGCCGTGGGCAAGCCAGTGGAGAACGGTCGCTTTCATACCGCGTGCCCCCGGCGCCGCAACAGTTCGCTGATCGCCTCATCGATCGAAAGGCCCTGGGCGCGCAATTCGTCGATGGGCGCGTTGTCTTCGAGCTTGTTGGAGAACAGCAGGTGGGTGGCCGGATCGAGGATGGCGCGGGCGACCCCTTCGCCCACCGGCGAGGAGATGTAGAGCTCGGAGAACACGCCGGCCTCGGTGCGCAGCGAGTTCAAGAGGCGCTTTTTCGGCTCGTCCATGGTGAGCCGGCCCTTGCGGTCGAGCATCTCGATGGACTCGGGTTTCTGGCGCAGCAGGAAGACCCAGTCCGAGCAATTAAAGGCGGCCTCCATCTGCGCCGAGCCGTAAAAGTCGTCGGCGCTTTGCGTCGCCGTGCCCAAGGCGCCGCCGTACTTGCGGGCGCGTCGGGCCGCCTCCTCGATCACGGCTGCCTTGACGGGATCGTCGGCGCCGATGTCCCCCAGCTGCTGCTTCAGCTCGTCGACGAACAGCACCTTGCGCCGGTTGCGGGTCAGATACATCTCGCCGGTGATCCGGTGCAGCAGCAGGATATTGACCACCGCATGGAGGTCGGGCCGGCGCTTCAGCTCCTCGTTCTCGATGACGATGAAGTCGTTGGAGAAATCGACGTTGTTTCGGCCCTCGAAGAAGCGCTCGTACTGCCCGCCGCGCGCATAGGGGTTGAGCATGATGGCGAGGTCTTTGATGCGCTGATCATTGACCACGCCGAGTTCCTCGATGGTCCCGCCCTTGAAGGCATCGCGCAGTCCCGTGATGCGCAGCCCGTTCCCGTATTCGCGCCAGAGCTTCAAGACCATCGCCGAGATCGCCTTGTACTGGACCTCTTCCAGCGCGTGCTGCATCGAGCACATCTTGGCGATGCCCGGCACCAGCATGTCGATGTCTTCATTGATGTCGACGATGTGGGTGAAGGGGTCGAGGCAGATGTCGACGTCCGGGCGGAACTCGATGTAGGTGCCCTGGGCCTTGCGGCACAGCTTCTCGAAGGAGCGCCCGAGGTCGAGCATCCAGACCTTGGCGCCGATGGCGCGGTAGGACCACGCCATCTCGTTCATCAGCACCGACTTGCCCGAGCCGGGAGCGCCGATGATGGCGAAGTTGTAGTTGCCCAGGTCGTTGTCGAAGATGTCCAGAGTCATCAACTGGCCGCGGCGGCCGCCGAAGACCAAGGCCGGGGTGCGCGTGCCGCGCCACTCGGCGATCAGCGGCGCCATGTGGATGGCGTTGGCCATCGTCTTGCGCGTGACCCGGCGCATCTTCACCAGGTCCTTGTGGAACTTCTCCGTCAGCGTCATGGGGAGGCTGGCCAGCAGCGCCTGGCGGTGCATGTAGGCGTCGGCGTTGAGTTGGAAGCCGCGGCCGCGCCAGATGGCGTTAGCGGCTTCGTGGGCGGCGACCGCTTTGTCTGGGGCGGTGAAGAGCGCCAGTTGGTGGTAGAGGCTCACGAGGCTGCCGCCGGTGTCGATGGCATCCGCCGCGGCGGTCCAGTCGTCCAATTTCTTTTTCACGTCGGGCATGACGTCGGCCATCTTGGACTTGGCGTTCTGCGTCGCCCGCACATGGTTGGCGGTCACCACCGACTTGGTGACGTTGGGGTCGAGCACATGCACGCCCAGCGTCAGCAGGAAGGGCGCGCTGTACTGCAGCGCCGGTTGCATCAGGTCGCCGATGAGGGAACCCATCTGCCAGAGCGCGAAGCGTTCCGGGAAGCTCTTGATCGAGTAGAAGCGTGCCTCCAGCACCTCGGAGATCGCTTCCTTCCACAAGGTGAGGCCGCCCGGGTGCGGGTCCTGGATGGTGTCGAAGTCCACGATCTGGTCGCGCAGCTCGCGCCCGTCGTCGTAGTGCAGGTCGGGGGCGTCGGTCTGCGAGATGCGGTCCGGATTGGTGAAGAGGGCGCACCAGTTGATCAGGTCGGCTGCGTCGCAGACACGGTTCGGGAGGGAGGCCGAGCGCAGCGTCGAGGACATCGAGTCGCGCAGCGCCATCAATTCGTCACGCCGGTTGAGGTCTTCTGCGTCGCCCGGGAAGGCGACGGAGAGCATCAGGCGAAAGTCCCGGATCGTGTAGTGGAAGCCCGCCGTGAGCGACTTCTGCGCGCCCTGCAGCAGGTGGCCGACGCGCTGGCGGGCGAGCTTCCTGAACAGGTTGCCGTTGCGGGCCGGGCGGCCCCAAGCTTTGGCCTGTTCGGCCTGGGTCGCATCCTCGACCCGCAGGTTGGCGTAGCGGCGCAAGGGCTCGCGCACCTGGGGCGAGGCGAAGAGGTGGAACTGGATGCCGGTGCCGGTCGGGCAGTTGGCGTAGAGCGAGACTAGGACTTCCGCCATGCGCTCGTCGGCCCCGGACTGGGGCATGAGTTCCAGCAGGAAGCCCATGCTGTCGCGATTGACGAAGATCTTCTCGGCGGCGAGGTAGGCGGAGTAGGGCAGCCAGTTGGCGAACTGCTCGGCTGGCGTCTCCACGGGCCGGCTGAAGGCGAAGCGCGGTGCCTCGGAGCGGCCGCGGGGTGTAGTAGTGTCGAGATGCGGGGTGCTCATGGAGTCCTCACTCTGCGCGGCTGGCGCCGGGTCCGGTGACGGTTGGCCGCTGCAGCAAGCTTGGCGCGGCCGGCGAGTTGCCTCCGGGGTTCGATTCGGTGGCGGTATCGGGAGCGGACTTAGTTGGCAAGTTCGGCGGCGGCTTCAGTGGTGCATAGGCGTCGCGGATCTGGCGCTGCATGTGGTCGATCAGCCATTGGCCGTTGTCGACCTGCACGTACACGTAACCCTGGTCGTACAGGTCACCGTCCGCGTCTTCCCAAGGCTTGATCCACAGGCGTAGGACGCGGGCCTGCGAGCGCAAGGGGCTGGGCGCCACGCCGGGACCGGCATCGCCGGCGGTTGCGGGGGCTGCGGCGCGCGTCGTCGCTTGGGGAGCCCGCTCGCCGGATTCTTCTTGCCGGGCAGCGGGGGAGCGCCGCGCGCGCTGGCTGGGCAGGTTGTGGTGAAGGGCGTTGGCATAGGTACCGGACACCGAGTCGCAGGCGACCCCTTCGGGCGCTTTGCAGGCGTACTTCGAGCCGCCACCCAGTCCCGACATGTTCATGCAGGCACCCAGGGGGAGGAGCAGGCAGGCCGTGACGATGCGCAGGATGAGGGTCTTCATGGCTGCCGCTCCGGGATGCCGGCCTGGGCGAGTCGCGCCTTCAGCACCGTGCGCCGCACGAAGCCTTCGGTACGCTCGCCATCTGCCCAGACCAGGGTGGGCGTGCCTTGCACGCCGAGGCGGCGGGCCAACTCCAGGTTGCGGGCGATGGGGTGGTCGCAGGCGGCGCCGGTGTTAAGCAGGGTCTCGTCGCCGTGGAGCATCAGGCGCTCCCAGGCCTGCTCACGATCGGCCGCGCACCACACCGCGATCGGTTTGGTCTCACCCTGGAAGGGAACGAGGAAGGTGTAGACGGTGACGTTGTCGAGGCTCGCCAACTCCGGCTCCAACTGCTGGCAGTAGGGGCAGTTGGGATCGCTGAAGACGGCAAGTCGGCGCTCACCCTTGCCGCGCACCGTCTTGATCGCATCGGCCAGCGGCAACTGGTCGAAGGCAATCGGCGGGATTGGCGTTTGCACGTCGGCAGAGTCTGCCGGGCTGCCGGTGCGCGCGGCCTGCGCCAGCTTCGGGCCGGTGAGGTCCCGCAGGGTCTCGGTGTCGAACAGCCGGCCGAACAGGAAATAGCGCGGGGCGCTCGCCGGGACGTAGGCGACGTTGCCGTCCATCCAGACCTCAAAAAGGCCGGCTACCGGGGAGCGCGTGACCTCGGTGAAGCGCGTGCCGGGATGGGCCTTCTGCAAGGCGGCCAGGAGGCGGGATTCGTCGGACGTCGCGGCGTGCGCCGGCGGGAATGCGCCCGCGAACGCCGTGACCAGCGCGATCGCCGCGAGGCGGCCGCGCACGGCTTCAGTAGTTGCCATCGTCGGAGGTCTCCAGGTAGCGGGTTTCGGGAGAGGCTGGGAAGCGCGATGCCGGGGCGGCATTCGCGGCCATCGGCACGTCGATGCGCACGCCCTTGGTGATCACCACGTCGATCTCGCGGCCGGCATCGACCTCGATGACCGGGAAGGTGTTCTCGGCGAGCTTGATGTAGTACTGAGCCAGGCGGTCCAGCGCCTTGCCGACCCCGGTGCCGAGGCCGGCACGGTAGGCTTCGGCACCGGTGGCGCTGGCGACAGTGCCCAGCGCCGAGGTGCTGTATTCAGTCGATGAGGTGGCCAAGCCCTGGCCGATCCCGCTCACCACGCCGGCCAGCAGCGCATTGGCAAGCATCTGCCCCTGCTTGGTGACCAGGCGCCCGCGCATGCCGACCTTGCCGTCCTCGCCATAGACGCTGCCCTGGATCTTCACTTCCAGCGTGGCGCCGTCGGCCCGCACGCAGGACAGGCTCTCGGTGCGCAGATAGGCGCGCTCGGAGCTGATGTCGCCGTAGCCGGCCGCGATCACGAAGCACTCGCGGTATTCGCCGCGGAAGCGATTCGGTAGCACGCTGTTGTCCGAGAGGCGGATCAGCACCGGGTGGGGGTTGGCCTGGGACTGGCCGCCGGTGGGCGCATCGAGCCCGCCCAACAAGGTGCCGCGCGTGAAACTCACCGGCAGGAAGGTGGAGAGGGTAGGTGGCGTCCGCGCCCCGGCGCCCGACGCCAGGGCCGTTTCAGTGTTCGATGTCCCTCTAGAACCAGTGTTGGTCCGGGATCGATCGCCCAGGGAGATGCGGGTGATCGTGGGTATGGCTGGCGCGATCACGGGTGGGGGCAGGTTCCCCGGGACGCCGGGAGGCATCGCGCCCGCCGATACTGCCTTGGGCGGTGGTGGCGCCGGCGGCATGGAGGTCGGCGGATCTGCCGGCTTCGGAGGAGCCGGTGTGGCGGCGGCCTGTTGGGCCGAGGTGAGCCGTTGTTCCAACTGCGCGAACCGCTGCAGGGTCTTCGCCTCGAAGGCCTGGCGGTCCTTGTTGAGCCGTGCCTGCTCTTCGCGTTCGGCTTCGTACTGGGCGAGCTTGCGTCCTGCCGTGCCGACCCATTGGTCCACCGGATTGACCTGGCCGCCGGGCGGCATCACGCCGAGGTTGGTGACGGTGGCGGGTTGCCCGGCGGCGGTGCGGGCCTCGCCGTTCCTGGCGCTGGAGCCGGTGACGGCGAAGATCAGCCAGAGGACCCCGACGCCGCCGGCGACGATGGCCCCCAGCATCGCGTACTGGCGCCGCTTGGGCGACAGGCGTTCCAACAGGGCGCGCAGGGCGTGGGCGGGTTGGCGCGGCGCGTTCATCGCCCACCCCCGCGCCGGATCACGTAAACGCTGGTGCTTTCGCCGGGGCGCAGGTTGTGGTGCTCGATGGCGATTCCGGCGACCTCGCCGCCGTCGCGATCAAACTCCTGCTCAGCCACCACCATGGGTTCGGTGCCGACGTTCTGCAGCAGGAACTTCTCGCCGATGAGACCGCGCCCCTCGTACTGGCGTACCAAGGAGAAGCGCACTTCCGTCCAAAGCAGGATCGTGCGGAGGGCTTCCTCCACCTGGATGTCTGGCGGCACGCGATCCGAGGCCATCGCCACCAGCAGGGCCTTCATCGCCCGGATGGGATTCGGCGACGGCCCGGCCGCTGCTTGATTCGCCCCCGTCGCCCTGAACGCCTTGGGCGTCTTGTCGCGAATGACGATGGTGTCGGCCGGCGTGTCGGCGCGGCGCAGCAGCAGCGTGTAGGTGGCGCCGGCCGACGAGACGAACAGGTTGATCGGCTTGGCCGAGTCACCCACCGGGCGGATATAGACCTCGCCCTTGTCGTGGTCGCACTCCAGCACGATCTCGCCGCCCGGATTCACCGTCGGCAGGCCGGCCCCAGGCGCTGTGGCGCCGGGATTCGTGGGCAGCGCAGGAGACGGGCCGCAGTTGTTCGACAGAATGTTGCCGAACACGTCGGTGATCGGTGCGTTCTCGATGCGGATGCGCGTCGGCTCCTTGATCGAGAGGATGGCTTCGACCGAAACGCCGTCGCTGGCCTCGACGAGCTGCAGGGCATGGGCGGGCGCTGCCAGGATCACCGCGGCGACCGTAGCAATCGCCGACAATGCCTGTTCGATGCGCTGCACTGGTAGCGGTGTCGTGGCTGGATTACTTGCTGAACTATTTGCTCGCATAGGGCACCTCCTTGAAGGCCTTCAGGTGCATGCGCGCGCCGGCATAGCTGAACTCGATGAGGTAGGCCTTGAGCTCGTTGGCCGTCTCGAAGCCGTTGACCAGGGTGCGCAGGCGCCCGCGGATGACGACGCTTTGCGCCGCTTCGCTGGGGACGAGTTGCTGGGGCGCGAATACGGTGGCGGCGTTGATGCGCTTCAGGCGCTCGGCTTCCACTTCCTGCCGAGTCTTGAGCGGGCCGTACTGCTCGGGCTCGACGTAGCCCAACAGGACGTCCTTCTTCCAGTCGATCGACGCCGGCGTTACGTCGAGGATCAGCCAGGCGATGAAGCTGCCCATCTGCTCGAGATATTCGTGGCTGGCCTGGTCGCGGGTGACCCAGAAGGTCTGGTTGAGGGCGGGCGGCACGA
Organism: Thauera sp. SWB20; assembly: GCF_000831325.1. Classification (NCBI taxonomy): domain Bacteria; kingdom Pseudomonadati; phylum Pseudomonadota; class Betaproteobacteria; order Rhodocyclales; family Zoogloeaceae; genus Thauera; species Thauera sp. SWB20. The sequence continues at coordinate 275,426 of NZ_JTDM01000021.1, read as the reverse complement.
CGACCGTGCGCACCGTTCCCAACAGATTGAGGATGACCACCAGGGCGACGATCTGGCCGGCAGCCAGCACGCCGACAGCCAGGCCGAGGCCGCGATTGCGGCGCCGCATCTCCTTGATGTCGCCGTTGAGCCGTTCGAAGTCCATGGGCGTTCTCCGGGCTCAACCGACCATGCGGCGCAGGTGCGAGGGCGGGGTGGCCCGCATCGCGGTCAGGGGGCTCGCGGGCAGATGCCAGTACAACCAGTGGATGGCGTAGGCCGGGTGCTTGTCCGCCTTCAGCCGCGAGATCCAGCGCGAGAGGAAGATGCCCGTCGCCAGGCAGATGGCGAAGGACATCCTCGTGCCGGACAGGTAGCCGACGAAGAACATGAGAACGACCGGCGCCGCGACATCGACGTCCCAGAAGCCGATCTTCCACTGGTCGTCCAGACGGCGGGGAATGTAGGTGTCGGTGCGCATGCCGGTTTCCCAGGGCTCGAGGCAGGCGTCAGACCACCGCGCCCATGATCGCGCCGGCGATCACGAGGCCGACGGCGGCGAAGATGGCGAGGCCGACGTAGAACAGGACGGGCCCGAAGTTGCGCAGCGCGGACAGCGAAATCAGCGCGACGACGAAGCCGATGAAGCCGACCAGCGCCTTGATTCCCGGCCCCAGATCGGCGAGCTGGGTCAGGGCGGAGGTGAGCGGTCCGGTGATGCCGGTGAAGGCGACCAAGTCCAGGGCGTAGCCGGGGAAGGCGGCGCCGAGGCCGAGCACGATCGTCGCGAGCAGCATCGCGACGGTCATCGGCTTGCGCGGGGAAACGCGGGGGGAAGCGACGAGCACTGCAGTGTTCATGAAAACCTCCGGGAATGGATTGAGCGTTGAACGGGGTAGGGGAGACGGGTGGGCGCGTGAGGGCGCCGGCGGGTGGGAGCGCGAGCGCTCGACGGGTGAAGGAGTTCGAGATCGGCGAACGACCGGCACGACGTCATGGCTGGTCCTCCTCGTTCATCTGGAAGACCACCTCGACCCGGCGGTTCTGCGCGCGGCCGGCCAAGGTGTCGTTCGGTGCGATGAAGCAGCACGCGCCACGGGCGCGCAGGGTCAGCGTCGCGGCCAGCGCCGGATGCGTCCGGCGAAGGTGGTCGCGAACCGCGAGGGCGCGCGCCAGGGCGAGGTCCTGGTTGAATGCCAGCGGCCCCGTGCTATCGGTGCGGCCGATGATCGTGATGCGGCGCACTTGGAGCAGATCGTCCATGGCCGCATTCAGCTGGGAACGCGCGGCGCGGCTCAGCTTCGCGCTGCCCAGGGCGAACTGCACAATGACCGTGCGCGAGGACTGCGCCGTCGTCGCAGGAGCGTTCTGCACGGGGGCGGGCGCGACGGGTTCGGCCGGGGCGGGTGACGCGGCAGGGTCGATCGACTGCCTGGGCGCTTCGGTGGCCAGGGTCTTGGACGTGCGCATGGGGCACGCCGGGGTCACGCACTGCGCGAACACGGCGTCGCGGCCGAAGTCGAGTTGGGCCAGCCGTGCGGGTGCCGTCGCATGCCGTCCGGTTGCGGGATTGGCCGGTACCGGCGTGCGGAACAGGCTGCACGACGCTGCGACGGCCGTGCAGCAGCCGACAACCGCAAGCCAACCGGCGCGATGCAGAACGCGAGCCGTCATGGCGAGACCCTCACCGACATCAGGGCGGGCGCCGCCGCCGTCGATGCCACCAGCGTCCCCGAACGTCCGCCGCGCCGCGGGGGCAACTGTCGGTACACGCGCCAGGCATATTTGGCGCGGGCCTCGATGCAGCCCTTGCCCTTGAGTTGCGAGCAGGCCGCGTTGTAGGCGCCGACGGCATCCCACGTCGCGCCTCGCCGCGAAAAACTGTCCGCGAGTAGCCAGGCGCCGACATGGATGTTGGTGCAGGGCTCGAAGAGATCGGCTTCGCGGATTCCGTGACGGGATAGGGTCCGCAGGTGTCCGCTGTTGATCTGCATGAGCCCGATGTCGTAGGACCCGGTGCGGCGGACGTGTGAGCGGTTGACCGCCAGGGGATTCAGGTTCGATTCGACCCGGGCAATGGCATAGAGCAGGTCGGCCGAGATGCCGTAGCGCTGGGCAGCTTCCTCCCAGCAGGCCTGCGTCCCGGTGGGTGCGATTGCCAGGACGGCGAAGGCAGCCAGGGCAGCAAGATGCGGCAGTCTACGCATGGGTCACCTCTCCAAACGAAACCGGATCGGCCCGCCGGAAAGCGGGCAGCGTTGTCTGGGCCGTCGGCGGTGCGCAGACGGTCAGGGTCGGGTTTGGGTCAGTCCGGCGTTTAGCCGGGCGAGGTGAGCGAGCGGGTCAGGAACGGGAAGGTATGCCGATCAGGAACAACCGTTGAAGTGGGCGAAACCTCAACCGGGCGGCGCATCCCACCCGTGATTGGCTCTTTCGGCCATGTTGCGGCGCGCCCGCTGCAGAATGGCGTCACCTGACGGATCCGCTGTCCGGCATAGGGCGACGCAGGCCGTCGTCAGTTGGTCGAGTTGAAACTTGGGGTTGGGGTGTCGGTTGGCGGGGGAACGTTGTAGCTCCAACAGCAACTGGTACTGCCGCCGCCACATCGATTCACGGCGGCGCGGTGTCTGGGGAGATCGAAGAATGAGTTCGGTCCCGAGAAATTGGAAGATGCACGCAGACGGATCCTGGCGCGTGAAGACAAGCGAGACGCAGGAACTGATGAGATCCGGGAAGCGGAACGTTGGTGACACGTTCTTGTCGCTGCGCAGCAGCCCGTAGAGCCAGTCGTGTTCCTCGAGCCACAGTCGCGTTTCGACGATGTCCTGCCGATCGATTCTTAGTGACTCAGACTTGGCCTTGTCCGGATATTCCTTCGGCGTAGCGATGAGCATGATGTTGACCTCGGGTCGATGGCTGTCGATCGCTGCTGCAATCGTATGGCTCGAAGAGTAGGTCTTGCCGGCTGGGGAGTCTCCCTGGAATGAAGGTCTTCTGAAGGGGGTTTCGGTATCAGTGCGAGGTCGATGACCGCAGTCGACCGTTATGAAAGCGGTTTCCATACCGGCGCGCACAGACCCAGCAGTCGTGCCCGGATGTCAGAAGGCGACATCGCCAGGTCGACCGTCGCAAATCGGATGTTGTGCCCTTGGATCACAGCCGTTTCGTCCACTTCCTCGCGGATAGACGGATGCAAGCAAGCCGCTTGCCGAGTCAGCGAGGGCGTCACCGCGTCCCGCTTGTGATCGAAGATAGGCATAGATCTGGTAGACGTAGGCCGCTGCGCAGGGATTCTTCGATCAAGTCCCGGTGGCACCAGTATGTTCGTTAGACTCATCACAGTTTGTGCCCGCAAACGCCTCCAACCAGCTCACCAACAGTGGATCGCCCCAAGTCAATAAGCGAACCCCTTCGCCGCTGGTTGCTGTAATTTCCTCTTCGTCATCAGCAGATTTCGCCGTTGGAGGATGCCGATCGGCAAGCTCGCCGTTGAACGTCACAAGCAGCTCTTCGTCATCGAGAATGCCAAGCGGCGCCGGGGCTCCTTGCCACGTCAATCTGAAGCAGGCTCGGCGGCCGTCTGATTCCGTCGTCTGAGAACCGGGCTCCGGAATCGCCATGATCGACATCCCTGGCGGCACGTGCGTCAGACACCAAGCGGCAAGCTCCTCCTGCGAAACGCTGGCCTGCCTGGGGCTGATCAGACTGATCTATGGCCATCGTTTGAGTAAAGGCTTCGAGCGGCTGCATGCCGCTACCCGCGGTTCTCCGGGTGGCCTCGTCAAGTAACTGTTGCGCCTCATTCTGTTCCATTTCGCCGCGAGCTACCTTGCTCATAATGCGAGGCATCTCCGCGAGGATCGGCTGCAGCGGTCCGACGACCTCCTCAAATATCCGAATCCGGACCTTCAGGGTGAAGTAGGTATCCTCTTCGATCGTTCCACGGAAGTAGAGGTTGTAAATTCCAACTGTCTCAGATTCTTGCCCGATACGGTCGATCCGGCCGATGCGCTGCTCGACTCGCATGGGGTTCCATGGCAGATCGTAGTTCACAAGGGCAGAAAACTGCTGGAGATTCAAGCCTTCAGAGGCCGCATCGGTTCCCAGCAAAACATGAATAGCGCGATCATGGTCACTCTTCGAGCGAGCCTTGATTTCGGCCTTGTCGACCAATTTCCAAGTATTCGCGCTCGCATCCCACACCTCGCCACCTCGGCCCGAATAGCAGGCCATACGATCACCAAATCGAGCGACGAGCCGATCACGGATGAAGTCCAACGTATCGAGATACTGTGTAAAGACGATCACTCGGTGACCACCCGCCACCAAGGCCCTAAGGGTTTCGTCAAACCGTTGAAACTTGCTGTCGCTGTCCCAACGGTTGAGCGCGCGAATGTAGTCGTCCAGATACTTTCGCTCTTCATCAAGACTTTGGCGACGCGTTGGGTCCCCGTAGAGGCGCGTCAAACGTTGGCGTTCGCGATCAAAGGCTGCCTCGACTTCGGCAGCTTCATCTTCTTCCTCGCTCTCTGCCGAGACCAACTGGTGCTGGATCGCAGTAATGTCGTATTCGGACAACTTATCTTGGATGGCGCGAATCAAGTCCCGACGACGCTCCAGACTCAATCGAAATGCATGGAAACTGCTCGCAAGACGTTTCCGGAATACCGCCATCAGAAAGCCTACACCGCTGCGTTCATCAGGAGGAAAGTCCGCCAGGCGGTAGAACTGACGGCACATTTCATCGATGCGCAGGTATAGATGTTCTTCTTCGGCTGATGCAAAATCGACTGGAACGTCCTCGGGGCGGCGATAGGCGAGTTTGCTGACCATGCCCGCCGCCTGATAGGCCCGCAAGGTCGATCGCGTATGACGGAACATTAGCACGCCGAGTGGTGTCTGGCGCGCCAGAAAAGGGATCAGCGCCTCCGCCTGCAAGGCATTCAGTTGAGACAAGCGCATGGCCAAGTGGGTGGCGAACTCAGCGGTCGATTGATTTACCGACCGGACGAAGATCTCCCACTGGAAGCCCGACCAGTGCTGTTTCGGTGGTGCCGATTCATCTAGTGCCGGTGCCCCCTGACGAACAGCGATGCCCGCCATGCGAACAACCTTCTGTCGTATTGGAGGGCGGTTACCAAAGGTTCGTAAGTCTTCGAAAAATTGCTGAAAACCTGACGGCTGAACCCAGTCGCTCCATGCTTGACCCTCAAGGCCACACAGGCGCAGGAGGTCGAATACCTCGATCGGATCGAGTTGCATGGGCGTTGCGGTCAGTAGCCAGAGTGTCGGGCTGAGCTGGCGACGACGAATGTCTTGCAACAGGGAGAGGAGTTGGTTGGGCGCATCGTCCAGACCCGAGCGACGCGCCGCATGAGCCTCATCGACAATCACGAGATCCCACGGTGGTGCAGCCAGAACCTCTGCGCGCCGGTCCGAACGGGCGATAAGGTGGCGCGACGTGACGATGATTCCCGCTTCGGCGAGGGCGCTAGCTACTTCCCGTCGTCGACCTGCAACGTCATGCAATGCGCGCCCGTCGTAGAACCAGCCAGTAAGGGCCAGCTTCTCACGTAGTTCTTCCATCCACTGGCGCACAAGCGAGCGCGGAACAATCAGGAGTATGCGAGAAACCTGCCCTCGAAGCAGGAGCGTGCGCAGCGCAAGGCCACCCTCGATCGTCTTGCCAAGGCCAACTTCGTCGCAGAAAAGAAAGGAGCGCGGATACTCTTCGCTCGCTCGACGATAGACTCGGTCCTGATGTGGAAACGGTCGGAAGTGGGCACCGTCCGACCACAAGGGTGACAGTACCAAATGGGCATTTCCAGGGTGGCGAGGCGCCTCCAGATAGCGCCTGGCGGTGAGCCGATCCTCCTCACTCGGAATTACCGTCGCGGGCTCCAATGCGTCGCGAATTGGAGGACCGTCGCTCGGAGTGAATTCGAGCAAGCGTTCCTTTACTGCCCTGGGGAGCGGAAGCACCAGGAGCTGCGGATCGTCCCCGTCCCAGATGACCTTGAATTCCTGCTCTTCGGCGTCGATATCCTCGACGTCCTGTGCGGAGAACCAAGAACGCTTTACGTCGAACTTTTCCCGGTTGCGAGCCCAGGCCGCACCCGTTTCGTTAATTGATCCCTGAAACAAAATGCGCTGCCCCTCCCCGTCGTAGAGTACGCCGGATTTCGGGTGATACAGCGCGCCCTGACGTCCCGGCAGGTAGGGACGTCCGGAAGGATCGAGTGGTAGGGCCACACGGACTTCCAGCATGCCGGACGCGACCAGCCAAGCCAGCGTTCCCAAGCGATGGCGAGCAATCTGATCTGCCTCCGGCTTCCAGCCTTTGGGCAAGCCCAGTCGGACGCACTCATCGTCGCTAGGAGCAAAGCGATCCAGCAGTGAAGTCCCGAGGGATTCCGCCAAGGGCGCCTTGCCTCGACGGTAGGCATCGACGTCAGCCTCCGTCCAGGTTGCCCCGGCGATTACTCGTATCGGCGGCTCCTTGGAGGATGGTTTGGCGTTCTGGATGAGGCCGGCCAGCCCTTCGGCCATCTGCACCAAGCCGGCTGAATCGAAGTAACCCGTCTGGCGATCATAACGCACAGCTCTTGAAAGCACGGGGATGAAAAACTCCCGCACCAAGGTACCCGCCTGGCCGGCATACCGGCGCTTGAGTCCAGTCAGCTCAACGAAACTCATCGTGCCATCCACCCTTACGCCAAGTTCACCGAAGGTTTCACATCAAGGCTGATCGAAAAAATGTCTCATCAGCAGGGGCTCAGATTTGCCAGGTCTTCAGTACCAGATCCCATGCCCGTCGCGCTTGAACTACAGCCTCGTGCCACGGGCCAGAGGGGCGAGTACCGAAAATGTGCTCCAACAAATGCAGGGTCACGGCGAATGCGCCGAAGAATTCCGGTTGCGCACCATAGCCGGAGGCGTTCAGCCAGCGGCGCACCGCTTCCGGCCCACGAGCGCCGATGTCCTCGACGCCTCCCATAAGGGCAATCGCATTCCATACCGCTGCAACGTGGAAGCCTGGGAAGACGCGTTCTTCCCACACGTCCGCTTCACGGGCTGCACGACCTCGCGGCAAATCAGCGCCGGCCAAGCGGCGCGACAGCAGCTTGAGATCGGTTTCCGCTGGTGGGCGAAGGATGAACAATTCCTTGTTCACGTGGAGCAAACCCATGCGTTTGAAATCGTCCGGATCAACGTTTAGGGATTTAGCAAGTTTGCGCACGTCGTCGCTCTGCGCCGTCTCGCCCTGGAAGGTGTCGAGCCACAGCCACAAGGCTTGTGAGTCGCGATCCGCATTGCTCGCTGCGAACCCCGCTGCCGCCTCGGAAAACTCCGCCTTGCCGGTCAGCTCGTCGAGAATCTGTTCGAGACGCCATTGCCCCACCGAGTGGTAGGATTCATTCAGCGCCACTTCCAGATCGACTTCCCGACCAGCAAAGTCGGTCACCGGCCAATTACGTGCCACCTCCCCGATCGCCGGTCCAAGCGCCGAGAGGTATAGGTCGGTACCCGAGAGACCCTGCCCCTGGAAGCGCTGAGCGGCGCCTCTGGCGAGTTGGGCCACGCGCGACTGCACCGAGGCCCAGTTTCCGGCCGCTTGTTCTCGATCCTCGCGTGGAACGCACATCAGCAGTACGGTACTTCGGGCGGCATCGAGGCCGCGGATGTTCAGGCTGGATTCTGCCTCGGTATGAATGGGGACTGAGCTGCGGATCTCGAAGCCGGCGCGGATCAGCGCCATACCCAGCGCCCGCCAAGCGTAAGTCTCCTTGTGGTTGAACATCACCACCATGCGCCCGGCCGGATGCAATAAGAGCCGCGCTCGGCGAAACACCTGGGCCATCTTGTCTTCGTAGAAGCGGTCGGCACGTTCTTTGGCAGTCGCTGGCCTCGCGCCAGCCGCCTCCGTCGCCAGAGCCTTGGCCTCTGTCACCTTTACTTTCAAGGCGCGCAGGCGCTTGAATTCGGCGTCGTAGCGCTGCTGCCACGCATTTTGTTCGGCCGCAGATTCGCGGGCCCAGCGAGCTGCATTGGCAACCGCCTCTCGATTGGACTCAGCTAGCGGTTCGCGGAAGAGATGGAAAAGGCCGGGTTCGTCCACCAATGCCCGCTTCAGCCAGACGTAGAAGAAGTTCGAAAGCTCGGAATACTGGACGTTGTTGTAATACGGCGGATCAACGCAGATCAGGTGGACCGTGCCGGGTGCCGGTGTCGAGAGTGCGGCGGCGTCCTCATTGGTCACAGTCGGGACGATAATTTCCGGTCGCAGTGAAAGGGACTGATGGACCGACTCGCCGTCTGCAGAACCCTCGCCGTTCTCTTCGACTTCATCATCCTCCGTTTCCACGGACTCTTGGTCGTTGCTCTCGCCGTCTCCGTCCCCGCCTTCATCGTCCCCGCCGTCTAGGTGCACCTCCCCACCATGGATCATCGCGGCGATTGATTCATAGGCATCCACTACCTGACTCACGCCCCACATCACCGTCTCCCGCGCACCTTCGAACTCGCAAAACGCCGGACGGAAAGCAAAGTCATGACGAGAAAAGGTCTGGGCAACCGTCTTACGACCGTAATGCCAGAAGGTATTGACGCTGTTGTAATTGACCACCTTCGAGAGGATGAAGGCGAGATAGACGATGACCGCCTCGGCTTCCTCCGGCGGCAAAGCCGTGCGCACTCGGCTCTGCGCGGCGCGAATCTCCTCCAGAATCACGCCATTGGTGAGCAACTGCCGCGGTAGGAACAGATCGCGCCAGCGGGTGAGCCCCATGTTGCGAGGTTCCTTGGTCTTGTCGCCTTCCGGAATTTCCTCGTCGGGCACCAGCCCTAGCGCCTGCCAGCGCGGAAGCAACCGCGCAAGCTCCGCCTCGGCCGCCGTAACGGCCGCTACGTCAGCCGCAGTCGGTGCGCGGAAGCGCCAGAGGTAACGGATCTTCTCCTCGCCGTTGCGGTAGGTCAGCTTCACCGGCACCTTCGAGCACACCGCATAAAGCTGCGCAGGCAGCCCTCCCTCATAAGAGCGGGCGGTCGTTTTGACCTCATCGCCGTCCATCACATTCGCGCAGCGCGGACAAATTGCCTTGCCGTCCTTGAAGGTAGGCGTCTCGCGCGGATGCCAGTGGGTGAAATCCGGCCTCGGCCAGCGGCAGGCCGACCATTCGGCGTGCTTGACAATGCGGAAGCTGCAGTCGTTACCTTCCTCGCGACTCGGCACTTCTGGAAATGCCGCGATGGACGCCTCAGGCTTGCCCTTCTTGGTTACGAGGTGGAAGTTGGTCGAAATGGGGATGTTGAGGTTGCACTTAGAGCACGGCACGACCCGAGCCCACATGTAGCAGTTCTTCGTCGAATCCCGATTCGCTGGCTCTCGCTTGACAATGGTCGCCGTACGAAATTGCGCTAGCGCGTTCTCCTGCTCATCCGCCCACCAGGTCGGCCCGGACTCGATGGGAAAGAAGGGCAGGAGGCGTTCGCGCACTCGTTGATCGATTTCCTTCGCGAAGGCTTCGATATTCGGGACCAGGTTGGTACCGAACCTTGCCGGATATTCCAAAGTGGCCTTGAGGACAAGGCTTGCAACCGGATTCAGGTCATTGGCGAAAACCTTGTAGCCGTGCCGTACGCCCTCCAAAGGAATCGCACCCCCGCCACCCATAAAATCCAGGACCGTCAGCGGCTCATCCAGGTCCAGGCCCAACATCTCTCTCGCCTTTTGATGGAGAGCCTTTAGGACTAGCGTACTCGGAGCGACCGTGAGCGCTGGTGGGTGCCGATATGTCCAGGACATTGGTAACAAGATGGGGCTGCTGCCGATCAGATAATCCTCGCGAGCGGCCATCCTGCGATATGCGCGGTGCGAATCCCCTTTGATGCCGAGCGCTCGCAGGAAACTGTCATGCTCTCTATTGAGTGCCGTCGGTCCCACCTCATCTAGCAGCCTCTTAAAGAAAGCTCGATGAGGCCGCAGCTTGGCGGGTAACTCATCCAACTCGCCAGCGATCGGTTCTTCGACTTTGGCCGGGAGCGCCTCCTCATCCAGCTTGGTGTCGTGCGGTAGAAGTGCCGCCAGAATAGCCGCCCGGCAGACCGTTGGCGGCCGCCGCGCCCACCAGATGTGCAGCCGATTCTGAGGAGGGCGCTGCCGAGCATTATTGTCGCGCTGACACTCGGCAGAAAGTGAGGCACAGGGCAGGCCGGCCTCGAGGAACGACGGTTTGGTCTTGCGATATTGGCTCATGGTGTTCCGAGCTTAATTGTCATTGGAATTCTGTTCGCGAACCGACTCGCCGCCAAACAGCTGCGGATGGGTCGGCTCCTCGCTCGAACGCTTCTTCTTGCGTGACTCATTGGCGTCATCGCTCGCTTCGTCGTATGCCAGCAGGACGCGCAAGGCCGCCCGACCGGCAGCCTGCCGATAACCATAGAAGCACAGCGTGAACCAGTACAAGACCACCTCAGAAGGCAGCGCATACAGCCCATCCCGGAACATGGTGCGCTGGCGCGACGTCACCAGCCAGCGGGCGCTGGAAAACGCCAGCGCGAGGCGCATTCCGTCTTCGTGCTCGAGCCAACGCGGTTCGGATCGCGGACCGAACTCTTCAGAATCAATCGCTGCCGAATTGCCCGCCTGGTCGCTGCTACGTGCGAGATATGGCGTAGCCAGCTTGCGCAACCAGAGGATGGCCTCCGGGCTGGATGCCGAGCCCAAAATTCTGGCATCGACTTCTCGCAGGATGCGATGAGGCTGATCTGGAAAGAGATGCAGTTCCCAGATGTCGCCGCGCTTCGGCTCGTTTCGAACACGGAGTCTGAACCGCTCCATTAACTTCCCTCGCGTTTTCGAGCGGGAATCGCACGCAAGTGCAACATGCCCTGGTTCGCATTCATCACTGCTGTGCGGTAGGTGTCAAGGGCGGGATCGGCAAGTGGCACCGGCGGGTCGAAGGCGATTGCGACGCAGACAGTAACGTCCAGATCGCCGCTACGCTGGAACGGCCAGACTGGGGAAAGCATGGCGGCGACTTCCTCAAATCGGCCTTCAAAATTGAGGCTGACGCTTTCGCGCGTGCCATCCATGTCTCGCTGGCCGCTCGCCGACACCGAGGCGACGGTTTTGGCGTTGCTCGGGCGATCGGCCCAGGTGGCCCGCAGGGTATTGTCGAGCGCATCGCGGGCATTTACCGTCAGTTCCATGCGAGAGAGATGTACCGCCGGAAATGCACCGAGGGCGTCCCAAACGGCGGTCAATGCCTGCCGCGGCGTGTCGAAAGCATCGACGGGCTGGGGGCCTCGTCCTGGCCGAAGATTATCGAGTTGCCCAGCGAGTGGAGCCGCGAGGTCCACGAGCACGCAGTCAGTGCCAACCCAATAGGGGGCAGGCGGGTCTTGCGCCACATGGAAGGCTTCGTCGGCACCTTTCTTCCAGATACCCCAAATGCGCTGGGTCACCCCTTCGCGCACCACCTCTTGATATGCACCTCGACTAAGGCCCGGCCAGATACTGCGGGCATAGCGCTCGAGATCCTCGGTGCCGACTTGGTCGCCGCCTGCTGGCCAGCACTTGGCTTTCACTGCCGACGGCGTGATGGGAGTCTCGGAGTCTGGAGCACCGCCCTGCGCCCGCGGATAAATGCCGCCATCCAGCGCCGCGGCGTAGGCCCACAGCTCCGTGCTTTCATCGATGCGGGGCAGATTGGGCCATTCGCCCATCTCCTGAGCACCGATGGCGATGTTGGCGCCACGCAGATAGAGGATCCAGCGGTTTTCGCGAGCACCTTCCTGAAGCGCCTGCCATAGAACTGACCGTTCGGGTAATACCGGGAAATGCACGGACTGCTTGGCCGCCTCGGCGAGGTGCTGGGAATTGATGGTCCGCTTGTGTTCAGCACCTTCCCTCGGCCACAACTGTTGCCACACCGTTTCTGCAGTGAGACCGACAACCGGCATGATCCGGTCGTTGATCGCAGCCACCGGGTCATACAAGAATTGATTGGCGGCGATGACTGGCGATACGGCAGGAACACCATCCCTACCATAGACGCGCTTCTCAGCCTGATTGTAGTAGACCCACAGCCCATCCGGCTCTACGGCAAGCCCGGCGGTAAAGGTGGGCAAGAGATCGGTCTGGCGCAATACCATCGGCAGTTCCGGCTCACGCCGGATGCGCTCCCATATTTCCTCGGTTGAGAGCCGCTTTTCTCCGGACTTCCACAAAGGTTCCCGTTTGACGATGGCGGGTGCCAGCACGATTGGGCTCTCTGGCGTCGCCTCGGGGACGAGCTTCTGGTACTGCCGCAGACACTGCAGGATCGGTCGCTCTTCCACAGTCTCCCGAACATTCCGACGCGCTTGGCGGTGGCCATCCGGCACCTCGCCAAAGTCGACGCGATAGCATTCGAGGACGGGTCCGCCACCACCGCCTGCGAACAAATCATCGGCATCGCCGTGTCCTTTGGGAAAGGTGATGATGCGGTAGGCTTCGAGAAGCTTCGAGCGGACATTGAGTTCCTGGGGCCCGAGCTTTTCCAGCACTTCGCCGAGATCGCTCTCCAGTGCCAGAAACTCGGCGGGCACGCCGGTGGCTCCGCGCCGCGCTTGATCTCGCAATGCCCGGAAGTCGGCACCGGCAGCCTGCGCCATGGCCTTTTCCTCGTCCTCGATGTCCTTCCGGACACGCTCCCACGCGATCAGGCTGCGGACCGCATCCTTCAAGCCAGCGACTCGGGACGATTCCGCGAGCAGGAAGAGCAGGTTGTTGCGGTAACGACGGGGGCTTTCGTTGACGCCGGTAGTCGAGAACAGCCTGCGCACGAAATTGAGCCGGTCGCCGCCGCCAACGGCTCCGCACTCCTTGTCGTAATGGATGACAGCCAGCCGGATGCGATCGGCCTGGTCGCCGATTGCCGTGTGATCCTGCGGGAAGAGTACGATCTGAAGGTCACGAAACCCGCTGAAGACGTCTTCAACCCATTGGTCGAGGGTTTCACGAATCTCGCCCGGGTGGGATTGCAGTTCGCCGAGTCGTTCCTGATAGCGCTTGTTGATTGAGGCTCGGGTGCGGAACAGGTAGTGATCGCCCTCTCGCCGCATATACCAGGCACGTTTCTCCGTCTGCTCCAGGGCTGCGGGAACATATTGCAGGTCAGTGCCTGGGCGACCAAGGGCAAGCGTAACCTCCGCGGGCAGGAGTCCCCGCGAGCCTTCCGGCAGACTATGGAGGAAGACGACCTGAGCCGATTCGGTCGCCGCTTTCCACGGCCACCCCGTCTCGACAACGTTGGCATGCGTTCCACCTTCGGGGCGCATGACGTCGACCTCGAGTCCGCGCTCAAAAGCGCCGCGTCCAAGACGGGCAAGCACCTCATCACGGATTTCGCTGCGATTGAGATCGACGTGTTGCGGCTGGAGGAGCGGCGTCCCCTTCAACTGGCGCTTGTTGGCCCAAACCGCGGCGACAGTGCGCGCCACGAGGCGAAGTGCTCCACGCGTTGCCTGGAACTCGGGAATGTCGGCCAGGCGCTCGGCGAACAGCCGGATGAATTCTGGATGGAAGGGATAACCGACGCGGATCTGCTCCGCATAGTTTGCTTCAAACGCACGGTTATCGATGGGCGCGCCGGCCTCACGTTGCTCCTCGTAGTACGCAACGAATGCTTGAGCAACACTTGTCGCAACGCCCGAATCGACTTTGTCGAAAAGGCGTCGAGCCAGCACCGCGGCTCTTTCGGTTGACTGTGTAGGCGTCAGGTTGCGCGCTTGCCGTGCCGAGGATTGCTCCATTTCGTTCACCACCTCCAAAACGGTAGGTAGGTGCTGTTTGAGCTCGGAAGTCAAGCGGCGGTTGGCGTCCTTTTCGGAAGGCAGCGTGAGAATGACTACAGTCTCGGGGCGCCGCGATGCAACGCTGAAGAGAGTCTGGAAGAAGGTCGGCCATTGACCATTGACTCGGCTACGCGGCTGGTCTTCAGGCAGTGCCGCACACTTCGCCATATACAAGACCAACTCGTCGATAAGAATCAGTCGTGGCCCTTCACCAAGGGATTTTTCAAGCGCTTCGCGGGACGGTGCGATGCCCGCAATGTCGTTTTCCTTGATTTGCTCGTAGCCGGCAAGCCCCCCCGCCATGAGGGCAATCTGGCCCCACGGCGTATAGGCGACTGCCTGCCGACCTTCGATGCTCAGTGCAACGCCGCGCAGAGGGTCGGAGTTTTCTCCGACAAATGCGGCGATCCCGGCCGAACCGGGCATAGGGAACGAGCGAATGCCCCAATCAGACAGGCGTTGCGCCAGGTCGCTACCGTGCTTGGCTACGTGAGTGGCGCCGATCAGACTGTGGGTCTTGCCGCCACCAAAGCCGGTTTCCAGACGGAACACGGGATTGCCACCCTCAACGCCGGCGAGACGTTCTGCAACGTCGCGCAGCAACAGCTTGAGGTTGTCGGTCGGATAGGTGCCCGCAAAAAAGCGCTCCGGGTCCAGGTAGTCCTGATGTGCGCGGCCGGTCAAAACATCCCAGAGATCGGCAGCGAAGATGGCGTCTGGAAGGGTCCCCGCCAAGATCTCGGCTCTCGGCGTGCACGTTTCAAAAATCGAAGGCAGCATACCCGTCGTTACACCCTGTCGTTCTTGTTGTCGGACGAATCGTCCCTGGCTCCTCCCGAGCGGACCCATTCATCCGCCTCGGATAACTTGAACTTCCATGGCCGCCCGATCTCGTCCGGCCGGTTGGCGTCGAGCAGCTGAATGACCGATTCGATCGGTTCGAATTGAATGAGATCGCCGTAGCGCATGCGTTCCTTTCCTCCCCGTTACTGAATTTCGAAGGGCACCAGACCGTCGATGCTGTAGTCCTGATGCTCCGGATGTCCCATTTCGGCGTAGATCAGCCGTCCCTCACGCAACTGACCGGGCCAGACCGCCACCACCCGACGTGCCCGAGCAAGTTGCTTCAGCAGGTCGAGCGGATCCAGCCGCAGGCTACGGTCGAACAGCAGCTCGATGTTGTCCAGCAGCACCACGCCGTGAGCCGCATGCCTGTCTGCGAGCTCCCGCAATGCCTCGGGAACAGCCAATGCACGTTGCTTGAAAGGGGGTGCGGCCAATCGCGCGCCCAACTCGCTGCCGATGTTCATCACCGTCGAGGCGCGACGTTGAGCGAGCTCATGCAGTAAGGAGGACTTGCTCATCCCGCCTTCTGCGATCAGCAACACCAATTTGCTTTGCAGTGCTTCGACCTCGTCGACGATGCGATCCAACTGTTCGACCACGCCGTCTCCTCAGTCCGTCTCGGCTTCAAACCGCTGTAGATCAGGGGACCGGTATCCCGGGGCCAGCACTGCGTTCTTGACGCCGTAGATCGCGAGATGGTCCTTCAGCCAAAGTCGGTACTCAGGCCCGCGGAGGCTATGGTCGGGAGAGCAGTCGACGCTCCATTTGCGAAGGACATAGCCGACCGTCGCTGCCCTGAGCTTCATGTGCAGCGCCCCGTTGTGCATGCCGTAGTCCATTTCTGTGATCTCCGGCCTGGGTTGATCCGGGTGCGGGATCAAGTCGATCTCGACGATCCGCGTCCACTGGATGTCCTGGTCGCTGCGCTCGTGCGCCTCGATCTCGCTGCCTTTGAGCACGATGGGGCGCTTGATTCGGGTCAGCACGAAATCGCGGAACTCTCGGGTCTTGCGGTCGAAGGCGCGTACATGCCACCGCAAGCCGTTATCGATCAGCGCGGAGGGAACGATCTCCCGCTGGGTGCGACCGCTGGAGATCGAGTGGTACTCGATTTTGAGCGGGCGTTCTTGATGGATGGCCCGGGTGACGCAGGCGAGCCCATCCAGGTCTGGCTGCGTGAGTCGCGCCGAGATTTCGTTGTTCACCCAAACCTTGATGCGCAAGGGCTCGCCGTCGCCGAAGCCCTGAGTGAGCCAGGAAAGCACCCGTTCCGGTGGGAAGTCGAACACCGGCCGGAAGTCTTCGCCCAGGACGTATGCCTTCGCAGTGGCGTCGTAGTCGATGTTGCCGGGGGCCAGTTCCTTGTACAGGGCTAGGTCCCGGGTCGCCGCCGCTGACTGGATTGCAAACCGGGACACCAGGTCCTGTCGGCGTATCTCACCAATGAAGCGGACGCGCAACTCCACGAAGGCCAGGCGATCCCGTTGCGGCTGGGTCAGGTTGGCAAGCTGTTCGTTCGACATCCAGGGTGTCTCGGTCGAGTTGATGAATGATTATGCAGATCGTTGCCAAAAGTATATAAGTCGCCCTAGAATGTGTCCATCAAACCATTAGAAATCGTGTATCCGTCGCATTGTGATTAGTATCATGACTGAGGAGGCAAGCCAAGTGAAATCGCCGAAACAGCTGAGAACGGAAATCCAAACCCTGCGTTCGAGCGTCGAGGGAATCAGGGACACCCTCTTGCACAAGGTCAGGGATGCGAGGGAGCCTGCCTGGGGCATAGGCCGGGACTGCGCGAGGACGGCAGAGGCCCTTGATTCGATCCTGAAAACCCAGGTCGTTCCCGAACACTACAAGGTTGCCGTTGTCGGGCGCTTCAAGGCGGGCAAGTCGTCCTTCGTGAACGAACTGCTCGGCGCGAGACTCGCCGGAGAGGACACCAGTCCCGAAACTGCCGCCGTTACGACTTTCGTACATGGTTCGACGGTGAAAGCCAGAATCCGCTTCGTCGGAGCCGACGCATGGGACGGCTTTCGCAAGCTCCACGCCGAGGATCCCAAGCACATCGACGCCCACCGCATGAAGATGTGGCTCAGCTTCGATGGCAAGGCGCGCAAGAACGCCGAGGGGCAGGTCGTTGAAACGTTTGACCTTGCGGCCCTCGAAAGGACGTACGTGAAGCCCGGCGGGCATGTTCTGGAAATCACGCTCGACAAGCCCGGCGAGAAGTCCGCAGAGAACGCGTTCCGCAGGCGCCTCAAGGAGTTTACCTCGGGCACTCGTCCTCACCACTGCCTTGTCGAGGGAATCGAAATCACCTCCCCATCACTCCTTCTGGAGGAGGGCGTGCTGCTGGTGGACACCCCGGGCCTGGACGACACCGAGCGCTTCCGGGTGACGCTCACGGAAAAGGCTGTCGAAGAAGTGGACGCGGTCCTCTTCCTCACACAATCCGGAGTCGCCTACGGCCAGTCCGAGAAAGATTTCATGCTGACGCTCCTCCGACGAGGGACCGTCAAGCAACTCATCTTCGTCATAACGCAGGTGGACAAGACCTACGAGCAGCACCTGTCAGCAGCCGAAGACAACGACGAGGATCCGGAGACGCTCGCCCACCGCATTCGGCGGGAGGAGAGGCGCATCCGAGACGAGATCGACGCGACGTTGGCCGAGCTCGGGAGCGACGATTCGCCTGCAATGCGGCGATATCGCGAACAACTTGGCGTCGTTGGCCTGGTTTTCACCTCCGCGCGCAAGCACCGCGACTGGAAGGATGGAAAGGCCGTCGAGCACGGTATCCACCCGGAGGATCCCGGCGGCATCGAGCGAATGAAGGCGCAACTCCTCAAACTGCTTTCGACCGAGTCCCGCTTGGCCATGGTCGCCCACAATATCGCTTCCGGATCGAAGTCGGCCCTGGACGATCTCCTAGGTGTCATCACGAACCGGCGGGCCGCTCTTCGCGACATCAGGGACGGGGAGGTGGCCGAACAAAGGCTAGCCACCTTTCGCAAGGACTTTGAGTCTGCTCGGCAAAGATTTCAATCCGCAGCCGAATCCGATGTCGCGATCCTGCGCAAGAACCTCGAGGACGCCGACAAAAGGAACGATCACCTTATCGAGGCAATAGGGCTGCTGGCGGACAGGGAACTGGGAGCTTTCGAATCGACTGACGTCGGGAAGCATTGGAAGACGCGCCGTTCCGGCTATTGGGGGTATATGCACGACCTTCAAGGCAAGGTCGCCAACAAGATATTCCCCCGCGTGCAGCAATTGCTTTCAGATATGACGGCCCATTTCGCCGTGTTCGTCGAACATTTCGAGAAGCATCTTTCGGCCCTCTCGTCGTCGAGCGGTGAACTGGCCGAAAAACTTGATCTCGGTGCGACCTTGCCGTTCGATCTCACCAAGACTCTGGCCGGCTCCCTCGAAAAGTCGCTGGCGGCTGCTAACGACCTCATCGCAGCCGAGGAGCAGCGCATCGTCTCGTTCCTTGACGATTTCGTCTCCGACGAGGTGTCCGACAAGATTTCTGCTGCCCGTGAGAAGGTTGCGGACATCTTCGGGAAGGGCACCACCTACCACCAGTCCAACGAGGTGCGTGCCTTCTACTCGGAGGTCAGGAATCTACTTCAGAACGCGCTGACTGCGCATCTTCGGGAGCGGGGTGCGGCTTTCGGCCGGTTCCTGGTCGTCGAGGCCGACGGGGTTCCCCGGAACGCATTGGCCGAGGTGGATGCAACCCTTGCCGGCGCGGAGCAGGACATCAAGGCTGCGGCCACGGCGCATATCGGCGGTGAACGGGAATCCTTCGAGCGCGAATGCGACGGCACCGTCTCGGCCATCCTGGGCGTTGTCGAGGCCTGCACTCCGCTGTTGGAGACCCCGGAGGACCCGGTGCCGCAGCCGCCGGACGTTCCTGAGAGGGAAAGGGCTTCTTGGACGAGCGAGTATGGCGCCGAAACCGAGGATTGGTTCGAGTCGATCCAAAAGGAGGCTACGAAGACCCGCAAACGGCTAAGACTCAACGACGGCGACGCTGGATGGCCTTTCGAAAAGATATTCGAACGGTCGCTTCTTTCCGGATGCTCCCGCATCGCCCTCATCGACCCGTATCTAGCTCTGCCTCATCAGGTTCGGAATCTCAAGGAATTCCTACTCGTTGTGGCCGAGGTGGCGAAACCGAAGGAAATCCTTGTCGTCACGTCCGCGACGTGGAACGAGGGTACCGGCGCGAGCGCGCGAATCATGGACGAGGTTGGCACCGACCTGTTTCGTTCGTTCGGAACGAGCCTCACCATCAGAATCGACCCGACGATTCACGACCGGTATGTGGTGTGCGACCACGGCTTGCTATTCAAGCTCGGTAGAGGGTTGGACATATATAAGCCGGCCACGGGTTTGGCCTCGCACCGTCCGGCGAGCCGTCGCGTGCGCAGGACGGACATCGACGTTTTCACGGTTCCCGGCTTCAAGGACGGGGCGCCCTGACATGGCTAGTAGGCCGCGCAAGAAGGAGACCGGATTCGGCTCGCTGTTCGAGGAAGATTACCTCGTCAGGACGCTTGGGCGCATCGCGCACGATCCGGAGGTTGCACTTACTGAACTGGTGGCCAACGCATGGGACGCTGGTGCCTCTCTGGTCGATCTGACGATTCCCCCTGTTAGGGACGGTACGCTAGTCGTCCAGGACGATGGACACGGAATGAGCGCAGCGCAGTTCAAGGGGCGCTGGATGACGCTTGGCTATGATCGGCTGCGCCACCAGGGGGCGAACGTCGAGTTCCCCGCCGAGCGAAAGAACTGGCGCAGACGCGCCTACGGCCGGAATGGCGTGGGACGCCACGGGCTTCTCTGTTTCGCCGACTCCTATTCGGTTGAAACGTGGCGCGAGGGCAAGGGGGCCGGCTTCGAGATAGGTACGCAGAGCCGAGAGAACCCTTTCAGGATCGAGAAGGAATCGTCTTTCCTTAGGACCGGAAGCGGGACCCGGCTTTCCGTGGCTGTGGCGCGCCATCTTCCGGATCCGGATCGCATTCGGGAAATCCTATCGGCGCGCTTTCTGCACGATCCGCAATTCGTTGTGAGGGTCAACGGTCAGTCAGTATCGCTGGCCGACCAATCGGGCCTCATTGAGCGGGCCGCGCTCGAAATACCCGGTTGTCCTGCCGCGGAGGCGTTCGTAGTCGATTCAACCCGTGCGGCAAAATCGACCATCTACCAGGGCGTTGCCTTCTGGGTGAACGGTCGTTTGGTCGGGACGCCGGGCTGGGTCGTCGGGACGGATGCCGTCGTGGACGGAAGGGCGCGTTTCGCCAAGCGCTATTCGATCGTGGTAAAGACCGAAGACGGATGGATGGGTGAGGTCGAGGCGGACTGGGCGCGGTTCAAGGCGGGGCCGAAAACTGACGCACTGTTCGCTGCGGTGCGCATGTACGCACAGGAAGTTTTCGCCAAACTCTCCGCAACGCTCGTCGAGGAGAGTTCCGAGGAGGTGCTCGTGCGCAACCGCGAGCAGTTCAGGGAACTCTCGCCTTTGGGGCGAATCGAGGTTGCCAGTTTCACCCAGGAACTGGTGAAGGCCAACCCGGCCATCCACCCCGACACTCTCTCGGCGGCCGTCCAGGCCGTCATCAACCTAGAGCGCTCCCGGGGCGGGGCCGCCCTGCTCGAGAAACTTACCAAACTCGACGATGCTGACATCGAGGGGCTGGACAGGCTTCTCGGGCAGTGGACGGTCAGGGACGCGCTGTCCGTCCTGGACGAGATAGACCACCGTCTGGCCGTTATCGCAGCCATCGAAAAGCTTTGCGGCGATCCTGCGACGGACGAACTGCACACCCTGCACCCTCTCGTTACCCAGGCCCGTTGGCTTTTCGGCCCGGAGTTCGACAGTAGCGAATACGCTTCGAACGTCAGCCTCAGAACAGCCACCGAGAAGGTTTTCGGCAAGAGGGTGTCCACGACTGCGTTCGCCAACTCACGCCAGCGTCCTGATATTGTGGTCCTGGCCGACGCCACCTGCTCCGTGGTGGGCACAGAGTCCTTCGACGCGGCCGATTCGAACCTCATGCGCATTCGAGACGTGCTGATCGTTGAGTTGAAGAAGGGCAAATCGACCATTGGTAGAGAAGAAATGAACCAGGCCGATGGATACGTGCAGGACTTCCTCGGAAGTGGTGCTCTGGACGGCACGCCGATGTTCAGGGCTTTCGTAGTGGGACACGAGATCGCTCAGAAGACGTCGCGCGAGAAGGAGATCAAGGAGGAGGGCGTGCTGCGCGGACGGGTGGTCGCCACGACCTACGGCCAACTAACGAGGACTGCTCACCAGCGGCTCTTTCGTCTGAAGGACAAGATTCCCGCGCGCTACGAGGATGTTTCGGGGGCAGACCTGTCGGCAAGAGTTATGGGGACGGCAAGCCAGGCGCCTCTGTCCCTTCCGGAGCCGCCACGGACGCCTGAATGTGGTCCATAAAATATGAGGCTTGGAGCTGAGTCAATCGAGAAACGCGAGACTTGCTCCTTACCCTCTCAGGTGAAAACATCCCACCGCCCGTCCCGCCAGCACCCCGACCACCAGCGGCACGCAAGGCAACAGCAAGGGATGCAGCGTCACCGGCAGCACGAACCCGATGACCGTCGCGCAGAGAGAGATGATGCCCAAGCTCGCGTACAGCGCGAACATCTCCGGATCGTGCTGCAGGAATTCCTTGGCCTTGATGAGCCGTGCGAACCCGCCGTCAACGAGGGCGGCCAGGACGAACACCGTCAACTCGGGCAGCCATTCGAGCAGAGTGGCGAACCGGTAGCTGGCAAGCAGGAGCAGGGCGTCGACGGCGCGGAAGTAGGCGTTATTGAAGAGGCGCTGGTTGACCGACGACATCTCCCGGGACACGGCGCCATTCACGCCCGCCGGCGAGGGCGCATCCTTCGCGGCAGGAATCGGGGTAATCTCGGCCGTCGTCTCCTGCATTCTCAGCGACCGATTCAGCATGCGGGTGGCCGGCTCGCCACCCCAGTATGCAGCCGCCGCCTCATGTTCGGCGCGCAGTTGGGCGAGGAAGCGCTCCGGCGGATGTGCCGCGGGTACATACAGCACGAGCACCAGCAGGATGAGCAGCGATACCACGGCGACGGCGCGGATCATGGCGTCTTCCCTGCCGGGCGGTGCGGCGTCGCATCGGGATCGAGGATCGGAAACCGCCCCTTGATGATCCGGCCGCCCGACACCGAGGCGAAGTACTGGAGGTTGGGCAGCTTCCCCAGCACGTCCGCCGGCACCATCTCCTCGAAGCTCTCGGTGAGCTGGGTGGAATAGCTCGACGAGAAGTCGCCGAGGTGGGCGTCCGAGCCGTGGCTCAAGCCCACGCGCACCGTATGGATCGCCGTCTTGCCGAAGGTCTCGACGACAAAGTCCTGGGTCGGCCGGTCCTTGGTGCGCAGCGCGATCAGGTTGTTGAGGTTGCCCAGCGCCATGCGTGCCGCATCTTCGCTGCCTAGCCGCTTGGCCAGGTCCGCCAAGGTCTGCATCGCGCAGGTGGTGAAGATGCCGCCCTCGGCGCCCTTGTTGAGGATCTCGATGAGCGGCTGGTTGATGACGTTCGAGACCTCATCGACGAAGAGCGCGATGCGCCGGTAGCTGCCCAGGTTGTAGCGCATTCCGGCGCGTGCTGCCTGGTCAGCCAGCGCCAGGGCGCCGATGGCCGAGGCGACGGACGGGTCGGGCAGGGAGTCCAGGCACATGTAGAGCACATGACCCGCCCGCTCGATCTTCTCGAAATTCATGATGGGCCGCCTGTCGTCCGCATCGAAGGGGTCGGGTGAGAGGCTCTTCCCCAGATCGCCCGAGGTCAGCATCGACAGGATGGGGAGCAGGTTGGCGGTGATCTTCTGATAGTGCTCCCGGTTGTGGCGGAAGGTGCGCACCTGGGCGTCGATCACCTTGTTGCGCTGGTTCTGGGCGATGTGGTGCTCGTAGTAGGCGACGAAGGCCACCAGGTCGGCGCTGGCCGCTTCCGACGGGCGCTTGAGGTTGCCGCGGTGGGCGTCGTTGAGGAGCTTCTTCATCTCGGGCAGTTCCCGCCACCCGGCGCCGAGGGTCTGGTCGTAGTAGCGGCGCAGTGAGCTTTCCAGAACCGGCTCGATGCCGCCCTCGATGTACTTGGTGAGCTTGACCAGATTCGGCCGCTCCTCGAGCTCGACCAGGCCCTGCACCACGACGTTGACCGCATCCCAGCCGAAGGCCGAGAAGGCGCCGGCGGTGTCCGGCGGCATGATCGACTGGATGCGCGAGGCGATCTCGGTGGGCTTCTGCCAGTTGAAGGTGAAGTCCAGGCGCACGCCGCGTTCCGGGAAGGCCGGGTGGAACTCCAGGAAGGTGTCCGGCTCGCGGTAGTCGGCGCAGGCCCGCTCCACGACGCGTTTGAGCCGCCGGCTGTTCTTCGGGTCGATGACGATCACCACGTCGCCGCGCCGGATCGCCTGGGTGACCAGGTTGGCGAGCGCCACGCCCTTGCCGGACTGGGTGGTACCGACCAGCAGGGTGCCGCCCTCGAAATTCTGCAGCGGCCGGTGCAGGGGGCCTTCTTTCGGTTCGACCCCGTGGATGTAGGGCAGACCGATCTCGGCGTCCGGCTGAGGCTTGGCGTTGTAGCCGAGCAGCCGCAGCAGGCGCGGTGACACCGCGAATTCCCGGTAGTCGATCTTGGCGAGCTCGTAGAGCCGTTGCGAATGCACGGGCCGCCATTCGAAGCCGAAGCCCAGGAACACCGAGGCCGGATCCTTGCACCAGCGTGCCAGGGTGTCGGTGCCGATGACCTCGATACCGCGTCCGCCCAGCGACGCCCGCAGGACCAGCATATGCATCGCCTGGGCCACCCGCAGCACGCCCATGGCGAAGCAGACGAGCGCCAGCGGCATGGCCAATTGCCGGGGGAGGGCGCCAGTCACGCCGACGCCGACGAAATAGACCAGCGCCACCCACCAGGCGATGGCGGCATAGACCTCGTAGGCCCGGCGCCAGGGCATCTCGTAGCGGCGTACCAGCATCTCAGCCTGCCTCCACCGGTGGCGCGGCGAAGCCCGCCAGATCGAGCCCGCGCACGCAGCGCGGGTCGAGCACGATGCCGACGGTGGGATGGCCGTTGAAATCGCGCGACAGGGTCGGCGGCGCATCCCGACCTGGCCTGACCAGCATCTTGGTTTCGGCGAGTGCCCGCATGGCGAGCGACGGTTGGATGCCGCGCCGCTCGAATTCGACCAGGGGCACGAACACGCCTTGGGCGATGGTGCACACGGCGGGCGGCCCCATGCCATCGTTGAGCGTGCGGACGGCCTCGGCCAGGGCGTCGCGCACGACCGGATTCAGACGCATCGGGGCTTGCAGAGCGAAGGCGGCGGGAGGCGGCTCCGAGGCCGGCTCCGGCGGGGATGGGTCGGGCGATTTTTCCACCGCTGCACTGGCTTTGCTGCCGGCGGGCGGCTCGGGCGGCGGTATCAGCGATAGCTGGGTGCCGCTCTTGACGGGGGGCACCGACGGAGGCTCGGGCCCGGGCGCTTGCGGCGCAGGTGGGGCGGGCGCACGCTCCGGTTTGAATTCCAGCGCCTGAGGTAGGGCTACCGGTGGCGGATCGACTCCCGCGAGCAGAATCGCCGGGGCCGAGAGCTTGACGGCTTCGAGGGGGGCCTTGGCACCGGGCGGCTGGATAGACCAGGTCGAGCGGCCTGCCGTCGCCGCCTCGAACACGCCCGCGGCCAGCAGCAGTTCCAGCACGGTCTCGGGCGCCTTGGGAATGCCGGCCAGTTGGTCGGCCTCGAGCAACTGGTGGATATCCTCGGCGCCGCCGGGCCAGATCAGGAACAGGCCATCCTGCCCGAACCATAGGCGCGATTTATCGCGGTTGGGCAGCCAGGCGGAGTTGCCGCGGGTGAGCCGCCGCAGGGCATCGACCAGGTAGCGTTCGAGGTGGGAGCCATATTGCGGCGAACCATAGCGGTCGGCGCTGGCGATCAGATTGCGGTCGATGACGAGCGCGAGCGAGCGGCGCACGAGCTCATCGAGGATGTTGTGGTCGCGATAGACCGGGATGCCGCCGATGCTTGCCAGCAGGTGGGGCACGATGACCGCATTGCCCTCGGCGAGGTCGGCCATCACCGCGGGCGGCACCACATGGGGCAGGGCGAAGAGTCCCAGGCCGCGCGCTTCGACGGCCTGGGGCCGCCAGCGCAGGAAATAGCGTTCGCTGCCGCGCGAGGCCAACCAGTCCGTCAGCGGTTGCAGGAAGGCCGGCCAGGTTTCGCCGGCGGCATCGGTGACGATGACATGGCTCAATAGGCGGTGCAATTCGCTGCACAGGCCAGCGATGAAGGTTGCGTGGCGCCAGCGCGGCTCGAGTTTCCGGCGTGCCGAGATGCTCATCCGCCCCGAAAAGATGTGCGCGTCGGTGCCTTGCAGGCTGAAGAAAGCCGTCTCCAGGCCGAGCCGCAACAGGCCGCCGGGCGTGCTGAAGTAGTTGTTGGCGGTCGCAGGCAGGAGATGCACGCAGGCGGCGTAGCGGCGCACCAGCGCCAAGATGTCGCGCTCGAAGCCGTCCCGGTCGGCGCCGTAGCAGAGCTTGATGCGCGCGATCAGGTCTGCTTCGCCGGCCAGCAACTCGTCGACGGGCAGTGCGGCGAAACCGGGGTCGGAGGCGGGGTACGCAGTGGCGGGCGTTGGTGTGGCAGGCATGGCGGCACCGCAATGCCGGAAGGATGGGATGCGATCATTCTCGTGGCGTCTGCGCGGCCTGTCGCGTCGAAACGGGGCCTATTCGGCGGGGGTATCGCTCCCGGGGCTCAGCAGGTGAAAGAGCGCCAGCATGCCCAGTTGGCGCTCCGTCATGTCGCGGGTGGCGCGGGCCGGGTAGGAGGCCTGGATGCGATGGTCCAGGTGAAAGCGTTCCAGGAGCTTGCAGAAGGGGCAAGCGTCGCCGTGTGCCACGGTGCCGACGGCGGCAATGAACTCGCAGCCGCAGCTCGGGCAGGGGAGCACGGACAGCGTGGGTGCGGTGGCCAGCCAGATGCCATCGATATAGGAGACGAGGTTGAAGGCGCGATCCAGGCTGATGCGATGAGGCGGCTGCGTGGCGGCCTGGTAGGCGCGGTAGGCGAGGACCAGGGCGTCGCCGGCGGTGAGCCCTTGGATGCGCAACTGGCGATACTTGGCGCCGATGAGGCAGGCATCGGTACGCAGAATGAGGTTGGCGCCGTGGTACCACTCGGCCGAATCGGGGGCGCGTCCACGTGGGATGCTTCTGGGATCGGGGAAGAAGAGAGCCTGCACCTGACGCGGCGGGATGCCGGTGATGAGGTGGATGGTCTTCAGCCGTGCGCCGAGCGCCACCAATTGCTTCGCCAGTTGGATGGCGCGCAGGTGCCGGTCGCCGCGCGTCGGCATGGGTCTCGGTTCCTACCGCCGGCCTTCGATGGGTTTGGGTGGATGGACGAGTGCCATGGGGCCTGCCAGCGGCCGGGGAGCGTTCAAGAGCGTTACCAGGTCGGCGCGCGGCGGGAACAGGGTCGTGTCGCCGACGTGGATCACCAGAGACCACAGATCATCAAGGCTCAAGCTTCGAAGGTAGTTGGCTTGTTCGGTGTCGAGCCCGTAGCGGCAGCAGGTTGAAGCCATGTCATGCTGGAGACCGGCGCGTATGACGACGAGCACGTTCAGGTTGATCCATTCGGCGTCGGTAAGGGTCACGTGACTCATGGGCCTGGTCTCCGGTTCGCCCTAGTGCGACAGATGCCCACGACGTCGAGGTTGGAAACCTTCGTGAGCGATCGGGCGCGATGGGGTGTAGTGAGGGTAGATCTGGATCAGAATAGATACCGCGAACGCTGTATAGCAATAGCATTTACCGGGCGGCGAGGGGCTTCGCCATCCTTGCCACACGCAAGGTCCGATCGATGCCGTCGCTTGGGGAGTCGCCCCGTCGCAGACCCGCTGCGACGACCACGCCAAGCGGAATACCAATGTCTTTGGCATGGGCGTGGCGGGGAAGGGCAGAAGGCCGGGCCGGGGCGTATACCCCGGCCGGCTTTCAGCGATCTTCAGGATTAGGCAGCTTCCGCCAGCCCTTTCCACTCATGGGCCGGCAGGTCGATGAGGCGGCCGCCCAGCGCTTCGAACTCCGTCGCGCGGTCGTAGTCCTCGACCTCCTGGCTGTAATGCGTGACCGCATTGACCAACCCATAGCCCGAGAGCTGACCTTCGGCGATCAGGTGCCGCAGCACGCCGGCGCGCTCGGTGTCGTTCAAGGTGTAGCGCTGCGCCAGCACCTCGACCGTCTTCACCGGATCGCCCACCAGCGGGATGGCGAGCGTCTTCTGCAGCTTCTGCGCCGTCTGGCGGAAGGTCGCTTCCGACACTGCCGCCTGCACCACATCGCGCACCTTCAGGAAGAAGGCCTTGTCGTCGGCGCGCAAGGTGTCGTCCTGATACACCGTGATGCCCTCATCCTCGGCGCTGAGCGTACGGCCCACGTGGGTCTTGCGCAGCGAGCGGTCGGCGGCGATTAGGCCATTGCTGCAAACGAGCCGGAAGAGTAGGGACTGCACCGACAGCGTCCCATGGCCGACCTCCGAGTTCGAGATCACCACACCGGCCTGCACCACGTCGCCGGGTGCCATCTCGTACTTCAGGCGCGGCGTGATGCACTTCAGGTACATGCGCGTTTCGGTCAACTCGACCGACTCGAAGCGTACCTCCGGCAACTGCTGCAGGATGGGCAGCACGCTCTCGGCCAGGTCGAAGTTGTCCAGACGCCGGTAGCGATCCGACAGCACGGCCCGAACCTGGCCGTCGAGGGTACGCAGCATGCGCCGCTCTTCCTCGCTTTGTAGCCAAGTGTTCACGTTGCGGTCGAGCAGGGCCGGCTGGTCTTCACGCATGCGCTCGAAGTAGGCATACGGAATCTTCAGCTTCTCCGCCAGTTGGCGGCGCGCCAGCGGGGTGACGCCATAGCGCACCGGGCCGCCGCCCTCCTCGATGACGAGGCGGGTCTCGCCCCGGTCGTCGGTGGCATGGCGCACCAGCGTCGAGGGCACGATCAGATCCTTCTTCGAGTGCAACTGGCGCTCGAGTTCCTGGGCCAGGCTCACGAGAGAACGTCCGCTTTTCATGGCAATCTCCTTGTCGGAAAAGAAAAGCGGGGACGGCACATCCTTGCGGGGATGCGCATCCCCGCAAGGGTCGATGGCGGAGCGGCGATTGGCCGATCCGAAAGAGGCGCGACGTGAATCGCGCGAGAACTCCAGGGCTGTCTTCGCGACGCCGTGGGGCGTCACCTGGTGTGACAACTACCAGTGGGGCAAACCGCCTTTTCACCGGAACCGCCAGATGCGGTCCCGCTGAAAAGGCGGGTGCGGCGGCATCACCAAGATGGACCGCACCCGCATCAACACTTACGCCGCGCGAGGCTCCTGGGCGGCCAGACGCTGGCGCCAGACGTCGGCCCAGTCGGTGCCGGCCTGCCTGGGCAGGAACACCCGCACTTCCCGCCGACCCGTCGCCTTCTCCTCCCGCTTCAACCGACGCGCCAGCGCGAAGGCGAAGGCCTGGCCAGCGAAGTCGCCCTCGGCGTCGTTGTCCGCGTAGATGCAGACTTTGCGCACCGTGTCGGGCAGCCACAGCTTCTCCAGGTTGCCGGCGTTGAGCCCGGCCCACACCGGCTTGCCGGTCGCCAGATGCAGGGCGAGACCGGTCTCGATGCCTTCGCTGATCGCCAGTTCCTCGGTCGGCTCAAAGAGACGCACCGCGGCGCCGTTGATCCCGGCCGAGAGCACCTTCTTCGCGTCCAGGGCCGCGAGCTTGCCGCCGTTCTGCAGATAGGTCCGGTGCAGGGTCACGGCATGGCCATCGGCCCCCTGGATGCAGGCCAGCATCGCCGGGTACTCGGCGATCTTGCGCGACTTGCCGGCGGCATCCTTCTGGTAGTAGCCGAGCGCCGGATGAAAGCGCAGCACCTTCGGGTACACCGGTAGCGCCAGGCCTCGGCCGCTCAGGTAGCGGTCGACCTCGTCGCCTACCGTTACCGGCTGGGCTTCGTTCCAAATGCGCTGGGCCAACTTCTTCATGCGCTCGGCCGAGGGTTCGCCCGCCCGGGACGTTGCCGTCGCCGGCAGCATCCCCAGACAGCGCTCGACGTCGCGCAGGGCGGTGTTGAAATCCACCCCCAGCACCGCCTGCAGCAGCTTGAAGCCGCCGCCTGGGCCGCACTGGCGGCAGTGGTAGTTCCCCTCGCCGAACTTGTCGGTGTACTGGAAGCGGTCGGTGCCGCCGCACAGCGGGCAGGGAAGGTTGCGGCGCTTTAAGATGCGCTCGTCGACGCCCAGGCTCGCCAGGATCTCGGTCCAGCGGCCGTGGGCACGCTGCTTGACCGCTTCGATGCGGGCCGCGTAGTCACGATCCTGCATGGCGGCCTCCCATCCCGGGCGCTTCGGCGAGCAAGGCTACCGAGTGGCCGGGCGCCGAGCCCACCCCCACGGAGACCTGGAAGGCCTTGCCGTGCAGCAGGGGATATTTCCCCAGCCGCAGTTCCTGCAGCAGCGAGTCGAGCGTCTGCACCGGATCGACCGAACGCAGACGACGGATGAGGTCCGCCAACGCGTCGCGGTCGGCGTCCAGGTCCGACCCCTGAAACTGGTCGTTTTCGTCCATGAAGGACGAGACCTGACGCACCGGCTCTCCAGACGTCTCGCCGGCCGGGATGTACAAGACATCCTCGTGGCAGACGCCATGGTCGGCGATCTCGACGACCTCGTGGCCGACGCGGATGCGCACGGCCTCGCACAGGATCACGGTGGGCCACACCCAGCGCCCTTCCAACTGCACGCGCAGCTGTTCGGCCACCGGCTCGACCCGTACCGCTTCTTCCTCCAGGAAGCGCACATGGCGCTGGGCCCAGTGGTCGAGATGCAGGCCGATCCAGTCGACGACCAGATAGCCCTTGGCCCGGGCCAGCATCCAGCGCGCCGCGTTGTCGTCGCCCATCCAGTTGAGCGAAACCAGTTGCACAGCGCCGCTTTCGATGGCTTGGCGGGTGGGGGCCACGGCCACTTGCCGGACATAGTCGCGGCTGTCGTCCTGGATCGGGTAGCCGACGATGTCGTCAAACAACTCGGCCGGCAGCACGTCGAGGTCGTTCAACATATCCACTTGCCCCGAGCCACGCATCGCTGAGTAGTAGATCTCGACGAAGCGGTCGGGCGGCAACTGCACCTTGGCCACCTCCAGGGTCCGGCGCCAGCAGGCTTTCAGCTCGGCATCGATGCGTTTGCTCTGCACGTCCTCGTCGATCAGCTTGTCGCGATCCGGCAGGCGCGCGGTGAACTGGCGCGAGTCAAGGTGCACGACATTGACCTTGTCGAGCTGGCAGTAGGTCGGCTTCATGACGCAGAAGCCCTGCAGGAACACCATCGTCTCGTAGCTGTTCTTGCCGTCGCGCGTGCCGGCGAGGTGGACTGCGCCTATCGGGCTCGGCATCGTCGCGAGATTCGCCTGCGCAAAACGGCGCACGAGCGGCTTGCCGTTGAACAGCGCCGGCACCGGAAAACCCAGGCACAAGGTCTCGATGCGGTTGCCCAGGTCGGGCAGGTCGACGCCGTGCAGCTCGATCCGCGTGCCGGAGACCGTCTCCGCGATGGCTTCCACGTCGATCGACGCCTTGGCCAGTGCCGCAGCGGTATCGATATCGACCCGCTGGTGGTTCGAGGCGACGATGCAGCGCGTGGCGGCATAGAGGCACTTCGAGAAACCCACACCGAACGGGCGCTCCTCGGCGGCGGTGGTCGCATCCCAGCCCGACTCGTGGAAGCTCAGGAGCTTCTGGAAGTCGTCCAGGCCGCAGCCATCGTCCTGCACCCGCAGTACCTGGGCGGCGGCGTCGTAATCGATCTCGATTCGCGTCGCGCCGGCGCGGCGGGCGTTCTGCAACAGCTCGGAGACGAGCGTGAAGCGATCGGTGAAAGCGTAGCGCTGGTTGCGCAGCGCGCCATCCTCATTGATTCGAACCTGTATCTGCATGATGTGCTCCATGAGTGCAGACGGAACCCGGCCCCGGCGGGACGGGCCCGCCAAGGGGGAAGAACACCTGCTCAGCCGATGCGGCCAACCGGTGGAGTGAATAACTGGCCGGCGGCCAGGGCCTCGATCAGGCTGTGCCCGAGGAACTCCCGGGGCAGCAGGTGCTGGGTGCTGAGAACACGGCCCTCGACATCGAGCCGCTCGACCTTCAAGCCGATCGGATGCCAGTGCACCCGGTAGGTCAGCCAGTCGGCGCCGGCGATGACGAAGGTGCGGCCGGCGTGGCCGGTGAGGACTTCGCTTTCCTTGACCAGGAACTCGATGTCTTCTGCTGCCTGGACGGTCAGCAGGCTCGGTCCAGCGAGGGTGATGCGTGCTTGGGCTGACATGGCGGCCTCCTCACATCGAGCGCGGCCAGCAACGGCTGTTATCCGGCCGGCTGCGCTCCGCGCCTTGGTTTGGTGGATTGGGGGACGGATTGCTGATCGGCTGCGCAGGTACGCGGACCGGCGGCATCGATGTTAGGCATTCGGCATGCTGTCGTTCCTGCGTAATCTGTTCCAGCAATACCGCATCCTCATAGTCCAGGCGTCCCGCGATGCCGTAGGCGATGAAGATCGCCATCAGGCAGAGGACATCCTTGAAAGCGGTCATGACGACTCCTTGAATGGGGCGGGCCTTTCGCATTGGCGAAGAAGGCCCGCAATTGGAGAACGGATCAGGCGAACAGGTCGCCCTGCACGGACATCCGCTTGACCTGCTCGTTGATCCACTGGGGGTTCTTGGCCAGCCGCGCCTCGACCCATTCGGGATTTCGTACGACCGCGTCGCGCACCCAGGCGGGATAGCGCGCCAGGGTGGCTTCGAGCCAGGCCCTCAGCCCATGTCGGATGTGCTCGCGCACTTCCTCCGCGTCGACCCGACCGCAATAGGCGATCGGCGACAGCGGGCTGCAGCCGACGACGCGCAGGCAACTCACAAACGAGAACGGCAGGCCGTCCTTCTCGCGCTCGGCGAAGACCCAGCGCAAGGTGTCGAACTTCTCTTCCAGCGGTGTCGTGGGATCGGCCAATTGGCTGACCTCCTGCAGCAGGCGCCAGTGGAGGAAGACGACGTCCTCCTCGCTCCACTCGACGGGTGAGTCCTCGTCCTCGAGCAGGCTGTCCAGGGCTGCGCGATCGGGGATCGCCGCCGGACGGTGGCTCGATGCCGCGGGGCAGGGTGGTAACGCAGGCCCCATGGGTGCGGGGCGGGCGACTCGGGAAGAGAACGTGGATCGGCTCGGGTTCAGCATCGTTGTCTCCAGGGAAGAGCAGGAGGCAACGCGCACCACGACTGGAGGCGTAAGCCCCCAGGGGGTGATGAACGGCCGGCCCGGAACGGACCGGGTCGGTGCTACGGGGAAAGACTCCAGGGCTGGCGGGAACGGACGGCGTGAGCCGCCAGGATCGGTGTGCCAGCTACCGATCGAGGAAGGCTTTCGGGGGAAGGGCGTCCGGGAAACGCAGGGAACGACGCCTCGCCCCTGCCTCGAAAGCTCGCCTCGATGGCATGGACGCGACTGGCACCGCAAGCGGTGCCGACAAGATCGGCGCACGCGGCACCGGACAAGACCGGTGGCCTACGCGAAAGACGGGAAACTCCAGGGCTTGCCTTGTTTGAATGCAGGGCCAGCTGCTGCATGACGTCAAAGTAGTCGCGCCGGATGGCCAGGTCAATACCGAAAACCGACCCAAATCGAGGCCGATGCCGAAAGCCCCCTCAGGCGACGGCCATTCCCGGTGGCGAATGCAGATGCCGGCGCGGATGATCACTCCGAACGCGGTATTTGGAGGAGCGGGGCATGTCGGAGATCCAGATCGTCAAGGTGGACCAGGGTGGCGTCAATGCCCGCATCCTCGCCAAGGAGGCCAAGGCCGACTTCCGGCGCGTCGAGGCGGCTAGCCTGAAGATCCCGACCCGCTTCACGAGCGCCGAGGGCAAGCGCTTCTTCGCGCGGCTCTTCAACACGCTGCAGCTCAACACCCACTTCATCTCGGTGATTGCCCGCACGCGGCTCGACCACGCGGACGTCGCCAAGGTCGAGGACACCATCCGCGCCCAGATGGATGCGGTGACCGCAAACCTCAACCAGGCCATCGACGGCGCCGAGGCGCTATTCAAGGCGCACGGCATCACCAGCTCCGCGACCTACGACACCGTGCCGCTGGATGTGGACGTCCATGTGCTGTCGTCGATCGGTCGACGATTCCTGGAGGTGCTGGGCAAGCTCGACCAACTGATGCCCTTGCTGCAGACCCTGGAGATCCACGAGGTGATCACCACCCAGGCGGTGGATATCCAGCGCGCCAGTCTTAAGCGCCAGGTGCGCGACGTCGCCAATGGCGCGCGCAACTTCGCGATGGGGCTGCGGCGACGGATGAACGCCCTGGACGCGCGCAGCGGCGAGGGGCGTAGCGAGGGAAGCCGACCAGAGACCGTGACCGTAGGCGTCGCGGATGGCACGGACGAACCGGGCGCGGAGCGCGAGGCGACGCTCGATTCGATCGATGTGAGCGCCGATGCACAGCCGGAAGCCCCGGAAAGCATCTCGCCTTCGGTGGGCGACTGAGCTTCGGTTACCGCAGCCAATCCGGGGCCGATTTGTCACTTCCCACCTCGGGGATCAACAAAGATGACGATAAGCAAAACCACATAAGAACCCCTGTTTCGATAGTCCAGTGACCGTCATTCTTGTTGAGTGAAAGGACAACATGATGGCGGTGAAAAAGAAAGAGTCCGCCCGTCTGGCGAAGCGACTTGGGGGCAACCTCTCCGAGCGGCGCAAACAGCTGGGATGGACACAGGAGATGGTTGCGGAGCGGGTCGGCGTCGACGCCGAAACCATCTCGCGCATCGAGCGCGGCGCCCATCTGCCGTCCCTGCCGACGCTGGACCGGCTTGCGGGGGCGCTTCAATGTTCGGCTGGCGACCTGTTATCGACGGAAGGACCCGAAGAGGCCAGCGAAGCGGCGACCTTTGGCGCATGGATTTCCGAACTCGGGGCTGACGACCGGGCATTCGTCATGTCGGTCGTGCGGAGCTGCTGTGAATACCTGGGCAGCCGCTCGAGATAGGAAATTGTCCCTCCCGCGGAGGGGAAAAAGGGCCGCCAGGCCAAGTTTCGTGCGCGAAACCCTCGCGGCGCTCTCCCCACGGTGCGACTTCCAATCGGACTTCAAAACGCCCGACGAGAGCAGGAGGGAATCATGGTCCTATCCGCCACGGTGGGCTTGAGTCGGATCGGCTTCATCCGCGAGCCGATGTCTGGGCCGCAGCCTTGACTCCGGCGTGCAGGAATGGCTTCGGCATCGGTGCCACCTCCAATCCCCGGCGTGTGCGGCCCCTTTCGGCTGGCGCACCCCGGCAAGTCTTGTGTCGGCCCACGGACCTCAATATCGTACCAACAGGCTCCACCTCGGGTTGACCCGACGCCGTGGGAGCTCGCACCGCTCTCGTGGCGGCGTCGCAGTCGTTACCTGCCTGTTGCCCGTCGATCCGCTGTCGCGCGTGCTGCGCAGCATAAATGCGGTTCGCCTGATCTTTCCCGACCCGAACGCCCTTGGCCGTCCGGCGGCGGGATTCCCCTTCCGGCTCATTCTTCCATGCCGCGCGACCGGGGCGCCCGTGGCATGCCGTCGAGTTCTGCGTTCCCTATCGGCCCGCGCCATTCTGACCTAGCGGGGCCGCAACCGAGCAGGTCATACCCCTTACCGGCACCCGCCGTGACGAGGTCCGATCATGCCCACCATCCGTTCCCGCGTCGCCGCGATGGCAGCGACTCCCATTGCTCCTCCGGCCACGCCAGCAGCTCCGGTTCCGACCCGGACGCTGCCCGAAACCGGCTTTCTGCGGCAGCCGCAGGTGCTGGCCTTCGTTCCCATCTCCAAATCGACCCTCTGGCGCCGCATCCAGGCGCGCACCTTTCCCGCACCGGTCAAGCTCTCGGAGCGGGTGACCGTCTGGCGCGCCGAAGACATCCGCCGCTGGATCGCGCAGCAAGGCCAGCCCGGCTGACGGGCGAGGCCAACTGCGGGGAGCCGCTCGGTGTGGACCGACGGCACTGCTTGCGGATCGACCAGGCCGGCACCGGCCCGCCGCATGCTTTTTTGCAGGTCCGGCCGGTCGGCGCTTCAGCGAAGGCGCTGCCGTTGGCCTGATGACGAAATCCCGCGCCCTTCCCGGCGATTTCGGCTGGCGAAAGGCGGTGTCGGCGCCCGAACATTCGGGCTATGACGGTCGAGCAATGATGGGAGAGGCAAGTCATGCAAGGCAATCAGGAGGTCAGCAAGCACTACGAGAACGCGCTGCAGTCGGCCGAGATGCTCCGTGCCGTCGTCGGCGGTGAAACCTACGAGGCGGTGGCCGCGCGCTTCGGTGTCTCACGCACGGCGGTCGAGCGGCGCGTCAAGTCTGTCGCAGTCCAGCTCACCCAAGTCGTGGGCGTCGACGGCCTCAAGGAAGAAGGGGCCGCCTTCGTGCGGCGACTGCGCCTGCATCGGGAGGCCATCCTGGTCGCGCTGGAAGGGTTCGAGCCCCAGCCGCCGGTCGGTGCCCGTCCGGCGCGGGTATTGTCGGCGGCGGAAGTGACCCAGGGGGCGGTGCGTATCAAGGGCCGAACCAGCCGTACCTGGCACGACCTAGCCCTGTACTACATGCTGTTCGCCACCGGCCTGCGCCCCCTCGAAATCGCCCGGCTCGAAGTACGCGACTACCTGCTTACCGACGGCAGCGTGTGCCGGGAATCGGATTTGCGCGCCGAAGCCGCCATCAACGGCAAGGCGAGACCGCTCTACTTCAGCAGCAGTCGGCTCGACGATGCGTTGACCGCCTACTTCCGAGAGCGGCGCGACGGCGGGCATGGGATGGGCGAGCCTGACTGCTACCGCGGCCTAGATCCCGCAAGCCGGCTGTTCCTTTCCCCGGCCGGCGAGCCCTACAATATCGTGCCCAACAACGGCGCACCTGGGCAGAACCGTTATGTCTGCCGGGCACTGCTCGAGATCTACCGCAAGTTGTTCCGCTACGCCGAACTGAAGGGCCTGAGCGCCCAGTCGGCGCGTCTCACCGTGATTTCCCGGATGTATGAGCGCGGGGCCGACGAGGATCAGGTGGGCACGATCCTGGGGATCGGCGAGCGCAGTGCAGTGCGGGAGCTGCTGCCGCGGCCCAAGCCGACGCTGGCGGAACTGCTCGACGAGTTGGTCTGAACCGGCGATGGAAACCCAGCGCTTTGCCATCAAGGGACGGGTGATCATCGGCGACGATCCGCAACTGCAGGACGCGCTCGCCCAGGTCTACGACACACCCGAGCGGCCGCGCTGCCTGTGCGTGCCGGGCGGCGTCGAGATGTACGTGGCCTTGCACCGCCAGTTCGTGGTCAAGCGCATGCCGGAGAGCGGCAGCACGCACCATCCGGGGTGTCCCTCCTACGAGCCTGAGTTCCAGCAATCGGGGCTCGGCGAGCTGGTCGGGGAGGCGGTGCTGGAATCGGAACCGGGCCGCGTCGAGCTGCGCGTGGATTTTCCTTGGACGCGGGTGACCGGGCGCGGCGTGCCGCGCGGCGATCCGCAAGACGTGTCGGAGGTCGGCGTGCCCGGGCGGCGCATGACGCTGCGGGCGCTGATGCATTTCCTTTTCGAGCGCGCTGGCTTCAACCGCTGGAGCCCGGCGATGGCGGGCAAACGCAACCAGGGCGTGGTGCGCAAGTATCTGCTGGAGGCGGCCGAGGAGATCATGGTCAAGGGCGTGCCGCTGGCCGAACGCCTGTACGTGCCCGAACCCTTCAACGAGAGCGCCAAGGCCGACGCCGCCCAGCGCCGACGCGAGAAACTGGCCGTGCTGCGCCCCAAGGATGGGCAAACGCCCCTGGCCATCGTGATCGGCGAGTTCAAGGCGAGCGAGGCGACGAGCCAGGGGCGCCGAGTCTGGATCCGGCACATGCCGGATGCGCCGCTGCTGATCGCCGGCAAGAGCTGGGAGCGCGTCGAGCGCGTCTTCGCCCCGCTGTTCGAGGCTCGAGATGCAGACACCAGCCGCCCGGTCCGCCTCGTCCTGGCGGCACTCATCCGCGCCCGCCGCGAATACACCTATGAGATCGACGCGGCGAGCCTGATGCTGGCGAGCGAGCACTGGATTCCGATCGAAGGGGTGCATGAATTGCCGCTGATCGATGCCCTAGTGGCCCAGCACCGCCGCTTCGTCAAGCCGCTGCGCTACGACGCCCGGAGCGGGGCAGTCTTTCCGAATGCCTTGCTGCTGGATACTGGAGCGCGACCCGTTCCCCTACACGTGGCCAGCGCGTTCATGGACCCCAAGGAGCGGGCGGCAAAGGAGAAGGCGATCGCATCGGGGACACCGGAGGCCTGGGTGTGGTGGACCAATCAGCCGATGCCCGCCTTCCCCGCGAAGGCAACGGAGCGCTAGATTGCGGGGTATCGTCCAGGTGCTGATTCCGGCCGCTCATGACCACTCGTGCCAAATCGACATGATTAGCGAATCCGAGCCACCTGCACGAGTTCATCATCGGCCATACCCACTATGGCGAGACCGATCCGGTGTCGGACTATCCTGATGATCCGCTGCTCCTGAGCGACGCCCGCGCGACGCTGGCCCGCGCCCTCGGGGGCCTGACCGCCTTCACCTACCTATACGACTTCGGCGACGGCTGGGAGCATCGCGTGCGGGGCGAGCAGCTCCTACCACCCGATCCCGCTCTCAAGCACCCGCTGTGTCTGGCCGGCGCCAATGCCTGTCCCCCGGAGGACGTCGGCGGGTTCCTTAGTGGCTGACACCCTTCCGCGGTCCTGAGACAATGACCATTCGTCCAAATCCCACTAGAGCTCAACATGAATGCAACGGCACCGGTCGAAATTCGTCTCGTCGAGAACTTTTCTGAGCCTGAGTTCGGGACCCTGACAGCCGACGCGTTCAGTGGCATCCACCAAGAATCCGCCAAGCTGGCGTATGTACTAGATCGTGAAAAGAGCGACGCGCCCAAAGGACTGACTGCAAAGACGATTCGGTTTGGCGCCTTCCAGGGAGATGCGTTAGTGGGGTGGTCTGTAGGTTGGATGGAGAAGGGACGCGTCTACTACATGGCCCACAGCGGTGTCGCCCAGCAATTCCAGCGTACGGGAGTGTATGGCTGCCTGCTCGAGCACGTAACCCAGTACGCGGGATCTCAAGGCGCCATCGCCTTACGGTCGCAGCACTCTGTTCTGAATAACCGGATGATCATCTACAAGTTGGCAAGGGGTTTCCACATCTCAGGACTAACGTTCGATCCGCAGATGGGCAGCCTAGTGGAATTGACGCACTATCTGTCGGGGTCAAGAGCAGAACTATTCGCAGACAGAGTTTCCGCGCTATGCGCTCCCAGAAAAAACAAGGACGAAGGAATCTAGTCCGCTAACAAAATATCTGAGCAGAACTATCCGTCGCCTTGAGCCAAAGCACCTATGCGGCCTTCGGCACTCCTGTATTTCTGCAAGGCGTTGCTCAGCAACACATAGTCTGCTGCCCGATGCGCCGCGGCAAGTGAATCATCCAGGTTCTGCCGCAATCGCTCACCGATCTGAAACGCAGAGAGCCGCTGCAGAAGCGCGACGAAAACACATGCCTCGAACGGAGAAATTCTTTCGGCAGCCTCCAGAATCAACTCCTCCGCCTTTGCGTTCTGGTTGCTAGCTATGGCTTGAAACAGCGAGTGTGCAATCGTAGCGCAAGAGTACTGCGGACGCGCGGCGATCTCGTGAACCTGAGAGATGCGAGAACTGTTACTCGCGAGAAGCTTCACCAGGCCGAAAGCACGGAAGCTCGCACCCCCAAGCGTGCTAGGTCCTCGAGAAATAAACCTCTCATTCGTTTGGAAGAGTACATATCGTGGGTTGAACTCGCCCAAAACGGGTACGTCCGGAGCTGGAGAGAAGATGAACAGGACCTCGCCAAACGTACTTGCCAGCAACTGGAGCAGATCCCCACTTGAAAATGAATTGCCGAAAACAAGCAGTTTTTCGAGCACTGGCGCGGAGGGGCATCGAGTTAAAGTGACGCTTCCAACATTACTGACCTGTACTTTCCTTTCAACCTCCGCCGGTTGTCCGGCGGAACAAACTGCTGCTATAGGCGAAGTTCGTGGTGGAGAGACCTTTCGCCCGAGATCTCCGTACGCATGGACTGTCGCAATCTGATATGGTCCAGGGGCATGCTGTGCCTGTACTCCTAACGACGTGAGAAGCGAGCAGCAGACGTGAACGGCGCCTTTGCCATTGAGATGAGAGTCCGTCTTTGAGTGAAACTGGCCCGTTGCTCCCTGCCTTATCAAATGGGAGTTATCCAAAACAGCTAGGCCACGCGTCCGTAACGGATACTCGAGACAGTCTCCAAGCGGCTTCGGGCCGTGACTGATGTTGCTAGGCAACAGTTCGTGCAGCACGGTGTGCTTTTCAGGCGCAATCCAAACCGACAAGCGCGCGCCACGTCGCTTTACTTCTTGGTCGAACCTGCTGAGGGTATCGATCCAATCATGAAGCGTCGATTCTGCGAGTCTGCGTTCGCCACTAAAGTAGTCCAACCACCTGTTGGCACCTTGTCCGTGGAACAGCCAGCCCCCTTGACCCTCAATAATGTCCGGCATCACTACGGATTTGTTTCCACGGGCTCGCAGTAAGCAACTCTTCCAAGTCTAATTGCTTCCGCTGACGTTTCCGAAGTTCCGCCATGAATCCCGTTACGTCGGACGAGGGCCCGCCAACCTCCTTGAGCACAGACTCAATTTGCCCCGGCGTTCTGTCTCCAAACCAAAGCGCTCGAAGCATGGAAATTGTCCTGGTAGCTTGAGCCCGCGTGAGGCCGAAGCTAGGGCCGAAGGTGTCAAGGGCGTATCTGACATTCACCAGCGGCTCCGTTACGGGGAAGTACGGTCGCTCTGGAAAATACAGCAGGCAGGCTTCATCGTCACAAAAGTCCGGGTCGTTTGCGAATTGCTCGTAAACATAGCCGTATCCCCGCATACCGAGATGGGACATTTCAGCAGCCCTGATGGCACCTAAACTGGAAACGCCCCATACTTGCCAGCCGGCATCCAATGCGTCACAGATTTCCCGATGAGATACCGCGGGTTCGGCTTGGAACACGCCGTCGCAGATAATTAGAGTGGAAGCTGCTCGGTCCTTGATTAGGCAGGCTACATCTCCTCGTCTTACGGGCGGTCTCCAGTCGAACTGGTCGGACTCCATATACTTGTCGTCCAGCCCATACGTAGACGGGCCAGCAAATACGATAACTTTATGCACGCGCAGTAACCGCGGCGAACACCCGCGGTCCCATTCTCTTCAAGTTGTGCTCGATGTGTTCAGCTCTGGGTACTACAACCTTAACAACTGAGATACTTGGAATGTCGTGATCAAACGTGTAGCGATAGATGGGCCCCAAGTTGTTCCGATGAACTATGTGAACTAGGCGCGCAATGATCTCGGACATCGTCTCATCGCGATATTGGGCGGGGGCAAGCACTTCGTGAAAACTCAACATTCCCGCAGCATCGAAAGCGCGTCGTTTGACCTCGCTCTCAACCCTGGCTCGGTCAGATTTGTCCCATCTCGCGTATTTCGAGTAGAAATGCGTGATGTCATCCCTTCCGCCGTGGATGTGGCTCAGTCGTGACTGCGCCGCCTCGCAGATGGCGCGAGATAAAGCGATTTCCGCGTCTGAATGCAACCCTTGCCCGGTCGAAAGATTGACTGTGTTGCTCTCCTCCTCAGTAAGGAACGCTTGAAAGCAAGGCAACTGATATGTATTGCCGATGTAGCGAACGGCCAACGAGACCCCTAGGGATTTCCATTGATCTGAATACTGACGGAAGATGTCCGGCAAAGTTCTCGGATCGATTAGCAACGATCTGTCTTGCACTTTGTTCATCGATACGACGTCTCGTTCGAGAACCTCGAAAATCGCATGAACGGTTGCCTCAGGGACTGAGTTGCCCGATGCCAGTCCATTCGTCGTTCCGCCGAAGAAGTTTTTGCACCCAGCCGGCAAGTAGGGCATAAAGACGAGTTGGGCAGGAATGACTGAGGTATGTCCGGCCGAAAGGTCTTCACACGTGACGCCATGAATCATGTCACTCTCGGAGACATTCACGCCGAGTCTCGGAGCGAAATCTATGAATCGGAGCGGCAGTGACTTGAGAAGTTCACCCACGCTTGTGCACACTGGGGACCACTCCGTAGCCTCCGGCTCTGCGAGCGCGTACTCAATTGCCTCCATGGCTGCACCGACTTTGGCGTCGATCAGTTCTGTTCCCTTGCCCGCGTGAACACGCAGCACCTTGCCACGCGGGCGGATACTGGCGAAGACAGGTAGCCCAAGCCTGTCCATTCTTGTGGTGTCCGTAACTCGGGAGATCCCGACCGACGCCAAGTGCGGACGGATCGCTGAAAATGTCTCTTCCGCTCTCCTGGTGCGGAGGCTAGACCCAAGTCTAATTACCGCTGAGGAAGACTCAGTCGTCATCGGTTGCGCTCGAGTGGGCTAGCGCAATTGGCTCGATGTCGATCTTGCGAAGAAACTCAGAGAGCCGAGCCATTTCGTCGCTAGACAATCTATTCAGCGAAATGTAGAGACCGAGCTTCTTGGTTTTTAGTTCGTGAAGATCAAGTTCGTGAGCGCGGAACTCTCGAACCTTGCTGCCAGCTTTATGATCATCACTCATTTCCAGTCCTCGCTGTGCTAGTGGCGTCGGAACATAGTTAAACGACAGCGCAGTTGCGCTTAGTCGTCAGTGGCTGCCGAGTGCGCTAGTGCAATGGGCTCCACGTCCACAGTACCTAGGAAAGTTTGAAGCTTGGCGAGGTCCGCCTCGGTGAGCTGGTTCAACGGGATGTAGAGACCCAAGTCGCGATCCGCCAACTCCTTCAGCGTTGCGGTCTTTGACTCAAGGATCCTCACCGTCACACGGCCGCCCTCATTCGTTTTGTCGTCCATGCTTTCTCCTTCGTACCGTCGCGAGGAGGCCCCATCGCAACGCAGGGAATATGTGAACAACATCGGCCTCGCTGGCATTATACCTGAATCCGTGTTGTCTTCAGCGCGTACCCGCTCCGCGAGCCCCAGCGCATGATTTTTCTGCTGCCTGACTCCCAATCTCAGCTCACCGCAGCCCCGAGCACCGTCCTTTCACGGCCCGTAGGCCCGGCGAGCCGGGCTTACGGGGGGTGCGCTACGTCATTTTCCTGCTCCCACGCGGCCGTCGCCCTTTCGCCGCAGCGAAATGGCCTCGATTCGGAGAATTCGGCCGTCGGATTTGCATCACGGCGAAGCCACCGCGCACAGTCGCGCCTGCACCGTGGTGAACACCTTCACATGCGCGGCGACGCCGCGTCCGAAGTCCAGCACCAGGCGGCGGGCGTGTTCGACGAACTTCGCCGCGCGGTACATCACCTCCTGCAGCACTGTCTTGATGCGTCGGCGCTTGGCCGGGTGGCGGATCGGCGAGAGCTCGCCGGTCAGCCCGAGCTGGCCGATCAGGCGCAGGCAGTTGTAGGCGAACGCGGCCAGATGCATGACCGCGTCGTTGGTATCGAACTTACCCGAGGGCAGGCGCTCGAGGTCCAGGTCGGTCTTGATCTCGGAGTGGAACTGCTCGTGGGTGCCGTGGTGCTTGTAGAGCTCGATCACGTCGGCCATCGCCACTTCGAGGCTGGTCCACCAGCCTTCGATCTCGATCTCGGGGGTCAGCAGGTGCTGGCCCTTCTTGTCGATGGTGCGCTCGGTCACCCGCACCACCAGACGCAGCGTGCGCTTGGCCTTCTTCCAGGCACGGTCGATCTTCAGGTCCAGCAGCCCCACCCGCTTGCCCGCGCGCACTTCCTCGAAGACGCCGGCGGCCTCGGCCCGGTCCACCCAGGCGGTCTTGTCCTGACGGCGCGGATTCCACTTGGTGAGGTAGTCGAACGAACGCCCCAGCGCTGCCCAGCGATCGCGCTCGTCGGCCAGCGCGAACAGCAGCCGGGCGCTGTCGAAGCCGCTGTCGGCCCGCCACAGCAGCTTCGCATCGGCCGCGCACACCCGGCGCAGGCGCGGGAACGCGCGCTCGAAGAAATACTCGGTCTCCAGCGCCGAGTGGTGCGACCCCGCGCGCAGCTCCAGGCCGAGGTTCCAGCCCTCGTTGCCCAGGTACAGCGCGATCGGCGTGTAGCCATCGACGCCCTGGTAAGTGCGGCTGACCGCCTCCTTCTTGGTGTCGGAGTTGTCCAT
The DNA here is from genome assembly GCF_000831325.1 of Thauera sp. SWB20. Taxonomy (NCBI): domain Bacteria; kingdom Pseudomonadati; phylum Pseudomonadota; class Betaproteobacteria; order Rhodocyclales; family Zoogloeaceae; genus Thauera; species Thauera sp. SWB20. The sequence continues at coordinate 232,399 of NZ_JTDM01000021.1, read as the reverse complement.
CACGAAGGTGTCCAGATCGGCGCAGACGTAGCCCTTGTGCGCCGTGATCGGCGCCTCGGTGCGCTCGAGCAGGCGCAGGCTCAGCTCGTCGGTCAGCTCGCGCAGCTCGGCCGCGCGGGCATCGAGCCGTTGGCGCATCCACACGCTGCCGGGCACCTTGGCGAGCCCGAGCGCTTCCTTGAAGAAGCGGTCGCCGCGAAACGGCTCGATCGCCTCGAAGTCGCTTTTGCCCAGGCTCAGCAGCCCCACCACCGACTTGACCAGGTCCGAGCTCCGCATACCCTGCGACACCGGCAGCCTCGGGTCGATCACCGCCTCGACCTGTGCCGCCTGGCAGCACTGCCCGATCAACGCCAGGCCCGAGTAGGACGTCAGATTGAGCTTGGCGGATTGCTTGACTTCGAAGCGCGGCATGGTCGGTTGGGTGAAAGGCTCGGATGCGCAATTATACAATTACATCAATGCGTTAGGCTGGATTTCCGGCTAAGCGAACACGGATTCAGGATTATAGGCCACGCCGTAGACGGCGCCACGCAAAAAGTGACGTTGACATGGATATGGAATATTGGTGGCGCGCCGATGCGGCGCGCGGTGCAGCTTGAGGCGGGTTGAAGGCGATGCGGCACCGGAGCACTCGAACGCATCGAGCTGATGCGGAACGTATCTGGCGTTCCTCATCGCCGTTACGCGTCTCGCGGACGCACTCATCCCAGCGCCTCTATCAACAGTCGTCGCGCCATCCACAGGTTGAACAGCGCGAACAGCGTGACGATCTGTGCCGAGTTCTTGGGCAGCCCACGATAGCGTATTTTCGTGAGCCCGAACTGCCGCGCCAGCACGCGGAACGGGTGGTCTACCTTCGCCCTGATGCGGGCTTCATCCTCTCGACCCGATCGGCCACGAAGTCAGTTCGGTGAACGGGTTGAGCTTGCGCCGAACGCCCGGTCGCGTCGTCACATGCCAAGCAGGCCCGGAGGCTTCCGGCCGCTTGTGCATGCCCTGCTACCCGGCATCACCGACCGCAGTCGTCAACATCAAGCTTCGCTTGCTATCGCCTGCCGGTCATGTCGACCGTTGAGAGGCAGCTTCCCGGCAAACCACTTCAGACACTTGCGTTTCTGCTTGGGGTGGGGTTCCGCCCATCGTTGCGGGCTGAAGGAATCGATCACGAGCCGGCACCCAACTCGCCACACATGAGTGGCTGCTCACGAAGGTGCAGCCGTCTCCCTCCAGCAAGCCTTCGAACGACCGGTTCCGGTCCTGGCCGTCGCTCAATTGCCGAACGTGACTGACCGCAACCAGTCTGCTGCAGCCGCTGGTCACGATCGTCGATCTTCCGGTTCAAATCGCTGGATCGGTTAATCACTCAGCCAGTGGGGCGACCCCCACGGTTTCCTAGCGATTTCGCATGTCCTCGAACCGACGAGCGGCTACCCGTCGCGCGACTACGTGCTGCTCGGCACTGATGTCTGGAACGTCGATGCCACCGACCGCGAATATGTTGCCGGGAATGTCGTCGTCCACGGGCGACCCGTCTTCGTAAACCGCTTCCATCCTGGTCAGGTCGGTGCCGCACAGTTCAGCGAGATGGACCCAGGTCCATGCCTCGACGGCGTCGGGTTCGAAATCCTCGGCCAGCCGGCGCATGGCTTCGACATCTCCTGTAAGGGCGGCCTGTCTCAGCAGGGGCACCACCATAGCCCTGGCCCCGAAGCGATCAGCCAGGTCGAACAGGCGGGTCGCATCCTCCGGCGTCGCCAAGGATAGTGCGTGTTGGAAGTCCCCTTCTTCGGCGGTGAGATCCGCCCATGCCACCGCGGCATCGGCTCGCCCGAGCCGGGCCGCGGTTGCCATATGCTGGCGGTACTGATCGAACTGCGCGAGGGCGGCGGCGTAGTCGTCGGCCCATTCCTTCTCGGGGCCATCGAGTCGGCGACCTGCGAGTTGCTGCCGGTACCAGTGGCCGTCCCGGTCTTCCGGGGGTTCGCATTCCAGCAGCAAGGCGAGGGCATAGTGCGCATCGGCATGATCCTTGGCCGCCAACTGCTCCAGCGCGTCGATCAACAGGGGCGAGCCGAGATCGAGGTCCGGAGCGTGTTGCCAAGGGGATGCTTGGTCGATGCCAACGTCGTCTGGCATCTCTTCGTCGTCGACATTCCACCCGTCTGCATCGCCTGCGATCAGCTTCACCAAGTACTTGACATCGACGGCGACCAACCGATGGGTCTCGGCCAGCGCGGTGACGGCCTCGACGATGCGTTGGCTCTCTGCCGCGGGATAGCCCAAGGCCAGGCAGCGCTTGGAAAGCCGGGCCAAGTCATCGCTGGTGAACTTCCACGTCTGCCGTACCTGACCGATGACGGCATCAGCCGCAAGCGCCGCATGGGAGTTGAAGCCCAGCAGCGCGGCGAGCAGTTCGTAGAGGTGGGTACGACGGACGGCGATCCCGTGCTGGTCGCGAAGTTGGGTGTGTGTGTCGAAGCACAGCTGTTTGATGCTCATGGCAGTAACTCCTCAGTAACCAAGGCGGGTCGGACTATGCGCACACGTTTAATGCCGACGCACCCGGTGTCGAGGTGTCGCTGAACATGAGGATCGGTAAGGAAGGCCTTCTTTTGCTCGTGTGCAAGCAAGGCGGGCGCCGGGGTCCATTGTATCTATCAAGCATGGTGCACGTAAACGCCTGCGGTTCGGCGCGGGGTTGAAGCGCGGGGAAGTCGCGAGAGCATGAATCATCGGAATGTCCCGATATTCATGGAGGAGCCCCGTCATGGCCCATCCCAACGCACACCCCGTGATCGCCGTGCAGAGCGGCGGGACGACGGCTGCGCCGACCCTGCTGGGGCAAGGCCCCGCCCGCATTCCCACCGGCGGCAAGATCCGCGCGGGCATCAAGGTGCTCACGAAGAAGGCGGCCGGAGAGCCCAAGGCCCAGGCGATCTACGAGCAGGGCGTGGCCGCCGGCCACTCCTTCGAGCAGATCGAGCGCGCCATCACCGAGGCACTGCCCGATCTGAAGACGCCGCTGGTGCCACGGAATGTGTCGTGGTTCACCGTTCGGGCGCAGGATTTCCCCAATCCCGAGATCGCCCGGGCGATTCTGGATGCCTATGGCGAGGATCGGGGCGAAGGCCGGCGCCTTTACCGCTTTCCGGTGGTGTTCCCCTCCGACTACTGGCAGACCGTGATGCCGCACGAACTGGCCACCTGGGGCACGCACGAGAAGCACTACTGGTCGCAATACTCGGCCGACGGCCGGGTGCGCCACTGCATGTGCCATGCGCCGGTGCCGGTCGACGACACGGGCCGGCGCACAATCCGCCTTTTCGGCGGGCGCAAGACCATGATCCGCGAGGACAAGGGCGGCCTGTGTGACCCCGAGACCTGCCGCGAGTACCAGCAGCGCCAGTGCAACCTGACCGGACGCTTCCTGTTCTTCATTCCCGGCATCCGTTCGATCAGCGCCTTCGAACTGCACACCAACAGCTTCTATGCGATGAACTCGGCGATTCAGAAATTCGAGACGGTGGGCTTCCTGCGCGGCGGGCGCATCTCGGGCTTCCTCGACCGGCAGCGCACGCCGTTCTACCTGACCAAGAAACTAATGGAGGTAGCCCACATCGACGAGCAGGGGAGGGCGGTGCGCGTACCCCAATGGATTATCGACCTTGAGGCGCCGGTGGATGTGACGGCCTTGCTGCGCGAGAACGAGGATGCCGAGACGGCCCTGGTCCAGGCCCAACTGGCGACGCAGGTGCTTCAGGGGAGCTCGGTTGCGGCGAGCGCCGAGCCGCTACAGCCGGAGGCGGCCGAGAGCAAGGCGGTGACGGCGACCGAGGCGGCATCCGGCGAGGCGCCACCACTGCGCGAAGGGCATCCCAGCCTTGAGCAACTGATGGCACGTGTGCAGGCCTACAGGATCGCGCCGGAACGCTACCAGGCGTATGCCGATCGGCGGTGGGGAAGGGGCTGGAAGATCAACCCGCATGGCCGTGCCCGCGCCTGGGACGAACTGGAGCGCTACCGCCACGACCCGTCGGGCTATCTCGACAAGATCGAGAGCGAACTGCAGCTCTCCTCCCGCGGGAGGGCATCATGATCCGCCTCGCCCATTTCTCCGATCTGCACTACGGTACGAAGAACCTGATCGAAGCCGATCGCTGCTTCGGCAACGCCGTCGACCGCGCCATAGCGCTGGGCGTGGAGGCGGCGGTGCTGTCGGGCGATGCCACCGACCATGGTCTGGACTTGCACGCGCCGGCCGCCGAACGGCTGTTCGCCCAGGTCCGGCGGCTGGCCGACCATTGCCCGGTGCTGATGCTGCAAGGGACTTTCTCGCATGAGCCGCCGGGCACCTTGGCAATCTTCCGGCTGCTGGGCGGACGACATCCGGTGCATGTGGCCGAGCGGATCGAGCAGGTCGCGCTCTCGGCGCAGGGCGAATGGCTGGCGTCGGCGGGCTGGTGCTTCGACCGGCTCCCCGGCAATGCTCGCGCGCTGTTTTCCTGCGTACCCACGGTGAACAAGGCCGCGGTCGCGGCAGCGGTCGGTGCGGCGGACGCCGCCCAGGCCGTCGGCGAAAACCTCGCCTGCTTGCTGCGCGGTTACGCGCCGATCCATCGCGCGGCCCGGCGGCAACGTGTACCCACGATCGGCGTCTCGCATGGCACCGTGTTCGGCTGCATTAGCGAGCACGGCGTGCCGATGGCCGGCTTCGATCACGAGTTCACCACCGGGGCGCTGTTCGCCGCCGAGGCGCAGGCCTTCATGCTCGGGCACATCCACCGCCATCAGTCCTGGGCAGCAGACGGCGCGGCAGGCGGGCAATGTATCGCCTATGCCGGTTCCATCAGCCGCTTCCACTATGGCGAGGAGGGCGAGAAGGGGTTCCTGCTGTGGGAGGTCGATGCTGATCAGGCACGCTACCGGCTGGAGCCCACGCCCGCGCGCCGGACCATCGATATCGTGTTCGACGGCAAGCCCGACCTCGAGGCCCTGCGGGCCACCGTCGCGCAGCAGGACGTCGCCGGCGCGTTCGTGCGCGTGCGCTGGACCGTCGCCGACGAAGATCGCCACGAAGTCGACCGCGCGGCAATCGAGCGCCTGCTGGCCGGGGCGATGGAGACCAAGCTGGAAGGGCGGATCGTCCCCGTGGTGCGCACGCGGGCGGCCGGGATTTCGCAGCTGGCGAATCTGGCGGACAAGGTTCGGGTCTGGGCGCAGGTGACCGAGGCGCGGGCCGATCTGTTGCTCGCGTGCCTGCAGGCGCTCTCCAGCCAGGCACCGGAAGCCATTGTCGAGGGGGTGCTGCGGAGGCAGGCCGGTCCGGCGTGCGCGGCAGGCGTCGAAACCCCTGTCACCCGGTCTTCGCCGCAGCCTGATTTGGCGCCTGCGCTGTCGTCCTGACCTTGTCGGATCCGTCCCCTTGGGGACGGGCTTGCAGACCCTTTTTCATGCGGGAGACTGAATGGGTCATCCCGCAGGAGAACCCCACCATGCAACCGCTTTCACTCACCCTCAAAGGCTTTCGCGGCATCCGCGATGGCCTGGGACACGATGTCCTGACCCTGGATTTCGAGCGACTGGCCGACGGCGCCGACCTGGTCGCCATCGTCGGCGCCAACGGGCGCGGCAAGACCACCGTGATGGACAACATGCACCCGTATCTCACCATGCCCTCGCGCGCCGGCGCGGCGGGTCCGGGCGGGTTCTCCTATTACGACCATGTGTGCCTGCCCGAGAACGAGAAAGATCTGATCTGGGCGCACGATGGCCGTAGTTACCGCTCGCAGGTCGTGGTCCGCCTCAACGGCCGGCGCAAGACCGAAGCCTTCCTGTTCGTGCTCGCCTGCAATGGTGCGTGGAAACCCATGGCGCTCGACGACGGCACCGTGTCCGACGGCAAGGTGGAGACCTACACCCGCTGCGTCGAGAGCATTTGCGGCAGCGCCGACACCTTCTTCACCTCGGTGTTCTCGGCACAGGGCAAGCGGCAGTTGAGTACCTACCGCAATGCCGAGATCAAGACCCTGCTGGCCGATCTGCTCGGGCAGGAGGAGATCCGGGCCCTCGGCCAGAAAGCGGCCGAGACGGCGCGTCTGCTCAAAACGGGTCTCGCGGCGATCCGGCAGGAACAGGCCTCGCTGGACGAGGAAGCGCAGCGGATCGAGGGCGAACGGCGCCGCCTCGACGGCGCCCAGGCTTGCGTCGCGCAAAGCCTGTCGACCCGACAGGCGGCCCACGCCGAGCAGGAGTCGGCGCGAACCCAGCATGCCCAGTTGATCGCCGAGCGAGAGCAGGCGCAAGGCGTGGAAGCGCGCCGGCGACAACTTCAGGGCGAATGCCAGGCGGTGATCCAGGCCGGCAAAGAAGCCATCGAAGCCCTGCTGGCACAGGATCGGGGCGAGCAACAGCGACTGGAACGGCTGGAGCAGCGTATCGCCCAGCGTGTCGGTCAGGAGCGCAACCGCCGGCATGTCTTGCAGAACCAGCGCCGGCAGTGCCTCACCTTGCTGGCAGGTGCGCAAGGCGTGCGGCGTGGGGAGCGCCGTCTGCCTCTGGCAGAGCGAGTCTTGTCGCTACGATCGGCACAGGTCGGAACGTGGCGGGAGCACGTTCAACGCCTGACCCAGTGCCAGGCTGCGGAGCGGATGGCCCAGCAGAAATTGTCCGGGATCGAGCGCGAGGCCGGGCAGGTGGCGCTCAAGGCCGAGGAGTTGGGGCGGCGCTTCGGGCTGACCGGCGAGGTGCCGTGCGCGGGTACCGATCTGCAGGGGCAATGCAAGCTCCTGAGTGATGCGCGGGAAGCGCAGGCCCTGATTCCCAGTGCTGAGGGGACGATTCAGCGCCTGGGGCGCGAGAAGTCGACGGTACAGAAGGAACTGGACGCCTTGCGCGAACAGCATGAAGCTCTCTCTGCCGCGCCGCAGGCATTGGCTCGGGCCGAGCACCGGGCCGAGTGTGCCCGGGCGCGTGCCTCGCAGTTTGCACTGCTGGCCGCCCAGGCCGGGGAAATGGCGCGGGCCGGGACTACGCTGGCCGAGATCGACCAGGAGTTGACGGAACTGGGGACGGGGCTCGGCGCCGATGTCGCGGCTGATCAGCCGGTGGAGATGCCGGAGGAGGCGGCCGAGCGGCAGCAGATCGGCGCGGCACGGCAGGCGATCGCCTACCAGCACGAACAGCAGGCCAAACACTATCGCGCTACGCTGGACCGGCTCAAGCAGGCACTGGCGGCCTTGCCTGCACCTTATGACGAGCAGCGCCTGATCGATGCACAGACGAGGATGGAACAGGCGGCACAGTCCGTCACCGCCGCCGAGCAGGCGCACCTGAACGCGGTGCGGGATGCCGAAACCCTGGGTGTCCTGATGCAGCAGGCAACGGCCCTGGTCGGCCGCCAGGCACGGGTGGCCAGCCGCATTGCTCATGTCGAAACCGAGTTGGGCAACTGGAACCTGTTCGCCAAGTGCATGAGCAACGATGGGCTGATCGCGCTCGCCATCGATGATGCCGGTCCGGCCTTGTCGGCGCTCGCGAATGACCTCCTGCTCGCCTGCTACGGTCCCCGCTTCACGGTGTCGATCGAGACGCTGGTGGAGACGGGAAAGGGCGAGCAGAAGGAGGGCTTCGACATCCTGGTGCATGACGGCGAGTCGGGCGAGAGCAAGAGCGTCGGCCTCATGAGCGGCGGCGAACGGGTCTGGATCAACGAGTGCCTGATCCGGGCGGTGGCGCTGTACCTCGCCCAGCATACCGGGCGACGCTACGGTGCGCTGTTCTCGGACGAGGCCGATGGGCCGCTTGACCCCGAGCGCAAGCGCATGTTCATGGCAATGAAGCGGGAGGTGCTGCGCCTCGGCGGCTATCAGCGGGAGTTCTTCGTGTCTCAGACGCCGGAACTGGCCGCCATGGCGGATGCGGTGATCGATATGGATCTACACAGGGAGTCGCACGAAGTCCCGACCGGAACGTAGTTGGATCCTGGATGCCCGCGGTCGGCATAGCGGAGCTGTCCGCCGTTTGGCCACCGTCGGTTGCCGTGGCTTGTCGGGCGCCCCGCCGCTAAAATGCCTGCATGTCGAAAATCCCCGAATCCACGCCTGCATTGAACAGGCTGCGCGCAGCGGCCGGCTTAATCCCCCTTATTGAGGATGGCCTTCGCCAGTCGAAAATCACCGGAGAGAAGGCTTCTTTGATGGCGGAGTTTTGCAGCTGGGCGGCGCAGCAAGCAACGGAAGGCAGCCCGGAGGCCTTACGCCTTGCCGATGACATCAAGTCGGGCTTGGAACGGCTTAAAGCGCTGCTGGCATAGCGGTGGCCGGACGATGCCGGCCGCCGCAACTAACGTGTGGCCCCATTGTGAGAGCTGAATTGCCGACTCACGCCTCGGGCTCCTGCAAATCAAAGATCGGCAGACCGTCGATCACGGCCGCTTCGCTATCGAACTTCAGCCAGGCAATACCGGCTTGCTCAGCGACCGTGAAAATCGCGGCCAAATCGGCTTCGGCCGGGATCCGGTAACAGGGGGCACCGACGTAGATGACGCCACCGCTGTCGGTCGGATAAGCGTTGACCGACAGCTCGTCATCGGCCAGTTTCAGGCGGGTGCTTGGACTCAGATGCGAGATCGATAACGAGGCCAGCGATTCAGCCTGCGCTCGCAAGCTTTCCACGGCGGGCGTTTCCATGCGGTTCTCCTTCCTCTTGATGAGATGTCGACTTGGTCTTGGGACGCGTGCCAGTCTGACGACTGAAGTTCATGCCGCAGTCGCGACAACGGAACCAGCGCAGGCGCCCCAGCGTACCCAACAGCACGCCGTCACCTGCGCAGAGGGGGCAATGTGAAAGGGTTTTCACCGGCATGATTGTCGTTTCACTTGGCAGAGGAAGGAGCTCGCCCCTGTGGTGGAGGCGAGCGTGCTGCTCAGGGTCGGACACGGAGCGGTATGCGGGCGGCGCATGGCGCTATATCAACCCACGTTCCGCGAACGAGATCACGCGGTCCCCGGCCACGACAAAATGGTCGATGACCCGCACGTCCACCAGGCTCAGTGCCGACTTCAGCGTCTGTGTCAGCATTTCATCGGCCCGCGACGGCTCGGCTTCCCCCGAGGGGTGGTTGTGGGCGACGGCCAGGGCGGCGGCATTGCGAGCGAGCGCTCCCTTGACCACTTCCCTGGGATAGACGCTGGTCTGGGTCAGGGTGCCACGGAACAGCTCCTCGGCCTCGATCAGGCGATGTTGGGCGTCCAGGTAGAGTACCAGGAACACTTCGTTTTCCAGCTTCGCGCAGTACAGGCGCAGCCAGTCGCGCAGGATCTGCGGCGAAGTCATCAGCGGACCGTTGCGCATCTGCTCTCGCAACTCGCGCAGCAGCAGTTCTCGGGCGACGTTCAGGCGATGGGCCAACACGGTGTCCGCAGTGCCGAGCATGCCCATCTGGGCCACGGCATCGCTGACATGCAAGGGGTTGGCGCCCGACGCGCATACCAGGGGCGAGAGCAATTCGCTGACCAGATCGGCGCGGGACAAAGCAGAGAGATTCATGGCGTTCTCCACGAAAGAAAAGCGGAAACGCCGATCCCGGGGGGACGAGGTCCCCGCTTGGGATGAATGTGCGGACGAATGGATGACATTGGCCGGCACGATGAATGAGGCAGGTATCGACTGCGACGCCGGCCAAGGGCCGGATTCCATCCGACGATGGAATGCATGTATGCCCGATCAGTTTCCGGTATCGGGCGGAAGGGCTCAAGGGAGAGGAGGGCATGCCATGTTCAACCGGCTGGAATCCGGTGGCCTTGTGCATGGCGCTTGGTGGTGGACTGCGGCCGCTCTCCGAGAGCGTGCGGCGAGACGAGAAAAAGTGCCGGATCGCACTCCAGTGCGACTGGAGTGTCAGCCCATCGGCGCTAGACAAATTTCTTGCATCTCCGCCGCAAAACCCGCGACAGGCTTGGACGATTTGGTCAAGATGGGGACTCAACCCTTCTTATAGAACGACCATGATCCGCCTCGGCTCGCAAATTCGACTCACTCGCCGGGAGATCGAGCGCTTTCGGAAGATCACCGACATCGAGCCGGTGGACATCCGCACGCTCGACGACCTGGATGCCTACATTGCCCGGTGCAAGGCGCACTACTGGGGCGTCTCCCAGGAAACTCGGTTCCTGCACTGGCTCATCGACCGCGAATACGCGCAGTGCCGCCTGGCGGCGTAGCGTGGCAGGCCCTCGGCGGGCCACTGTCTCCCCGGCGGTGCTGTCGGGGAGACGTTGCCTTGTCGATCAACGTTATCGAAATCACTGGAAGAGGCGCGGCTCGATGGTCGCGCCGCGCATGAACGCGAGGTACGCGCCGGCCTGACCGATGTCCCCGAAACTGGCGACGACCTCACCGCGGCGCAGAACGTTCCAGGGCCGGTCGGCATTGCCCGAAGGCTGGATGCTCAGATCGGCTTCCCGGTATGCGGCGTGACGGTAAAGGAACTCGCCCGACCCCCAGTCGATGATGGCGAGGAGGCAGGCGCACAGGATGGCGGTGCCGCCGCATTCACCGGCCTCGATCAGCAAGGGGACCTTCAGGCTCCCGGTCGAGCGGCCGATCCGGCCGATGACATCATGCTCTTCGAGCCAGGGTTCACCAGTGCTGGTGTCGCCGAGGATCAGGCGGATCTTGCGCCCATGGGTCCGGCAAGATTCCAGGACCTTGGCGGCCTTCGAATCGGTGCCGGGATCGAAGTAGGTCTTGTGCATCAGCGGGGACCGGCTCCAGGCCTCGACGGCGGTGGAGTACTTTTCGTAGCCGGCGAGGGTGGCGTAGTCGCCCTCTGTGAACGCGAGGTCGGACCGGCCCAACTGATGGGCGATCTGGTTGGCGTGATCGCGGGCGTTGGCAAAGCCTAGGCAGCTGTAGCCCCCGCCGCAATCGATCACGTAGCGTTGCTGCTCCGGATCGATGCTCACCTTGTTCATGTCGGATTCCTTTCGAAATACCGTGGAACCCGACACCCGCAGGGTGTGAGCCCCACGGAAGTTGGGTGGTTCGCTGCGCCAGACAGCGGCTGGCGTACCGAAAGTGTTGATTCAGGCCGCTTGCACTGCCGGCTGGAAGGCTTGCTCAACGACGCTGTCATCGGCGACGACGACCTGGTCGGACAGCAGGCGGTCCAGCTTGAGCAGCAAGGCGTCCGCGTGCTCCTGGTCATCCGGGTAGAGGGACGGGCGCAGTTTCTCGACCTCCTTCTTGATGAGGCGAAGCTCCGGCACGATGGCGCACTCAGCGTGCGCTTCGATGGCATTCAGGACGGCGGTGATGGTGATCATCAATGGCTTCCTTTCATTGCTGGAAAAACGGACCGGCATGCCAGGGGCAAATCGGCGGGCGGATTGGGACTCGACGGGGCGCGGGTCGTGCATCGGCGGGTCTCGGTGTCAGGCGCGGTCGCCTCGCAGGCAATCGCGGGCGTGCAAGTGGGGGTGGGATCGGAGCGAGCACCGCACGCACCGCTGGGTGAACAGCGGGCGTGGGCGTTCGACGATCCGGATGCGGCGACGGGTTTGCCGCATCACACGACGGGCCGGTGATGGCCCGGCGCTTCTCGGGTCAGGCGGCGCGCGATGCCTTGGTGCCGGATGAGCCCTGGGTCTCGGCTGACGCTGCTGCCGTATCGGCCGCCGGCGAGGTGGCCTGCTGCTCGAAAGCCGCGTGTGCCGTCGCGAACTCGGCCTCTCCGGCCAGGCGGTGCACCTGGGCCACGGCCGGTTCCTTGGCCACTTCGGGCAGGCATTCGACGGCGACGTCGCGGCCGTGCCGCAAACCCGCCTGCAGACTGCGCCAGGGCTGGACAAACAAGCCGTGGCATAGCCAGCGGACGAACTGACCGATCCGTTGGTGGCGTGCCTGGCGCGCCTTGTGCCGGCGCAGGGATTCCTTGCAGCACAGGTACAAGGCCAGGTGGGTGCGCTTCATTTCCTGATCGGACTCGAGCTGGGCCACGACTTCGGTCGCGATGGCCGGATCACGGCCGACGCGCCGATAGAAGCCGACCCAGGCACGCTCTTCCTCGGACTCGATGCTGGTGCGCCGTGAGCGAGGACGGGGCTTCTCAAGGGACATGGTGTTTTCTCCAAAGACGAACAGAGGGAACACCTGTCCCCGTTCGGGGAGGCGGTGGACTCCCCGGGGTTGCACGGACATGCGGCGCTGCTAAGCTGAACGCTCACATCCCATGAGGGCCCACACATCATGCTTCGTGCAGGCGACGCGCTACGGTTCACGCCCGACGAAATCGATGCCTACCGAAAACTCGGTCTCGACTTCGACGGGGCGCGAGCACGGGATGACATCGAACAGGCATTGACCCGGTGGACCGGTACGCTGAACGATGAACGTCCCGATCTATTGGAGAAGATCGCCGTGGCAATGGCGAAAGCCAGGGGCATCAAGCTACCCGCGCGTTTGACGCGGGTGCGCTGACGCGGCCTTGTTGCCATTTGCCTCGGCAATCCTCATCCAACGGTCGGCGATCCGGTCCAGGTAGACCAGATCGTCGGCTTCGATCTCGCCCGACTCTCGCAAGCGGGCGATCACCTCCTTGACCAGGGACGGGTCGTCTTTGGCCAGTTGGACCACGGTGGCGGCAATGCGCCGGCGGTAGAGGCTGATCGACATGATCAACCGCCTGCCGCACGGAACTCGGACGCCCGGCCGGACCGCTTGGGAGCGATCGGCCGCGGCCTCAACAACGCCGGCACGGCCTGTGTGCGCGGGGCCGGCCGGGCATGGCCCGAACCGCCCAGCAACACGGCGACCGGGCGCGACGCTCTGGTGACGGGGATTGCGAACATGGTGTTCTCCTTCGGAAATGAAAGGGAACACCCTTCCCTGGCGGGGAACTCGGAGTTCCCCGTTCGGGATGCTCGGCCGTGGACGGCAGAGCGGCTCGGCGACGTGCCGGGCGGCACGCACAGGATGAAGGCCCACGGTTCTTGCGAACGGGGCCTTCGCTCGATGCCGGGCGGCCCGAAGGTCGCGCGGCGGGACACAGCGTTCAGCCAGGCGGCTGAACCGGACACTCGGCCAAAGACACGGCCGGACCCGACCGAAGCCGGGGATCCACGAGGCAGGTAACGACTGCGACGCCAGCAAAGCTGGACTTCAGGGTGGCCGAAGCCACCGATGAAGGCTGTGTAGACGCGATGTCCACAGAAAGCTCCTGCAGTATCGCGGCAGGATCAATGAGACTCAAGTCCGCGACACGGGTTGCCACCCGCAAGCGCCGGGAATTCGGGGCGATCCCCGCAAGTGACATTCAACGCCGCGTGCGGATTCCTGTCGCTCGTAACCGCCGAAACCGATTCAGAGTGCTCTGCGTCAGCGCATTCGTTGTGACGAGCGTCAAGCCGGGGCCCGGGCGGCTAGCGTCACGCTGATGCTGACGCACCCTCGAAGTGCTCGATCGTCTGGCCGCCCTGATCCCACTGCCGCACCGGCATTGCCACGGCCACCTCGGCGTGCTGAAGCCGAACTCACCGCTGCGCGCGGCAGTGAACGTGCTGGTGGGTCCGCGGGCCTAAACGCCGGGCGAACAGTCAGCGGTTGCGGCGCCCGCCGCAGCGCCACCCGCCCGCGCAAGCGCATCCGCCCAGGGGGCACAAGCCGCCGAGGACCCGCTCCATCGCCGGGAGGCGCGCTACGCCTGGGACCTACCTACTGCTGGCCCGCATCTATGAGTTCTTCCTGCTACTGTGCCTCAAGTGTGGCGGAGAGATGCGCATCATCGCCCTCATCAAGGAGGCGATCGCCGTTGGCGAGATCCTCGCGCATCTTGGGAGCCCACATCAGCGCTGCGCATGGCGCCGGCCAGTGGTCCGCCGCTGTGGAAGGTGCCCGATGGCGGGACGGGCGAGTGCGACCCGCAGGCTGTTCCGGCGCCGGACTACGCTCGATCAGCGCAACGCTTGGTGGCGCGACGAGGATCCGATCTTGCGCGTCGGGGAGCGCGCCGAGACGGCCTTGGCGCCCGCACCGGCGACCCATGTCAGGAACTCGGTGATGATTCGGGGGCGGTGATTCAGGTTTCAATTGTAAGCAGCTCCCCGCGTGAGGACTGCCGACACTGTTTTGTAGTGATCCGGAATACCTGGGATACCTATAATAGGGTGTTGTATTTCCTATCCTTCTTCGATGACCGCTCAATTGCGTGTTTTCATCTCCTCTCCCGGCGACGTCGCAGCCGAACGCGAGGCGGCGCGGCAGGTCGTCGCCAAGTTGCAGACATGGTACGGAACGGAACAGGTCGACCTCGTCCCGCTGCTGTGGGAAGACCTCCCTCTTCAGGCCGTGACCTCGTTCCAGGCCGGGGTCGATACGGTCCTGTCGGCCACAACCGGGGTCGACATCGCCGTCTTCATCCTTTGGTCGCGCCTGGGAACGCCCCTCGGGCTGGAAATTCGCAAGGCTGACGGCAGTGTGTACCGCTCCGGTACCGAACGGGAATTCGATCTGATGCTGTGTGCCAACCGCCAGACCCAGGGCGAAAGGCCCGCAATGCTGGTGTATGTGCGCAAGGACGACGCCGCTTTCCATCACCGCCTCAGCGGCCGGAAAACCGGCGAACTCAAGGAGATGGTGGACCAGCGCGACGCCGTCGAACACTTCATCCGTACGCAGTTTCAAGACGCCGAGGGACACAATCGCGGCGCTTACCACGGGTATTCCGACCCGGCGAGCTTTGCGCTGCGGCTCCGAACGCACCTCAGAGAACTGATCGACGCCCGCCTCCAGTTGTCGTCCGGGCGCGACCCCTTGTGGACCGATACGCCCTACCGAGGCCTCGATTACTTCGACATCGATCACAGCCGCATCTTCTTCGGCCGTGGCCGGGAAACCTGCGACGTCCTTCAGTTGCTGCGCGATCGGGAAACACATGGCGAAGCCAGCTTCGTGTGCATCGTAGGCGCCAGCGGTGCGGGAAAGAGTTCGCTGGCGCGTGCCGGCGTCGCCGCCACCCTGCGCGACGAGTTGGACGACACAGAGCTTGGCCCCTGGCGGATCGGTATCCTGGTTCCTGCCGAGGCCGACGGAGTGCTCCAGCGCGGTTTGCTCAAAGCATTGATGCGGGCGTTTCCCGAACTGGCGGAGACTCTTGGAACGGAGCCGTCTACTGATCTGAGTTTCGACAATCTGGCCTTCGGCTTCGACACCGCTGTCAAGAATCTGCTCACAGGGCTTGACATGGAAGACAAGGACGCACGGCTGCTCCTGATCGTCGATCAACTCGAAGAGATCTATCTCGATCCGCGTATCGGCCAGGAACAACGGGCCAGCTTCTGGCGGTTTCTCGGACACGCAGCCCGCAGCGGTATCGCTTCGGTGGTAGTAACCCTGCGCAGTGACTTCTACGCCGCCGCCCAGAAGGATGAAGGCTTTCTCGATCTCAAGGGGGCGGCCGGCATGCTGGACCTGGGCCCGCCCCGGCCCGAAACCCTGGAATCGATCATCCGCCGGCCCGCGGCCATGGGTGGCCTGACCTTCGAACACGATGCCGACGGCCACAGCCTGAGCTCACGCATTCTGGCCGACGCCCAGGCACACCCCGAATCGCTTCCGTCGCTGCAGGACTTGATGCGCGCCCTGTACGAGCGCCGCAACCACGGCACGCAGTTGACCTATGCGGACTATGAAGCGCTCGGCGGTATCGCCGGCGTCATCGGCAGGCGCGCCGAAGCAGTGTTCGGCGCGTTACCGCAGTCTCAGCGCGATGCCCTGCCAAGACTTCTGCGCCGCCTCGTGACCATCCGGCCCGATGACGGCGTGGCAGCAGCGCGCGCGGTGAATCCAGCGGATCTCAAGCCGGAATCGCCGGAACGCCAACTCGCCAACGCCCTGCTTGCACCTGAAGCCCGCCTTCTCGTGGCGCGTGCGGATGGCCTGCGGATCGTGCACGAATCGCTGCTGCACAATTGGCCGCTCGCCGCACGGTGCATCGAAGACGATCGCCCGCACCACCAGACCCATGCCCATCTCAGGAACGACTTCGAACAGTGGATGGAGGCGGGACAGACCGACGATCTGCTGCTTCCCGAAGGCCGCAAGCTCGAACGCGCCCGGTCGCTGATCCTTGCCTGGGGCGACGACGTGGTGGGCGACGCGATTGTCCGGTATGTGAGGCGGTCGGGCGAGAAGGTCGATGGACGGCGCAGCAGGAGACGCGTCGTTGTGTCCATTGTCGGCCTTGTAGGGTTGCTGATGGCTGCACTTGGAACACGATGGTTGATTCAGGCCCGGGCGGAGGCCGACAGCCGGCTCCATGCCGAGGAGTTGAGCCGCATGGAACAAGCCGCGCGCCGGGGAATGGAGGGAATCGATGCCTCCAAGCGCGGCGAACTGAGCCTCGGCTGGTACTTGGCCGCCGAAGCGGCAGCCCTTGTGCCACGCGAGGGCACCCCACCCGCGCAAGTGGAACTGTCGCTCGACGAACTTCACTCGCACCCGCGCCCGCCGGTCGTCCTGCGCGGCCACGATGGCCCCCTTACGCGGGTGATCCTGAGCCCGGACGGCCGGCGTGCGCTGACCGCGTCCGAGGACGGTACCGCGCGCCTGTGGGAAACCGAAACGGGACGCCACCTCGCGACACTACGCGGCCACCAGTACACTGTCGCGGCGCTTGCCTTCAGCCATGACGGTACGCTCGTGGCCACCGGTTCGGACGACGCGACGGTCCGCCTGTGGGAGACCCGGACGGGACGGGAGAGCCTTCCCTCGCTCGACGCGCACAAGAACAACCACAAGGACAACATCACCGGAGTGTCCTTCTGCGGTACTTGCGCCCGGCTACTCACAGCGTCGAGAGACGGCACGGCCATCGTCTGGGACAGTGGCAGCGGCAAACCCGTCAGTGTGCTGCCGGAGCACGAGGGGCCGATCTTGGTCAGCGCACTGAGCCCGGACGGGAATTACGCGCTGACAGCATCCGACACCAACAAGGCCCTGCTGTGGAAAGTCGATTCCGACGCACCGCCGAAGATCCTCGATCATCCGGCCACTATTGCACTCGGAACCTTCACCACCGACGGCAAGCACGTCGTCACCGCCACGAATAAGGGCGCCATCCGGGTCTGGGATCTCTCCGGCAATCCGCTTGGCGCCTGGGACGAAAGTGATGCGATGCCTGTCGAAACCGACGGCAGGCAGATGATCCTGCAGCGCTTCGAGGCGAACCGCTGGAGGGTGATCTTGGTTGAGGTGGCGACCGGCCAGCGTGTCAGTGAATTCGATAGCGACGCGCGCATCGTAGCAGCCGGGTTCAGCGCCGACGGCAAACTGCTTGTAACGGCCGCTGAGGACGGCGCGGCCCGTCTTTGGGAAACGGCTTCGGGTCGCGAACTGGCAGCATTTCGCGGACACCGGGCGGCGCTGACCTCGGTCGCGATCAGCGCCGATGGCAAGCGCGCGATCACCGGCTCGGACGACGAGACGGCGCAGCTCTGGGACACGTCCGAGCCGCAGACCAACTTCACGGTGGCTGCATCGGCGAGCGCAAATGCCGTGGCGTTCAGCCCCGACGCTCGCCGCCTGCTCGCCGCTTTCGATGACAAGACCGCGCGCCTTTGGGACATGAAGGGCCACGAGTTGGCGGTGCTGCGAGGGCACGACAATGCGCTCACCAGCGCGGCTTTTGGGCCGGCAGGAAATTCGATCGTGACCGGCTCGCTCGACGGCACGGGTCGCCTGTGGGATCTCGATGGCCAGGAACTTGCCATGTTGAAGGGGCACGAAAACGCCCTGCGGTCCGTCGCGTTCAGTCATGACGGAAAGTTGATTCTCAGCGCCTCGGTCGACGGCACGGCGCGTCTGTGGGACGCGGCGACGGGTCGCCCTGCCGCGGTCATGCGCGGCCATCGCGGCCCAGTGCGGCAGGCGATCTTCGCGCCGGACGGACAGCGCGTGGCGACCATCTCCGCCGACGAAACCGCGCGCCTGTGGAATCTCGACGGCAAGGCACTCGCTGTGTTGAAGGGACACGACGACGCCCTGCTGTCCGTCGCATTCAGCCCGGACGGCAAACTGCTGGCCACCGGATCGCGTGATGCGACGGTCCGCGTGTGGGACGCCGGCACCGGTCACCAGATCAAGGTTCTCACAGGCCATCGCGGTTCTGTCAAGGCCGTTGCCTTGAGCCCAGACGGAACCTGGCTGGCCAGTGGCGGCAGCGACAAGGACGTGCGCATCTGGACAGTGGAATCAGGGCAGGAACGGGCGGTATTGCGAGGTCACGACGACGCGATCAATGCCCTAGCCTTCAGCCCGGATGGCACCTCGCTGGTCTCGGCGTCCGATGACAAGATGGCCCGCGAATGGGATGTCGCCACGTGGCGCCAGACAGGCAAGTTCTCCGGGCACACCCACTGGATCGGCGCACTCGCGTACAGCCCCGACGGCACGCGCATCGCCACCGGCTCCGAAGACCACACCGTGCGCATCTGGCCGACACACCGAAACGTGCGCGACCAGGCCGACTACGCACGCGCAATGTCCCCGGAATTCGCCGATGCCGCACTCGTGGAACGCCTGGGGCTGACGCTGGAACCGCGCTTCGAGCGCGCCATTCCGCAGCGCGGCACGGCCACCCCATGCGACCAACTCGCCGCGCATCCCTTCGATGGCGCGCGCGTGGCAGGCGGGGTGGCCTGGAACAAGCTCGACGGCAAGGCAGCGCTGACCGCCTGCACGCGTGCCGCCGAAAGTGATCCGGGTAACGCGAGACTGAGCTATCAACTCGGTCGCGCACTGGAAAAACTCAAGGATCCGGCTGCCCGCGCACCATTGCAGAAGGCCGCTGAGGCCGGATACGCGCGCGCCCAGGGCGCCGTCGGCGACTTCCTGATCGACACACAGAAGGACGAAAATATTGGCAGCGGTGTCGAGTGGCTGAGGCGGGCAGCGAATGCGGGCGATCCGGTGGCGCAGGACACGCTGGCCGATCTGCTGGTTCACGGCGAACGCGTGCCACAGGATCTGCGGGAGGCGAAGCGCCTTTTCGGTCTTGCGGCGACACAGGGACTTCCGTACGCCCACCAGCACCTTGCCGAACTGGCCGAAAGCGGTGACCCATCGGCTGGTGTCGAGCCAGACTTCGCCGCGGCCTTTTTCCATCACGCGCTGGCGGCGCGCTGCGCGCAGGCCGTTGCCGACGAAGGCTCCGCGCGCGCCGAATCCGAACGCCGAGCGGCCATCGCGCGCCTGCTGCCGGAAGAGACCGTCATCGCACTGTGGCGCAAGGCTTCGCAGTGGAAACCCGGCCAAACGCTGGACCTTCGACCTTAGACGCGAGACCGATCATGTTCCGGCTTTGCCTTTCCGCTGCTCTCGCCCTGCTGGCATCTAACGCGCTGGCGATAGTCGACATGAAGAACGCCAACTACTCCAACACCTGGGTCGACTTCCGATTGCCGGCCGTCCCTTCGGGTGTGGATCTGACGCTGCAAAGAACGTACAACAGTAGGACGCTGTTCAACGGAATGTTCGGGTTCGGCTGGTGCACGCGCTATGAAACCTCACTGACGATCACCGCGGAGGGCAACCTCAAATGGAAGGATTGCGGCGCCGGAAGCGAGCAGGTGTTCGTCGCTGCACCGCTAACACGTGCAGACCTCGAGGCGAAGGTCGACGAGATCATCGGCAAGTTGAAATCCTCGGCTACCGAGTACCGGGATGAACAGGCCTGGCGCAATCTGCGCGCCGAACTGCTGGAATACGACGATCTTCGTGCCGAGCGCGCGCATGAACTCGGGCTGCTGACTCGGCCGGTGGACGGCGGCAAATACCTGCAGCGTTCATCTGAGCCCGACACCGTGGTGGAGTCGGGCAATGCGCGCCAGGTGACCGATGAGGAATCCGGGCAGGTCGTGTTTCAGGACGGGATCTTCCGCTTGACGTGGAGCGATGGCAGCCGGCAATACTTCGATCGCCGCGGCAAGCTCTTGCGCTGGGTGGACGAAGCGGGTCACGCGCTCGAACTGGACTACTTCGACAACGGACTGCTGCGCCGCGTCACCGACGGCGAGGGCCGCTGGCTGCGCTTCGAGTACTACCCCGCGAACAGCAAGATCGCCAAGGTCGTCGCATCCGACGGCACCGTCGCCCAATATCAGTATCGGAACCAGGATGACCTGACCTACTCGATCGATGCGAAGCGTTTTGCCACCGCATACAGCTACGACGATCTACACAACGTCGTGAAGATCGTCTTCACGGATGGATCGAGGATCAGGCTCCGCTATGACAAAGATCATGACTGGGTCGTCGAACTCCTCGATCGTTGCAACTGCCAAGAAACCTACACCTACGAGATCGACGCGAAGGATCCGAAGGGTCACTTCTGGTCGACGGTGAGCAAGGTTTGCGACGGGCAGGAGACGGCGAGAACGCGATACGAGTTCTGGTTCAAGCCCAATGCCGTTGGCGAATATGTGCTGGACAAGATCGATGTGAGTCCTGGAGCAATGCATGCTGCAGCGACCTGCGGCAAGCCGTTCTCACCGCCGGACGCGCCCAATTCATTGCCCATCTACTGCGCGGGAAAGGCGCTCGAGGTGGAAGCCGCGGTTGGCGCGTGTCCACGGTAGGCGCGGCAACGACACAGGTGGATGTTTGTGCCCCGCGACTTGTGAGCGAGCCGGAATAGGACACGGCCCTGCCATTGCTGGTGGGGCCGTCGCTTGTGGATCGGTGGATAGAATCTAACGGGCCGGGTTCGAATTGAATTCCTGATTAGCAACGATGCTCAGCCAGGCACCCCAACGGGTCTATACTGTACGGAAATACAGTTTTTCTGCCGGGAGGTGCGCCATGCCGATGAACCGAATCCAGTTTCAAGCCGGACTGTCCATGCCCGAGTTTCTCCAGCGCTACGGAACCGAGCCGTCCTGCGAGGCGGCTTTGGAGAAGGCACGCTGGCCTGCGGGGTTTCGGTGTCCGCGCTGTGATGGCGTTACTTACAGCCGGGTACGCGGGCGAACCTACGCGCTGTTCCAGTGCCAGGCGTGTCGACATCAAACGTCGCTGATCGCCGGCACCGTGATGCAGGGCACCAAACTGCCGCTGACGACCTGGTTCCTCGCGATCTACCTGATCAGCCAGGCCAAGACCGGACTGTCGGCGCTCGCACTCAAGCGCCACCTCGGGGTGAGCTATCCGACCGCTTGGCTCATCCACCACAAACTGATGCAGGCGATGGCCGATCGTGAGACGCGTTACGTGCTCGATGGCCAGGTCCAGGTCGATGATGCCTACCTGGGCGGCGAGCGCAGCGGTGGCAAAGTCGGCCGGGGCTCGGAGAACAAGGCCCCGTTCGTCGCCGCCGTCTCCCTCAGTGACGAGGGCCACCCCCTGCGCGTCAAACTCACGCCTGTCTCGAGCTTCAGCATGGTCGCAATCGGCCAGTGGGCCAAGACCCATCTGGCTCCGGGCAGCACCGTGTTCTCCGATGGACTGGCCTGCTTCGGTGCGGTGAGCGGTGCAGGTTGTGCGCATCAGCCAACCGTCGTCGGCAAGCGCAAACCGAAGGACTTGCCCGAGTTCCAGTGGATCAACACCGTACTCGGTAACCTCAAGACGAGTTTGAGCGGCAGCTACCATGCGTTCGACTTCCGCAAATACGCAACGCGATACCTGGCCGCGTTCACCTACCGATTCGACCGCCGATTCGATCTGCGCGCGCTTCACACGCGACTGCTCGTGGCTGCCGCCACCTGTGTGCCGCAGCCTCAGCGGGTGATTCGGTCGGCTGAACATCATTGCTAATCAAGATTGAATTTGGTCTGAAGAATGTCGATGCGCGTCTAGAAGGAGTGGCTTCCTCGCCACCAATGAACGCTTGGGCGCCAAAGCGCCGCGCCCAAGCATGACCCTGGGCCGCAGCGGGTGTAGTTACTAAGCCGTGCTGGGCAGCGCATCGGTAGCTTCCTGAGGGGAGGCGGCCGCAAGGCCCTCGTCCGTCGTCGCGGGTGTGTGACGCGATGGCCTGGCTCCCAAGTACGCGCCAGACGCCCTGATCCTCCCGTGGCCAGCCATTTCGGCGACGGCCTGACGCGCAGCTTGGTCCAGGTCGGGGGGAAGGGGGCCTCCGCCGCGCACCGGCGGCGCCTCGCCACCGGTTTCATCGCCAAAGCGCCGGATCAACGCTTCGTGGCGCAGCCCATGGGCGGTGATCCCGCGCTCGCTCGACGTGATGCCGAATTTTTCCATCACATAGTCGAAACGGCGCAGATTGCGCTTCAAGTCATGCCGAGGATCGCCCAGGTGCGCGTCGTCACCTTCCGCCACGGCACGGGCGTAGTCGAGGGCGGCCATGCCGGCTGCACTGTCCAGCGCCACAAACCGTAGCCGTCCCCCCTTGCTACCCTCCTTGATCCGCACGTACTGGTCCGCCCGCCGTTCGTCAGGCGACAGGCCGGTGGCCTCAAAGGGCACGACACAACGGTGCGGCCGGATCATCACCGATTCCTTGCGCCGCAACCCGAAGGCGTGGATCAGCCGCAGCGAGGCGCCGACATGGCGGTCGTAGGCGCAGACCTGCTCGATCAGCGCGTCGATATCGACACCCTGGCCCGACCAGCTCTTGTCGCGCTGCGCATACTCGTGCCGCTGGTATTCCTCGGTACTCAGCCCGTAATCGGCCGGTTTGCGGATGAAGCCGGGCTTGCCCAGCCACATCGCCAGGCCGCGCAGGAAGCTCAGGTAGGTCTGGATGGTGGCCGGCGCGAGCTTCTCCGCCTGCCAGATCTTCACCATCGCCCGGATGTGCCGTTCGCCGAGGTTGCGTGGGTCGGGCAGGGTCTTGAAGCCGGCCTTCGTTTTGAGGTCGCGGAAAAAGCGGCGCAGGAAGTCGGCGCGCTCCTGCCGGGTCTTGTGCGAGACCGTCTTGTCGAGCGAGGTGTGCAGGCTGTTGAAGAGTCCGAGCAGCACCTCGAGCACCTTCATGGGGTCGGCCTTGCCAGGCTTGTAGCGGGCGAGGATGGCCGCAGGCGGCAGATTGGCCTGGGCCTGATCGCGCGTGGGCTGCAGCGGGGCGGCACGGCCCAGCCCGGCAGTGCCTTGGACGCGGCGACGGGTGGATGCGGTGGGATTGGCAGTGGACATGGCTTTCCTTCGAATGAACGCCGTGCGGCCGTCCCGGCGGCGCATAGCACAACAATGGATGGAATCCCGGCATGGCGGGCGAGACGGATTCCGGCGTCTGGCCCGCCCGTGGTTGCAGCCGTTCAGTGCAGCGCCTGACCACGGACAGCGCTGCACCTACCCAGGGATTTGCCGATGGGCTGCTTGCAAGCGCAGGCATCGGCTCGGTCGGTCTTAAAAATGAAACGGTGATCCGTCCCACTCACGCATTTCTGCGCTCGCGGGCTTGGGGATGCCGCCATGCCTCTGGGGCAGGGCACGGCATCGGCACGCCGGTCGAGCCGGGTGCAAGTGGTGGATTAGTCCTCGATTCGTAACGTCATCCACCTGCATGGGTCCGCCCCTGACCGAAAGTCCAGGGCGGTGCCAGGTTGACGAGCGAAGACACACGGGGAGCCCATCACGGGCAGGCACGGCCGTGTGCGGCGCAGGATGCGCAGGCTCGAAGGATGACGGGAACAGCGGGGCGGCATCGGGTGCCGTCCGGACCGTTTGCTCAAGGCATCGGCGCGTCCTCGAAGGAACGCCCAGCGGACAACTGCTGGCAAGCCGGTGCAGGCACTACGAAATGAAAGTTCTCGGGGGCGAGGCCTTGAAGGCCACACCCACCCCGACTCGACAGGTCGGGGCGTTTGAAGGGCGGGTAACGACCGCAACGCCTTTTGCTCCGCGATGGAGCTGGCCAGGAGGCCACGGGAGCCCACAGTTGACTCCTCCCCCTCGATGGCGTCAACGACCGACGGCCGCAAGCCCATCGAATTCCGTGGGCTTGCAGGTGGCACTTGAAATCGGGGTCTGAGGGTCGCTTATTTTTCGGGCGAAGACGACAACCGGGCGCAGCCTGCCCTTGACGAGCAAATCTTTGGCCTCTGGGGCCGACCGGGACCTGTCCAGCGCTGGCGGGCACCCCCAGCCAGTCCGGCACATGGGGTTGATATCCGCAGTTTGAATGAGAGCGTAGTGACACACACGCAGCCCCGCCGGGCGATGACGCTTTCAGGTGTCAGCGAAACGTCTGTGCATCGCCGGTTCGCTGACAGCGGGCCGGACCCGATGCCGAAATCGGGCTCATTGAGTGGGGATTCCGTGTGGCGGGATCAGGTCGCCGTGTCGATGCTGATCGACCTCAACCCTACCTCGGAGCCTTGCCATGGAATTGATCGTCAGAGCGGTGGATGTCGGATCGGGCAACACCAAGTTCGTCACGGCCGCAGCCGGTACCGACATCCGCTGCGCCAGCTTCCCGTCGGTGGCCTATCCGTCGAGCGACGACACGCCGTCGTGGCCGGCGAGCGAGCGCAAGAAGACGGTGTGCATCCCCATCGGCCCGCTGTTCTACGAGGTCGGGCCGGACGTGATCCTCGCCGCCGACACCTTCCGTGCCAAGCAGTTGCACGACGAGTACACCGAGACGCCCGAGTACATGGCGCTGCTGCGGGGGGCGCTCTCCATGATGAAGCTGAGCCGCATCGACTTGCTGGTGGTCGGCTTGCCGGTGGCGCTCTTCGCCGTCAAGAAGGTGGCACTGGAGAAGGCCATGACCGGTCGCCACGACATCGGCGGCGGCAAGGCGGTGACGGTGGGCAAGGCCCTGGTCGTGGCCCAGCCGCAGGGGGCGCTGGTGCATTACGCCTCCGAGCACCAGAAGATGGCGGTCATCGGCAACGAGCAGAGTCTGATCATCGATCCGGGCTCGCGCACCTTCGACTGGCTAGTGACCAGGGGCATGCGGCTCGTGCAGAAGCAGAGCTACTCGTTCAACCGCGGTATGTCCGATGTGCTGCGCCTGCTGGCGGCCGAGATTAGCAAGGATATCGGCTCGCCCTACCGGGACTACGACGCCATCGACCTCGCACTCCGGACGGGCAAGCAGCCGGTGATCTTCCAGAAGCCCTACGACATGAAGCGTCTGCTGCCCCTGGCCGAAACGGTCGCCGAGCAGGCGGTCTCGACCATGAAGCAGTGGATCGAGGCGCCCCACAGCCTGCAGAACATCATCCTGGTCGGCGGCGGGGCCTTCCTGTTCCGGAAAGCGGTGAAGGCGGCGTTCCCGAAGCACCGTATCCATGAAGTGAAGGAACCGATGTTCGCCAATGTGCGGGGCTTTCAACTGGCGGGGCAGAACCACGCGCGCAGTGTGATGGCCGCCAACGGGAAGGAGCGGGGCCAGGACGATTCCGGAGAAATCGAATGAGTACCGATACCGGGAAGGACTTCAGGCCGATTCGTCTCGTCTTCGAACTGGCGCGGGCCGACCATCCGCGCCTGTACGACGACCTGATCCGGTTCCACAAGGGCACCAAGCGGGTCAACCGTCTGCGCGTGCTGGCCTACGACGGCTTGCTGGCCCAGAGCGGTGTGTTCGCCGGGATGGGGTTGGGCTTGTCCTTTCAGCCTTCCGCAGGTGGCGCAGAGGAGGGCAGTAGCGATGTCACCAACGACATCTTCGCGCCAGCGATCGACGGGTGAGGCGGCCATGGGAAAGCGATCGCGCCATTCGGCGAACAATCGGATGGTCAGTGCTTCGGAACTGGCCCAGATGGGCCGCTGCGAACGGCTGGTCATGTTCGAACATCGGCATGGCAGCCGCCGCACCGCTCGGCAGCAGCGCGCCCGGGAGCGCGGGATGGTCGAGCATGAGCGCTTCTATCGGGAAGGCCTGGCGGCGTCCGCACCGGCCGCCCGGAAGGGGCGCTGCTTCATCGCCACCTGCGTGTTCGGCGAGGGCTGGCAGACTCTGGTGCTGCGCGGGTTTCGGGACGTTGCGCTACGCTCGAACGCTTGGGGGCGTCGCGTAATCTGGTTCTACTACCGAGTGGCGCCTAGCATCTGCAAATGCCTGCGCCGATGGCCTGCCTTGCAGGCTCCGGTACGCGTGGTCTTGGGTGCGATGGCGGCGTGCCTTCGATGGTGGCCAGGTTTGCGCGGAGGCGGGCAATGTCGGCGGTAGGATGGGGCGTCCTTGGCGGTCTTGTCGTCGTATGCCTCGCGCTGGTCATAGCGTGGCGGCGGTCGGTTTCAACCGATCCTGCATTGGCTGAGCGAGCCTCACGACCGGCAGCGTTGCAAGATGCCGAGTTGGTCTATATGGAGAGACTGTTCCGGGCCCTCAGGCCTGTTGGAGTGGTGGCGAAGATTGATCGGGCATACCGCCTGCCTTCCGGTCTGCTCGTGCTGGTGGAGCTCAAAACGCGCTGGATCAACCAGCCCTGCCTGTCGGACGTGATCCAGTTGTCGGCGCAGAGGGTGGCGGTAATGGGTCAGACGCACCAGGCCGTAGCGCCCTACGCGTATGTAATGGTGAAAGCGCCGACGGGGCGAGCCTTGCCGATCGCGCATCGTGTCCAGTTGATGACCGACGAGCAGGTGGTTGCCTTGGTCAAGAGGCGGGAAGACATTTTTGCAGGCCGGGTCTTGCCGCGCTCGTCATACTCTCAGAAGGCGTGCCTGACGTGCATGTTTCGAGCGCAATGCGACCATCCCGGTGTTTGAGGGAGCTCGACATGAACTCTCCATATGTGGTCTCCGCCATATTGAGTGCGAATTCTTAGTGGCCGGACGCCAGGGTAGTGCAGTGAGATCGGGTGTCCTCGCTGCGCTGCGGGCCGTACCAACCCGGCGCTTAGCTCCTCGATGCCGCCCGTCCGCGCGCTCCTGAGTGCCGCGGGCGGTGAATTCAGGAAAGACGGTGGCAATGAGGCCTCGCTCTAAGCTATCGAGGTTGTTTGCACGCCAGCCGCAGCCAGAAGGCCATATAGCGGCGCAATGTTGGTTCGTGCCCCGCGCTCCGGCGTATAGGTAAAGATCACCCGCTGCTTTGCTCGCGTGAACGCCACGAAGAAGCCTGCAGTGGCGTCGGCGGTGTCCTGAGCGTAGCTCCACCAAGCCGAGTCGTCGAGGCCTACGAAGATCACGGTGTGGTACTCCAGCCCCTTGCTCTTGTGCAGCGTCATGAGCGGAAGTGCCTTCGTCCCCTCGTAGGCCTCAAGTGCCGCATGCCAGTCGGGCGCCTGGGCGGCGCTCGACTGCAGGTGCAACGCCAGGCTGTTCTCGACCTCCTCTAACCAGCCCCCTTGCCCGTAGGGAGTGTAGGCCGCGATGAGGGCATTGCGGCCTAAGAAAGCGATCACGTCCTGGACGATTGAGCGGGCAGCCGCCTCCGTATCGGGAGGTCGGGGATGCTGCTTGCTGAACTGGCGTGCAAAGGCATCCAGATCTTGGGCCAAGGCGCGGCGAGCGCGGTCGTCGGTCGGCGCAATGCCGTGCAGGTCTGCCAGCACATGCTGCGCTTCGCTCCAGGTCGACCCGCTCCGGGCGGCGCAGGCGAGGCGAAGGATCAGCAGCACCAATTCCGACAGCGGCTCGGTAAGCAGCTCCTGCAGCATCTGGGAACCGACATAGGCGGCTTCGTTGCGCAGCGGGATCCCTGCGGTCACGAAAGCGGGTGTCAGGACCTGCGCATAGTCTTCCGCCTTCTGCCGCACCAGCAGCACGAAGTCGTTGGGCCGCAGGTTGTGCTCGCGCATCTGTGACGCAACATACTGGGCCAGGGTCAGGGCTTCAGCGTTCACGGTGGAGAAGTCCCAGATGGCACAGCAGGCGTCGTGGATGCTGGCCGGGGCTTTTGACTGCGGGTGCACCGCGGCCGTGTCGAGCGCTTGCGCCAGCACGTGCTGAATGCGGACGAGTTCGGGCGAGGAGCGGTAGTTGCTGAGCAGCGGGATTCGCTGCGCGCCGAAAGACTGTTCGAAGGCGCCGAACGGATCGTCCATCGCGAGTGCGAAGCGCATGATCTGCTGCTTGTTGTCGCCCACGGCCGTCATGATCGTCGGCGTGCCCAGGAAGATCGCCTGGACGAGGTCGAACTGAGCCTGCGTCGTGTCCTGGAACTCGTCCATGAACACGTGCGAGTAGGTCAGCGCCAAGGCGTTGCGCACGGAGGCGTTGACGCGGATCAGCAGTTCAGCCAGTCGGCTGATCATGGGGAAGGTGAGGTAGCTGCGCGCGATGCCGCGCAACTGCTCGTCCCAAAACCGCTGTCCGGCCCAGCGGCCCGCAGTTACCGGCGGCCAGCCGGCCTCGGGCAAGCGCTCATCAAGCACATGGCGGCGCTCGAAGTAGTTGACTGAGAGCCCCTGCACCGCGGCCTGCCCAAACAGGTTGTCCTGGGCGAGACCTGCGCGCCGTAGGAAGTCAGCCCAGTGGGCCCGCTTGGGGAACAGGATGCCGTAGTCGGCCGTCGGCCGCCAACGGTCCGGCAGCGCCTGTCCAAACCGATCCACGAGACCCTTCGCGAATGCATCGAAGGTCAGCGAGTCGAAGCGGCTGGCGTGGTCGGGGTGACAACGCTGGCGCACGCGTCGCGCAAGATTTCGTGCGGCATCTCGTTTGAAGCTGATGGCCAGGATGCGCTGCGGAGCGGGGGATGCGCCTGTCTGCAGCAGGAACGCGGCGCGCTGCGCGAGCAGTTCCGTCTTGCCGGCGCCGGGCCCGGCGAGCACCGAGCAGTGTTCGCCGGACCTCACCACGGTCAGTGCATTGGGTTCCAGGCTGTCCACGCCGACCGGCTGCCAGTCGCCGGGCGGGACGCGTCTCGGCGGCAACGACATGGTCACAGCCCCGACAACTGGGCAGCGATGTGCCGCAGAACGCGCTCGAGCGGCGCCGGCATGCCGGCCTTCAAAGCGGGCAGGTCGACATGCGTCAGCGCGCGCAGGTGCGTGGCGGGTTTGCTGTGCGTCAGAAAATGGTACCGATACGCAGCCATATGGTCGCGGAACGCCAGTGCGTTGCCGGTGTAGCTGGCCAGCCCCGGTCCTGCAGTTCCCAGCACCACCTCGGCGGCGTCTTCGTTGGTCATGCGAGGCCCGGTGCCGTCGATCGTGGCCGCGTAGGCGGCCGGGAAGGCGGCCAGCATCGCCAGGTCGAGGTCCAACGGGTAGGAGAAGAAGACCGCAGACGAGTTTTCCAGGTAGCTAAGCCAGCCCTCGAGATGGGCTGTGTCCCAGGTCTCCATCTTGGCCAGGCTTTCATCGCTGACGTAGGTGCCGTCCGAGAGCGCAAGGATCTGCTCACGCGGAACCCCGAGCGTCAGCAGTTGCTGCAGGGCATTCTTGACCCGGCCGAAGCCTCCACCGTCGCGACCCAGGTCGAGATCGAGCAGGGTGGCGTAGGAAATACCCAGGCCGTGGAGCAGGCGCCAGAAGTGGTTCACGTGGCGGCCACCGAGCGGCACGATCGCGACGAACGATGGATCGACGAGCAGGCCCAGCGCCTCGGCGAGGCGCGGTAGCACGATGCGCTCCGAATCGCCTTCGACCAGCAGCACGAACCGCGCGAAGTACAACTCGGGGAAGGCCAGGAAGGCGTTGCGCACGAACTTGATGGCCTCGACGTCGCCCGCCGGCATGGGGATGGGCAGCACCGTCGACACGCCGGTCGCCATGTCGCGCCGGCAGTAGCGCACGTCGTCGGGCGGGACGCGCCCCAGGACCGACGGCGAATGGCTGGACACAAAGGCCTGGCCGGCACCCGTCTCCACGAGGGTGCGGATCTGCTGCAGGATGCGCGAGAGGTAGTAGGGCACCAGGTGGTTCTCAGGCTCCTCGACCGCGAACAGGGTGAGGGCGGGCACGCTGAGCTCCTCGGCGCGGAACCCTTTGATTTGGCCTGCCACCGCCGCGCGTTCCACGTCGAAGACAGCGGCCGCGAGTGCGAAGTAGAAAAGGGACTGCTGTCCATCGCTCAGCGCCTCGAGTCCCCGGTCCTCGCCGGCCGGCCCCCGCTTGAACATCACGCCGATACGCGCGACGACCTCCTCGAAGCGCCGGCTCATCAGGCTGAGTTCGGGTTCGCAGTCGATGTCGCCGTCGTGCAGCTTCCCCCAGCGCTTGGACAGGGATTCGCTGATGGCCTGGATGGCTTTTTCGCTGCCGAACGCGGTCATCAGCTGCTCGCTGGCCGTGTTGACCGCCTTTTCCGTGTCCTCCGACCACTCGATGGCCTTGAGCAGACGAGCGGCCAGGGCTCCCGTCGTGGCCCGGATCTGCGTGGCGGCGTCCCTGCTGGCGGGCGTGTAGAACAGTTGGATCAGTCCGCGGTCGCCTGGCGCCACCGGCGATGCCTGATCGTCGCGAACGACGTCGTCAACCGTATTGATCCAGTTCAGGTCCTGGCTGACGGCGCCCTCGGCCGTGCCGTCATCATCCCAGCGCGCACGCAGCCGCAGGCGGCACAGCGGGGTGCCGCCGGGACGCTCAATGCGCACATGGCGGAACACGGGCGCGACCGTCGCGGCGGTCGCGCTGCCCTCCACCAGTTCCGGCAGACTCAAGCGCACGTCGATCGTCAGCGTCCGCGACTTGGGGCGCTCGGCCTCCGTCGTCGCGACATGGAAATCGGAGGGGACGATCGTGCGTTGCGCCCGGGTGACCCCAAAGAGCCGCATGAGTGCCTGCAGCACCGCGGTCTTGCCAGAAGCATTGGGTCCTACGATCGCGGTGAGCCCTTGGCTGAACAGGATAGTCGCCGGGGTGGGGCCGAAGCAGCGGAAGCCGGTGATCGTGACGCGCTCGACATGCATTGACGATGCTCCCTCTTAGTCGATCTATGGATAGCTTGATACGGATTGTCGCAATTCATACCGCATTTTGGTGCGGGCGTCGCGCTACGGCGCCGACACCTGTTGTTCTTTGAGCTCGTCAGCGGGATGGCGTGGTGGCTTCACGGGAAGCCGATTGGCCGATTGCCTTGACGCGGGCATTGCCCCGGTGCAATGGGTGCCTACCTTGGGGCGGTAGGAGGGGAGCAGACAACAGGATCGGGCAGGTCGACGGTACCGTTCGTGTTCGTGCCGGCATTGACCAGGGCGAAGACATCGACGGCCCTGTCGGATTGCAGGTCGTTCGTTGCGACCGACGCGCCGATACCGCGAGCGCCCCCCACCGTGATGACCGCGTGTGCTAAGTCAAAGGATGGCCGCGCAGCAAGAAACTGCCGGGCTACCCAGGTGGCCCGCGACATGGCTAGGGCTTGGTTGGAGCCATAGATCGCCGCTCGCGCCGTCGTCAGTTGCCGCTTGTCGACTCGGCCGACGATCTCCCAACCGCTGATGCGCATCCCGTTGTATTGGTCGAGTGCGGACGAAACGCACTGGGCGACCTGCTCTTCTGCCAGCGAGTGATCTCCGTCGGGGAAGGGGCCCACGGTCACCAGGCGCCTGATGTAATAAGCCGGTTGCGGTCGGAGCGGGGGGGCCAGGGACAATTCGAACTGCAGTTCGCCGATCAGCTTGTCAATCTTGAAGATCGCATTGTCAAGCTTGGTACCGGCCAACACGCTCATTCCGAGCCCACCGAGGGTCATGGTGATGCCCACGATCCGTCGAGTGCTTGTGCCGCCAGCCGCGAACAATGCGATCCCCAGTGTCGTGATGCAAGTTCCAGCGGATATCAGGATGACGGGCAGGCTCACGTCTCGGCCGGTTATGCCGTATTCATTCCCTGGCGGGTGTTGACTGCCGGGAGAGGGTATGGACGGCAGCTGTTGGGTGTTTGGCCCGCACGGATTGCCGTTTGGGCACGTCGCTGCAGGAGGAGATGGCGGCCACACCAGCGAAACGACGCTCGCGGTAACCGCCACGCCGAACAGACCCCACAGGAAATTGCGCATTGCGCAGTGTGCGATGTTGAGCTGGTCCAGCTTCCCGTTGTTGATGCCGCGGTGCTCCGCGACTCGGCCCAGCAGTCGCTCAACACGTTCGCGGAGGTAAGCGGTGCGCTTGAGGCCATCCCGGGGCAGCAGTTCGTGAGGTAGGTCTTCGACGTATCCCCTGGCCTGCAGGCCCTTGATGGCAGCATGGAGTGCTGCAACCAACTGAACGGCGAGATAGAGGCATCCGAGAGTCAGGGTGATTCTCGCCCAAGGCGCGCTCAGCGTCAGTTTCTCGCTGGCCAGCGAAAACAGGGCACCCAGAACGACCGTGCCAGCGATGGAAACCAAGCCGGCAGCGTTAAGAAGCCGCGACTCGATGCCCCCTTTTCGCGAATTCTCCGTCTCCAGGAGCTTTTCGCTGGCCGCCAGATAGCCCTTCAGTTCGTCTTCATTGGGGCGAAGCTTGGTGACGGCCTGCTTGATGGCCTGCATTTCCGTATCAAGCCGCTCGCGCTCTTGAGCCGCGTGTTCGTTTGCGTCTCCGTCGAGTGATGGCCATATGAGGTCTACCGCGGTGTCGATGAACCTGGCCGTCATTTGCTGGCCAGCCAAGCGACGATGGCGTCAGTGATTCCGAGTTGAAGCTGGTCCTCTATCCAGAGCCACTGCCCGTTCGGGTTTACTTCAAGGAATACGAAGTCATGATCGGGAGTCTCGACCAGGTCGACGGCTCCGAACGTCAAGCCGAGCGCTTGCATCAGCGCCAGAACACCTTCGCGCACTTTGGAAGGTAATTCGATTGGCAAATGCGGAAGGTTCGGGTTGGCAGTATGTCGCCAATCGACGGCTGCGGCGGGGTCACTTTGAGAGTCGATGGCGGCTGCGAAGATCTCGGTTCCGACGACGGTTGCGCGGATGTCGTAGCGTTTGGGGATCTGCTCTTGGTAGATGGCGGGACTCAAGCGCGCCTCTTCCACGAACTCCAGGTGTTCAGCCAATAGGCGAGACGTGTAGATTGAGCGTTCTTCGCCGTCTACAACGGCGTAGCCGCTACGACACGGTTTCACGATCATCGGGCCGAACGTGTGAAAGGCGTTCCGTATGGCGTCTGGGGCATTGGTGACAAGCGACTTCGGTACGCGCAGCCCTACTTGCTCCGCGAGAGCCAACTGATACGGTTTCAATTCGGCGCGCCAAACGTCGGCCGGATGGCTCATCCAGGTAGTCTGGCGGCTTGCAATGCTACCCAGCAGTGCTGCACGGTTTTCCTGCAGGCAAAATTCGTAAACACCTTCCTGCATTTCAGACGGCCGCGATGGCGAACGGACACGCCGATACCAGACAGCCGAAGGTTGCGCAATTTCGTGATCGTCAAAGGCAAGGGACGATGCGCCTCTACCGCCCAAGGACAGCGTCAAGGTCCGCGAGAACGGTAAGTCCTCCGTGTTGATGCGGTGATGCGCAACCCCGCGCCGCGCCAGACCATGGACGACGTAGTCGGTTGCAACGTCCGCGATCGTGCTGACGATGAGCACTTGGCGGTCAGGCGTCATCCGTGGTCTCGGCTTCCACCCGCGTGACTCGCGTGCCAGCGTGATGGGCCGTGGTCGACGTGGCGTCGACCCACCGGCCAGCCACGTCAACCAGTGAGACTTGGCGCACGGGATCGTACTTCACCCTTACCGGCTCTTGCGCCGGGATGGGCTCGGAGAACCGCAGCAAGAACGGCGTCGAGCGGGTGGTCCAAGCATCAGTTGTCATCGGTCGTCTCCCGCTTCACCTCGGTCAGGCGTGTCTCACGGTGTGCCACCGCGCCGTCTTTCACTTCGACGATGCACGGCAGGCGTTCGTCCGCAGTGATGTCCGGCTCACGGCACGCGTCACTTCGAACTTCAGGCATGCCGATATGCATGAGTAATGGCGTTGCTGCAGTCATCTCTTTCTCCCTTGTTACGAGATCTTGAACGTCCAAGTCGATGCATCAGGTATCGTCCGTCGTTTCACGTTGGACGGCCGTCGTCCTCGACTTACGAACGAGGGAAGCGGAACCTGCGTCTCTGTCGAGGACGGTTGCGGTCTGCTCAAGGCAGGTGAGGCTGTCGTCTGCGGCCGCACTGCGTGATTCGTTCGACATCGCTGCCCGCAACGTCAATGGCAACTGGGGGGCGAGCGTAGGCGTTTCCATTGCATTCCTCGTACTTTGTCATACTGTGTAGATTTTGCACGCCGAGTTTCAGCGGCTCAAGCCCTTGCCAGTCCCTCTCGAACTGGCAAGGGCCAGTGGTCAAGATTTTCCCAGACACTGCGAAGAAGATCACCAGCCCGACCGATACTCGGTGCCGGGCGCGGTGTTGGGGCAAGGGCTGGGCTCGGCGAGACCCCAGGGAAGCCTGCGCCTGCCCTGCGTCACCGAACTGTTCACCGAATTGCTGGACGCCAGCGTCCCCGACGACAATCAGCCATCGTGTTCGGTCCGCGTGTCGCTCGCCTCGCGCGGGCTATTCGTCAACGACGTGGCGGTACGTTTCGCCGCGCAGTTGCTCTACGAACTCTTCTCCAAGGAGAGGCTCGACCAGCATCGGGTCGTGGTCAATCTCGACTCGGAGCATGCCGGTTCCATCGAGGGCGATCCGAAGACCTGGGCGCACTTTGGTTACGTCGTCTGGGCGGATGAACGGGAAGCGACGACGTAACCGGGGTGTCTGCGCTAGCGGTCCCCGGCATGCTGAGAACGGCGTTTGGCGAGATGGTCGGCGATGACAATCAGGCCGCCCCAGCACCAGAGTAGGAACACTGCCAATTGCACACCCCCCAACGCGGTTTGAAGTGCGTTGCCGCTTCCGGTTGTCTGCCAGCAAACTGTCGCCACGACGACCACGCCGGACAGTACCGATACGGCACGCAACGCGCCTGGAAGTCCCCAACGTAAGGTGTCCAGGAAGTCGCCATAGGCGAGATGGGCCACGCGGCCTTTAGCGTGCAGCGCGAGCAGGGCCACGATGCTTGCGGCCAGCAGCAGGACGATCAGAGACCAACCGAGGCCTGCCGTGAGCTTGAACGCCCATACGGCGAGTAGCGACGTGCCCCATCTCCAGCCGAGCAGGCCGATTCCCAATCCGACACCGAACCAAAGCAGGGAGGTCGAATCGCGGAAGTGACGAAAGCGCAGGTTGAAGGTCGGTGCGGCGTCGTTCATGGTGGATATCCAGATGAGACAGGCCAGTATAGGGGGCGGGTAGGGGCATTCTGAAATTTCCTTGGCTGGTTGGCCCCCCTCCCGGATAACAGTCAGACGTCTTTCTGAGCTTTTCCGTGGGGGGACGGCGACGTCTCGCGGTCCTGCTGACGAACCCAAATACGCGCCAGCGGCGCGAACGCGGTTATGGCCTGCGGGCTGCGCTGCTGCGAGCGTCGCAGTGGCGTCCACTTCGGGCGGAACCGGGCCTCCTCCCCGCACCGGCGGAGCCTCGCCGGCCTTGCTGATGTAGCGGTCGATCAGCGCCTCGTGACGCAGGCCGTGCGCCGTGGCGCCCAAGCCATGCGCCGTGACGCCAAACCGCGCCATGACGTAGTCGAATCTTCGCAGGTTGCGCTTCAGGCTGTGCAGGGGATTACCCAGGTGGGCGTCCTCGCTCCCGGCCTCTGCCTGCGCGAAGGCCAGTGCCGCAGTGCGCTGCGGCGTGTCCAAGGGCACGAAACGCAGCCGTCCCCCTTTCGCACCTTCCTTAATCCGCACGTAGTGGTCGGTTTCCCGTTCCTCGGCCGGCAGGCCGGCCGCCTCGAACGGCACGACGCATTGATGTGGCCGGAACATCACCGATTTCCTCAACAGCCTTGAGCAAAGGAAGGCGACCGCTCAGATGGGAAAAGTGCTGTCCGTCTGTAGCCGCTTTGGCATCGAGGTGAGACTGCGCTGGCCAGGAGGGACGACATGAGCGCCTTGACCGTCCTAGCCAACGGAATTCGGGTCGGTATTGGAAGATGCCCTCGGACAGGCGGTTGGGCGTGGGGGTGTCGATGCGTCCTTTTAGTGCTGCATCGGTAGGCTTTCGTGGTGCTCTATGGCACCGCGTGACACTGACTTGACGGAATCAGATAAGGGGGCGGGGCCCTTCAGTCGCTGATACCGTCAAAAATACGCGGCGACT
The DNA here is from genome assembly GCF_000831325.1 of Thauera sp. SWB20. Taxonomy (NCBI): domain Bacteria; kingdom Pseudomonadati; phylum Pseudomonadota; class Betaproteobacteria; order Rhodocyclales; family Zoogloeaceae; genus Thauera; species Thauera sp. SWB20. The sequence continues at coordinate 196,412 of NZ_JTDM01000021.1, read as the reverse complement.
TCCGGGGCTGATACCGTCTGGCCCACTGAAAACGCTGCTGCTGCGATGGTTAGAGCAGGGGGGAAGGCTGCCTTTGATACCGTTAACCGTCAGCATTCGACGCGGTTCCGCCCGTTGGAAGGGGCTTAACCACCCTTCAGTAGGGCAGTCTTGAGGGCCCCGAAAGCGATGTCGGTACGATGGGACAGTATGAGCCGATATGGTGCTATCAGATGATCTCGGCGAGGCGTGGCAATTTGTCGGTATCGCTGTCGGTATTAGCCGCCCGCATCAGGCCAGAAAGCCTTCCTATACAACGGTTTCCACGGTCCTGTTGACAATCGAGTGGGAGTGAGCTGAGGGGCGCGTTCTGGAAGCGGCTTCCAGGGCAATGGCGCTAACATGCGGCCATGACCGAAGCCCGACCGTCGATCCTGCAATACTGGTCCGCCGTGATCCGGACCACCGTGAAGCTGTGGCTGGAAGCCCAGGTCTTCGTACATGCGGCTGCGCTGGCGTTCTTCACCGTGTTCTCGGTGGCGCCGGTGGTGATCATCGCGGTCAGCCTGGTGGGCCTGGTGCTCGGCGAGAGTGCGGCTCAGGGCCGCATCGCCGAGCAGCTCGAGGTGGCGATCGGGCCGGAGGTGGCGGCTGCGATCCAGACCGCGGTGGTCAACAGCCGCATCCAGCACAGCGGGCTGCTGCCCACGATCGCCGGCGTCGGTGCCATCGTGTTCGGCGCGACGACGGTATTCACCCAGATGCAGGAATCGCTCAACGCGATCTGGGGAGTGGCGCCGCGGCCCACGCGCAGCGGCGTGTTCATCCATCTCAAGACGCGCCTCCTGTCGCTCGCGGTGGTGCTCGGCATCGGCTTCGTGCTGCTGGTGTCGCTGTCGCTGAGCATCTTCGTGCGCGCGCTCGTCGCCTTCGCGCAGGACTGGCTGCCGGTGCCGGTGGGGCTGATCATCGGGCTGGACTGGGCGATCGCGCTGCTGGTGGTGACGCTGCTCTTCGCCACCATCTTCCGCGTGCTGCCCGAGGTGGTGCTGGGCTGGCGTGACGTGCTGCCGGGCGCCTTCGTCACCGCGCTGCTGTTCGCGCTCGGGCGCGCGCTGATCGCGATCTACCTGTCGACCACCGCGACCGCGTCCACCTACGGGGCGGCGGGCTCGCTGGTGCTGCTGCTGCTGTGGGTGAATTACTCCTCGTTGATCCTGCTCTTCGGCGCCGCGTTCACGCGCGCCTATCTGGAGGCGCGCGGCCGGACGGTGCGGCCGCGCGCGACGGCGGTGCTGGTGCATCGCCAGCTGATCGAGGATTGAGTCCGCTTCCCGTGGGTAGCTCGGCCGCGCTCCGCTCAGTTGCGCAGCAGCTGCAGCTTGAAGTGCTGCTGGATGAAGGCCTGGAAGTTGGCGACGCCCTCCAGGGCGAGGCGCAGCTCGCCCTGCTGCATCGCGTTCAACTGGTCGAGCGCGATGTAGTTGCCCGGCGTGCGCCCGCCGCGCAAGGCCTCGACCTGGCCGCGCAGGCGCATCCGCACCAGGAAGTCGAAGGCCGCGCGCAGGTCGGCGACCTGTTCGGGCTTGAGCACGCCGGCCTCGACCAGCGCCTCCATGCGGTCGTGGGTGCTGCCGTCGAGCCGGCGCGCCTCCATCGCCAGCGCCTTGATGCCGTCGGTGATGGCGAAGATGCCGGCCTTCTTGAGGTCGACCTCGCCGCGGCGCTCGCCGGATTTTTCCACCTTGATGCGGCCGAACCAGCCCAGCGGCGGGGCGAAGTTGACCATGTTCTGCGCCATCCGCACGAGGAAGCCCTGCTCGTGGCTCATGTAGTGCAGCGCGTGTTCGCGCAGGGTGTCGGCGAGCTCCCGCCGACCGTAGAGCGGGCGCAGGTCCATGAACATGCTGCCGGTCATCACGTTGTCGGGCGTCGGCGTCGATAGCCACTGCGTGAGCTCGCGCTTCCAGGCCGTCAGACTGCGCCGCCAGGCGGGGTTGCGCGCCATGATGCCGCCGGGGCAGGGCGGCACCCCGATCGAGATCAGGGCGTCGATGAGGTCGTCCGAGAAGGCTTCGAGGCGTGCCAGCGCCTCGCCTTGCACCGCGTCGGCGTAGATGATCGCGTTGTCCTGGTCGGTCGATAGCGTCTGTTCGCCGCGCCCTTCGCTGCCCATCACCACGAAGGCGAAGTCGGTGGTGAGATCGGGGTAGCGATCGCGGCGCAGCAGGTCGATCAGGCGGATCAGGACCTGGTCGTTGAGGTTGGCGATCAGCTTCACCGTGTCGCGGATTGCGATGCCGGTGCCGGCGAGATGCACGATCAGCTGCTGGATGCGCTGATGCAGCTCGCGCAGGGCGTCGATCGATTCGGCCTTCTCGATGTCGAGCACGAGCTGGTGGGGCGAGTGCGCCTGCAGGCGCAGCAGGTCGGTGACGGTGACGATGCCGGCGAGTGCGCCCTTGCGGTCGACCACCACGAGGCGGTGGATGCCGTGGCGCGACATGCGGTAGAGCGCCTCGTAGAGCACGTCGTCCTCGCCGATGGTGATCACCGGCGCGCTCATCACGTCGCGCACCCGGAGCCCCGCCGGGTCGCGCCCAGCGGCGATCACCTTGTTGCGCAGGTCGCGGTCGGTCAGGATCGCCGTCGGGTGCGTGCCGTCGACGACGACCACGCAGGAGATGCTCATCTCGCGCATGCGGCCGACGATATCGACCAGCGCGTCGTCGGCGCTGCAGCTCACCACGCGGCGCTGCTCGATCTCCCGGATCGGACGAAAGAACTCGTTTTCTCCTGCCATGGCTGCTCCCCGGGGTGCGTCGAATTCGCCATTTTACCCGGGCGCGGCCGTTTCAGCCCGCCGTCGCCGCGGCTGCGAGCAGCGCGCCGGGGTCGAGTGCGACCACCTCTCCGATCATGATCAGCGCCGGCGCGCGGATGCCGGCCGCGCGCACCGCCCCGGGCAGGGTCGCGAGCGTGGCATGCACGCCGCACTGCCGCGGTGTGGTGGCGGCGTGGATCACCGCCGCCGGCGTGTCCGCCGCCAGTCCGTGGGAGATCATCTGCGTACAGATGATCTCGAGCGCGCCGAGGCCCATGTAGACCACCACGGTCTGGCGCGGGCGGGCGAGCGCCGCCCAGTCGAGGTCGACGGTGTCGTCCTTGAGGTGGCCGGTGGCGAACACCAGGGTCTGCGCGTGCTCGCGGTGGGTGAGCGGGATTCCGGTGGCCGAGGCCGCGCCCGCCGCGGCGGTGATGCCGGGCACGATCTCGCACTCGACGCCGGCCTCGAGCAGGGCCTGCATCTCTTCGCCGCCGCGCCCGAAGATGAAGGGATCGCCGCCCTTGAGTCGCACCACGTCGTGCCCTTCGCGTGCGAGTTCGACGAGCAGGCGGTTGATCTCGTGCTGGGCGAGGGCGTGGTTGCCGGCTTCCTTGCCCGCGTACAGGCGACGCGCGGCGGGCGGGATCAGCGCCACCACCGCCTCGCCGACGAGATGGTCGTAGACGACCACTTCGGCGCCGGTGATCAGGCGCAGCGCCTTCACGGTGAGAAGGTCGGGGTCGCCCGGGCCGGCGCCTACCAGATGGACCTTGCCATGTCCCTGCGCACGCGTGGATCGCGGCCGCTCGCCGATGCCCTCGGGCGTGCCGCGGGGCGGCAGGGCGGCGCGACTGGCGCGAAGGGAGCGCGGCTTGGCCGCGCCGGCCGGCGAAGCATCCGATCGAAAGGTTCCTGCCTGCATGATGTGGGCTCCAGCACGGTCTCGGGAAATCCGTTGCGGCGAAAAATCGGTTCCGCCAGGGGCCGGAAAACGCTTGTCCAGGACACCGCGAAATCCGCGGGCGTGCGCATGGCGACGTCGTTCCGGCGTCCCCGAACTTTATCCTCGGCGCTGGTGTGGAAAATTAATTCACATCAAGGATGGGCCTGCCCCGGAAAAACCATACTGCCGTCGCAATGTTGTTTCACATCCCGTGTCGTGTAAGGAGAGGGCTATGCAAAAGAAAGGTTTGATCGGATCGGCGTTTGCCATGGGGGTGCTGTCCCTCGCGATGAGCAGCGCCTGGGCCCAGGAAGCGCCCAAGCTGACCGCCGAGGAGATGGAAAAAGGCAAGCAGATCTACTTCGAGCGCTGCGCAGGTTGCCACGGCGTGCTGCGCAAGGGCGCCACCGGCAAGAACCTCGAGCCGCACTGGACCAAGACCGCTCCGGACGGCACCAAGCTGGAGGGCGGCACCCTCAAGCTCGGCACCGAGCGCCTCGAGAAGATCATCTCGTACGGCACCGAAGGCGGCATGGTCAACTACGATGACATCCTGACCAAGGAAGAGATCAACCTGATGGCGCGTTACATCCAGAACACGCCTCCGATCCCGCCCGAGTTCTCGCTCAAGGACATGAAGGACAGCTGGAAGCTGCTGGTCCCCGTCAAGGACCGTCCGACCAAGCAGATGAACAAGGTCAACCTGAAGAACGTGTTCGCGATCACGCTGCGCGACGCGGGCAAGCTCGCGCTGGTCGACGGCGACACCCACAAGATCTGGAAGATCCTCGATACCGGCTACGCGGTGCACATCTCCCGCCTGTCGGCTTCGGGCCGCTACGTCTACACCGTCGGTCGTGACGGCCTGACCACCATCATCGACATGTTCTACGAAGAGCCCACCACGGTCGCCACCGTGCGCCTGGGTTCGGATGCCCGTTCGGTCGATACCTCCAAGTTCAAGGGCTACGAGGACAAGTACCTGATCGGTGGCACCTACTGGCCGCCCCAGTACTCGATCATGGACGGCGAGACGCTCGAGCCGATGAAGATCGTGTCGACCCGTGGCAACACCGTCGATGGCGACTATCACCCCGAGCCGCGCGTGGCCTCCATCGTGGCCTCGATGACGAAGCCGGAGTGGGTGGTCAACGTCAAGGAAACCGGCCAGATCCTGCTGGTCGATTACTCCGACATCAAGAACCTGAAGAGCATCGCGATCGAGTCCGCCAAGTTCCTGCACGATGGCGGCTGGGACATGTCGAAGCGCTACTTCATGGTCGCCGCCAACGCGTCCAACAAGGTCGCCGCGGTCGACACCAAGGAAGGCAAGCTGGCTGCGCTGGTCGATACCGCCAAGATCCCGCACCCGGGGCGTGGCGCCAACTTCGTCCATCCGAAGTTCGGTCCGGTGTGGTCGACGGGTCACCTCGGCGATGCCGTGGTCTCGCTGATCTCGACCGCTTCCGACGATCCCAAGTTCGCCAAGTACAAGGAGCACAACTGGAAGGTCGTCGAACAGCTGAAGATGCCGGGCGCCGGCAACCTGTTCGTCAAGACGCACCCGAAGTCGAAGCACTTCTGGGCCGATGCGCCGATGAACCCGGAGCGTGAAGTGGCCGAGTCGGTGTACGTGTTCGACATGAACGATCTGTCGAAGGCGCCGGTCGCGCTCAACGTCGCCAAGGACTCGGGCCTGCCCGAGAGCAAGGCCATCCGCCGCGCCGTGCAGCCGGAGTACAACGAGGCAGGCGACGAAGTGTGGATCTCGCTGTGGGGCGGCAAGACCGACCAGTCCGCGATCGTGATCTACGACGACAAGACGCTGAAGGTCAAGAAGGTGATCACCGACCCGGCCATCGTCACGCCGACCGGCAAGTTCAACGTGTACAACACGATGCACGACGTCTATTGATCGATCTTCCGGTCAAGCTCTGAAAAACCCCCGCGCCCCTGGCGCGGGGGATCGAGGGGAAGAGTTCCATGTCTGATCAAAACAGCGACAACTCCAAACAAGAAAATCCGGGCGGCCTGTGGGCACGCCTGCGCCGTCCTTCCGGTAAGTCGCTGGGCGGCCTGTTGGCTGTTGGATTCATGGTGGGCGTGTTGTTCTGGGGCGGCTTCAACACCGCGCTGGAGGCCACGAACACCGAGAAGTTCTGTATTTCGTGCCACGAGATGTATGACAACGTGTACATGGAGTACAAGGAAACCATTCACTACAACAACCGGACCGGCGTGCGCGCGACCTGCCCGGACTGCCACGTGCCCAAAGACTGGACGCACAAGATGATCCGCAAGGTTCAGGCGTCCAAGGAACTGTGGGGCAAGATGGTCGGCACCATCGACACGCGCGAGAAGTTCGAGGCCAAGCGCCTGCAACTGGCGCGCAACGAGTGGAAGCGGATGAAGGCGGCCGACTCGCGCGAGTGCCGCAACTGCCACAGTTTCGAGAGCATGAATCCCGAGGCCCAGAAGCAGCGTGCGCGCAAGCAGCACGAGATGGCGAAAGAAGACAACATGACCTGCATCGATTGCCACAAGGGCATCGCCCACCACAAGCCGGAAGGCATGACGGACGCGGACGAGGAGTAAGATCCCTCGTGGATCACAGGCCAACCCAAGCACAGCGAGGATATGACGATGAAGAAGAACCTGATTGCCGGCGCCGTCGGTGCTCTCCTGGCTATCGGTACGGGTAGCGCGCTCGCAGCCGCGCCCGACTGGAGCAAGGTGCAGGGCAAGGACATCACCGCCTTCTACCCCGGCGTGTCGCCGCTGGAGTGGATCCAGAAGGGCACCGAGCACGGGGGGGCGCGTGCGCTCAAGAAGGGCGAGACCTGTGCCGACTGCCACAGCGACGAGGCGGGCGACATGGGCAAGAAGATGGCCAGTGGCCAGAAGATCGAGCCTAGCCCGATCCCCGGCAAGGCCGCCTTCATTCCGGTGAAGGTGCAGGCTGCGCACGACGGCGAGAACCTCTACATCCGCTTCTCCTGGAAGCAGCCGGCCGCCTCGGGCGCCGCCAAGATGGACGACAAGAACCCGGTCAAGATCGCGTTCATGCTCGAGTCGGGCGGCAAGGTCGAACTCGCCGATCAAGCGGGCTGCTGGGCGACCTGCCATACCGATTCGCGCACCATGCCGGGTGCGGACGATGCCAAGACCAAGTACGTCAAGGGCGGCTCGGTTGCCGAGGGCAAGTTCTACGACCTCTACCAGTGGCGCAGCGGCGAGAACAAGGGCTACAACGGCTACGTCGCCGACAAGCGCGTGATGGAGGGCGGTAACGCCCTGGTCAGCGCCGAAGGCAAGAAGGACGGCGACAACTGGTCGGTGGTGTTCACCCGCAAGCTCGCTGCGGGTGACGGTGACGTGAAGCTCGAGTCGGGCAAGGCCTACAACTTCGGCTTCGCGATCCACGACGACAACGCGGCCGGTCGTTTCCACCACGTTTCGCTCGGCTACAAGCTCGGCCTCGACACCGACGGCCACATCAAGGCGGCCAAGCAGTAATCCGGTCCGACCCCGCCCGTGCTCCTGGGCGGTGTTCGATACGGCGGAAGCATCCGGCGAACCCGGGGCTTCCGCCGTTGTCCTTTGCGGTGGATCCATCGCGACTGCGTGGTCGCGTGGGCATGAAACGGGAGATTTCCATGAACGCCAGACTCGTTCCGGCAAGTCTGTTCGCGGTCGCAATCGGGCTTTCCGCGGCCGTTCCGGCGCAAGCCGCCGAACATCAGGTCGTGGTGGAGAAATACGCCTTTTCGCCGATGGAGTTGCGCATCAAGCGTGGCGACACCGTGACCTGGGTAAATAACGAAAAGCGGGTGAGTCATTCGGTGCTGCTGATCGGCCGCAACGAGGAGTCGGAGCGCTTTTTTCCCGGCGAGAAGTGGTCGCGCGCCTTCCCGGAGGCCGGGCGCTTCGAGTACCGCTGCGGACCGCATCCGGAAATGCTCGGCGTGGTGATCGTCGCCGAATGATGCGCGCGTGGCTCGCCGACGGATTTCGCTCGTGGGCCCGGGCGGTCGAGGTGGAAAGGGTGCGTGAGCGGATGCAGCGGGTGCGGCGGAGACCCCTCGCCCTTCGAGGTTGATGCGAGTCAAGGTTTCGACCCGGTCGAGGCCCCATGCTCTTCACCGATGCCTTACCGTCGGATGCCAGCATGAAGATTCCGCCACTCCTCGCCCACGCCGTCGTCTTCCTCGGCGCAGCGCTCGTCTCGGCCTATGCCGCAGCCTCCGGGCACGTCCCGGTCGAGCCCGCTCCGGCGCGTGCGCGCGAACTGGTCCACATCGTCCGCCAGGATTGCGGTTCCTGTCATGGCCTGACCTTCAAGGGCGGGCTCGGCCCCGCACTGACCGCCGAGGCGCTTGCCGACAAGCCGGCCGAGGGCCTTGTGGCCACCATCGTCGGTGGCCGTCCGGGGACGCCGATGCCGCCTTTCCAGTCCATCCTCTCCGAAGCCGAGGCGGAGTGGATCGTGTATTGGCTGATGCGCGGTTTTCCCGCCGATGCCGGCCTGCCGCAGGCCCCCGCGCGCAACTGAACCATCGCCGTCCGTCGTACGGCCCCCGTGCCACGCCCCTGTTGGCGAGTGCGGACGGCAGTCTTCCCGGTGGCCCTCCGCCACCCCAAGTTCCCGGAGCTCCCATGTCTTGCCGTGAAGTTCGTCTCGCACCGCCCGCCCTATGGGGCGTGGTCCTCTCCGCCATGGTCGTGCTGCTGTCGGCCTGTTCGAGCGTGCCGCCGGTCGCCGTGCGCGGCACCGGCGACCTCGGCGTGGTGATCGAGCGTGCCGACGGCAAGGTCAAGGTGATCGAGACCACTGGCCGCAGCGTGCTGGCCACCGTGGATGGCCTGGGCGATCTCTCCCACGCCTCGGTGGTTTTCTCGCGCGATGGCCGCTACGCCTTCGTGTTCGGGCGCGACGGCGGGCTGACCAAGGTCGATCTGCTGGCGCGCCGGATCGTCGGCCGCAAGGTCCAGGCGGGCAATGCGATCGGCGGCTCGATCTCGCACGACGGCAGCCTGGTGGTGGTGCAGAACTACGAACCGGGCGGCATCAAGGCCTTCGACGCCGACACGCTCGAGCTCGTCGCCGATGTGCCTGCGACCACGGACGACGGCACCCGCTCCAAGGTGGTGGGCCTCGCCGACCTCTCGGGCAAGCGCTTCATCTATTCGCTGTTCGAGGCGGGCGAGATTCGCATCACCGACTTCTCCGACCCGAAGAATCCGCTGACCCGGCGTTTTGCCGGCGGCAAGCAGCCCTACGATGCACTGGTCACGCCCGATGGCCGGTACTACATCGCCGGCCTGTTCGGCGAGGACGGCCTTGCCCTGATCGACCTGTGGAACCTCGACAAGGGCAGCCGCAAGATCCTCTCCGGCTACGGTCGTGGCGAGCAGCCCCTGCCGGTGTTCAAGATGCCCCACCTGCGCGGCTGGTCGATCGCCGGCAATCGGGCCTACCTGCCCGCCATCGGTCGCCACGAGGTGCTGGTGGTCGACACCGCCACCTGGCAGGAGGTCGATCGCATCCAGGTGAAGAGCCAGCCGGTGTTCGCCATGGCGCGCCCCGACGGGCGCGAGATCTGGGTGAACTTCGCCTTCCCCGACAACGGCTGGGTGCAGGTCATCGACACCGTCTCCGGCAAGGTCACCGACACCCTGCAGCCGGGCCGCGGCATCCTGCACATGGAGTTCCTCTCCAAGGGCCACGAGATCTGGCTGTCGGCGCGCGACGACAACAAGGTCGTGATCTACGACACCGCCAGCAAACAGCCGATCGGCGGCTTCGAGTCGGCGAGCCCGAGCGGCATCTTCTTCACCACGCGCGCCGCGCGCACGGGCTTCTGATGCCGCGCCAGGCCATCCTGCCCGCGGCGCTCGACGCCACCGGCTTCCGCCTGCTCAACGAGTGGCAGCGTGACTTCCCGCTCGAGCCGCGACCTTTCGCACGCATCGCGCAGGCGGTGGGCGCCGCCGAGGAAGACGTCATCGCGGCCTACCGCGACCTGAGCGCGCAAGGCCTGGTGAGCCGGGTGGGCGCGGTGTTCGCCCCGCGTCGCCTGGGTGCGAGCGCACTCGCGGCCCTGGCCGCGCCGCCGGAGCGCCTGGAGGAGGTCGCCGCGCGCGTCACGCGCGAGCCGGCGATCAACCACAACTACCAGCGGGAGCATCGCTACAACCTCTGGTTCGTGGTCACCGCGGCCTCGCGTGCGCAACTCGAAGAGGTGGTCGCCGGCATCGAGCGCGACACCGGCTGTGCGGTCATCGTGCTGCCGCTGGAAGAAGAGTTCCACATCGACCTGGGCTTCGACCTCAAGGCGGGCGGGGAGGGGCGGCGACCGCATGCGGGCGCGCGCGGCGATGAGCCGATCGCACGGGGCGACGCCGAGGGCGGCTGCGCGTTGCCTGCGCTCGAACGCAAGCTGATCGGCGCGCTGCAGGGCGGCCTGGTGCTGGACGCGCGCCCCTTCGCCACGCTGGCGGCGTGCGTCGGCCTCACCGAGGGCGAGGTGATCGCCTGCATCGCGCGCTGGGTGGACGAGGGCTTGATCCGCCGCTTCGGCGTGGTCGTGCGCCACCATGAGCTCGGCCTCGAGGCGAACGCCATGTGCGTGTGGGACGTCCCCGACGCCGAGGTCTCCGGGCTTGGTCGCCGGCTCGCGCAGGAGGCGGCGGTCACGCTGTGCTACCGCCGCCGCCGCGTGCTGCCCGGCTGGCCGTACAACCTGTTCTGCATGATCCACGGCAGCGCGCGCGAGGAGGTGCTGGCCGCGCGGGCGGATCTCGCCGCGCGCCTCGGCCTCGACCGCCATCCGCACGCGGTGCTGTTCAGTTGCCGGCGTTTCAAGCAGACCGGCGCGCGCTATCTCGACGCCAAGGATCTCGCCCATGTCTGAAGCCCAGCCGGCCGCGTCGGTCGGCCGTCGTGGCGTGGCCGCGAAGCGTGCGCCCGACGACACCGACCGTCGCCTGATCAATGCCATCCAGGGCGAGTTCCCGCTCTCCGAGCGCCCCTTTGCCGAGGTCGGCGTCCTGCTCGGCCTGGCGGAGGACGAGGTGATCGCGCGCCTGCAGTCGCTGCTCGACGACCGCGTGCTGACCCGTTTCGGGCCGATGTACCAGATCGAGCGCATGGGCGGCGCCTTCTGCCTGGCCGCGATCGCGGTGCCCGAGGCGCAGTGGACGAGCGCGGTGGAGGCGGTCAATGCCTTCCCCGAGGTCGCGCACAACTACCGCCGCGAGCACGCGCTCAACATGTGGTTCGTGCTCGCCACCGAGACGCCGGAGGGCATCGCCGACTGCGCGCGCCGCATCGAGGCCGCTACCGGCTTGGTGGTGCATCTGTTCCCCAAGGAACGCGAGTACTTCGTCGAGATGAGGCTGGAGGCCTGATGGTGCAAGGCATGTCCGGGAACGGAGCCCTCGCGCGGGCGGATGCGCAGGATGCCGCGGGTGCCGGCATGGATGAAGCTGCCCTTGCGGAGTTCGACCGCCGCCTCGTGCTCGCCACCCAGGGCGGCCTGCCGCTGGTTCCACGCCCCTACGCCGCGCTGGCCGAGACGCTCGGCGTGGCCGAGGGCCGCGTGCGCGAGCGCCTCGCCGCCATGCTCGCCGACGGCCGCATTCGCCGCATCGGCGCGGTGCCCAACCACTACGCCATCGGCTACACCGCCAATGGCATGAGCGTGTGGGACATCGACGCCGCGGTGATCGACGCGGTCGGCGAGCGCGTCGGTGCGCTCGACTTCGTCACCCACTGCTACCGCCGCCCGCGCCATCTGCCCGACTGGCCCTACAACCTGTTCGCGATGGTGCACGCCGCCAGCCACGAGGCCGCGCTCGCGCGCGTGGAAGAGATCGCCGCGCTGATCGCGGCGGAGTTTCCTGGTGCCTGCCGCAACCGCGACGTGCTGTTCTCGTCTGGCATCCTGAAAAAGACGGGCCTGCGCATCGGCGCCTGATCCGGCAAGCGACTCTTCCGGCCGGCACGAGCGCCCGCCCCGGGCACCCTTGACGCGCATCATTTTCATTCGCGGGCGCCTCGGGTGAAATGGCCAGCATTCAGGAGGCTCCCATGTTCCGCATCTCCCAATTCATCCGCGAGCTCGACCACCCCACGCCTGCCGGCCCCCGCCGCAACCCGCCAGGTCCGGTGGTGATCTGGAACCTGATCCGGCGCTGCAACCTCACCTGCGAGCACTGCTACTCGATCTCGGCGGACAAGGATTTCCCCGGCGAGCTGAACACACAGGAAGTCTTCAAGGTCATGGACGACCTCAAGGACGCACGCGTGCCGGTGCTGATCCTGTCCGGTGGCGAGCCGCTGCTGCGCCCCGACATCTTCGACATCGCCCGCCGCGCCAAGGGTATGGGCTTCTACGTCGGCCTGTCGTCCAACGGCACCCTGATCGACGAATCCAACATTGATGCGATCGACGAGATCGGCTTCGACTACGTCGGCGTCAGCCTCGACGGCATCGGCGCCACGCATGACCACTTCCGCCGCAAGCAGGGCGCCTTCGAGGCCTCGATGCACGGCATCCGCCTGTGCCGCGAGCGCGGCATCAAGGTCGGCGTGCGCTACACGATGACCGAGGGCAACGCCCACGACCTGCCCGCGCTGTTGAAGCTGGTCGAGGACGAGGCCATCGACAAGTTCTACTTCTCGCACCTGAACTACGCCGGGCGCGGCAACAAGAACCGCGCCGGCGACGCCCGCCACCGCACCACCCGCGAGGCCATGGAGCTGCTTTTCGAGACCTGTCTCGACCTGCACCGGCGTGGCATCGACAAGGACTTCGTCACCGGCAACAACGATGCCGACGGCCCCTTCCTGCTGCACTGGGTGCAGCGCCGCTTCCCCGACAAGGCCGCCCACATCGAGGCCAGGCTGCGCCAGTGGGGCGGCAACGCCAGCGGGGTGAACGTCGCCAACATCGACAACCTGGGCATCGTGCACCCGGACACCATGTGGTGGCACGTGCCGCTTGGCAACGTGCGCCAGCGCGCCTTCGGCGAGATCTGGAACGACCTGTCGAACCCGCTGCTCGCCGGCCTCAAGCAGCATCCGCGCAAGCTGGAGGGGCGCTGCGGCGCGTGCAAGTACCTGGAGATCTGCAACGGCAGCTCGCGCGTGCGCGCGGAGCAGGTCACCGGCAACCCGTGGGCGGAGGACCCGGCCTGCTACCTCTACGACGAGGAGATCGGCGTGAATCCGGCAGACTACGGCGCCGAGCGCGTCGTCACGACGCCCTGGACCCGCATCGACAAGGTTTCCGCATGAAGATCCGCGCCTCGACCCTGACCGGCCTGTTCGCACTCGCCGGTGCACTGGTCGTCTTGCCTGCCGCCGCTTCGCCGGACAAGGCCGTCGCTCGGGCCGCGTCCGGGGCAGCGGCGTCGCCGGCTGCCATCGACGTACCCGCGCTCTACGCGCAGCATTGCGCGGCCTGCCATGCGCCCAATCGCCTCGGAGCGATGGGGCCCGCGTTGCTGCCCGACAACCTGGGCCGCCTGCGCAAGAGCGAGGCTGCCAAGGTGATCGGCGAGGGCCGGCCCGCGACCCAGATGGCCGGCTTCGCCGCGCAGCTGGGCAAGGACGAGATCGCCGCGCTCACCGAGTGGATCTACACCCCGGTGGTGCCCGAGCCGCGCTGGACCGACGAGGACATCCGCGCCTCGCGCGTCGTCCATGTCGACACCGCGACCCTTTCCGACAAGCCGGTGTTCGACGCCGACCCGCTCAACCTCTTCCTGGTGGTGGAGGCGGGCGACCACCACGTCAGCGTGCTCGACGGCGACAGGCTCGAGCCGATCCACCGCTTCCAGTCGCGCTTCGCGCTGCATGGCGGGCCCAAGTTCGCCGCCAACGGGCGCTACGTGTTCTTCGCCTCGCGCGACGGCTGGATCACCAAGTTCGATCTGTGGAACCTCAAGGTCGTGGCCGAGGTGCGTGCCGGCATCAACACACGCAACGTCGCCGCATCGCCCGACGGCACCCACGTCGCGGTGGCCAACTACCTCCCCAACACGCTGGTGCTGCTCGACGGCGAGCTGAACCTGGTCAAGACCATCCCGGCGATGGACCGCGACGGCAAGAAGAGCTCGCGGGTGTCGGCGGTGTACGACGCCACCCCGCGCCAGTCCTTCATCGCCGCGCTCAAGGACGTCGGCGAGGTGTGGGAGATCAGCTACACCAAGGCGGTCGAGGACATCCCGGTCAGCTACATCCACGACTACACACAGCGCGAAGGCAGCTTCATTCCCGGTTACCTCAACCCGCGCCGCACCATCCTCGCCGAGGTGCTCGACGACTTCTTCTTCACCCAGGACTATTCCGAGCTGATGGGGGCCTCGCGCGAGGGGGTCGGCCAGGTGGTGAACCTCGACGTGCGCAAGAAGATCGCCAATCTGCCGCTTGACGGCATGCCGCACCTGGGCTCGGGCATCACCTGGGAATGGCAGGACCCCGCCGCCGGTCCGGGCGCCAGGCCGCGCACGGTGATGGCGAGCACCAACCTCAAGGCGGGCGAGGTCACCGTGATCGACATGAAGACCTGGGAGGTGGTGAAGCGCATCCCCACCCGCGGCCCGGGCTTCTTCCTGCGCAGCCACTCCAGCAGCCGCTATGCGTTCGTCGATTCGATGATGAGCGCGGAGGCCAAGCACATCCTGCAGGTCATCGACAAGCAGACGCTGGAGGTGGTGTGCGAGATCACCGGTGAGCCGGGCAAGACGCTCGCCCACGTCGAGTTCACCCGCGATGGCCGCCATGCGCTCGCCAGCCTGTGGGAGGACGAGGGCGCGGTGATCGTCTATGACGCGCGGACCCTCGAGGAGGTCAAGCGCCTGCCGATGAGAAAGCCTGTGGGCAAGTACAACGTATGGAACAAGATCACGCGCGAGGAAGGCACCAGCCACTGATTCCTCCCGGCCGGGCAGGTGTGCGGCCGTGCGCAGCTTCATCCGCCTTCAACCCGTTCAGCAGAAAAGAGAACCGAACATGGCGCTGATCCGCCTCGACGAACCCACCACCAAACGCATTCCGCCCGACACCTTCTCGCTGTGGGCGCTCGCCTTTCGTCCCTTCTACCTGCTCGCCGCACTGTTCGCAGCGATCGCGGTGCCGGTTTGGGCGGTGGCCTACTCGGGCGCGATCGACCTGCCCATGCCGGGAATCTGGTGGCATTCGCATGAGATGATCTTCGGCTTCGCCGTGGCGGTGATCATCGGCTTCCTGTTCACCGCAGGGCGCAACTGGACCGGGCTCGACACCCCGACGGGCAAGCCGCTCATGGTGCTCGCCGCGGTGTGGCTCGCCGGGCGCCTGGCGATGGCCTTCGGCAGCGGAGCCTGGGTGGCCATCGTCGATCTGGCCTTCCTTCCGGTCGCGGCGGGGATGCTGCTGAAGGTGCTGATCAAGGCCAAGAGCAAGCGCAACTACTTCGTCGGTGCGCTGCCCGCGATGCTCGCGCTCGCGAACCTGTTCTTCCACCTCGCCGTGCTCGGCGTGATCGAGGCCGATCCGCTGACCGCCATGCACCTGGCCCTCGGCCTGGTGGTGGTGCTGGAGACCATCGTCGGCGGCCGCGTGATCCCGATGTTCATCTTCAACGCGGTACGTGGCGTCAAGCAGTGGCGCAACGTGAAGGTCGACTGGGCGGCGGCGATCGCCACCGGTATCGCGCTGCTGCTGTGGGCGCTGGGTGCCGGAGGCTGGGCGGGTGTGGTGTCGTTGATCGCAGCCGTTCTGCAGGCGGTGCGGCTAGGCGGCTGGAACCCTTGGGCGACGCGCGGCCATCCCATCCTGTGGGTGCTGCAACTGGCCTATCTGTGGATTCCGCTCGGCCTGGCGCTGCTCGCGCTTACCCAGTTCGGCGTGCTGCCGCGCTCGGCCGGAGTCCATGCCCTGGCCATCGGCGCGACCGGCGGCCTGATCATCGGCATGATTACCCGCACCGCGCTCGGCCACACCGGCCGCATGCTGATCGCCGGTCGCATCGAGACCGCGGCCTACGCCCTGGTGCTGATCGCCGCGCTGGTGCGGGTGCTGACCGTGGGCTTCTTCCCGGCCGCACAGTTCGGCGGCGTGCATGCGGCCGCCACGCTGTGGTCGATCGCCTTCCTGCTCTACCTGTGGCGCTACGCCCCTTACCTCTGGTATGCGCGGGTGGACGGCAAGGAGGGTTGAGCGCTTGCGGGGCGCCCACAAACAGGAAAGGGGCCTGCGGGCCCCTTTTGCATCGCCCGGACATTCACGACGGCTCAAGAATCGCCCTGCAGGAGCGATGCGAGACGCGATTGCGACGTTCCGGAAGCGTGGGTGCGGGTTTGACGCGCTGAAAGGCGTGACCCTCAACCCAGGCTTCGGCGCAGGCGGCCGATGTCGGGGATGTGGATGGTGCGGCCTTCGACCTGGATGAGGCCTGCGCTGGTGAGTTCGCTGAGGATGCGGGAGAAGTGTTCCTGGGTGAGGTTGAGCCGCGAGGCGATCGTGCCCTTGCTGGTGGGCAGGCGCAACGACACCGAGCCTTCGGCCACCCCGTCGCCGTCACGCTCCTCTTCGCGCAGCAGATAGCCCACCACGCGGTCGCGACCCGAACGCAGCGAGTAGCTCTCGACGTCGGCCATCAGCAGATGCAGTCGCTGGGCCAGGCCGGCGATGATCTTGCGGCAGAACAAGGGATCGCCCGACATTTCCTCGAAGAAGATCTGCTTGCCGATGTGCAGCAGGGTGGCGTCGGTCAGTGCCTGCGCCATCACGACGTAGGGCTTTTCCATGAACATCACCGCCTCGCCGAAGCTGCGTCCGGCGTAGAGGATGTCGACCACCTTCTCGTTGCCCTCGGCCGAGGTGAAGGCGAGCTTGATCTGGCCGTCGAGGATGAGGTGGAAGCCGTGGCAGGGGTCGCCGCGATGGAACAGGATCTCGCCGCGCGCGACCCGTACCTCGCGCACACCACGCGCGAAGCGGACGATATCCTCGCAGGCGAGGCCGTTGAAAAGCGGCGCGCGCGCGAGCAACCGGCACAGGCGGTCGATCTCCGTGACCGGGCTGGCGGGGGAGGAATCGATCCGGACAGGTCTTTCCCCGACCGGGGTGGCGTTACGAGGCATGGCTTCAGCGGGTGAGCTGGGCATAGAACATGGGCAGGCGTGCGGGCAACTCGTCGGGTTGGCGGATCACCGCGTAGCCGGCCGGACCGAAGAGGTGCGGCAGGTAGCTTGCGCCTTCGCGGTCGATGGTAACGCAGAACGGCACCACACCGCGGTTGCGTGCCTCGACGACGGCGACGCGGGTGTCCTCGATGCCGTAGCGGCCGTCGTAGAGATCGAGGTCGTTGGGTTTGCCGTCGGACAGGATCAGCAGGATGCGGCGTGCGGCGCGCTGGCGGTCGAGGATCGTGGTGGCGTGGCGGATCGCCGCGCCCAGGCGGGTGTAGTAGCCCGGCTTGATCGCCATGATGCGGCCGCGCGCGCGGTCGTCGAAGCGCTGGTCGAAGTCCTTGAGGCGGTGGAAGCGCACGTTGCTGCGCTTGACCGAGGAGAAGCCGCATAGCGCGAAGCTGTCGCCGGTGGCGAGCAGGGCTTCGCCGAAGAGCAGCAGCGAGTCGCGGATGACGTCGATCACACGCGCCTCGGAGGAGACCCAGGAATCGGTCGACAGCGACAGATCGGCCAGCGCCAGGCAGGCGAGGTCGCGCTCGCGCTTCTCGAGCGAGAGGTAGAGCTGATCGGACGGATGGTGGCCGGTGGCGCGGTCGGTGGCGGCGCGCACCACCGCGTCGAGGTCGAGCTCGGTGCCGTCGACCTGCGCCTTGAGCCAGCGTCTGCCCGGAGTGAGCGCGGCGAACTGGCGGTGCAGCCGGCGCGCAGTGCGGCGCAGGTGCTCGGGCAGGGCGCAGGGGGCGGCGCGCGGGTCGTGGATCGAGGGGGTGAGCTCGGCGAGGCGGACGTGGTCCTCGAGCAGCAGGTTCTTGCGGTAGTCCCACTCGGGCAGCGGGATGCCGTCGCCGAGCACGACGTCGTCCTCGGCAGCCGAGGGCAGGTCGAGGTCGAAGCGCACCTTGGAGGCGACGCGCTCGCCGTCGCGGGTGATCGACAGGTGGTCGAGGTTGGCGGCGGCGTCGGCGGCGTTGTCGTCGGGCTCGTCGTCGGTGCTGCGCTGGACCTTGATGAACTCCGCCACCGACAGCAGGCTCTCGGCGCGGAAGGGGATGATCATGCCGTGCTTTTCCGGCATTTTCTCCTGGCGCTCGACACGGTGGGCCTGGCGGCTGCTGTCCTTGCCGGGACGGCTGGCGCCGGCCTCGCCGAGCTCGCCGCCCGCGCCGGCGCCGCCGCTGCCGCCCGCGGCGCTGGCGTGGAACTCGCTCAGCCACAGCAGCACGGGCTGGGTGGCGCGCGCCTTGGCGGGCAGGCGGGGCAGGGCGGCGACGCTGCCGGGGGCGTGCAGGGCGAGGCGGATCAGCTTCTCGCGTTCGGCCTCGGCGGGCGGCAGCTTGTCGAGCCTGGGGCGCTGGGCGATCACCGCGTCGACCAGGCGGCGGTAGCGTGCCTGGATGCCCGGCCAGCGCGCCAGGGCGCGCAGGGTGGCGGCCTGGTTCTCGCGCAGCTCGCGGGTGGCGGCCTCGTCGATCGGCTCGTCGGGCACGGGGCCGAGCGCGGGGTGGCCGTCGCCATCCTCCGCGGGGGGCGCGGCGGCCACGGCGGCGAGCCAGAGGTAGAGGTCGCGGTTGAGGCCGCGCTCGGGCAGCACGTCGAGCTCGGGCGGCAGGCGCAGCGTGGACACGTCCATGCGCGCGCGCGCGACGCGTTCGTCGGCGCCGGCGATGCGCTGCAGCAGGCTGCGCCGCGCGCCATGCTCGTCGGTGGTGGCGGCCGCCAGGCGCAGGCCGGGGTCGCCGCCGAGGGCGCGGAAGAACACGCCCGCGGTCTTCTCGATGTCGCGCAGGCGGACCGCCGCCTTGGGGAAGTGTCCGCCGGCGGCGCGGGTGATGAGGCGGTGCCAGAGCAGGCCTACGGTTTCTTCCATGGCGTCAGCGATCCTTGAGTGCGCGGAACCCTGCCTCGTTCTGGCGCGCCGCCTCGCCGGCCACCCAGGACAGCAGCGGCCCCTGCGGGTTGGCGTGCTGGGTGGTCGCGCAGGCGTCGACGCATTGGCGGCACTGGGTGCAGGTGAACATGTGGCGCTTGATGTTGCGCGGGCGCAGCCGCATCGGGCAGGCGGCGTCGCAGGCGGACTGGCGGTCGGGCAGGCAGTTCGAGCAATCGCTCGCGCGCTCGCGCTCGAAGCCGACCACCAGCGCGTCGCGGTTGCCCATCCAGGCCAGGCTCTGGAACAGCCCGACGGCGCACACGAAGCGGCAGAACAGGTGACGTGCGAAGAGGAACTCGAGGCTCAGCACCACCGTGGCCGCGGTGAGGAAGATCGCCTGGTTGCGCGTGAGCTCGCCGGCGAAGAGGTTGCCGTACACCTGCGCGGGCGGCAGCAGGTAGGTGAGCAGCACCACCGCCCACAGGAAGGCGAAGCCCACCGCCGCCGGCACGACGACGCCCCACCAGCGCGCGTCCACCCGCGCGGGGCGGCCGTCGGGCTTCCACGCCGGCAGCAGGTGGCGGTCCCATACCGAGGCCTTGCCCGAAGCGCGCGCCATCAGCCGGTTGATCGACTCCACCACCGAGAAGTGCGGGCACAGCCAGCCGCAGTACAGCCTTCCCCACTTCCACGCCGCGCCGATGACCAGCGCGGCGAGCGCGAGCAGGGGCACGAAGAGATTCAGGATGATGCTCCCGGCCGCCTCGAGTGCGCTCGCCTGGCCGGCGAGGAAGGGGTCGAGGCCGAGCCGCCATTCCATGCCGAGCAGCCAGGCGTGGTCGGCGTCGAGGTCGTAGCGGAAGAGATCGAATACCGGCGCGAGCACGAAGAGCGCGAAGAAGCCGGCCTGGAACGCACGCCGGCGGCGCTGCATCGCCGCGGCGGCGGCCGCATCGCCCGCAGGGGCGGTGGCGATCGGGATGACACGCTGCGGTTTGCGCGCAGGGGCTCCGGTGTTCATCGTGGTCACCGGCCGGCTCAGGAGGGCTCGCGCGGTCCGAACACCGGGAAGCGCCAGCTGCGGCCGTTGATCGCGCGCGACAGGCCCATCACGCCGAGCAGGATCAGGCTCGAGTGGACGAAGGTGAAATAGAGGACCCCGATCACCCAGGTCCACGGATTGTCGAAGCCGCCGAGCAGGAAGATCGCGACGCTGATCACGACCAGCAGCAGCCCGCCCCAGATGCAGGTCCACCCGGTCTGGCGCAGGTGATTGCGCACCAGCGGATCGGGGTGCCCGCGATGCAGGTACCACAGCACCATCAGCGCGAGGAATGCCAGCCCGGGCAGGAGCATCAGGTTGATCAGGAACAGCGCCTCGGCGACGACCGCCAGGCGCGGGCCGGGCATGACGTGGCGGAGCGGATCGGCGCGCTTGATTTCCATCTCGATGTCCCGGCCGTCAGCGGCCGAAGGTGGCGGCGACCACCTCCATCAGTCCCTCGGCGACGTCGGCGTCGTCGGTCAGGCTCTCGACGATGCCGACCCGGCTGGCGGCGACCGGGTCCATGCCGTCCTTGACGAGCAGGGCGGTATACACGAGCAGGCGGGTGCTCGCGGCCTCTTCCAGGTCGCGGTCCTTGAGCGCGCGCAGCGCGTTGGCGATGGCAACCAGGCGCTTGGCCAGGTCGGGTGCGCACGCGGTCTCGCCGATCAGCACCGCCTCTTCCTGCTCGGGGCGCGGGAAGTCGAAGCGCAGGCTGACGAAGCGCTGGCGGGTCGAAGGCTTCATGCCCTTGAGCAGGTTCTGGTAGCCGGGGTTGTAGGACACCACAAGCATGAAGGAGGGTGGCGCCTCGAGGAGCTCGCCGGTGCGGTCGATCGGCAGCACGCGACGGTCGTCGGCGAGCGGGTGCAGCACCACGGTGGTGTCCTTGCGTGCCTCGACCACCTCGTCGAGGTAGCAGATGCCGCCTTCGCGTACCGCGCGGGTGAGCGGGCCGTCGCACCACATCGTCTTGCCGTCGCCGATCAGGTGGCGGCCGACCAGGTCGGCGGCGGTGAGGTCGTCGTGGCAGGCCACGGTGTACAGGGGCAGGCCGAGGCGTGCGGCCATGTGCGAGACGAAGCGCGTCTTGCCGCAGCCGGTGGGGCCCTTGATCAGCAGGGGCAGGCGGTTCTTCCAGGCGTGCTGGAAGATGTCCACCTCGTCGCCGGCGGGTTGGTAGAAGGGAATGTCGAGGTTGGGCGTATCGGGCTTCATTGGGCGAGTCCCTTGATGTAGGCGATGGCGATCAGCGCCCAGACGACGATGATCCAGCCCATCGTGATCGCGCGCCAGAGCAGCGGTGCATGGCGCAGCGCCATGAAATCGAGGATGACCACCGCGCCCTTCCAGAACGAGATCGCGGCGAGGATGGCGACGCCCCAGGTGCCGGTCACGCCGAGCGAGCCCATGCCCCAGGTGGCGACGGTGGCGAGGATCAGGGTGGCGAACAGGATCGTGGAGCCGCGGGGCGTTCCGTGCATGCGTGCGCTCATGGCGGGCTCCTCAGTGGATGACGTAGACGAGCGGGAAGAGGATCAGCCAGACCAGGTCGACCATGTGCCAGTAGGCGGCGCCGGTCTCCAGTCCGTTCATCTCGCCCGGGCGGTAGCGGCCCTGGCGCGCGCCGTTCCACATCGCGATCAGGATTACCAGACCCAGGATCACATGCATGAAGTGGAAGAAGGTCAGCGACAGGTAGAACATGTGGAAGGTGCTGCTGGAGAGGCTGATGTTGTGCTCGAACGCTGCGGCGTACTCGCTCAGCTTGACGACGATGAAGCCGAGGCCGGTGAGGATCGCGCCGCCCAGCCAGTTGGCGCACTGTCGCGAGGCCTGGGCCTCGGCGGCCTGCACGGCGCGCACCACGAAGTAGCTCGCGGTGAGCAGCAGCACGGTGTTGAGCGCGCCCGCGTTGCGGTTGAGTGCGGCCTGCTCGGCGGCGAAGAGTTCGATGTTTTTGGCGCGCGCGAAGGCGTAGGCGGCGAAGAAGACCCCGAAGGCGAGCAGCTCGGCGAGGATGAAGAACCAGATCGCGAGGTCGCCCGCAAGGCGGGGGCCGTGCGCCTGTGCCGGTCCGCCGGCCGGCAGGGAACTCGGCGGAGTGGTGACGGTATTCATGCGGCGCAGTCTAGGCAGAAGGGCGCGGGTTTAACTTGATCGTGGTTAATTGGGATTCGTTCGTGTTCAGCCCGCCGCCGCCAGCCAGCGCCGGGTGACGTCGACCATGCGGCTGGCGAAGCCCCATTCGTTGTCGAACCACACCACCAGGTTGAGCATCTTCGCTCCGACTGCGCGCGTCTGGCTGCAGTCGATGATCGCCGAGTGCGGGTCGTGGTTGAAGTCGATCGAGGCGTGCGCCTCGTCCGAGCACGCGAGCAGGCCGCGCTGCGGCCCGGCGGCGGTCTCGCGCAGCAGGCGGTTGACGGCCTCGGCCGAGACCTCGCGGCCGAAGCTCAGCACCATGTCGATCGCGGAGACGTTGTGGGTGGGCACGCGGATCGCCTTCGCCTGCACGCGGCCGGCGAGCGCCGGGAGCAGGCGTTCGACGCCGCGCGCCAGGCCGGTCGACACCGGGATGATCGACTGCATCGCCGAGCGTGTGCGGCGCAGGTCGGCGTGGTGGTAGCCGTCGATCAGCGGCTGGTCGTTCATCGCCGAATGCAGTGTGGTGAGCAGGGCCTGCTCGATGCCGATCTCGCGGTGCAGGCAGTCGAGCACCGGGACCACGGCGTTGGTGGTGCACGACGCGTTAGACACCAGGCGCTCGGGGCCGCGCAGCTCGTCCTCGTTGATGCCGAACACCACTGTGACATCCACATCCTCGGCGCCGTTGCCGGGGTGCGACAGCAGGAGTCGCGGGCAGCCGGCAGCGATGAAGCGCTGCAAGTCGCGGCGTCCGCCGTACTGTCCGGAGCACTCGACGACGAGATCGAGCCCCATCGCGGTCCAGTCGACCTCTTCCGGGGCGCTCGCGTGGCTCACGTGGATCGCATGACCGTCCACGATCAGCTCGCGCTCGCTGCGGTCCACCACCCCCGGAAACCTGCCATGGGTCGAGTCGAAGCGGGTGAGGTAGGCGATGCTGGCGAGGTCCGCAGGCTCGTTGATCGCGACGATGCGGTAGCGCTCGGCGAGGCCGGCTTCGTGCAGGGCACGCAGGTAGCAACGACCGATGCGGCCGTAGCCGTTGATCGCGATGCGGAAGGGGCGCTCGACGCCGCTCGGGTGCAGGACGGGAGGTGCGTCGTGGGACGGCGGGGAGGGCGGAAGGGAGGCGTTGGGCACGGGCGGAGGGGAGCGAGCGGAGGCGATGGGACGCGCGCGCCGGGGGGATCCGGTGGCAGCGGAGTGCCGTTCGGGCGCGGACGAAGCCCGACATTCTAGCGGCCGCTCCATGCTGCGAGCGTGGCACGCAAAAAAAGAGGGGCGGCTCGCGCCGCCCCAACCCCTTACCCTGGATGATCCAGGCTTGTTACCGCATTTCGGTCGGCAGGGCTCAGCCGTGCACGACCCCCTTGGCATCGCCCTTCACGAAGAAGCTGGCGAGATAGGCCAGCAGGCCGATGAAGAACATCACGCCCGCCCATTCGCGCATCCAGTAGAACAGCATCAGCTGATCCTGGGTGGCCATGAAGGACATCGGGGTGTCGGACACGCGCTGCAGCCAGACCTGCAGGATGCCGGCGGCGGTCAGGAACAGGGTGATGAAGACCATCGCGATGGTCATCAGCCAGAACGCCCACATCTCCAGCACTTGCGCCTTGGTCGAGTTGGCGGCGCGGCCGCGCAGGATCGGCATGGCATAGCTGATCATGGTGATCACGACCATCACGTAGGCGCCGTAGAACGCCATGTGACCGTGCGCGGCGGTGATCTGCGAGCCGTGGGTGAAGTAGTTCACCGGAGCCAGGGTGTGCAGGAAGCCCCACACGCCAGCGCCGAGGAAGGCCATCACGCCGGTACCGAGCGCCCACAGCACGGCAGCCTTGTTCGGGTGCTCGCGACGACGACGGTTGACCATGTTGAACGCGAAGACGGTCATGGCGAAGAAGGGGATCGGCTCCAGCGCGGAGAAGATCGAACCCCACCACTGCCAGTATTCCGGCGTGCCGATCCAGAAGTAGTGGTGGCCGGTACCGATGATGCCGGTCACGAGCGCCAGGGTGATGATGACGTACAGCCACTTCTCGATCACTTCACGGTCTACACCGGTGACCTTGATGAGCACGAAGGCGAGCATCGCGGCCATGATCAGTTCCCACACGCCTTCCACCCAGAGGTGAACCACCCACCACCAGTAGAACTTGTCGCGGACGAGGTTGACCGGGTTGTAGAAGGAGAACAGGAAGAAGATCGCCAGACCCCACAAGCCGAGCAGCAGCACGATGCTGATGACGGTCTTGCGGCCCTTGAGCACGGTCATCGTGATGTTGAACAGGAAGGCGAGCGCGACGATCACGATGCCGATCTTGGTCAACAGCGGCTGCTCGAGGAACTCCCGGCCCATGGTGGCGAGGATGTCGTTGCCCGTCATGGACGCCAGCGTGCTGTAAGGCACGAGCAGGTAGCCCACGATGGTCAGCGCACCGGCCACCAGGAAGATCCAGAACATCGCCAGCGCCAGCTTCGGGCTGAAGAGTTCGGTCTCGGTCTCTTCCGGGATCAGGTAGTAGGCCGCACCCATGAAGCCGAACAGCAGCCACACGATCAGCAGGTTGGTGTGAACCATCCGCGCGACGTTGAACGGAATCTCCGGGAACAGGAAGTCCCCGACGACGTACTGCAGGCCCAGAATCAGGCCGAAGATGATTTGCCCCACGAACAGACCGATCGCCGCGATGAAGTAGGGCATGGCGACCGCTTGTGATTTGTATTGCATGGATATCCCCTTGTGGTCTCCAGAGTTCCGATCAGCCCTCGATGTTGGGCGGCCAGTTGGCGGTGTTGATTTCCGAGGTGTACTTCAGGAAGGCCACCAGCTGGTCGAGCTCTTCATCGGTGAGGTTGAACTGCGGCATCTGGCGACGGCCGGGGGCTCCGGTGGGCATGGCCTGCATCCAGCCCTTGATGAAGTCGCCGCCGCGGCGCTTGTAGACGTTGCCGAGTTCGGGAGCGAAGTAGGCGCCCTCGCCGAGCAGCGTGTGGCAGCCCAGACAGTTGCGGGTTTCCCAGATGTGCTTGCCGGCGGCAACCTCGGGGGTGATGGCGGCGCGGTTGTCCCGGTTGGGCAGCTCGCGCTCGGTGTCGAAGGTGAGCGCCAGGAACAACAGGAAGAAGAACGTCGTCCCCCCGTAGAAGATGTTCCGCGCCATCGATTTTGTGAAAATACCGCTCATGGAGTACTCCTCATCGCTTGTCTCGTTTTGTCAGGAAGGTCTCGGTTCGCCCGCGTGGGTCAGGGGTACAACTGTCCACGGCAATGCCGATGGTGGGCGGATTGTCACGGCGGGCACCCGCGCTCTCCATGATTTGAATCAAGATGTAGCCCGAGTGGAACTTTTCCATCCGCATGGGCGCTCGCTTTGCGGGTCTTTGCAGGCCTCGGGGCACGCACGGACCGGGGATGCGTGGCGGCGCGCGCCGCGCCACGGGCTGCTTGCGCTCGTGCTGGCGGCGATCGCGGGGGGGGCGCTGGCTGGCGGGGAGGGGCCAGGGCCGGTGGCTGTCGACGTCGGCCACACCCTGGACGCGCCCGGGGCGACGAGCGCGCGCGGCCGCAGCGAGTTCGAGTTCAACCGCGATCTTTCCGTGCATGTGGTCGATGCACTGCACGCGCGCGGCTGGGCGGTGAGCACCATCAACGCCGACGGCCGCATCGCGAGCCTGCGCGCGCGGCCGCAGGCCGCCGGCGAGGCCGGAGCGGCCTTCCTGCTCTCGCTGCATCACGACTCGGTCAATGCCGTCGAGTTGCGCCCGTGGACCTGGGAGGGGCGTGCGCTCGACTACAACGACGAGTTCGCCGGGCATTCGCTCTTCGTCTCGCGCGACAACCCCGATACGGCCATGAGCATCCTGTGTGCGCGTGCGATCGGCGCCCGCCTGCAGCGCATGGGTTTCGAGCCCACGCACAAGAACGGCCGCCGGCGCAGCTACGCCGACCGCGAGCACGCGGTGCACCACTACGACGGGCTGGCGGTGCTGCGCCACGCGCGCATGCCGGCAGTGCTGTTCGAAGCCGGCATCCTGAAAAACCGCGACGAGGAACTGTTGCTGCGCGACCCCGAACGCCAGGCGCGCATGGCCGACGCGATCGCCACCGGGATCTCGGCCTGCCTGCGCAACGGCCTTCCGGCCGACGACGAGGCGTGGGCGGACCGCCCGGATCGCGCCGACCCGCCCACACCGTGAAGCGAGCGGGGGGCTGCCCGCTCCGCACGGGGGCGGTCTCGTCGCCGGGTGGAACCGACGTGGTGGGGAAGCAGGCTTACTTGGCGGTGGGCAGGCGCGAACCGACGCCCTGGACGAAGTAGTCCATCCTGCCCAGGGTGGCATCGTCCATCACCGCACCGGCGGCGAGGCGTTCCTTCCCGGCCTGGTCGAGCACCGGGCCGGTGAAGGGATGCAGGCTGCCGGCGGTGATGCGGCCCTGGAGTTCCTTGACCATGGCCTGCACGTCGGCCGGAATCGCCGGGTTGAGCGGGGCGAGGCGGATCATGCCGTCCTTCATGCCACCCCACACGCCCTCCGGCTTCCACGTGCCCCCGAGCACCGCGTCGACGGTGCGGGCGTAGAACTCGCCCCAGTGGTGGGTGGTGGCGGTGAGCTGGGACTTGGGCGCGTACTTCGACATGTCGGAGTGGTAGCCGAAGGCGTACACGCCCTTTTCTTCCGCGGCCTGGACGGTGGCGGTGGAGTCGGTGTGGTGGGTGAGCATGTCGGCGCCCTGCGAGATCAGGGTCATCGCCGCCTCGCGCTCCTTGCCCGGGTCGTACCAGCTGTTGGCCCAGATCACCCGCACCTCGACGTTCGGGTTCACGCTGCGCGCGCCCAGGGTGAACGCGTTGATGCCCTGCAGCACCTCGGGGATCGGGAAGGCGCCGACGTAGCCGAGGACGTTGGACTTGGTCATCTTGCCGGCGATCACGCCGTTGAGGTAGCGGCCCTCGTAGAAGCGCGCGTTGTAGGGCGCGAAGTTCTTCGCCGACTTGTAGCCGGTGGCGTGCAGGAAGGTGACGTTGGGGAACTGGCGGGCGACGCGCTCGACGTAGTTCATGTAGCCGAAGCTGGTGGCGAACACGATCTTGCTGCCGCTGGCGGCGAACTCGCGGATCACGCGCTCGGCATCGGCACCTTCCGCGACGTTCTCGACGTAGCGCGTCTCGATCCTGCCGCCGAGCGTCTTCTCGAGCTCCTTGCGACCGAGGTCGTGCTGGTAGGTCCAGCCGGCATCGCCGATCGGGCTCACATAGACGAAGCCGACCTTCGCGGCGTCCGCGGCGTGGGCGGCGAAGGGCAGGGTGGCTGCGACCGCAAGCGCGGCGGCGGAGAGGACGAACTGGCGGCGATGAGTCATCTTGGGCTCCTCGGAGGGTCGGAAGGTCGGCACGGGCGCCGCTGCGGACGAGCGCGGCGTGCTGCTCGCCGGGTGAAGGAAGAGGTCGGGGAAGGACTCACCCCGCGGTGGCGCGCACGCATTCGCGCACCAGTGCCGGGCCGCGGTAGATGAGTCCGCTGTAGAGCTGAACCAAAGCGGCGCCGGCCTCGAGCTTGGCGCGCGCCTGTGCGCCCTCGAGCACGCCTCCGGCGGCGATGATCGGCAACTCGCCGGCGAGCGCGTGCGCGAGCTTGCGCACCACGGCGGTGGAAGCCTCGAACACCGGCGCGCCCGACAGGCCGCCCTGTTCGTTGCCGTGGGCGATGCCCTGCACCTTGTCGCGCGCGATCGTGGTATTGGTGGCGATCACGCCGTCGATGCGGTGGCGGCGCAGCGCGTCGGCGATGTTGCTCACCTGCGCGTCGTCGAGGTCGGGGGCGATCTTGAGGGTGAGCGGGACGTAGCGCCCATGTTGCTCGGTGAGGCGGGTCTGCGCCGCCTTGAGGCGGCCGAGGAGGTCGTCGAGTTCGGATTCGCCCTGCAGCTGGCGCAGGTTCTTGGTGTTGGGCGAGGAGATGTTCACCGTGACGTAGCTCGCCAGGGCGTACACTTTTTCCAGGCAGGCGAGGTAGTCGTCGGCGGCACGCTCGATCGGGGTGTCGAAGTTCTTGCCGATGTTTATGCCGAGGATGCCGCGGTACTTCGCCGCACGCACGTGCGCGAGCAGGACGTCGACGCCGTGGTTGTTGAAGCCCATGCGATTGATGATGCCCCGCACCTCGGGCAGGCGGAACATGCGCGGGCGGGGGTTGCCCGGCTGCGGGCGCGGCGTGATCGTGCCGATCTCGAGGAAGCCGAAACCGAGGCGGGCGAGGCCGTCGATCGCCTCGCCGTTCTTGTCGAGCCCGGCGGCGAGGCCGACGCGGTTGGGAAAGCGCAGGCCCATGACCTCGACCGCGCTCGCCGGCTCCGGCTCGGCGGCGGGCAGCAGCTTGCCGGCATAGTGCAGGCCATGCAGGGTGAGGTTGTGGGCGGTCTCGGGGTCGAGCGCGAACAGGAGGGGGCGGGCGAGTTCGTAGAGCATCGCGAGATTGTAGCGAGTCGACCCGACCGCCGGGCGCCGTGATCAGGCGAAATCGCCCGGAAAGGGCTGCCAGTCGCCGTCGATCAGCGCCTCGAGCGGGCGGAAGCGCGCCTTGTAGGCCATCTTCGGGCTCTCGCCGATCCAGTAGCCCAGGTACACGTGCGGCAGTCCGAGCACCCTGCACGCCTCGATCTGCCAGAGCACGCCCCAAGTGCCGAAGGCGCTGCGCGGCTGGTCGGGATCGTAGAAGGTGTAGACGCTCGACAGGCCGTCGGTGAGGCGATCGATCACGCTCACCATGCGCAGGCTGCCATAGCTGCGGAACTCCACCAGGCGGGTGTCGACATGGCTCTGCAGCAGGAAATGGGCGTACTGCTCGCGGTTGTCGAGGTCCATGCCGCCGCCGGCGTGGCGGGCGGTCTGGTAGCGCTGGTAGAGCTGGTAGTGCTCCTCGACGAATTCGAGGGGACGCTCGATCGGGATCAGATCTGCATGTCGAGCCCATGTCCTGCGCTGGCTGCGGTCGGGCTGGAAGCGCTCGACCGGCACGCGCACCGGCACGCAGGCCTGGCAGTGGTCGCAATAGGGGCGGTAGGTGAACACCCCGCTGCGGCGAAAGCCGCGGCGCACGAGTTCGCTATAGACCTGCGGGTCGATGAGATGGCCCGGGGTGGCGACCTGCGAGCGCGCGCTCCGCCCGGCCAGGTAGGAGCATGCGTAGGGCGCCGTGGCGTAGAACTGGATGAGGGCGTAGGGATAGTCCGATTTCATCGCGTCCGTCGTGCAACTTGCCGTCCTGCGTCAGTTCCAGTCGAAGTCCTGCATTGTTCGCTCGGCCCAGCGCTGCGGCGCCGGGCCGTCGTGCGCCCACTGGCGCAGGGCGGCGGTGAAACGCGCCCTCGGCACCTCGCGTGCCCCGAGCGAGCACAGGTGGGCGGTGGTCATCTGGCAGTCGATCATGCCATAGCCGCGTTCGGCGAGCAGCCGCGCGAGATGGGCGAGCGCCACCTTGGAGGCGTCGGTCTCGCGCGCGAACATCGACTCGCCGAAGAACACGCGGCCGATCGCCATGCCGTAGAGTCCGCCCACCAGCCGGCCCTCTCGCCAGCATTCGACACTGTGCGCCCAGCCCAGTTCGTGCATGCGCTGGTAGGCGGCGCGCATCGCGGGGGTGATCCAGGTGCCCGGGCCGCCGGCGCGCGCCGCGGCGCAGGCCAGCAGCACCTCGGCGAAGGCGGTGTCCGTCCTGACCTCGAAGCGCCGTCGGCGCAGGGTCTTGCGCAGCGAATGGCTGACGTGGAATTCGTCGGGCACGAGCACCAGGCGAGGGTCGGGTGTCCACCACAGGATGGGTTCGCCCTCGCTGAACCAGGGGAAGATGCCGCGGCGGTAGGCGGCGAGCAGCCAGGGTGGGGTGAGCGCGCCACCGGCGGCGAGCAGCCCGTTGGGTTCGCGCAAAGCGCGCTCGTCGGCGGGGAAGCCCGGCTCCGCGCCCAGCCAGGGGATCATGCCAGAGACGCTGCGGGATGGGCGGGCGCGCACTCGTCGGCGCGCTCGTCGGAGAAGGTGACGACGTGGTCGACGTCGAGGCGGATGCCGATGCGCTCGCCGATGGCGTGGTTGTGGTGGCTGGGCACCAGCGAGAGCACGCGCGCGCCGCCCGCCAGGCGCAGGGTGTACAGGATGTCTGCGCCGCGGAAAGCCTTATGCACCACCTCGGCGCGCAGCGCGCTGGCGTCGTCGTGCACGAGGTCGTCTGGGCGCAGCAGCACGTCGACCGGGCTGCCATGCACGCAACCGGCGCAGTCGGCGCAGCACACCAGCGGCTGCGTGCTGTCGAGCACGCCGAGCTCGATCTGCACGCGGTGATCGTCGAGCACCTTGCCGCGCAGGAAGGCACCCTGGCCGATGAAGTCGGCGACGAAGCGGTTGGCCGGGCGGTGGTAGAGGTTGTAGGGCGTATCCCATTGCTGGATGCGACCCTCGTGCATGATGCCGATCTCGTCGGCCACTGCGAAGGCCTCGTGCTGGTCGTGGGTGACCAGGATCGCGGTGGTGTCGGCGGCCTTGATGATCTCGCGCACCTCGTACGACAGGCGTTCGCGCAATTCGACGTCGAGATTGGAGAAGGGCTCGTCGAGCAGCAGCAGGCTGGGCTTGGGAGCGAGTGCACGCGCGAGCGCGACGCGCTGCTGCTGGCCGCCGGACATCTCGTGCGGATACTTGCGGCCCTGTCCGGCGAGGCCGACCAGCGCGAGCAGCTCGTCCACCCGCGCGTTGCGCACGGCGGCGCTGTCGCGCCGGAGGCCGAAGCCGATATTGTCCGCCACCGAGAGATGCGGGAAGAGCGCATAGTCCTGGAACACCATGCCGATGCGCCGGCGCTCGGGCGGCAGCATGTGGCGCGGCGTGCTGACGACCTCGCCGTCGAGGCGGATCTCGCCGGCCGCCAGCCGTTCGAAGCCGGCGATGCAGCGCAGCACCGTGGTCTTGCCGCAGCCGGAAGGCCCGAGCAGGCAGCCGATGCGGCCCTTCTCGAGCTGCAGTGAGAGCTGGCGGACCACGAGGTGGCTGCCGAAGGCGAGGTCGATGCGGGAAAGGTCGAGGTGGGACATCGCGGTCGTCGAGGGCCTATGGGCGTGGGGAATTATTGCACCCCGGTGTTCCAAATGCGATCAATTATAATTCGCTCAGTTCGCGGGGGCCGATTTCCGGCGCCGGGGCGCAATCATGGGAACGGCATGGATTCGACGGCAGGGCAGGGCGCGATGCGCATTCGGTTTTCTTCGCTGACAGTGCTGGCGGTTGTGGTGGCCACGCTGATCGCGGCGCCGGTGCTGTCGGTGTTCTCCAACGTGCTCGCCGGCGACACCGGGGCGACCTGGTCGCACCTGGCCGACACGGTGCTCGGCGAGTTCGTGTTCAACACCGTGGTGCTATGCATCGGCGTCGGCCTGGGGGTGTCGTCGATCGGCGTGACCTCGGCCTGGCTGACGACGATGCTGGACTTTCCCGGGCGGCGCTTCCTGGAGTGGGCGCTGGTGCTGCCGCTGGCGATGCCGGCCTATGTGATGGCCTACGTGTATACCGATTTTCTCCAGTTCGTCGGCCCGGTGCAGGGCTGGCTGCGCGAGACCTTCGGATGGGGGCGCGGCGACTACTGGTTCCCCGACGTGCGCACCGTCGGCGGCGCGGTGGCGATGTTCATGTTCGTGCTCTACCCGTATGTCTACATGATCGCGCGCACCGCCTTCCTGGAGCGTGCGGGCGGGATGCTCGAGGCCGGGCGCACGCTCGGGCTGGGTCCGTGGGGCTCGTTCTTCCGCGTCTCCCTGCCGCTGGCGCGCCCGGCGGTGGTGGCCGGCACCGCGCTGGCGCTGATGGAGACGCTGGCCGACTTCGGCACCGTGTCCTACTTCGGCGTGCAGACCTTCACCACCGGCATCTATCGCGCCTGGTTCTCGCTCGGCGACCGCATCGCCGCCGCGCAGCTGTCGGCCGCGCTGCTCGCCTTCGTGGTCCTGGTGCTGACCCTGGAGCGCATGTCGCGCGGGCGGGCGCGCTTCAACAACACCTCGCGCCAGGTGGCGATGCCGGTGCGGCTGCGCCTGCCGCTGGCGCTCGGTGTGCTCGCCGCGTTCGCCTGCTTCATGCCGCTGCTGCTCGGCTTCCTGCTGCCGGCGGCGCTGCTGCTGCGCATGGCCTTCCTTGAGGGCGATGCCCAGTTCGGCGCGCGCTTCGTCGAGCTGGCGCACAACAGCTTCGTGCTCGCGGCGATCACCGCGGTGGTGGCGGTGCTGCTCGCAGTGCTGCTCGCCTACGCCGCACGCTTGGCGCGCTCGCGCCTGCCGCAGGTGCTCAACCGCATCGTCGGACTGGGCTACGCGGTGCCCGGCTCGGTGATCGCGGTGGGCGTGCTGATCCCGCTGACCCGGGTGGATCGCTGGCTGGCCCAGGGCTGGGAGGCGTTGTGGGGGACGAACCCCGGGCTGCTGCTCACCGGCGGCATCGCCGCGCTGATCTACGCGTACCTGGCGCGCTTCCTCGCAGTGGCGCTGCAGACGGTCGAGTCCAGCCTGGGCAAGATCACCCCCAACATGGACGACGCCTCGCGCAGCCTGGGCTTCGGCAAGTGGGCGACGCTGAGGCGGGTGCACATGCCGATGCTGCGCGGTAGCCTGCTCACCGCCGGCCTGCTGGTGTTCGTCGATGTCATGAAGGAGCTGCCCGCCACGCTGGTGATCCGACCCTTCAACTTCGACACCCTCGCCACCCAGGCGCACACGCTTGCGGCCGACGAGCGCCTGGCCGAAGCCTCGACCGCGGCGCTGATCATCGTGGCGGTGGGCTTGCTGCCGATGTTCTGGATTTCGCGCCAGATCCTGCGCGTGCGCCGCCGGGAGGGCTGAGCGAGGTGCCTGCCGACGCGAAATAATGCACGCGGGGTGCGCTGCCGCGGCGGCGGTCGCGGGTCGATCATGCATAATTACGCGATGTCCCCGCGTCCTTCAATCTTCGTCCCGTGCAGCGCTCGGCAAGCTGCCCGGGTCGTCCATACCATGCCTTCCGGCTGGGGGGGCAAACCACGCTCCTGCGGTGTGCCCGAGGCGCGTTGATCTTGGCGACCTCGGTGCTGCACCGCTTCCGTCGTCCGCTGCAGGCCACCGGCCTGCTCGGGGTGCTCTTCGTCCTCAGCGTCTTCATGCCGCCGGTGCGCCTGTTCGCCGATGCGCGCGATTACCTGCCGCTGCATTCAGGGCTGGAGATCTTCTCGCTCGTGGTCGCCGGGATGGTGTTCGCGCTTGGCTGGAACCTGCGCCGCAGCGCGCGCGGGGCACGGCTGGTCTGGCTCGGCGCAGCCTGCCTCGCGGTGGGGCTGCTCGATTTCGCCCACCTGATGTCCTTTCCGGGCATGCCGCCCTTCTTCACGCCCAACAGCGCGGACAAGGCGATCGCCTTCTGGCTGATGGCGCGTCTGCTCGGTGTGCTGGGTCTGCTCGCCCATGCCGTGCTGCCGGAGCGCGATGGCGGCGGATCCGCCGCGGCCTGGGCCGTCCTCGCTGCGATCGGCGTCGCCTTCGGCTGGAGCTGGCTCGTCCTTGCGCACCCGCAGGTCTTGCCGGCGACCTTCATCGAGGGGCAGGGCGTAACCCCGTTAAAGAGCGTGCTGGAGGGTGGGCTCGTGCTGCTGCACCTTGCTGCCGCGATCTTGCTCGCGCGCCGCGCGCTGGCGGACGGCGAATCCGCCGCTGGCTGGCTGGCCGCCGCCGCGGCGACGATGGCGCTGGCCGAGCTGCATTTCGCGCGTTATGCCGCGGTCGCCGACCTTTACAACGTGCTCGGGCACGCCTACAAGGTGGCGGCGTTCGCGATGATCTATCGCGCGGTGTTCGTGTCCGGCGTGCGTGCGCCGCAGCGGACGCTGGCGGCCGAGCGGGCGCTGCTGCGCGGGCTGATCGATTCGGTGCCCGACCTGATCGCCTTCCGCGATCGGGAAGGCCGTTACCTGGGCTGCAACAAGGCCTTCGCCGAGGCCTACGGGATCCGCGAGGCGGCCCTGGTCGGGCGCAGCGACGGCGAGGTGTTCGCGGGGCGGCTGCCGCTCGCCGGGGCCGGCCAGGACACCGTGAGCTGCGCAGAGAACCACGAGGAGTGGCTGGAGGCGGCGGACGGAACGCTACGTCTGCTCGACACCTTGCGCACCCCCTATTTCGACCTCGACGGCGTGCAGCTCGGCGAGATCCGCGTCAGCCGGGACTTCACCGAACGGCGCCGGGTGCGCGAGCAGATCGCCGAGCGCGAACGCCGCCTGATGCTCGCACTCGAAGGTGCCGAGCTCGGTTTTTGGGACTGGGACGTGCCGAGCGGGCGAGCGAATTTCAGCCCGATGTGGTGCAGGATGCTCGGCTATGCAGCGGAGGAGCTGCCGGCGAATGTATCGAGCTGGGAGTCCCTGGTGCATCCGGACGACTGGTACGACATCCGCGACTCGCTCGAGCCGCACCTGCGCGGCATCAAGGATGCCTATCGCGCGGAATACCGCCTCAAGCACAAGAGCGGGCACTGGGTCTGGGTGCTCGCGGCGGGCCGCGTACTCGATCGCGGCGCGGGCGGGGAGGCGCTGCGCATGGTCGGCATCCACCAGGACATCTCGCAGCGCAAGGCGATGGAGGAGAGCCTGCTGCAGCTGGCCACCAGCGATCCGCTCACCGGGCTATGGAATCGCCGCCACTTCGTCGAGGTCGTGCGCGGCGAACTCGGACGCGTGCGCCGCAACCAGGCGCCGGCAGCGCTGCTGCTGATGGATCTCGACTTCTTCAAGCGCATCAACGACACCCACGGCCATGCCGCGGGTGACGAGGTGCTGCGCCATTTCACCGCGACGGTGAGCGCGCAGTTGCGCGAGGCCGACGTGTTCGCACGCCTGGGCGGGGAGGAGTTCGCGGTCCTGCTTCCCAGCATCGACGCGCTCGGCGCGGTGCGGGCGGCGGACCGGCTGCGCAGGGTGGTGGCGGATTCGCCGGCCAGCGTCGACTCGGGGGCGCTGCACTATTCGGTCAGCATCGGCGCGACCATGCTGGACGCGGCCGACGAGGGCTACGAGGCCGCCTATGCGCGCGCCGACGAGGCCTTGTACGCGGCCAAGCACGCCGGGCGTAACCGCGTCGTGCTGGCGCCGGCGAGTGCCGGTGCGCCCTGCGGCGAGCCCGTCAGCGAGGGGGCCGCCGCAGGGGCTGCGGATCAGCGGTAGCCGGCGCGGTCGAAGATGCGCTGGGCCTCGGCCACCGTGTCGGCGAGCTCGCCGATCGGCAGGGTGTCGGCCTTGAACTCGCCGAGCTTCTTCAGCGCGGGGTTGTCCACCTTCACGCTCGGCACCGCCGGCCATTCGTTGTTGCCGTTGGCGAAGTATTCCTGCGCCTGGTCCGAGGCGAGATACTCGAGGAACTTGACCGCGGCCTCCTTGTTCGGCGCGTGCTCGAGCATGCCGGCGCCGGACACGTTGATGTGGGTGCCCCAGGTCGCCTGGTTCGGCCATACCGCCTTGATCTTCGCGACCACGGCCTGGTCTTCGCGCTTGTCCGAGTTCATCAGGCGGGCGAGGTAGTAGCTGTTGGCGATGGCCACGCCGCACTCGCCCGCGGCCACGGCGCGGATCTGGTCGGTGTCGCCGCCCTTGGGCGCGCGTGCGAAGTTGGCGACGATGCCCCGGGCCCAGTTCTCGGTCGCTTCCGCGCCGTTGTGCTTGATCATTGCAGCGCCGAGCGAGAGGTTGTACGGGTGGCTGCCCGAGCGGGTGCACACCTGGCCCTTGAGCGCGGGGTCGGCGAGCTGCTCGTAGGTCTGCACCTGCTCGGCCTTGACCATGTCCGGGTTGTAGACGATCACGCGTGCGCGGGTCGAGTAGGAAAACCAGTTCGGTGCGCGCAGGTGGGCGGGGATGCGGGCCTCGAGCGCGGCGGACTTCACCGGCCGGAAGATGCCGAGTTCGTCGGCCTTCGCCAGGCGCGAGGCATCGACGGTGACGAAGATGTCGGCCGGACTGTTGGCGCCCTCGTTGCGGATGCGCTCGAGCAGTTCGTCTTCCTTCGCCTCGATGCGGTTGATCTTGATCCCGGTCTGCTTGGTGAAGTTGCCGTAGAGCTCTTCGTCTGTCTGGTAGTGGCGGGCGGAGTAGACGTTCAGCTCGGCGGCGGTGACGGTGCCGGTGAGACCGAAGGCGGCGATGATCGAGGCGATGAGGACTTTCTTGCTCATGGTGTGCGAACCTTGGTGTGTTTGCGGTGCGACGATACTAACGATAAAGGTTCGCAGTTGCAAATGGATCGCATTCACTTCATTATTGTTGAGAAATGTTCTCAACAAGGAGATTCCATGAATGCGCTGCTCGTCGGTGCCGACCGCCTCGGCAACATCCCGGATGTTCTGCACAACTTCGGCATTCGCATCGCCGCCCACGTCAGCGGCCGCGACACGACGCACCAGCGCCGCAGCACGCCCTTGCCGAGCGGGATCGGGCTGGTGATCCTGTTCACCGATTTTCTCGGCCACAACGTCATGCAGCGCTTCCGTGAGGCCGCAGGCAAGCAGGGCGTGCAGGTGGTGTGCTGCCGGCGCTCCACCTGCGCGCTGCAGCAGGCGCTCGATCGGCAGATGGGTTCGCGCTGCGACGAATGCCCGCGGCGCTGCGAGAAGGCATCCGGTGGGCGCCGGCGGGCGTCATCTGCCTGCTGAAAAAGCAAGAGGCCCCGGCATGCGGGGCCTCTTCCTCGGCGTGTTCCTCGCCGGCGCTCAGTGCGTGCGCATCACCTGGGCGCTGAGACCGAGCGATTCCTCATCGACCAGCCGGCGGGCGCCGTTGAAGCGTTTGGCCCAGTACGTCGCGGAGATGTTCTCGACGCGAACCTTGCCGCCGCTCGAGGGGGCATGCACGAACTTGCCGTCGCCGAGATAGATGCCGACGTGCGAGAAGGTGCGTCGCATGGTGTTGAAGAACACCAGGTCGCCCGGCTTGAGGTCCTGCTTGCCGATCTTGTCGCCCAGGCTCGCCATCTCGCTCGCGCTCCGCGGCAGGTCGAGCCCGACGGCATTACGGAACACGTTGAGCACGAGTCCGCTGCAATCGAAGCCGGTCGCCGGCGAAGTGCCTCCGAAGCGATAGCGGATACCCAGGTAGGAGAGCGCCTCGTCGACCAGTTGTTCGGCGGCCGTGGTGTACTCCTCGAACGCCGAAGACGCCTGGAAGGCGTGCTCGCGCTGCGCCGGGGCCGGCTCCGCGGCTTGGGCGGGAAGGGCGAGCGCGAAGGAGGCGAGCAGGGCAGGTAGGGATGTCCGGAAAAACATTCGCGGAAATATACGCATCGAGCTATCCGGTGTAAAGGGAAATCTGCGCCTGTCGGACGCATTCGTCCCGGTTCTTGTCGGCCTGCTTTCAGACCTTGATCTTTTGCCGGTAGGCCTGGGCGTGCTCGGCAAGCGCGCGCGGACTGGTGACCGCGAGCGAGAGTGCGCGCGACTGCGCCGCGAGGAAGAGTTGCGCGATCGCCCAGGCGTCGCCGAGCGCGTGGTGGCGCTGGAAGGTCTCGATCTCGAAGGCGGCCATCCAGTCGGCGAGCCGACCGGGGCGTTCCAGCCGCTCGGGAAACAGCGAGGGCAGCAGGAAATAGAGGTCGATCCAGAGGAACTCTGGCGTGAAGCCGAGCATTCTCGAGAACGCGCGCTCGAGCATCGTGCGGTTGAAGGTGGCGTTGAACACGACAAGCGGGCTGTTGCGGGCGAAGCCGAGCAGCCCGGCGAGCGCATCGCCGGGCAAGGGCTCGAGCTGCGCGTGATAGGCGTCCTGCGGGTGCAGCAGGCCGCCGTCGACGGCGATGGCGCCGACCGCGAGCAGGCGGTCGCGTTCGAGGTCGAGGCCGGTGGCCTCGGTGTTGAGCACCACGTAGCGCGACTCGAAATGAGGCTGTTCGTGCGCGGACTCGGCGAGCGCATGCCAAGCCTCGAGCGCGCGCTCGGCCTCGGCGCTCAGCGGCGGCTGGTTGCCGCGGGCGTTCTTCAGGCGAGAGAGCCAGCTCATAGTTGGTAATCGAGTTTAAGCCGTAGCTGGAGCTTGCGCGCCTGGCGGAAGGCTTCCTTGAGGATGCGGCGGTCGAGTTCGTTGAGCGATTCGGGGTCGATGCGGTTGTCCTCGGCGGAGTCGTGCTCGGTCTCGAGGTGCTGCGAACGCAGGCGCAGCAACTGAATGAAGTTGAAGCCGTCGATGATGGCCGAGACTTCCTCCGGACTCATGCCGCCGATCTTGGTGCTGCCCTGGCGCAGGCGCTGCACCGTGCTGCTCGACTCCACGCCGGTGCGCAGGGCGAGGATGCGGGCCACATCGACGAACAGGCGGGCGCCGGATTTCTTCATGTCGATGGTGCCGTCTTCATCCACCACGAAGTCGCGGATGCGCCCGAGCGGGGGCATGACCTTGAGGGCGTTGGCGGCCATCATGCGCAGGAAGGCGCTGTTGCCCTTGGCACCCTTGTTGAGCGCGCTGCGCAGCTGGTCGCCGAAGCGTTCGTTGCCGTAGAGCACGCGGAAGTCGAAGAAGATCGAGGCGTTGAGCAGGGCCTGCGGGTCGGGCTCGCGGATCCAGTCGCCGAAGCGCGACTTCCACTCGTCGAGGGTCAGGCAGAGCTCGGGGTTGCTCGCCATGATGTTGCCTTTGCACAGCGGGAAGCCGCAGGCCGCGAGGTCTTCGTTGACCGTGCGCGCGAACTCGACCAGGCGGGCGCGCGTGTCCTTGAGTTGCTTCGGCTCGGCGCAGCGGAAGATGATCCCGTTGTCCTGGTCGGTGGACAGGGTCTGCTCGTGGCGGCCCTCGGAGCCGAAGGCGAGCCAGGCGAAGTCGATCCCCACCAGCTCGTGGCGTTCACGCGCCAGGATGATGATGCGGCGCGTCAGCGCGTCGTTGAGCGCCGAGATGAACTGCGTGAGCTGCTCGGCGCCGATGCCCTGGGCGATCAGGTTCAGCGCCAGCTGACGGATGTCCTTGCTCGCACGCTGCAGGGCCTCGATGTCGGCGGCGTTGTCGATGCCGGCGCGGATCTGGCGCAGGCTGATGCGCTGCAGCGAGAACAGATCGCGCTCGGAGACCACGCCCAGCAGCACGCTGTCGGAGTCGACCACGAGCAGGTGGCGCACGCCGTGGGTGGCCATCTCCAGGGCCGCGTCGTAGGCCGAGGCGCTCGCCGGCAGCTGGTGCGGATTGGCGGTCATCAGCTCGCCGATCGGGCGCGCGAGGTCGAAGCCGGCGAGGATCACGCGCGGCAGCAGGTCGCTCTGGGTCAGGATGCCGACCGGGCGGCGTTCCGCGTCCACCACCACCATGCAGCCGAGATGCAGCTCGGACATGCGCTCGAGCGCGCTGCGCGTCGGCGTATCGGGGGTGACGAAGACCGCCTCCTTCTCGATCAACTTGCCGAGCGCCGTGGTCATGGTCTGCTGCTCGGCGGCGCGCTGGGCGAACGTGCTCTGCAGCTGCTGGCGCGACTGGCTGAGCAGGCTGGCGATGTACTGCGTGCAGAAGAGGTGGAACACCGGGCTGATCTGCATCAGATGCAGGAAGTCGTCGGCGCTGATCTGGAAGCAGAAGCTGTCCTCGACCGCCACGTAGGCGTTGGTCGAGGGGCGGCGCGCGGAGATGGCGCCGATCGGGAAGCACTCGCCCGGCCCGAGGGTTAGGCTGGTGTACTCGGTGACCGTGGTCTGGCCGGTCTGCCGGGCCTGGATCTTGCCGCGCTGGACGATGTAGAAGTGCGACGGCACACCCGATTCGGGCGTCAGGATCTCGCTGCCACGGGCATGGAAGGCGAGCACCGCGCGCTCGGCGAGAGAGGCGAGCGCGCCCGGCTCCATGCGGTTGAAGGGGGAGAAGTTGCGCAGGAAATCCATGCTGGCTCCCACCAGCAGGTCGGCGGCGTCGTTGCTCATGGGCGGACCGGGATCGAAGCAATCACACATTATAGGCGCGCGCATCGCGGGAACGGCGAGCCGCGAGGGCTGCGTCAGAGCACCTCGGCGGCGTGGTCGGCGAGGCGGGAGCGTTCGCCGCGCTGCAGGGTGATGTGGCCGGAGTGGGCCCAGCCCTTGAAGCGGTCGACCACGAAGGTGAGGCCCGAAGAACCCTCGGTGAGGTAGGGCGTGTCGATCTGCGCGATGTTGCCCATGCAGACCACCTTGGTGCCGGGGCCGGCGCGCGTGATCAGGGTCTTCATCTGCTTGGGCGTGAGGTTCTGCGCCTCGTCGATGATGAGGAACTTGTTGAGGAAAGTGCGGCCGCGCATGAAGTTCAGGCTCTTGATCTTGATGCGGCTGCGGATGAGGTCGCGGGTGGCCGCGCGACCCCAGTCGCCGCCCTCGCCGGCGGTGCCGTTGAGCACGTCGAGGTTGTCCTCGAGCGCGCCCATCCAGGGTGCCATCTTTTCTTCCTCGGTGCCGGGCAGGAAGCCGATGTCCTCGCCCACCGGAACGGTGACGCGGGTCATGATGATCTCGCTGTAGCGCTTCGACTCCAGCACCTGGGTGAGCCCGGCGGCGAGCGTCAGCAGGGTCTTGCCGGTGCCGGCCTGGCCGAGCAGGGTGACGAAGTCGATCTCGGGGTTCATCAGCAGGTTGAGCGCGAAGTTCTGCTCGCGGTTGCGCGCGGTGATGCCCCAGACGTTGTTCTTGTGGTGGCTGTAGTCGGTGAGGGTCTCGATGAGGGCGCTGCGGCCTTCCTTTTCCTTCACCCAGGCCTGCAGCGGGTTGTCGCCGTCCTGATAGACGAACTCGTTCACCAGCATCTCGGCGGCGAGCGGCCCGCTGACGCGGTAGTAGCTGCGGCCTTCTTCCTTCCACGACTGCATGCCGCGCGCGTGGCTGTCCCAGAAGTCGGCGGGCAGCTCGCAGGTGCCGGTGTACAGCAGGTCGCTGTCCTCGAGCACCTTGTCGTTGAAGTAGTCCTGCGCGGCGAGCCCGAGCGCACGGGCCTTGATGCGCATGTTGATGTCCTTCGACACCAGGATGACCTCGCGCCCGGGGTGCTTCTCCACCAGGAACATCACCACCGCGAGGATCTGGTTGTCGCCGCGCGCGGTCGGCAAGGCCGGCGGCAGCTTGATGTCGATCGCCTCGGTCTGCAGGTGCAGGCGTCCGGTGGCCTGGCCGCGCGAGGGGCCCTCGAGCGCGATGCCCGCGGCAATGCCGTCTTCCGAGGCGCATACGATCTCGTCGAGCATGCGGCTGGCCTGGCGGGCGTTGCGTGCCACCTCGCTGGTGCCCTTCTTGTTGTTGTCGAGTTCCTCCAGCGTCATGATCGGCACGTAGAGGTCGTGCTCCTCGAAGCGGTACAGGCTGGTCGGGTCGTGCATCAGCACGTTGGTGTCGAGCACGAAGAGCTTGCACGCTGCCGGGGCCTTGCGGGTACGGCGGACACGCTTGATGGCAGGCTCGCCCGCGTCCGCGGGGAGGGACGGGGAGGTGGCGGATTTGCGGAGGGCGGACATGACGTGGATCCGGGAGGGCGGCAGGACGGCCGCAGGAAGAGGCGAGGCGGCGCCGGGGCGCCGAGCGTGCGGGACGGCTCGCGGTGCGCGGCCGGCGCCGCAAGGATCAGAGCGCGCGCGCGGCGGCGAGCACTTCCTCGGCGTGGCCGGGCACCTTCACGCCACGCCATTCGCGCGCGATCGCGCCCGCGGCGTCGATGAGGAAGGTGCTGCGCTCGATGCCACGCACCTGCTTGCCGTACATGTTCTTCAGCTTCATGACGCCGAAGGCCTCGCAGGCCTGTTCCTCGGGGTCGGAGACGAGTTCGAAGGGCAGTTCGAGCTTGGCCTTGAAGTTCTCGTGGCTCTTGAGGCTGTCGCGGCTGATGCCGAAGACGGCGCAGTCGGTGGCGGCGAACTCGGCGTGCAGCGCGCCGAAGTCGCGCGTCTCGTTGGTGCAGCCGGGGGTGTTGTCCTTGGGGTAGAAGTAGATCACCACCTTGCGGCCGCGCAGCGCGGAGAGGGTGACGGTGTGGCCGGCGGTGGCGGGCAGGGAAAAGTCGGGGGCGAGGGGGGCGCTCAATCGGGTCTCCTGTTCGTCGGGGCGGCGGGGCTGCGCGCTCGGGGCGAGCGCACCGGCGCACGTGCTTCGTATGCCTCAGGGTAGCCGAAAGCGCCTGCCCGGGTGAAGAGCGTATTGCGGCGGCGTTACCGCCGCGTTGCGCCGCTCAGCGTTCGTGGAGCAGTCCGAGCACGACCGCGCGGCCTTCGGCCACGAGGATGTTGTAGGTGCGGCAGGCGGCGGCGAAGTCCATGAACTCGAAGCCGATGCGCGCCTCGACCAGCCCGCGCAGCAGCGGTGGCTGCGGGAAGCGCTGGCGGCGCCCGGTGCCGACGATGAGGATCTCGGCGCCGAGTTCGGCTGCGCGCGCGAGATCCTCGGCCGTCAGTCCTGCGAGGTCGCCACCGGCCTGCGGGGCCCAATCGCCCACAATCCGCCCGGCGCTGACGAGCACGTTGCCCTCGTGGCGGGTCTTCCCGATCATCACGTGGTCGTCGCCGTAGCCGGTTATCACGTTGGTGTTGGCGTGCTTGTCCTGGTAGAGCTTCATCGTCCGTTCCTGGTCGCGGCATGCGGCGCACGCCGGCGGTTGCCCGCGATGCCCGGGCAAATTGCCGCAGTGCGGGAGCGCGGCTAAGATATCAACCTTTTGGCGTGCGGGAAAACTCCGGCGCGCGTTTCCACCTCTCAGGAAGGAATGGCATGAAAGCGGTGAAGACACTCGAGCTCGCGGCGGCATCCCCCGAACCGGTGATCAAGGCCGAGGCGGGCGCAGCCGCCGCGCCGCGTCCGATCCGCAAGTCCGCCAAGCTCGCCGAGGTCTGCTACGACATCCGCGGCCCGGTGCTGGTGCGCGCCAAGCAGATGGAGGACGAGGGGCACAAGATCATCAAGCTGAACATCGGCAACCTCGCCGCGTTCGGCTTCGATTCGCCCGAAGAGATCCAGATGGACATGATCCGCAACCTGCCCAACGCGGCGGGCTACTCGGACTCCAAGGGCATCTTCTCCGCGCGCAAGGCGGTGATGCACTACACCCAGCAGAAGGGCATCAAGGGTGTCACCATCGAGGATATCTACATCGGCAACGGTGTGTCCGAGCTCATCGTAATGGCGATGAACGCGCTGCTCGACGCCGGCGACGAGGTGCTGGTGCCGGCGCCCGACTACCCGTTGTGGACCGCTGCGGTGAGCCTGTCGGGCGGCAAGCCGGTGCATTACCTGTGCGACGAGTCCAAGGGCTGGCTGCCGGACATCGACGACATGCGCGCGAAGATCAACGCCAACACGCGCGCGATCGTGGTCATCAACCCGAACAATCCGACCGGCGCGGTGTA
Source organism: Thauera sp. SWB20 (assembly GCF_000831325.1). Taxonomy (NCBI): domain Bacteria; kingdom Pseudomonadati; phylum Pseudomonadota; class Betaproteobacteria; order Rhodocyclales; family Zoogloeaceae; genus Thauera; species Thauera sp. SWB20. Next base: position 153,042 of record NZ_JTDM01000021.1, on the reverse strand, counting down.
TCCGGACGAGACCCTGAAGCAGATCGTCGCGCTTGCCCGCGAGCATGACCTGATCCTCTACGCCGACGAGGTCTACGACAAGGTGCTCTACGAGGGCGTCAGGCACACCTCGATGGCGGCGCTGTCCGAGGACGTGCTGACGATCATCTTCAACGGTCTGTCGAAGAACTACCGCTCCTGCGGCTACCGCGCGGGCTGGATGGTGGTGTGCGGCGACAAGCGCCGCGCCAACGACTACATCGAGGGCCTCAACATGCTGGCCTCGATGCGCCTGTGCGCCAACGTGCCCGGCCAGTACGCGATCCAGACCGCGCTCGGCGGCTACCAGAGCATCGACGACCTGGTCGCCGAGGGTGGGCGCATGCGTCGCCAGCGCGACCTCGCCTGGGAACTGATCAACCAGATCCCAGGCGTGAGCTGCGTGAAGCCGCAGGCCACGCTGTACATGTTCCCGCGCCTGGATCCCAAGGTCTATCCGATCGAGGACGACCAGGCCTTCATCGCCGAACTGCTCGAAGAGGAGCGTGTGCTGCTGGTGCAGGGCTCCGGCTTCAACTGGCCGCATCCCGACCACTTCCGCCTGGTCTTCCTGCCGCACGAGGACGACCTGCGCGACGCCATCGGCCGCATCGCCCGCTTCCTCGAGAACTACCGCAAGCGTCACGGCACCTGAGCCGCCACCGGAAGGCGGCTGCGCCGCCTGCTCCTCCCTCCTGACACCTCACACCTCACGGACAAAATGAAACCTATCAACGTTGGCCTCCTTGGCATCGGTACCGTCGGTGGCGGCACCTACACCGTCCTCAAACGCAACGCCGAGGAGATCACCCGGCGCGCCGGCCGTCCGATCCGCATCGTCACCGTGGCCGACAAGAACCTCGAGCTCGCGCGCAAGGTGACCGGCGGCGAGGTCAAGCTCACCGACGACGCCTTCTCGGTGGTCACCGATCCGGGCATCGACATCGTCGTCGAGCTGATCGGCGGCTACGGCGTGGCCCGGGAGCTGGTGCTGAAGGCGATCGAGAACGGCAAGCACGTGGTCACCGCCAACAAGGCGCTGCTCGCGGTGCATGGCAACGAGATCTTCGCCGCGGCGCAGAAGAAGGGCGTGATGGTGGCCTTCGAGGCCGCGGTCGCGGGCGGCATCCCGATCATCAAGGCGCTGCGCGAAGGCCTCACCGCCAACCGCATCGAGTGGCTGGCCGGCATCATCAACGGCACCACCAACTTCATCCTGTCCGAGATGCGCGACAAGGGCCTGCCCTTCGCCGAGGTGCTCAAGGAAGCGCAGGCGCTCGGCTACGCCGAGGCCGATCCGACCTTCGACGTCGAGGGGGTCGACGCCGCGCACAAGGCGACGATCATGAGCGCGATCGCCTTCGGCATCCCGATGCAGTTCGACAAGGCCTACATCGAGGGCATCAGCAAGCTCGACTCGGTGGACATCGGCTACGCCGAACAGCTCGGCTATCGCATCAAGCTGCTCGGCATCGCCCGCCGCCGCGAGAACGGCGTCGAGCTGCGCGTGCACCCCACGCTGATTCCGGCGAAGCGCCTCATCGCCAACGTCGAGGGTGCGATGAATGCGGTGCTGGTGCAGGGCGACGCCGTCGGCGCGACGCTCTACTACGGCAAGGGCGCGGGCGCCGAGCCCACCGCTTCGGCGGTGATCGCCGACCTGGTCGACGTCACCCGCCTGCACACCTCCGACCCCGAGCACCGCGTGCCCCACCTGGCCTTCCAGCCCGACCAGGTGCACGACGTTCCGGTGCTGCCGATCGAGGAGGTCGTGACCTCCTACTACCTGCGCATGCGGGTCGAGGACAAGCCGGGCGTGCTCGCCGACATCACCCGCATCCTGGCCGACAGCGGGATCTCGATCGAGGCGCTGATCCAGAAGCAGGCGGCCGAGGGCGAGGCGCACACCGACATCATCATGCTGACCCACCAGACCGCGGAAAAGAACGCCAATGCCGCCATCGTGCGCATCGAGGCGCTGCCCGTAGTGCAGGGCAAGGTCGTGAAGCTGCGTATGGAAGCTCTCTGAGCGCAGTTTCGAGTCGTGATCGAAGACGAGGCCGTGCCCCCGGGTGCGGCCTCTTGCGTTCACGTCATCCCGGGTCGCCATTGCTGCGACCTGGAAGGCAGGGAGGATTGGGGGACATGAAGAGCAAGGTGGATGAGGTCTTCGTCGGCAAGGTGCGCCTGCTGTCGATCGAGGGCGAGCGCAGCGGCATCGTCAAGTCGCCGGCCGCGGGCCCGGTCATGCTGACGCCGACCGGGCTGGAGGGCGACGAGCAGGCCGACCTGCGCCACCACGGCGGCCTGGAGAAGGCGCTGCACCACTATCCGGTCGAGCACTACGCGGTGCTGGCCGCCGAGTGGCCACAGTGCGCAGCCGCGCTGGGTGCGGGTTTCCTCGGCGAGAACATCAGCACGCACGGGCTGGACGAGCACGTGCTGTGCATCGGCGACGTGCTGCGCATCGGCGCGGCGCGCGTGCAGGTGAGCCAGACGCGCTCGCCGTGCTGGAAGATCGACCTGCGTCTGCAGGTCGAGGGCGCCTCGCGTTTCGTCGAGGCGGCGGGGATCACCGGCTGGTACTACCGCGTGCTGCAGCCGGGCAGGATCGCCGCGGGCGACACGATCGAGCTGCTCGAGCGTCCCAATCCCTGGCTCACGCTTGCCGACTACTGGGACACGGTGAGCGCGCACCGGCCCGATGCCGGGCTGCTCGCACGCATCGCCGGCGCGCCCGGGCTCGCCGGCGACAAGGCGACGCGCTGGCGCGAGCGTGCGGCGTGGCTGCGCGCGCAGGGGGGGTGAGGAGGTGGACGGCGAGGTGGGAGGGCGCGTGGGCGGTGGCGGGAGCTCCGGGCATGCGCGACACCACAGGCGTTTGCGCCTAGACTGAAGCACGGCGGCGCGCGCGAGGCGCATGCCGCGATTCCCAACCCTTGCCTGCAGGACGCCTTCGCATGGCCTTCAAGCTCGCCGTCTTCACCGCCATCGTGGTTGCGATCGCCGTGCTCGGCGTCCGTGGCTATGTGGCGTCGGTGCGCGGCTTCGAGGCTGCGCGGGCGTTGCGCGGGGAGGATCGGTCCGCGGATCCGGACGCGGACTGAACAGCCATCCGGCGCTGGCCGGCACCGCAGAGGAGGACAAGATGTCCGATCGCGTCTACAAGCTCGTCGAAATCGTCGGCACCTCGCACGAGAGCACCGATGCCGCCATCCGCAATGCGATCGAGACCGCTGCGCGCACAATCCGCCACATCGACTGGTTCGAGGTGATGGAGACGCGCGGCCACGTGGTCGACGGCAAGGTCGCGCACTTCCAGGTCACGCTGAAGCTGGGCTTCCGGCTCGAGAGCGAGTGAGGCGAGTCGCGCCGCCGCGCCAGCTTGGCGTGCGGCGGTGCGGCCCGATACCCGCGCTCAGACCGCGGTGGCGCCGGTGATCTCGTGCAGGCGGGACAGCGTCGCACCGTCCAGGCGCAGTGCCTGGGCGAGCTGGCGCAGGTAGGCCGCCTCGGCCGGGGTGTCGAGTTCGATCGCGAGCAGCGAGGCGGCATAGACCTCGACCGCCACCATCTCGTTGGGCACCTCGGCGACGAGCGCGGCGAGGTCGAGCGGGCGACGCAGTTCGGCGATCATGAACTGCTTCTCCTCCTCGCTCAGGCCGTCGGCGCCGATGCGGCCGACGATGCGCTGGATCTCGTCCTCGCTCACTTCGCCGTCGGCCTTGGCCGCCGAGATCATCGCGCGCACGATCAGCTCCGCGGTCGCGGGCTCGGTCATGGTTTCGAGTTCGGGGGCGGCGAAGCCCGCCGTGTCGGGTGCCATCGCGGCCTGCGCGCGGCGGCCGTCGGTCCAGTTCTTCAGCGCCGCCATCGCGATGGTGGCGAGGATGGCCATGCCGGCGTTGCCGCCGCCGCTGCGCGTGCCCGTGCCGCCCCCGGCGCTGCCTCCGAGCAGGCCGCCGAGCAGATCGCCCAAGCCGCCTCCGCTCGTGCTGCGGCCGCCACCGAGCGCGCCGCCGAAGATCTCGCCCAGGCCTCCCATCCCGCCCGCCGCGGAGCCGCCACGGCCGCCGCCCAGCACGCCACCCAGCAGATCGCCCAGGCCGCCGCCCGCGCTGCCACCTGTGCCGCCCGCCGCCTGTCCGCCGAGAATGCCTCTGAGCACGTCTCCGATACCGCCCGCGCCCATGGCGTGGTCGAGGCGCGAACGGCCCTGCTGGCCCATGCCTTGCTGAAGGATCTGGCCGAGGATGTTTCCGAGGTTCATGGCGGACTCCCGTTCATGATGTGAAGGTCCGATTGTATCGGTGTGCGGGCCGCGGGCGTGCGGCATATTCGGGCGTCCTGCACATCGCGGGCGCGTGCGGAGCTGCGGCGCGCGACGTCGTTCCCGCGTTCGGCGTCCGGGCTCCTCGCCGGGGTTGGGGTGTGCCGGCAAGCCGAATTCGTCCGCCGAATTCGTTAGAATCGAGCCTTTGCGCCGGACGGCGCGCGCCGACCACGTCACCCTGAAGGACTGCCCACGTGAAGTATCTCTCCACCCGCGGCCACGCCGGCCAGCCCGCCAACCCGGAGTTCTGCGACATCCTGCTCGGCGGCCTCGCCCCCGACGGCGGCCTCTACCTGCCCGAGACCTATCCGCAGGTGACGCGCGCCGAGCTCGACGCCTGGCGCGGCCTGTCCTACGCAGAGCTGGCGTTCGCGATCCTGTCGAAGTTCATCACCGACATCCCCGCCGTCGACCTGAAGGCGATCTGCGCCAAGACCTACACCGCCGAGGTCTATCGCCACGTGCGCGCGGGCGGCGACGCGCGCGACATCACTCCGGTGCACTGGCTGGAGAAGGATGCCGACGGCCGCGGCCGCCTCGGCCTGCTCGAGCTGTCCAATGGCCCGACGCTGGCCTTCAAGGACATGGCCATGCAGCTGCTCGGCAACCTCTTCGAATACGTGCTCGCGAAGCGTGGCGAGACCATCAACATCCTCGGTGCCACCTCGGGCGATACCGGCTCGGCGGCCGAGTACGCGATGCGCGGCAAGCACGGCGTGCGTGTGTTCATGCTGTCGCCGCACGGCAAGATGAGCGCCTTCCAGCGCGCGCAGATGTATTCGCTGCAGGACGACAACATCTTCAACATCGCCGTCACCGGCATGTTCGACGATGCCCAGGACATCGTGAAGGCGGTCTCCAACGATCACGCCTTCAAGGCCAGGCACAAGATCGGTGCAGTGAATTCGATCAACTGGGCGCGGGTCGCGGCGCAGATCGTGTATTACTTCAAGGGCTACTTCGCGGCCACGACGAGCAACGACGAGCAGGTCGCCTTCTGCGTGCCCTCGGGCAACTTCGGCAACATCTGCGCCGGCCACATCGCCCGCCAGATGGGCCTGCCGGTGGCGAAGCTGATCCTCGCCACCAACGAGAACGACGTGCTCGACGAGTTCTTCCGCAGCGGCGTGTATCGCCCGCGCAAGGCGGCCGAGACGCACGTGACCTCCAGCCCGTCGATGGACATCTCCAAGGCCTCGAACTTCGAGCGCTTCGTCTTCGACCTGGTCGGCCGCGACCCGAGCAAGGTGGCCGCGCTGTGGGCCGAGGTCGACGCCGGGCGCGCCTTCGACCTGTCCGGCACGGACGAATTCGCCCGCATCGGCGCGTTCGGCTTCGTGTCTGGCGCGAGCAGCCATGCCGATCGCCTGGCGACCATCCGCAAGGTGTACGAGCGCTACGGCGTGATGATCGACACCCACACCGCCGACGGCGTCAAGGTGGCCTGGGAGCGCGCCGCCGACGTACCTGCGGGCGTGCCGGTGCTGGTGCTGGAGACCGCGCTGCCGGTGAAATTCGCCGAGACCATCGTCGAGGCCCTTGGGCGCGAGCCGGAGCGTCCCGCAGACCTCGAAGGCATCGAGAAGCTGCCGCAGCGCGTCGAGGTGATGGCGCCCGACGCCGACGCGATCAAGCGCTTCATCGCCCAGCGCACCTGATCGCCGGGTCCCCGTCGGCGAGCGGGCCGGCGGGGACGCCGGGACGTAAACGAAGAAAAGCCCGCGAGCGATTCGCGGGCTTTTCTTCGTCGGACGCCGCCGTCGTCGGCGGGGCCGTAATCTGGTGCCTTGGGCGAGACTCGAACTCGCACGGCTTTCGCCACTACCCCCTCAAGATAGCGTGTCTACCAATTTCACCACCAAGGCTTCGCTGCTGCGGTGTTCTGCGCCGTGGCGCCGGCCGCATCGAGCAAGGGCGCGGATCATAGCCGTGAAGCCGGGTGGGGGTCAACACCTGCCGTGTCTGATGCGAGCGCCGAGCGCGGGCGTCGTTGCGGCGACGGAAGACGGCGCTGCGGATCAGGTGCCGATGGCTTGCGGGTGGGGCTGGAAGCCGAGGCGCCCGGGGATTGCCGCACGCGCGCAGAAGGCCACGTCGACCTCGCGCCAGCGCAGTGTCGGGCCGGACTGCCCGTCGATCAGTGCGAGCAGGTCCTCGTCGCCGGCGGGCGTGCCCCCGAGCTGGCGCAGCTCGGCGGCGAAAAGCGCGAGGTCGCGGTCGTCGATCATCGCCGGACCCAGGTCGGTGGCGAGGAAGGCGCAACCGTCCGCGTCGACCAGCACCGGTCCGGTCGTGGTCGCCTCGCGTCCGGTGTGGGCGACCAGGCGGCCGTCGGGATGCAGGCGCAGGATCAGCGGTGCCGCAGCGAGTTCCACGTAGACGCGCTGCGGGCCGTTATCGACCCCCCAGTTGCCGTGCGCGTCGCCGGTGTAGTGGGCGTCTAGGAAGGCGAGCAGTCCGGGGTGGGTGATGATCTCGCCGCGCAGCCGCCAGCCGCCGCGGGCGTCGAGCGCGAGCCAGCCGTAGCAGGCCGGCACCATGGGCCAAGCGGGCAGGGCGGGCGGGTCGGAAGCGGCGGGCGCGGCAGGGGGCAGGGGGGCGCTGGCGGCCATGGGCGGACCCGCGCCCTCAGCGCTCGACGTGGCGCAGCGACAGGTCGAGCGCTCGTACGTCCTTGGTCAGGGTGCCGATCGAGATGCGGTCGACGCCGGTCTCGGCGATCGCGCGCACGCGCTCGAGATTCACGCCACCCGAGGCCTCGAGTTCGGCGCGGCCGGCATTGATAGCCACCGCCTCGCACATCTGCTCGAGCGTCATGTTGTCGAGCAGGATCATCTTCACGCCGGCATCGAGCGCCTCGCGCAGTTGCCCCAGTGTCTCCACCTCGACCTCGATGAACACGTTCGAGGGCGCGATGGCACTTGCCTGCTCGACCACCTCGCGGATGCCGCCGGCCGCGATGATGTGGTTCTCCTTGACCAGGATGCCGTCGTAGAGGCCGACGCGGTGGTTGGTGCCGCCACCGATCGCGACCGCGTACTTCTGCGCCAGGCGCAGGCCCGGCAGGGTCTTGCGGGTGTCGACGATCTTGGCGCGGGTGCCGGCCACCGCATCGACGAAGCGGCGGGTGACGGTGGCGGTGCCCGAGAGCAGCTGCAGGAAGTTGAGTGCGGTGCGCTCGGCGGTCAGCAGCACGCGCGCGCGCGCGGCGATCTCGCACAGGGTCTGCCCCGCCTTGACGCTGTCGCCGTCCTTGACGTGCCAGTGCACCACCGCCGCCGGGCTGAGCGCGGCGAACGCGGCGTCGAACCAGGCGGTGCCGCAGATGACCGCGTCCTCGCGGGTGATGACGCGGCCGCGCGCCTCGGTGTCCGGTGCGATCAGGCGCGCGGTGAGGTCGCCGGTGCCGATGTCCTCGGCGAGCGAGGCTGCGATGTTGCGCTGGATTTCGACGCGGAGCTGTTCGGAGAGCATGGGAGGACCTGCAAGGTTAGGCGGGAAGGGCGGCGGGCCGGGCGAGGCGGCGGCCCGGCACAGACGCGCCAGGCGCCGGGTGGCTGCGCCCGGTGGCGCCGCCGGGATGCTGCGATTCTAGCACCGGCGCGCTCAGCGCCCGGTCCGCGGGGAATGGGGGCCGGTGTTGCGCGGCTCGCGCTGCGCCTCGATCAGCCAGCCGTTGAAGACGCCACGGGCGGCGTCGATGGTCTCGCTCGCGCTCAACCCGACCGGACCGATGCCTTCGCGTGCGAGTCGGTCGGCTGCGGCACCGTGCAGGTGTACGCCGGCGATGAGCGCGGACTCGGGCGGCCAGCCCTGCGCGAGCAGGCCGGTGACGAGGCCGCTCAGCACGTCTCCCATGCCCGCGCTTGCCATCCCGGAGTGGCCGCTGCCGTTGATGAACCAGCGCTCGTCGGGTGTGGCGACGATGCTGCCACAGCCCTTGAGCACGACCAAGGCACGGTAGCGGCGGGCGAGTTCGAGCGCGGCACGCAGCCGGTCGGCCTGCACGCTTGCGGTGTCGCTGCCGAGCAGGCGGGCAGCCTCTGCGGGGTGGGGGGTGAGCACGGTGGCTGCGCCGCGCGTGCACAACACCCGGCGCAGCGCCGCATCGGCGGAGAGGAGGTTGAGCGCGTCGGCGTCGAGGAGCAGCGGGATCGGGCGCGCGAGGGCGTCGGCGAGCACGTTGGCGGACGCGCCCTGGGTGCCCAGGCCGGGGCCGATGGCGAGCGCGCTGAGGCGCTCGGGCAGGGTCTCGGCGCGACGCAGCATGAGCTCGGGGTGGGCGAAGTCGACCGCGGGGCCGGCGGGGTCGAGCAGGCCGACATAGACCCTTCCCGTCCCCAGCCAGAGCGCGGCGCGGCCGGCGAGTAGCGCGGCGCCGACCATGCCGGCGTTGCCGCCGAGGATGGCGGCGTCGCCGTAGAGACCCTTGTGGGTGTTGCGTGGGCGCGGCTGCAGCAGATGGCGGAACAGCGAGGATGCGATCGCGTGACCGCGCGCCGGCAGCCAGGCAGGGGCGTCGATCTCGATGCGCTGCACGCTGATCTCGCCGCAGTGGTCGGGGCCGTCGTTGGTGAGCAGGCCGGGTTTGAGGGCGATGAAGGTGGTGGTGTGGGTGGCGCGGAAGGTGGCGCCGAGCGGGCTGCCGGTGTCGGCGTCGAGTCCGCTCGGGACGTCGAGCGCCATGCGCGGGCAGGGTTGGGCGTTGAGGGTGTGGATCCAGCTCGCGTAGCGGTCTTCGATCGGGCGTCCGAGGCCGATCCCGAAGAGCGCGTCGACCACCAGGGCCCAGCCGTTGGCCGGCGCGGCGGGGAGGTCGGAGACGATGCTGCCGCCGGCGGCGAGGTAGTCGGCGTGCGCCTTGGCCGCCTCGGCCGGCAGACGCTCGGCCGCGCTGCAGAACGCGACCACTACCTCGCGCCCGGCCTGGGCGAGCTGGCGCGCCATCACGAAGCCGTCGCCGCCATTGTTGCCAGGGCCGCAGGCGATCAGGATCGGCCCGGGGCGATCCATGATCAGCCGTACCGCATCCTGCGCGGCGGCGCGCCCGGCGCGCTCCATCAGCGGCGGGCGGGCGTTCGGGATGAGTTTGTCCTCGATCTCGCGGATGCCGGCGACGGGGTAGATCGGACGCAGGGGGCTGAACATGACGGACTCCGGTGGGGGAGTCGGGATTCTACGTCCTCGGCTGCGCGCGCCCAATGCGCGCGGGCGCAATCTTGGCGGCCGGAGCGCGACCCGCGTCGCCCCTGCGGTGGCCTTCGGGTCGCTTCGGGCGACAGGCGCTCAGCCGGGCGGGCGGGGGCGGGTGGTCTCGCCGCGGATCTCGTGGAGGAGTTCGACCTTGCCGTCGTCGTCCGCACGCTCGAGGCGCACGGTGAAGCCCCACAGGCGGGCGAGGTGGCGCATGACTTCGTCGGTGCCGTCGCCGAGCGGGCGGCGGCGGAAGGGGGTGTGGCGCAGGGTGAGCGAGCGGTCGCCGCGCAGGTCGACGTTCCACACCTGCACGTTGGGTTCGCGCGCGCCCAGGTTGTACTGGTCGGAGAGGATCTCGCGCAGCTTGCGGAAGCCCCCGTCGTCGTGGATCGCGGAGACCTCGAGCTTGTCCTCGTGGTCGTCGTCGAGCACCGCGAACAGGCGGAAGTCGCGCATGACCTTGGGCGACAGGTATTGCGCGACGAAGCTCTCGTCCTTGAAGTTGCGCATCGCGAAATCGAAGGTTTCCAGCCAGTCGCTGCCGGCGATCTCGGGGAACCAGCGGCGGTCTTCCTCGTCGGGGTCCTCGCAGATGCGGCGGATGTCCCGCCACATCGCGAAGCCCAGCGCGTAGGGGTTGATCCCGCCGAACCAGCGGCTGTTGTAGGGCGGCTGCGCGACGACGTTGGTGTGCGACTGCAGGAATTCCAGCATGAAGCTGTCGGCGAGCAGACCCTCGTCGTAGAGGTGGTTGAGCAGGGTGTAGTGCCAGAAGGTGGCCCAGCCTTCGTTCATGACCTGGGTCTGGCGCTGCGGGAAGAAGTACTGCGCGATCTTGCGCACGATGCGCACCACCTCGCGCTGCCAGGGCTCGAGCAGCGGGGCGTTCTTCTCGACGAAGTAGAGCAGGTTCTCCTCGGGCTCGGGCGGGAAGCGCGCCTCGGCGCGGGCATCGGTGCGCAGTTCGTGGGCGGGCAGTGTGCGCCACAGGTCGTTGACCTGGCTCTGCAGGTACTCCTCGCGCTCTTGCTGGCGCAGCTTCTCCTTGGCGAGCGAGAGCCTGGGCGGGCGCTTGTAGCGGTCCACGCCGAGGTTCATCAAGGCGTGGCAGGAGTCGAGCAGCAGCTCGACGGCTTCCTCGCCGTGGCGCTCCTCGCACTGGGTGATGTAGTTCCGCGCGAACAGCAGGTAGTCGATGATGGCGTCGGCGTTGGTCCAGGTGCGGAACAGGTAGTTGCCCTTGAAGAAGCTGTTGTGGCCGTAGGCGGCGTGGGCGATCACCAGGCCCTGCATGGTGAGCGTGTTCTCCTCCATCAGGTAGGCGATGCAGGGGTTGGAGTTGATCACGATCTCGTAGGCCAGGCCCATCTGCCCGCGCTTGTACCCCTTCTCGGTGGCGAGGAAGTGCTTGCCGAAGGACCAGTGGTGGTAGTTGACCGGCATGCCCACCGAGGCGTAGGCGTCCATCATCTGCTCGGCGGTGATGATCTCGACCTGCACCGGGTAGGTGTCGAGCTTGTAGTGCGCGGCGGCCCGGGCGATCTCCTCGTTGTAGCGGTCGATGGCCTCGACGGTCCATTCCGAGCCGGAGGGGAGCGGAGCCTTGGCGGCGCGGCCGCGCGTGCGGGGGCGGGGGGTCTTCATGCGATCGTCTTCTTGAACAGTTCGCGGAACACCGGGTAGATGTCGGCCGGCGACTCGATGCGCTGCATCGCGAAGTTGTCGTGCGCGGCCTCGAGCTTGGCGTACTCGCGCCACAGGTTCTGCGGCTCGCCGGCGGTGATCTCGACGTAGGCGAAGTACTGGCACCAGGGCAGGATCTCCTTGCCGAGCAGGCGCCCGCACACCGGTGAGTCGTTGTCCCAGTTGTCGCCGTCGGAGGCCTGGGCGCCGTAGACGTTCCACTGCCCGTTGGCGTAGCGCTCGCGCAGGATGTTGCGCATCAGCTCGAGCGCGCTGGAGACCACGGTGCCGCCGGATTCGCGCGAGTGGAAGAATTCGTCCTCGTCGACTTCCTTGGCCACGGTGTGGTGACGGATGAAGACGACCTCGATGTGCTCGTAGCTGCGCGTGAGGAACAGGTAGAGCAGCATGAAGAACCGCTTGGCCATGGACTTGCGCTCCTCGTCCATCGAGCCGGAGACGTCCATCACGCAGAACATCACCGCCTGGGTGGTGGGGCGGGGCTCCTTGACGCGGTTGTTGTAGCGCAGGTCGAAGCGGTCGATGAAGGGGATGCGTTCGATGCGCGCGCGCAGCGCGGCGAGTTCCTCGCGCAGGTCGCGCACTTCCTCGCTGTCTTCGCCGGCGCGCGCGAGCGCTTCGTCGAGTTCCTGCTGCAGCGCGCGGATGCGTGCAGCCCAGGGCGAGCCGAGCGCGAGCCTGCGCCCGAGCGCTCCGCGCATCGAGCGCACGATGTTGATGTTCGCGGGCACGCCATCGGACGTGAAGCCGGCGCGCCGCGTCTTGTAGTCGGTGACCTTGGCGAGCTGGGTGCGGATCAGGCGGGGGAGCTCGAGGTCCTCGAAGAAGAGGTCGAGGAACTCCTCGCGCGAGAGCTGGAAGACGAAGTCGTCCTCGTGCTCGCCGTCCTGGCTCGCCTTGCCCTTGCCGGCACCGTCGCCAGCGCCACCGAGTGGGCGCTTGATGCGGTCGCCGGTGCTGAACTGGTCGTTGCCGGGGAAGACCTGCTCCCAGATGCCGCCCTTGCCGTGGTGCAGAGAGGGCTCGGAGAGATCGCGCGCGGGAATGGAGATCTGCTCGCCGTTCTCCAGGTCGCGGATGGAGCGGCCGTGGATCGCCTCGGATACCGCCTTGCGGATCTGCTGCTTGAAGCGGCGCATGAAGCGCTGGCGGTTCACCGCGCTCTTGTTCTTGCTGTCGAAGCGCCGATCGATGATGCGGACCATGTCTCCTCCCGGTGTCCGCGTCCGGCCGGGCTCCGCGCAGCGATGGCGCGGGCCGGGCCGGACCGTGGCTCGCGAATCAGGACGCCTTGCGCACGCGCAGGTACCACTCGCAGAGCAGGCGCACCTGCTTCTCGGTGTAGCCCTTGTCGATCATGCGGTCGACGAAGTCCTGGTGCTTCTTCAGCTCGTCGGCGCTGGCCTTGGCGTTGAAGCTGATCACCGGCAGCAGATCCTCGGTGTTGGAGAACATCTTCTTCTCGATCACCGCGCGCAGCTTCTCGTACGAGGTCCAGCTCGGGTTGCGGCCTTCGTGCTTCGCGCGCGCGCGCAACACGAAGTTGACCACCTCGTTGCGGAAGTCCTTCGGGTTGCTGATTCCGGCAGGCTTCTCGATCTTCTCCAGTTCCTCGTTGAGCGCTGCGCGGTCGAGGATCTCGCCGGTGTTCGGGTCGCGGAACTCCTGGTCCTGGATCCAGAAGTCGGCGTAGATCACGTAGCGGTCGAAGATGTTCTGCCCGTACTCGGAGTAGCTCTCGAGATAGGCGGTCTGGATCTCCTTGCCGATGAACTCGGCGTAGCGCGGGGCGAGGTATTCCTTGATGTAGCCGAGATAGCGCGCCTCGGTCTCGGGCGGGAACTGCTCGGCCTCGATCTGCTGCTCGAGCACGTACATCAGGTGCACCGGGTTGGCGGCGACTTCGCGATGGTCGAAGTTGAAGATCTTCGACAAGGCCTTGAAGGCGAAGCGGGTCGACAGCCCGGTCATGCCTTCGTCCACCCCGGCGTAGTCGCGGTACTCCTGGTAGCTCTTGGCCTTGGGGTCGGTGTCCTTGAGGTTCTCGCCGTCGTACACCCGCATCTTGGAGAAGATGCTCGAGTTCTCCGGCTCCTTGAGGCGCGACAGCACCGCGAACTGCGCCATCATCTTGAGAGTGTCGGGTGCGCACGGCGCCTCGGCGAGCGAGCTGTGGACGAGCAGCTTCTCGTAGATCCTCACTTCGTCGGAGACGCGCAGGCAGTAGGGCACCTTGACGGTGTAGATGCGGTCGAGGAAGGCCTCGTTGTTGCGGTTGTTCTTGAACGCGACCCACTCGGACTCGTTGGAGTGTGCCATCACGATGCCGTCGAAGGGGATCGCGCCGAAGCCCTCGGTGCCCTTGTAGTTGCCCTCCTGGGTTGCGGTCAGCAGCGGGTGCAGCACCTTGATCGGCGCCTTGAACATCTCGACGAACTCGAGCAGGCCGCGGTTGGCCAGGCACAGGCCGCCGGAGTAGCTGTAGGCGTCGGGGTCGTCCTGCGAGTACTGCTCGAGCTTGCGGATGTCGATCTTGCCGACCAGGGAGGAGATGTCCTGGTTGTTCTCGTCGCCCGGCTCGGTCTTGGCGACCGCGATCTGGCGCAGCACCGAGGGACCGAGCTTGACCACGCGGAAGCGCGTGATGTCGCCGCCGTACTCGTGCAGGCGCTTGACCGCCCACGGGCTCATGATGCCGCCGAGGTAGCGGCGCGGGATGCCGAAGTCGTCCTCGAGGATGTGCGCATCCTCGGCGGCGTTGAAGAGGCCGAGCGGGGATTCGTTCACCGGCGAGCCCTTGATCGCGTAGAAGGGGATGCGCTCGATCAGGCTCTTGAGCTTTTCGGCGAGCGAGGACTTGCCCCCGCCCACCGGCCCGAGCAGGTAGAGGATCTGCTTCTTCTCTTCCAGGCCCTGGGCGGCGTGGCGGAAGTAGGACACGATGTTCTCGATGACCTCTTCCATGCCGTAGAAGTCGCGGAAGGCCGGATAGAGCTTGAGGATCTTGTTGGAGAAGATCCGCGACAGGCGAGGATCGAGCCGGGTGTCGACCAGTTCCGGTTCGCCGATGGCCGCGAGCATGCGCTCGGCGGCGGTGGCGTAGGCCATGCGGTCGGTGCGGCAGAGTTCGAGATAGTCCTGCAGGGACATCTCTTCCTCGCGGGCCGCTTCGAAGCGTGCCTGGTAGGCGTTGAAGATGGACATGGTCGTCTCCTCGTCGGGCGCAATGCGGCGCGAAAGGGGCTGCCGCAAGGTGAAGCAGGATCGCGTCATCCGCCTGCTCGGCGGTGCCCGGCTCGCCGTGACGGGGTACCGGGTCTGTACATGAGAACCCCATGATGGGTGGGAGTTCCACCCCTTGCGGCGCTTTTTTCGTGAGCGGGCGTGGACTGTGTCACGACCCGCTACAGGGCCTTTCCCGGGCACGGGACAAGCGCGACGCCTGTGCTAGAATGCCCGACTCAGTTCAATGTGCTCACGCTGGCAAAGTGCGCCTCCGGTCCCCGCGAGTGTGCCGCAAGCGCCCGGCGGGAGCGTTTTTCAGACTTCTCAGGATCGACTCAATGGAGCAGAACCAGGTAACCCCGAGCGCGCTCGAGCGCCGTATCGACATCTCCGTTTCGCTCGCGGACATCGAGAAAGAGGTGGACGCCCGCCTCAAGCGCATGGCGCGCACGGTGAAGATGCCGGGGTTCCGCCCGGGCAAGGTGCCGATGAAGATCGTCGCCCAGACCCACGGCGGCCAGGCCCGCGGCGAAGCCGTCGGTGCGGCGGTCGAGAAGGCTTTCGGGGAGAAGGTGCGTGCCGACAACCTGCGCGTCGCCGGCTATCCGAGCATCGAGCCGAAGGACGGCGCCGCCGAGGGTACGCTGGAATTCACCGCCGTGTTCGAGGTGTACCCCGACGTGGTCCTGGGCGAGTTCGCCGGACGCAAGATCGAGCGCCCGGTGCTCGAGGTGGGTGACGCCGAGGTCGACAAGACCATCGAGGTCCTGCGCAAGCAGCGCACCAGCTTCAAGGCGGTCGAGCGCGCCGCCGCGCAGGGCGACCGCGTGGTGATCGACTTCACCGGCCGCATGGGTGGCGAGGTGTTCGATGGCGGCCAGGCGCAGGACTTCCCCTTCGTGGTCGGCGCCGGCTCCATGCTCAAGGACTTCGAGGATGCCGTCGTCGGCCTCGCGGCCGGCGAGGGCAAGACCTTCGACATGACCTTCCCCGAGGACTATCACGCCGCCAATCTGGCAGGCAAGCAGGTTCAGTTCGAGATCACCGTCAAGGCCGTCGAGGAGCCGGTGCTGCCCGAGGTGGACACCGACTTCGCCAAGTCGCTGGGCGTGGCCGACGGCGACGTCGCCAAGCTGCGCGAGGAGGTCAAGGGCAACCTCGAGCGCGAGGTCAAGCGCCGCATCCAGTCCCGCCTCAAGGAGCAGGTGATGGACGCGCTGATCGAGGTCGCCCCGATCGAGGTGCCCAAGGCGCTGGTGCAGGCCGAGTCGAACCAGCTCGCCGACAACGCCCGTCGCGACCTCGAGATGCGCGGCCTCAAGACCAAGGACATCCCGGTCGATCCGTCGTGGTTCAAGGACCAGGCCGAGCGCCGCGTCAAGCTGGGCCTGATCATGGCCGAGCTGGTCAAGACCAGCGAGCTGCACGCCAAGCCCGAGCAGATCCGCGCCCTGGTCGAGGAAATGGCGCAAAGTTACGAGGATCCCTCGGAACTCGTGCGCTGGTATTACGCTCAACCGGAACGTCTGGCGCAGGCCGAGGCGGTGGTCATCGAAGACAACGTCGTCGAGTGGGTGTGCGCGAAGGCCGACACTTCCGACAAGGACGTGGCGTTCGACGAACTGATGGGCAACAACGCGGCCTGAGGTCGCAGAGGGTCTGACGAATGATGCAAGGAACACCCCAGCACAGCAGCGACTGGAACCCGGTCGGTCTCGGCCTGGTTCCGATGGTGGTCGAACAGAGTGGTCGCGGCGAACGCGCCTACGACATCTATTCGCGCCTACTGAAGGAGCGGGTGGTGTTCCTCGTCGGCCCGGTCAACGACGTCACCGCCAACCTGATCGTCGCCCAGTTGCTGTTCCTCGAGTCCGAGAACCCGGACAAGGACATCTACTTCTACATCAACTCGCCCGGCGGGTCGGTGACCGCCGGCATGGCGATCTACGACACCATGCAGTTCATCAAGCCGAACGTCAGCACGCTGTGCATCGGCCAGGCGGCGAGCATGGGCGCCTTCCTGCTGGCGGCGGGCGAGAAGGGCAAGCGCTTCATCCTGCCGAACTCGCGCGTGATGATCCATCAGCCGCTCGGCGGCTTCCAGGGCCAGGCCTCGGACATCGAGATCCACGCCCGCGAGATCCTCTACCTGCGCTCGCGCCTCAACGACATGCTGTCCAAGCACACCGGACAGGCGCTCGAGCGCATCGAGAAGGACACCGATCGCGACAACTTCATGTCGGCGACGGCTGCCGTCGAGTACGGCCTGGTCGACAAGGTGCTCACCAGCCGCGACGACACCTGATTTCTGGAGAACCCCCACATGACGGACAAGAAGGCTGGCGGCGACAAGCTGCTGTACTGCTCCTTCTGCGGCAAGAGCCAGCACGAGGTGCGCAAGCTGATCGCCGGCCCTTCGGTCTTCATCTGCGACGAGTGCATCGAGCTCTGCAACGACATCATTCGCGACGAGGTCGTCGGCGCGGAGGATGGCGAGGGGATCAAGGGCACACTGCCCACCCCGCACGAGATCTGCTCCATCCTCGACCAGTACGTGATCGGGCAGTCGCTGGCCAAGCGCAGTCTCGCCGTCGCGGTGTATAACCACTACAAGCGCCTGCGCCACCTCGATGCGCGCCAGGACGATGTCGAGCTCGCCAAGAGCAACATCCTGCTGATCGGCCCCACCGGCTCGGGCAAGACCCTGCTCGCGCAGACGCTCGCGCGCCTGCTCGACGTGCCTTTCGTGATGGCCGACGCCACCACGCTGACCGAGGCCGGCTACGTCGGCGAGGACGTCGAGAACATCGTCCAGAAGCTGCTGCAGAAGTGCGACTACGACGTCGACAAGGCGCAGCAGGGCATCATCTACATCGACGAGATCGACAAGATCTCGCGCAAGGCCGACAACCCGTCGATCACCCGCGACGTGTCGGGCGAGGGCGTGCAGCAGGCGCTGCTCAAGCTGGTCGAAGGCACGGTTGCGTCGATTCCGCCGCAGGGCGGGCGCAAGCATCCGAACCAGGACTTCATCCAGGTCGACACCACCAATGTGCTGTTCATCTGCGGTGGCGCCTTCGACGGCCTGGAAAAGGTGATCCGCAACCGCACCGAGAAGGTCGGCATCGGCTTCGGCGCCGAGGTCAAGAGCAAGGAAGGCAAGAACCTCACCGACACCTTCCGCCAGGTGGAGCCGGAGGACCTGATCAAGTTCGGCCTCATCCCCGAGCTGATCGGCCGCCTTCCGGTGGTCGCCACGCTGCAGGAACTCGACGAGGCGGCGCTGATCCAGATCCTCATCGAGCCCAAGAACGCGCTGGTCAAGCAGTACCAGAAGCTCTTCTCCATGGAGGGGGTCGAGCTCGAGATCCGTCCCAACGCGCTGCATGCCGTGGCGCGCAAGGCGATCAAGCGCAAGACCGGGGCGCGCGGCCTGCGCTCCATCCTCGAGGTGGCGCTGCTGGACATCATGTACGACCTGCCGACGCTCGACAACGTGGCCAAGGTGGTGGTGGACGAATCGACCATCGAAGACGGCGGCAAGCCCTTGCTGATCTACGCCGAGCAGCAGAAGGTGTCGGGCGCCAACTGAGCGCGCTACCGTCGCCCGATCCGGCGGGGCCGGCTCCGGCCGGCCGCTTGAATTTCCGGGTCACGCCCTCATATGGGTGTGACCTTTTGCTTGAGGAAACCTAGAAAATGTCGGGTCCCGCTGCCCTCCCCAACGAAGCGATGGAACTGCCGCTGTTGCCCCTGCGCGACGTGGTGGTCTTCCCGCACATGGTGATCCCGCTCTTCGTCGGCCGCCCGAAGAGCATCAAGGCGCTCGAGAGCGCCATGGAAGACGGCAAGAGCATCCTGCTGGTGGCGCAGAAGTCCGCTGCCAAGGACGAGCCCGCGGTCGAGGATCTCTACGATATCGGCTGCATCGCGAACATCCTGCAGATGCTCAAGCTGCCCGACGGTACGATCAAGGTGCTGGTCGAGGGCGTGCAGCGCGCGCGCATCGAGCGTGTCGAGGACATCCGCAGCCTGTTCGTCGCCAGCGTGCGCCCGGTGCCGGTCGCCGAGGCGCCGAGCCACGAACTGGAGGCCATGCGGCGCGCGATCATCGCCCAGTTCGACCAGTACGTTAAGCTCAACAAGAAGATCCCGCCCGAGATCCTCGGCTCGCTCGCGGGCATCGAGGAGGCCGGGCGCCTCGCCGATACCATCGCCGCCCACCTGCCGCTCAAGCTCGAGCAGAAGCAGGAAGTCCTCGAGATGTTCGACACCGGCGCACGCCTCGAGAAGCTGCTCGGCCAGCTCGAGGGCGAGCTCGACATCCTGCAGGTCGAAAAGCGCATCCGCGGCCGCGTCAAGCGCCAGATGGAGAAGAGCCAGCGCGAGTACTACCTCAACGAGCAAGTCAAGGCCATCCAGAAGGAGCTCGGGGAGGGCGAGGAGGGTGCCGATCTCGAGGAGATGGACAAGAAGATCAAGGCCGCCGGCATGCCCAAGGAGGCGCTCGCCAAGGCCGAGGCCGAGTTCAAGAAGCTGCGCCTGATGTCGCCGATGTCGGCCGAGGCCACCGTGGTGCGCAACTACATCGACACCCTGATCAGCCTGCCGTGGAAGAAGAAGTCGCGCGTCAGCAAGGACCTCGGCGAGGCCGAGAAGGTGCTCGACAAGGACCACTACGGCCTCGAGCGCGTCAAGGAACGCATCCTCGAGTACCTTGCCGTGCAACAGCGTGTGGACAAGGTCAAGGCGCCGATCCTGTGCCTGGTCGGCCCCCCCGGCGTGGGCAAGACCTCGCTCGGCCAGTCGATCGCCAAGGCCACCAATCGGAAGTTCATCCGCATGGCACTGGGTGGCGTGCGCGACGAGGCCGAGATCCGCGGCCACCGCCGCACCTATATCGGCTCGATGCCGGGCAAGATCCTGCAGAACATGAGCAAGGTCGGGGTCAAGAACCCGCTGTTCCTGCTCGACGAGGTCGACAAGCTCGGCATGGATTTCCGTGGCGATCCGTCGTCGGCGCTGCTCGAGGTGCTCGACCCGGAGCAGAACCACACCTTCCAGGACCACTACGTCGAGGTCGATTTCGACTTGTCGGACGTGATGTTCGTGGCCACCGCCAACACCCTCAACATCCCGGCTGCGCTGCTCGACCGCATGGAGGTGATCCGTCTGTCGGGTTACACCGAGGACGAGAAGATCAACATCGCCCAGCGTTACCTTCTGCCCAAGCAGATGAAGAACAACGGCCTCAAGCGCGAGGAACTCTCGGTCACCGAGGAGGCGGTGCGCGACATCGTGCGTTACTACACCCGCGAGGCCGGAGTGCGCAGCCTGGAGCGCGAGATCTCCAAGGTCTGCCGCAAGGTGGTCAAGCAGCTGGTGCTCAAGAGCCGCACGAGCAAGGTGGTGGTCAACGCCCGTAACCTCGACAAGTTCCTCGGCGTGCGCAAGTACAGCTTCGGCATGGCGGAGAAGGAGAACCAGATCGGCCAGGTTACCGGTCTCGCATGGACCGAGGTGGGTGGCGAACTGCTGACCATCGAGGCGGTGCAGCTCCCCGGCAAGGGCAAGGTCGTGACCACCGGCAAGCTCGGCGAGGTGATGCAGGAGTCCATCCAGGCCGCGCTGTCGGTGGTGCGCCGGCGTGCGCGTTCGCTCGGTATCGACCCGGACTTCTACCAGAAGAGCGATCTGCACATCCACCTGCCGGAGGGCGCGATCCCCAAGGACGGTCCGTCGGCGGGTATCGCGATTTCGACCGCGCTGGTGTCGGTGCTCACCGGCATCCCGGTGCGTTGCGACGTGGCGATGACCGGCGAGATCACGCTACGCGGCGAGGTGCTGGCAATCGGCGGCCTCAAGGAGAAGCTGCTCGCCGCCGTCCGTGGTGGCATCCGCACCGCGCTGATTCCGGAGGAGAACGTCAAGGATCTCGCCGAGATCCCCGACAACATCAAGAACGCGATCGAGATCGTGCCGGTGAAGTGGATCGACCGCGTGCTCGAACTCGCCCTCGAGCGCAAGCCCGAGCCGCTGCCCGAGGAGCCGGCCCCGGCGGCGCCCGCCACGCCGGCGGCCGAAGGTGTCGAAGGCGACCAGGCCAACCTGCGTCCGCACTAAACCTGCCGTCCCGGCCCTCGGGCCGGTGCCGGATCCAATAAGCCGTGGCGCCCCGCAAGGGCCCGCGGCTTTATTGCTTTGCGTCGCACCTGCACGGCCTTCGACCTCCGTCGGTGGCCGCCCAGCAGGTGTGCGCTCAGGCCGCGGCCTCCTCCACCGCCAAGCCCCAGGCCTGTGCCACGAGTTCCATAGAGCGCAGCCTCGCGCCATGATCGAAGATCTGTGCGGTGAGGATGAGTTCGTTCGCGCCGGTACGCTCGATCAGCGTCTCGAGCTGCTGGCGAACCGTGTCGGGCGCACCCACCGCCGAGCACGCGAGCGACTGCTCGGCGAAGGCGAGCTCGGCCGGTGACCAGTCCGCCTCGATGAAGGCTTCCGGCGCCTGCAACTGCCCGCGCACGCCGCGCGCCATCGCCGCGAAGCGCAGCCGTAGCGAGCGCAAGAGGCGCTCCGCATCGGCGTCGGTGTCGGCGGCGATCGCGTTGGCGGCGACTGCGAACCAAGGCTTGTCGAGCTGGGCGGACGGACGGAAATTGCTCCGATAGATCTCGACCGCCTGGAACAGGAAGCGCGGTGCGAAGTGCGAGGCGAAGGCGAAAGGCAGGCCGAGGTGGGCGGCGAGCTCGGCACCGTAGAGGCTGGAGCCGAGCAGCCAGATCGGCACCTGCAGCCCTTCGCCGGGCACCGCGCGCACGGCCTGTCCGGGGCTGGCGGGCTGGAAGTACGACTGCAGCTCGAGCACGTCGTGCGGGAACTGGTCGTCGCTGCCGGCGAGATTGCGGCGCAGCGCGCGCGCCGTGGTCTGGTCGGTGCCCGGCGCACGCCCGAGACCGAGGTCGATGCGGCCCGGAAAGAGCGACTCCAGGGTGCCGAACTGTTCGGCGATAACCAGCGGTGCGTGGTTGGGCAGCATGATGCCGCCGGCACCGACGCGGATGCGCCGGGTGGCGCCGGCGATGTGGCCGATCACCACCGCGGTGGCGGCGCTGGCGATACCGGTCATGTTGTGGTGTTCCGCCAGCCAGTAGCGGGTGTAGCCGCAGCGGTCGGCGAGCTGGGCGAGTTCGCGCGTGTTGCGCAGCGCATCGGCCGGCGTGCTGCCGGCGGCGACCGGTGCGAGGTCGAGCACCGAGAGTGGGGCGGAGGAGGGCATGGAAAAGTCGGTTGGAACGAGGTCCGCCATTACGCCATAGAGCCGCCGCCGGTGCCAGCCCGGGGGCGAGCGCCAGTCGGATTGCGTGGCGTGATACGCTTGCCGGAAACTTGCTCGCGGTGTCGATCGTGGCGCCCCGAGGACCCCGGAACGGGCACAGATCGTGGAATACGGCAATTGAGGTGGAGGGCGTTTTTTGACACCATTCGCCCCCTCTGCACTGCCGGTCGATCTGTCGCTGTGCGTGAGGCTCCGCCGCAGCGGCGCGGAAGAACCTACAACAAGACAATCGAGGAGTTCTGGATGAAAAAATACGCCCTTCTGTGCGCGGTGCTCGCCCTTCACGCCGGTGCCGGTTTTGCCAAGGACTGGAACGAGATCCGCCTGGCGTCCGAGGGCGCCTACCCTCCCTTCAACCTCATCGCCGCCGACGGAAGCCTGCAAGGTTTCGATATCGACATCGGCAATGCCCTGTGCGAGGAGATGAAGGCCAAGTGCACCTGGGTGAAGCAGGAGTGGGACGGCATGATCCCGGCGCTGGTCTCGCGCAAGTTCGATGCGATCATTGCCTCGATGTCGATCACCGACGAGCGCAAGGCCAAGGTGGATTTCACCGAGAAGTACTATGCGTCGCCGCTGGCCCTGATCGCGAAGAAGGGCTCGACCCTGCGGCCCGATCTCCCCTCCCTGGCCGGGAAGAAGGTCGGCGTGCAGCGCGGCACGGTATCGGACAACTTCGCCACCAAGTATTGGGACGGCAAAGGCATGCAGATCATCCGTTACGCCAAGCAGGACGAGGCCTACCTCGACCTGCGCGCCGGACGTCTCGATGCGGCCTTCTCCGATTACCTCGAGGCCTACGGCGGTTTCCTGACCAAACCCGAGGGCGCGGGCTACGACGTCGCCGGCGAACGCCTCTTCGGCAAGGACGCCGACGAGAAGGCGGTGATCGGCGAGGGCATCGGCATCGCGGTGCGCAAGCGCGACAAGGAGCTCACCGAGAAGCTGAACCAGGCACTCGGCGCGATCCGCGCCAACGGCAAGTACGATGCGATCCAGAAGAAGTACTTCCCGATGGACATCTACGGCAACTGACCATGCCGGGCTGCGGTCAAGCCAGCGCGGCCCCTGCGGTTACCCTGCCGCGCGCACGCTCCCTGGACCGGGAGCGTGCGCGTTTACCTTTGCGAATCGGTGCGCCATGGATGCCCTGATCGAATACTCCCCCAGCCTGCTCGCCGGCGCCTGGGTCACCCTGAAGGTGGCCTTGATGTCGGTGCTGCTCGCGCTGGCGACCGGCCTGATCGGGGCTGCCTGCAAACTGTCGGGTTTCCTGCCGCTGCGGCTGTGGACGATGCTGTACACGACGGTGATGCGCGGCGTGCCCGATCTGGTGATGATGCTCCTCGTGTTCTACGGCGGGCAGTTGCTGCTCAATGCGGTGATCGACTACTTCGGCTGGGACTTCATCGAGATCGATCCCTTCGTTGCCGGCGTGCTGACGATCGGACTGATCTTCGGCGCCTATTTCACCGAGACCTTCCGTGGCGCCTTCCTGGCCGTCTCGGCGGGCCAACTCGAAGCCGGGCGCGCCTACGGCATGAGCGCCTGGCAGGTGTTCCGCCGCATCCTGTTCCCGCAGATGCTGCGCTTCGCGCTGCCGGGCATCGGCAACAACTGGCTGGTGCTGCTCAAGAGCACGGCGATCGTGTCCATGATCGGCCTCTCCGACATGACGCGGATCGCCGACCAGGCCGGGCGCTCGACGCACCAGCCATTCACCTTCTATCTTGCGGTCTGCGTCCTCTACCTGGCGATGACCGCGCTGTCGAGCTACGGCCTCGGCGTGCTCACGCGGCGCTACAGTGCCGGCGTGCGCGAGACCCGGGTCTGAGGGCGGACATGGAATTCTTCGACTTCAAGGTCATCACCGGCAGCTTGCCCGAGTTCTGGCGCGGGCTGTGGATGACCGTCCAGCTCACCGGCTTGGCGTTGCTGTTCGGCTTCTTCGTGGCGATCCCGCTCGCGGTCATGCGGCTGTCGCCCAACCGTCTGGTGTCGGCCCCTGTCGCGGCCTACACCTACTTCTTCCGCGGCACGCCGATGCTCGTGCAGTTGCTGCTGGTGTACTACGGCGCTTCGCAGTGGGAATGGATGCGCGCGGCGTGGGAGGCCGGGCATCCGCTGTGGTCGCTGTTCCGCGAACCCTACTTCTGCGCGCTGTTCGCCTTCGGCCTCAACACCTGTGCCTACACCGTCGAGATCCTCGCCGGCAGCATGCGCAACACGCCGCACGGGGAGCTCGAGGCCGCCAAGGCGATGGGCATGACGCGCTTGAAGGCCCTGCAGCGCATCGTGATCCCGTCGGCGCTACGGCGCATGATCCCGAGCTACAGCAACGAGGTGATCCTGATGCTGCAGGGGTCGGCGATCGCCAGCGCGGTAACCCTGGTGGACCTCACCGGTGCGGCGCGCAACGTGTATTCGCGCCACTTCGCACCCTTCGAGTCCTTCGTCTTCGTCGGCCTGATCTACCTCGCGCTCACCTTCGCCCTGGTGGGGCTGTTCAAGCTCGCCGAGCACCGCTGGCTCGCCCACCTGGCTCCGCGCAAGGCGGAGGCGGGCAGGCAGTCCTGATCAACCCTGCCGCGAGCCCGAAGCGGCGAACGCTGCCGATTCCTGGCGGCGGTTCGCCGCGGCTCGTGGCGACATGCCGGGTGCCGCGCAAGCCCCGATGCAAGAGAACAACATGAACCACAAGGCCAGCGTCGAACAGGTCCGCGTCGAAGACTTGCACAAATCCTACGGCGACCATGAGGTGCTCAAGGGCGTCTCGCTGACCGCGAACTCGGGCGACGTGATCAGCATCATCGGGTCCTCCGGCTCCGGCAAGAGCACGTGGCTGCGCTGCATCAACTTCCTCGAGTGCCCGACCGCCGGGCGCATCCTGGTGGGCGGCAAGGAGGTCGAGCTGGTGCGTGACCGCAAGGGCGAGCTGGTGGTCAAGGACGCGCACCAGTTGCAGCAGATCCGCACGCGCTTGTCGATGGTGTTCCAGCACTTCAATCTGTGGAGCCACATGACGGTGCTCGAGAACGTCGTCGAGGCGCCGGTGCATGTGCTCGGACTGTCGAAGGTCGCGGCCCGCGAGCGCGCCGAGCGCTACCTGGAGCGGGTGGGGGTGTGGAAGTTCCGCGATGCCTATCCTGCGCACATGTCGGGCGGCCAGCAGCAGCGCGTGGCGATCGCGCGCGCGCTGGCGATGGAGCCTGCGGTGCTGCTGTTCGACGAGCCGACCTCGGCGCTCGACCCCGAACTCGTCGGCGAGGTGCTCAAGGTGATGCGCTCGCTCGCCGAGGAAGGCCGCACGATGATGGTGGTGACGCACGAGATGGGCTTCGCGCGCGAGGTGTCCAACCACGTGATCTTCGTGCACCAGGGGCGCGTCGAGGAGGAGGGCGACCCCAAGGAGGTGCTGGTGCGTCCGCGCAGCGAACGCCTGCAGCAGTTCCTCTCGGGCAATCTGAAGTGATCTGACCGGTGCGCCGATCGTGTTACGGCACGGCGGCCCACGCTCTCCGGCCGACGCCTTGAAGGCCGTCGCGCACAAGCACCGTGACAAGCCGAGTCGGCGGGTGTCCCGCTGCGTTCAGCGGTAGTTGCGGTGCATGCGCATCAGCGTGCTCTTGCCGAACAGGCTCTCGACCAGATCGACCGCCAGCTCGGCGGTCATGTTGCAGTGGTCGAGCGCCGGGTTGAGCTCCACGATGTCGAGCGAGGCGAGCTGGCCGGTGTCGGCGATCATCTCCATGCACAGCTCGGCCTCGCGGTAGGTCGGTCCGCCGCGCACCGTGGTGCCGACGCCCGGGGCGATCGTCGGGTCGAGGAAGTCCACGTCCAGGCTCACATGCAGGTGCGTGTCTTGGTCCACGCCGGCGAGCGCCTGCTCCATGGTCGCGCGCATGCCGATCTCATCGATGTAGCGCATGTCGAAGACTTCGACGCAGAGATCGTGCAGAAAGCGCTTCTCGCCCTCGTCCACGCTGCGGATGCCGATCTGGCGGATCTGCTCGGGCCGGATCGCCGGCATCTCGCCGCCAATGCCGGTCAGCATCTCGGGGCCATGGCCGCACAGGCAGGCGACCGGCATGCCATGGATGTTGCCCGACGGCGTCATGGTGGCGGTGTTGAGGTCGGCGTGGGCGTCGAACCACAGCACGCGCAGCTTGCGGCCGGTCTCGCGGCAGTGGCGGGCCACCGCGCTGATCGAGCCGATCGCGAGGCAATGATCGCCGCCGAGCATGATCGGTACGCGACCTTCGGACAGTTCCGCGTAAACGGCCTGATGGACCGCGAGGTTCCACTGCGCCACTTCGGCAAGGTGGCGGAAGCCGTTTACCGCCGGCAGCTCCGGGTTGGACGGGCCGGCGAGGTTGCCGCAGTCGCGCACCTCGGCGCCGAAGGCGGCGATGGCCCGCCCCAGGCCGGCTACGCGCAAGGCCTCCGGTCCCATGCTCGCGCCGCGCACGCCTGCGCCGACGTCGGTGGGCACCCCGATCAGACTGACTTTGAGATTTTCCATGGCCGCGAGATTACCTCAGGTGTTGCCGCGATGGCAGCTGCGGTCGGGATTGACGGGGGCGCCCCCGAGCGTGTAACACTTGCGCCTTTTTTGCCGGGCCGGGTGATCTGCCGCGCGCGCGACGGTGCCCCGGCTCTCGATCGATGGCGCCCGTGCCCTTGGGAGTATCCGTG
This sequence comes from Thauera sp. SWB20, assembly GCF_000831325.1. Classification (NCBI taxonomy): domain Bacteria; kingdom Pseudomonadati; phylum Pseudomonadota; class Betaproteobacteria; order Rhodocyclales; family Zoogloeaceae; genus Thauera; species Thauera sp. SWB20. The sequence goes on along the minus strand of NZ_JTDM01000021.1, from coordinate 126,535 downwards.
TCGACTGTTTCAATTCGTCTTTCCCGTGTTTTCACCCGGCCCGCCGTCGAGGCGACGAGATGAAGCGCGCGCAGGCCAACGGTTTGCTGCTCGTCGCGGCGCTCATCTGGGGCACCGCCTTCGTCGCGCAACAGACCGGCATGCGCGACGTCGGGCCGTTCACGTTCACCGGCGCGCGCTTCCTCTTCGGTGCGGTGATGGTGGCGCCGCTCGCCGTCCTCGAACTGCGACGCCTCGGTCGTCGTGGCACCTTCCTCGACGCGCGCGACCTGCTTGCTTGCGCGCTGCTCGGCGCGGTGCTGTTCCTCGGCGCGGCGCTTCAGCAGATCGGCATCATGAGCACCACGGTGAGCAATGCCGGTTTCCTCACCGCGCTCTACGTCCCCCTCGTGCCGATCGCCGGCGCGCTGCTGCTGCGCGAGCGCTCGCATTGGTCGGTGTGGCCGGCGAGCCTGGGCTGCGTCGCGGGCACCTACCTGCTTGGCGGCGGCAGCCTGGCCGCGCTTTCGGTGGGCGACTTGTGGGTGATCGCGAGCGCGCTGTTCTGGGCCGCCCACGTGATGCTGGTGGGGCGCGTGGCGGCGCGCAAGGGGGCCTCGGTGACGGTGGCGATGCTGCAGTTCCTCGTCGTCGGGGGGCTCGGCATGGCGGTAGGCTTCGGCACCGAGGAGGTCTCGTCAGGCGCGCTCGAGCGTGCGCTGCCGTCGATCGCCTACGCCGGCATCCTGTCGGTGGGCGTGGGCTTCACCCTGCAGGTGGTGGCGCAACGCCACACCCCGGCGGCCGACGCCGCCATCGTGCTGAGCTGCGAGACCCTGTTCGCCGCGCTGGCCGGCCGCTTCGTGCTGGGTGAGACGCTCACTGCCGAGCAGATGGCCGGCGGCCTGCTGATCTTCGCCTGCGTGCTGGCGGTGCAGATCCTGCCTTTGTGGCGGGAACGACGGACCGTGTCGGTGGAGGCGGGCTGAGGCGGCCTGCGCGTCCTTCAGTCCGTACCGCCCGCGGGCGCCGGCAGTCGCCGCAGCCACAGCGCGCAGGCTCCGGTGAACAGCACGCACAGCCCCACCAGCGCGGCCACGCCCGCCCATCGCCAATCGGCCCAGGCCGTGCCGGCAAGGCTGCCGAGCACGCTGGCGCCGAGGTAGTAGCTCGACAGATAAAGCGCCGAGGCGAGTGCGCGCCGTTCGCCGGCGCGCCGGCCCACCCAGCCGCTGGCGAGGGCGTGCGCCGCGAAGAAGCCGAAGGTGAACACGCCGACGCCGGCGATGATCAGCCACAGCGGCCGCGCCAGGGTGAGCGCGAGCCCGGCGCCCATCACCGCGACCATCGGCCACAGCACCTTGCGCCGGCCGCGGCGCTCGGCGAGGCGGCCGCTCGCCGCCGAGGCCCAGGTGCCGACCAGGTAGAGCAGGAAGATCGCGCCGATCGCGCTCTGGCCCAGCCCGTAGGGCGGCTCGAGCAGGCGGAAGCCGAGAAAGTTGTACAGCCCGACGAAGCCGCCCATGGCGAGGAAGGCGACCAGGAAGAGCGCGGGCAGGCCGGGATCGCGGTAGATCGCCAGAGTGTCCGCGAAGATCCGCGCCGGCGTGGCGGCGCGTGCGCGGAAGTTGCGCGAGGCCGGCAGGCGGCGCCAGAACACCAGTGCGGAGACCGCCCCCAGCACGCCGATCATCCCGAGCGCGACCCGCCAGGAGCTCCAGTCGGTCAGCAGCGCGGCGACGAAGCGTCCGCTCATGCCGCCGAGGGCGTTGCCGGCAATGTAGAGCCCCATCGCGCGTGCCTGCGCGCCGGGGGCGATCTCCTCGCCGATGTAGGCCATGGCGGCGGCGGGGAGCCCGGCGATGACCCCGCCGAGGAGTGTGCGCAAGACCAGCAGCGAGCCGTAGTCGGGCGCAAAGGCGGTGGCCAGCGCGAACAGGGCGGCGATCACAAGCGCCGCCTTCATGACCTGCTGGCGGCCGAGGCGGTCGGCGAGCACGCTGGCCGGAATCAGCATCAGCGCGAGTCCGGCAGTGGTGGCCGACACCGTCAGGCTGGCACTCGCCGCACCCACACCGAATTCGGCAGCGAGCAGGGGCAGCAGGGGCTGGGTGCTATAGACCATGGCGAAGGTCGCGAAGCCGCCGACGAACATCGCCAGGTTGGCGCGGCGGTAGCCGGGCGTACCGGCCTCGAGCTGGTCGGGCGAGGGGCCGGGACGAGCGGCGGAGTGTGCGGGCATGGCGTAGCGGTGGCGATAGGCCGAGCGGATCTGCAGCGATCTTAGGATGGCGCCGAACCCATCGTCCAATATATTCTGAACACTTGATCCATATATGGAAATGAATGATGGAGCTGCGCCACCTGCGCTATTTCATCGCCGTCGCCGAGGAACTCAACTTCACCCGCGCCGCGACACGCCTGCACATCGGTCAGCCGCCGCTGTCGATGCAGATCCGCGACCTGGAAGAGGAGATCGGCGTGCGCCTGTTCGAGCGCGGCCCGCGCAGGGTTGCGCTGAGCACTGCAGGGGAGCGCTTCCTGCTGCACGCGCGCCGCATCCTCGACGGGGTGGAAGAGGCCGTGGCCGAAGCCCGCCGTGCCGCGCGCGGGGAGCTGGGCGAGCTGCGCGTCGGCTTCACCTCCTCGCTGCCCTTCACAGACCTCCTCCCCGATGCACTCAACGCCTACCGCCGACGCTTCCCGCAGGTGCGCCTGCAGTTGCGGGAGATGTTCACGCCGGAGCAGTTCCAGGCCCTGGTAAGCGGAGAGCTTGACGTCGGCTTCGTGCGCCTGCAGGCAGGGACGCCGCCGGCGGGGATCGTGCTGCGCGAGGTCGCGCGCAATCCGCTGCGCCTGGTCGTGAATGCCGCCCACCGGCTGGCGGGCGCTGCGCAAGTGCACCTTGCCGAACTCGCCGGAGAGGACTTCATCAGCTTCCCGGCCGACGTCGGCACAGACTTGCCCGGCGTGCTGCGTGCGCTGTGCCGGCAGGCGGGATTCGAACCGCGCATCGTGCAGACCGCGCGCGAGGCCACGACCCAGATCGGCCTGGTGGCCGCCGGGCTGGGCGTGGCGGTGTTGCCGGCGCCGCTCGAGTCGGTGCGGATCGCGCGCGTGCGCTACCTGGCGCTGGCCGAGCCGGAGGCGCAGTTCCGTCTTGCGCTGGCGATCCGGGAGGGCGAGCCGGTGCCCACGCTTGGCGGCTTCCTGGAGGTGCTGGAGAGCCTGCGCGCGGGCGAGCCGCCTCTCGCGCTCAGTGTCCCGCGCCAGTGAAGAAGCGCTGGCGGGTCTCGCCGGGCAACTCCATGCCGGTGTTGCGCGCGCGCTGCAGCAGCTCCCAGTAGTAGCGGTAGGACGCGCGGTCGTGCAGGCGCCCCTGGTGGCGGATCGGGCCCCAGGCATTGTCCTGCGCGGCGCACAGGATCGCCGCGGCTTCCTCGACCTCGGAGAAGTCGGGCTGCATCGCCGCGATGATCGGCAGGATCTGGTTGGGGTGGATGCTCCACATGCGCAGGAAGCCGAACTCGCGCCGGGCGCGCTCGGCGTCGTTGCGGATCACGGCGACGTCCTGCAACTCGGTGGTGACGTTGTGCGAGGGCACCACGCCGTTGGCGAGCGCGGCGGCGGCGATGTCGGCCTTGGCGCGCACCACCAGCGGGTGCTCGAACTGGCCGGGGCTCTTCATGGCGTTGCCGGGAATGGCGCCGTGGTGGCCGGAGACGAAGTCCATGAGGCCGAAGTCGATCGACTCCACGCCGTCGAGCGCGGCGATCTCCCAGGCCTCGCGCAGCGCGCCGTGGGTCTCGATGAGCACGTGTACGGGCAGGGCGCGCTCGAGGCCGCAGGCGGCCTCGACGCGGCGCAGCCCGCGGATCTGTTCCGCGGCATCCGCGGCCGAGCGCACCTTGGGGATCGTCACGAAGGCCAGCCTCCGGCCGGCGCCGCCGACGAGGATCTCGAGGTCACGCTGCCAGTGCGGATGGGTGACGTCGTGGATGCGGGCACCCACGCGGCCGAAGTGGTTCTCCGCGCCATTGACCACCTCGACCACCATCTGCGCATGCTCGGCCTCGGCGCCAGCCTGGGCGCCGTCCTCGCAGTCGCAGGTGAGGTCGAACACCGGGCCGAGCTCCTGCTGCAGCTTGAGCGCCTTCATCATGAGCTTCTCGGCGCCGGCGTAATGGTCGACGGCGGGCAGGGCAGGGAAGGGCTTCTCGCCGGCGAACAGGACTTGGGCGGGGTGAAGCGACATTTCGGGCTCCTCGGTTGGGGGGGCGGTTCGGCGGCCGCAGGGCGGGCAGTGCGCGGGGCTCCGGCGCGGCGCGGAAATGAAAAATGTCCGCCGTCAAGTCTTTCATGCAGACATGCAGCGGGGTAAAAGGTCTTATGGGGTAATAGGTTAGGCTAGATTTCAGCCGTTGTGTGCTCTTGCTGCTTTTCGAGCTAGGTGTCGCATAGGCGCTTCGCGGTGGTAAGCGCAAGGGCACCGCAGCAGGCAAGGTCGCATCGGTCATCATAGTCCTGCACTCTCAGAAGGCTCCTCAAAAGCGAAAGCGCAGCCAGTGGGCTGCGCTTTCTTGGTTAGCGGATGGCGGATACGCCCGCATCGTCAACCCGACTTCGGCGGTGAGGCCTTGCTCCCGCTTCCCTTCCTGAATCCCCGGTCGCCGGCCATGAATGCCTCCAGCATGTGGGGAATCAACGTCGTGGCATCGACCGCCTCGCCATACGCCTGCGCGTGCAGCGCGGCGTAGCGGTCGAGGTCGGTCTTGAGGCTGGTCGGGCACGAGAACGTGAGCTTCGTGCTTTCGGTCTTGGGCAGTGGCCCCAGTCGCAGCTTCTTGGTCGTGCTCATTGCATTGCTCCCCGCTGGAAGAACATCGGCTGGTACGGCCGCAACACCAGATCGCGATTGACGATGATCCGCACCGGCAGGCCCGGCCGCTCCGTCAAGGTCGGCTGGATGTTCATGTTGCGCCGGGTCATCTCCTGTCCGACCTGATTGATGCTGTCCTGTGCGCTGTCACGCCCGGCGATCACGATGCGGTTGCCGTTCTGCCGATTCTCCGGCGCGGCCAGTTCTGCGCCCACGCCCAGCAGCGTCGTCAGCGCCGCGCCCGCAAAAACGCGATCCCAATGCCAATCGACACCATCCTCCAGGCCGGCGTAGCCAGCCGGGTCTGTGCCGGCGAGGTTGTCGAGCTTCAGCGAAGACGTATCCGGCAGGATGACGCGGTTCCACACCACCTGCACGCGACTCTGCCCGTAGCTGACCTGGCTGTTGTACTTGCCCAGGATGCGCGAGCCCTGGGGGATCAGCAGGAACTTGCCTGTGGCCGTGTCGTAGACTGGCTCCGTCACCGTGGCGATCACATCACCCGGCAAGTCCGACTTGATGCCCGTCATCAGCGCCCCGGCGATCACCGTCCCGGCCATGACCTGGTACGGCGAAGTCGGCATTTGCAGATTACCGGAATTACGAGTTTCCGTAGAACCGCCTTTCAGGAAAGCCTCTTTCTGGTCTTGCCGGTTCTGCACGGCGGTCGGGTCGGATGTCTGGGCCGCCGTCGAGGCCGGGCCAGCGGCCAGCGGGTCGAAGCCGGCCAAGGCGCTGCCGGGCGCAGCCGCAGCGACTTGCGCCGTGCCCGGCGCGGCGGCCTTGCCCTGATTGCCCGAACGGAAGAACACCGACGAACCCGCCGCCGCATCAGCCTCCTTGCGCCGCGCATTCTCCGGGTCGTGGCCCGGCGGTGCGTAGGCTGGCGTCACCGGCTGCTGCGACTTCACGATGGCCGGGCCAAGATCACCCGGCAGTGGTGGCCCCAACTCCGGCACCTTGGCCGGCAGCTTGGAATAGTCCGAAGGCAGGCCGTCCAGCCCTTCGGACTTCGAGACGCGATCGACGTTGTACAGCTCGGTCTGCTCGCCCGCGCCGCGCCGATGCGGCTGCAATGACCAGATCGTGGCCCCGAGCACGGCGACCGACAGGACGCCGACGAGGATGGCCAGCGTGCGCCGGTTCAGGCGCGTGACCGGGCGCGGCTGCGCGCGCAGCGCCATCGCCTCCGGCGCCACCTTGCCCGCCGAAGGCGGGGCAACGGCGGCATGGTCTGGAATGTCGTCCTGGCTCATGGTCAGTTCCTCCGCGTGCCACCCGAAACCCCGTCCGTGCGCTCGATCCGCACCACATCGCCCTTGTCGCCACCCAAGCGCAGCTCGGCCGCGCCGAACAGGCGATCCACGATGTAGTACGGCGCGCGGAAGCGGTAATTCACGAGTTGCCCGTCGCCTTGCGCGCCGATGACGAACAGCGGCGGCAGCTCGCCCTGGCCGATGCCGGGCGGGAACTGGATATAGACCTTCTCGCCGTCATCGAAGGCGCGCAGCGGCTTCCACGGTGGATTGCTGCCGCTGACCGCGTAGCGGAAACGGATCTTCTCCAGCGACAAGCCGCTATCGACCGGCGCGGCCGCGCTGGCCGCCTGCGCCTGGCGCTGCAAGGCCAGCATCTTGTCCTTCGGATACTCCCAGGACACCGACGCCATCCATGTCTTTTCGGTCGAAGTCAGTTCGATCAGGTACGTGCGCCGGCTGGTCGTGATGACCAGATTCGTCTTGAGGCCCGAGCGGATGGGCTTGACCATGACATTCACGCGCAGCGCATCACCGCTACCGCTCGATGTGTCGCCCACAATCCAGCGCACGGTATCGCCAGCCGCCACCGTCACCAGTTCCTCGCCCGGTTGCAGCGCGATCACGGTCACGCGGCCCACGGCCGCATAGACCTGATACAGCGCGCCGTCCGTGAAGGGCCAGACTTGAATCGCGTTGACGTAGCCCTCGCGCGTCGGCGCAATGCGCGCTTCGGCATTGGCGCGGGAGACGCGCACGGTTTCATCGGCGGGTTCCGGCGTGGGCTTGGCATCCGGCACAGGTTTCATCTGCGCCGGCATCGGCAGCACCTGCGGCACGGCCACCACTTGCACAGGCGCAGGGGGCTCCAGCAGTGGCTGGGCCTGCACCGGCTCATCGAGCGAAATGGTCGGTGGCGGCTTGCCCTGAGTAGCGCAGCCAGAGAACAGCACGGTCGAAGCCAGAAGCATCACCGGCAAGGCGGATTTACGGAAAAGATCATTCATGGTTTTGCTCCTTCGTTAGCTTCCAGTTCACGGCTCCACGACAGCCCGTTGACGTAGATGCCCAGGGGGTTCTTGCGCAGACGCTGCTCGGTGCGCGGGGTTTGCAGCACCGTGGAAATCACTGCGTTCCAGCGTTCGGTGCGATCCAGCGCACCGTTGACGAAGCGCGTCTCCGTCCAGCGCACGTTGAACGACGTGTCGCTGGCGCGGGTCACGCTGCTGATCTGCACCGTCACCGACTCCTTGCCGATGCGCGCGAACGGGTCATTCGTGCGGGCGTACTCGTTGAGCACGACCGCGCCTTTGTCGGTCGTGTAGTCGTAGGCATCGAGCCAGTTCTGCCGCACCACGATGGGGTCGATGGACAGCGAGCGCACCAGGCCGATGAAGCGGCCCAGGTGGTAGGCGATCTGCGCATCGCTGGGCTTGTAGGGCGTGGCGGCCTCGCCGACAGCGCGCACCTGGCCCGCGTTGTCCACCTCAATGACGTAGGGCGTGACGATGGACTGCGCCGAGCGCCAGACTAGGCCGCCCGCCATCAGCACAGCCAGCGTGAGGCAGCCAAAGGCCATGAAACGCCAGTTTCTGGCCTGCACGCGGGCCGAGCCGATGCGCTCGTCCCAAACCTGGGCGGCGGATTGATACGGAGTAGCAGGCTGTGGCGTATCGGCGTAGCGCACCTGCGGTCGTTTGAATCGCATGGGAGTTCTCCTTGAAGATCAGGAATCGGAATCGCGCAGGCTCGGGCCTTGGCTGGAGCTGCCGCCATCGCCGCCGCGCAGCGTGTGGGCGGCGGTCGTCGCGGCATGGGTGAGCTGCTGCCTGCGATGCAGGCGCTTGGCCCAGGCGGGTTGCGCGGTGGATGGGGTTGGCTCGTTTGCAGCCTGTGCGGCACCGCCCCCTGACGCCGATCCGGCGTCATCGGGCCGGAAGGCGGCGGCGACACGCTCCTTCATCGAGCGCGCACCATCAGCCACCTTCTGCCCGGCCGCCTGCGCGCCGGTCTTGGCGACATTGCCCACGCCGGCGGCGGCGCCCTTGAGGCCACCGCCGGCGGATGCAGAACCCGCCTGAAACGCCGACCGCGCGCTGCTGGCGGCCCCAGTGGCGGCACGCGCTCCGCTACCGGCCAGCTTGGCGGCTGCGGGCGCCATGCGCGCCCCGGCGGCGACTGCGCCGCCGACGCCCGTAGCCGCAGCGCCCACGGCAACAGCAGCGCCGGCCGCGCCCAGCGCCGCACCGGCCATCGCACCTGCGCCGAGCTGCGGGCTGCCGGACACCAGCCCGGTTGCAATGCCCGGCCCGAAGATGCCCAAGGCCAGCAGCGTCAGCGAGGCCAGCATCACGACCACGGAGTGGTCGATGGATGGTTCGGCGGGCTGTACCTGAAACTCGGCGAACAGGCCCGAGCCGATGCCCACGATCACCGCCAGCACCAGCACCTTGATGCCGGACGACACCACGTTGCCCAGCACCTTCTCGGCGAGAAATGCGGTCTTGTTCCAGAGCGCGAACGGCACCAGCACGAAGCCGGCAAGCGTGGTCAGCTTGAACTCGATCAGCGTGATGAAAAGCTGGATCGCCAGCACGAAGAAGCACAGCAGGACGATCAGCCAAGCGAGGAACATCACGACGATGGGCGTGATGTTCACGAAGACTTCGGGGAAGCCCGCCATGTCGCCGATCTGTTTCAGGATCGGCGCACCGGCGTCGATGCCGACCTTCGCCAGCCGGCCCGGTTGCAGGAAGTTCTCCATGCTCAGGGTCGAGCCGCTGGCCGTCAGGCCCAGCCCGGCGAAGGAGCGGAACACGATGCCAGCCAACCAGTTGAAGTTGCCGATGATGTAGGCGAAGGCGCCGACGTACAGCACCTTGCGGATCAGCTTGGCGATCACGTCCTCGCCCTGGCCGGTGGCATGGCTCATCGCCCAGAACAGCCCGGCGAGCGTCATGTCGATGACGATCAGCGTGGCGGTCAGAAACGCCACTTCGCCGTGCAACAGGCCAAAGCCCGAGTCGATGTAGCGCGAGAAGGTGTCGAGGAAGCGGTCGATGACCGTCACGTCGTTCATGGCGAGTCCTCCTGCCCAGGCAGAGCGATTGCCGCGCTGCCATCGGCGGGTTCATCGAAGCTGGGCGGGATCGGCGGCAGGTCGGCCAGCGTCTGGTACTCATTCGGCCCGGCCTGGCCGGAGAGAAAGCGCCGCAGGTCGGCCTGTGCCACCTGCGCGCAAAACGCGCCGTCGTGCGCGCCCGCGCGGCACTGCGCGCGCAGCGCGTGCAACCGGGCCGGGTCGGCGGCGAGCGCATTCACCGACACTTGCTGCGGCCGGTCACAGCCGGCCAGCACCAGCGCATGAATGGCGAAAGCAAACACGACGGGCGTGCGTTGCATGGCAGCCTCCGTCAGCGGTTGTAGAAATTGACGGGCTGCGGCGTGTACGGCGTGCCTTCGCCCAGGAAGCGGCGCGTCACTTCGCGCCCGCGCTCCGTGGCCGCCGCCTGCCGCGCCAGTTCCAGCGAGGCCGCGCGGTCTTGCGTGATCTGGAGCCGCTGCGTCTGGATCGACTGCTTGGCCTGCAAGGCCAGCAACTGGTTCATGGCCTGCATCGCTTGCAGCGCGCCCTCGGCCGACTGGCTCTTGCCCACGAGGTCGGCCAGCACGCTTTCGTCGTCGCTCAGGTTCTGCGACGCCTGGGCCTGCATCTGCATGGTCGTTTGCAGGCCGTTGAGCGTGTTCTTCCAACGCTCCTGCGCATCGAGGTACATCTGATTGCCGCTCACCGTGGCGGCGTACTTCTCGGGATACAGGCGCACGAATTCGCGGTCGATGCTTGTCACTTCGTAGGCCAAGCCCTTGGCCTGCGCGATCAGTCGCTGGGTGGTCGCCAGGTTCGCGCGCAACTGGCCGACCACGCTGGACGGCAGGCTGGCCAGGTTGCGCGCCTGGTTAATGAGCATCTGCGCTTCGTGCTGGAGTTGCTGGATCTGGTTATTGATCTGCTCCAGCGTGCGAACGGCGGTGAGCGTGTTCTGCACCAGATTGGTCGGGTCGAGCACGATGTCGCCGACGCCGAACAAGGCGTGGGCGGGTTGCGCGATGCCGAATGCGAGCACGCAGGCGGCGGTCAACGCGGCGAGCTTGGGGGTATGCAATTTCATAGTTGGTTCTCCTGGGGGTGGTCAGCGGTACGGAGGGAACCCGGCGCGTAGCCGGGGAACGAGGGCAGCAGGTCGGCCGCCCAATCGAGGCCGCGATGGCGCAGCCAGGCGCCCGCGAAGCCGGGCACGCCGGCGTCCTGCGGCACGCGGCCAAGAACCTCATCAATGGCGCGCTGGTCTTGCGGCGTGGAAGCACCCGCGAAGGCCAGCGTCGCCGGCCCCAGGTCGAGGTCGAACACGCGGTTGCCGAGGCGGGATTGGTAGTAGTAGTCGCGCTTGGGCTGCGCGGTGGCGACGATCTCGATCTGCCGGCTGTTGAGGCCGAAGCCCTCGTAGATCGCGCGAATCTGCGGTTCGGTCGCTTGCGGGTTCGGCAAGAAAATCCGGCTCGCGCAGCTTTCGATGATGGCCGGCGCGATGGCCGAATCCTTCACGTCCGCGAGCGACTGCGTGGCGAAGATGACACTGACGTTCTTCTTGCGCAGCGTCTTGAGCCACTGGCGGATGCGCGCCGCAAACACCGGGTCATCGAGGAACAGCCAGGCTTCATCGAGGATCAGCAGCGTGGGCGCACCATCCAGCCGCTCCTCGAAGCGCGCGAACAGGTAGCGCAGCACCGCGAGCACAGCAGCCTTGCTGTGCATCAGCTCCTCCATCTCGAACGCCTGCACGTCGGATGTGCCGAGGCGGTCGTGGTCGGCATCCAGCAGCCTGCCGTGCGCGCCGCCCAGGACGTAGGGCGCGAGTGCCTGGCGCAAGGTGTTCGATTGCAGCAAGGCCGTCAGGCCCGTGAGCGTGCGCTGCTCCACCGGCGCGCTGGCCAGGCTCCCCAGCGCAGACCAGATGGCCGCCTTCTCGTCCGGGCCGACGGCCGCGCCTTCGTGCAGCAGGCGGCCTTCCACCCATTCGCTGGCCCAGGTGCGGTAGCCCTCTCGGTCGATGCGCGCCAGCGGCTGGAAGGCGATCTCGTCGTCCGCGCCCAGGTCGTAGTGCTCGCCGCCCATGCCCAGGATGGCCGCGCGGATCGAGCGCCCCATGTCGAAGGCGAAGATGCGCGAGCCGCGATAGCGGCGGAACTGCATCGCCATCGTCGCCAGCAGCACCGACTTGCCCATGCCGATGGGGCCAACCACCAGCGTGTTGCCCACGTCGCCGATGTGCGTCACCAGCCGGAACGGCGTGGCGCCGTCTGTGCGCGTGACGATCAGCGGCGGCCCATCGAGATGCGCATTGCGTTCCTGGCCGGCCCATACCGCCGACACCGGCATCATGTGCGCCAGGTTCAGCGTCGAGACGATGGGCTGGCGGACATTGGCGTATGCGTTGCCCGGAATGGACGACAGCCACGCATCCACGGCGTTGAGCGTTTCGGGGATGGTGACGAAGCCGCGCCCCTGGATGACGCGCTCCACCATGCGCAGCTTCTCGTCGGCAACGGCGGCGTCCGCGTCCATGACGGTGACGGTCGCCGTCAGGTAGCCGAAGGCGACCTGATCGCTGCCCAGCTCCTGCAAGGCAGCATCGGCGTCGGCGGCCTTGTTGTTGGCGTCGGTATCGACCAGCGGGCTTTCCTGCTGGAAGATCGTCTCGCGCAGCAACGCGATGACGTTCTTCCTTTTCGCAAACCACTGGCGGCGCAGTCGGGCGAGTTCTTTTTCCGCCTCGGCTTTGTCGAGGCACAGAAAGCGCGTACTCCAGCGATACGCGAAGCCCAGGCGGTTGAGGTCGTCCAGAATCCCCGGCCAGGTCGAGGTCGGGAAACCGCGCACCGACACCACGCGCAGGTGCTGGTCGCCCAGCATCGGCGCCAGGCCACCGACCAGCGCGGAATCGGTCAGCAGCGCGTCGATGTGGAACGGCACTTCGGGAACGCCGACGCGGTAGCGGCGCGTCGAGACGGTCGAATGCAGGTAGGTCAACGTCTGGCTGTCATCAAGCCAGGCGATCTCCGGCATCACGCCATCGAGCAGGTCGAAGATGCGATCCGTTTCAGCGACGAAGGCGTGCAGCCGCTCGCGCCAATCCACGCCTTCGGTGGGCCGGTTTTCGTACAGCAGGCCCGCGGCCCGAGCACGGGATTCCTCGGACGGCAGGTAGGCCAGCGTCAGGTGATAGCCGCTCTCGAAGTGGTTGCCCGAATCCTCGAAGGCGGCGCGGCGTTCTTCATCGACCAGCCAGGACAGCGGTTCGGGGAAATCGGAGTGCGGGTAGTCGGCGGCAGACCGGCGCTCGGCTTCGATGAACAGCGCCCAGCCCGAACCCAGGCGGCGCAGCGCGTTGTTCAAGCGCGCCGATGTGGCGATCAGCTCGCCTTGCGTCGCGCTGTCGAGGTCGGGGCCACGAAAGCGCGCCGTGCGCTGGAAGCTGCCGTCCTTGTTCAAGACGACGCCCGGTGCCACCAGTCCGGCCCAGGGCAGCCAGTCGGCGAGCAAGGCCGGTCGCTGGCGGTATTCGGCGAGGTTCAGCATCGCGGCGTCCTCCCCTACACGTCCAGCAGCGGGCGGTGCTTGATGTGCCGCGCGAACACGGCCATGAACTGCGGATCGACGCGCGCGCCCCGCATCGCCAGCGAATGGCCGACGATCCAGAGCACGACACCGGGAATCCACAGTTGCAGGCCTAGCCCGACAGCGGCGGCCAAGGTGCCGTTGGCGATCGCCACGGTGCGCGGTGCGCCGCCCAGCAGGATCGGCTCGGTGAGCGAGCGATGCAGCGGCACCTCGAACCCGGCCGCGAAGGTGTCCGGGGCACTCATACGACGGCCCCGCCCGAGAAGCTGAAGAACGACAGGAAGAACGAGGACGCGGCGAAGGCGATGCTCAAGCCGAACACGATCTGGATCAGCTTGCGAAAGCCGCCCGACGTGTCGCCGAACGCGAGCGCGAGGCCCGTGGCGATGATGATGATGACCGCGACGATGCGCGCCACCGGCCCCTGGATGGATTCAAGGATGGATTGCAGCGGGCCTTCCCACGGCATCGAGGAACCGGCGGCCTGTGCAGTGCCCGCAAGCAGCAGCATGAAGGCAGCGAGCATCAAGCCTTGCATGGCCGGGCGGGCCAGGCCATCCAGCCGCGCGGGACTGGAGCGGCGGGAAAGCGGATTTACAGAAATACGGAAAGCATCAACGTGCGTCATGGCAGTTCTCCAGAAAGGTCGAGGGATGGGGAAGTCGCCGCAGCGGGTGCGGCATCGGGAAGTGGCGGCAGCTCGGGAAACGGCGCGTCCATCGCATCCGCCAGTCGGTAACCCACGCCGTCGAAGCCGACGACGCGGGCGATGCTCTCGATGCGGCGCTTGCGTCCGCGCCCGGCGATGTGGATCACCACGTTGACCGCCTCGGCGATCAGCGCGCGGGGCGGGTTCACCGCCACTTCGAGAATCAGTTGCTCCAGGCGCAGCAGCGCGCCGAGGGCGGAGCCGGCGTGGATCGTGGCAATGCCACCCGGATGGCCCGTGCCCCACACCTTGATGAGATCCAGCGCCTCGGCGCCGCGCACCTCGCCCACGACCACGCGGTCAGGCCGCAGGCGCATGGACGAGCGCACAAGCTCGGTCATCGACACCACGCCTGCGCGGGTGCGCAGCGGAACGTGGTCGCGGGCCGCGCATTGCAGTTCCACCGTGTCTTCGAGCACCAGCACGCGGTCGCCCGTGGCGGCGATCTCGGCCAGCAGCGCATTGGCGAGCGTGGTCTTGCCGCTGCTGGTGGCGCCGGCGATCAGGACGTTCTGCCGCTCGCGCACGACACGAACGAGAAAGCCCGCCTGCGCGCTGGTCATCATCCCGTCGATGACGTACCGCTCCAGCGGAATCACACCGATGGCGCGCTTCCGCAGCGCGAAGGCCGGCCCTGGCGCGGCGGGCGGCAAGATACCCTCGAAGCGTTCGCCGGTTTCGGGCAGTTCGGCGGACAGTAGCGGCTGGCCGCGATGGACTTCTGCGCCAACGTGGGCGGCGACAAGGCGGATGATTCGCTCGCCGTCCGCCTCGGACAGCTCCACGCCCATCGGTGCGCGGCCCGATGAAAGCCGATCCACCCAAAGGGTGCGATCAGGATTGAGCATGACTTCCACCACGTCCGGGTCTTCGAGCGCGGCAGCGATCAGCGGCCCCATCGCCGTGCGCAGCATCTGAATGCGGCGGTCGAGCGAGGTGGCGAAGGACGAAGGTGCGACGCTCATGAGGCGCGCTCTTGCGCTTCGGCAACTGCCGCCGCGTCATCCATCCGCGCCGGGTCGGGGTGCAGTTCCTCCACCACATCGCGCACCAGGCTTCGACCGCGCAGCAGGTGGCGACCCAACTGTTCAACGAACTGCTCGAAGCGCGCTTTGCCCTGTGCGCGTGCCGCGTCTTGGTGCGCCTCGGGAACTGGCGTGCTGACCGTGAGGTAATAGCGGATGAACAGCGCCAGCGTTTCGATGGCGATGTTCTGGTCGCGCTCCATGCGCTCGGCCTGGCGCGAGAGGCGATCAAGCCGCTTGGCAATCGCTGCCTCGCGCTGGTCGGCAGCATCGGGCGACAGCCACGATGCGAGCGCCGCCGCGACGATGCTGGATTTCGATACGCCTTTCTTGGCGGCCAGCTCGTCCAGACGCTTGGCATGCTCCGGCTGGATGAACAGGTTGAGGCGGTAGTGGCTCATAGCTCGATTCCGTCGTTGGGGTCGAGGGAAGCCAGCCGGGCCGTGCGCTGCATGGCCGGGTCAAGCTGGCGAGGAAGGGCCCCCCGCGTCAGAATACTTGTCGCCCCGATAGGACCAGAGCTGTGAGACTGGTTCATTGATGGTGGTGGGAGGCTGTGGAGCTTGTGGGCGAAGGCCGGCGCGGTGGGCAACGCGGATGCGTTGTCCACGGCAAGCTGGCCGGTGCGCGAAGCGCATCGTCCACAAATGCACAGCCTGTGCGGCGCCGAAGGCGCCGCCCCCCGCACACCATCGTTTCATCGACACGGGGGCGCGGATGAGAGAAGAAGTTGGCCCGATACGGACAAGCATTCAAGGACCGGGCGGTGGCACGCATGCTGCCGCCGGAGAGCGCCGCACCGCAGGTGGTGTCGCGCGAGATCGGAGTGGGCGTGGACACGCTGGAGCGCTGGCGCGCTGAGTCGTTGGCCAGGCCGGCGAAGGAGCGCGTGTGGACAGCTGCCGCGCGCCTGGAGGCGGTGATCACGACCGCGGCGATGGACGATGCCTCGCGCAGCGCCTGGTGCCGCGAGAACGGCGTGTACGCGCAGCAACTGCAGCAATGGCGAGACAACGCGGTGCGGGCACTGGCTGCACCCGAGCAAGTACGTGCCAGCCCCTCGCAAACCAAGGAGGATCGGCGCCGCATCAAAGAGCTCGAGCGAGAGGTACGCCGCAAGGACAAGGCCCTGGCCGAGGCGGCGGCGCTGCTGGTGCTGTCAAAAAAAGCCGAGGCGATCTTCAACAGGAACAAGGGCGAGGACGAATGATCGGCCTCGAAGATCGCCAGGAAATTGCCCGAGACATCGAAGCGGCTTGCGATGCCGGTGCGCGCCTGAAGCCAGCGTGCGAACTCATGGGGATCAGCGCGCGTACCTTGCAGCGCTGGAAGGCCGGCCAAGGCCTGGAATCGGGCGATGGCAGGCCGCAGGCCGTGCGGCCGGCGCCAGCCCATGCGCTGAGTGATCGCGAACGTGCGCAGATCGTCAGCGTGGCCAACGAGCCGCGCTTCGCCGATCTGCCGCCGGCGCGCATCGTGCCGACGCTGGCTGACGAGGGCGTCTACATCGCCAGCGAGTCCAGCTTCCGCCGCGTGCTGCGTGCGCAGGGGCAAATGAGTCACCGCGGGCGCGCCAAGGCACCACGCAAGGGCCGGCCACCGACCACTCACGTGGCCACCGCGCCGCGACAGCTGTGGTGCTGGGACATGACGTTCCTGCCAAGGGATGTCGCCGGACGCTGGTTCTTCCTGTACCTCATCATGGACGTGTACAGCCGCAAGATCGTGGGCTTCGAGGTGCACGAGGACGACGACTGCGACCACGCTGCGCGGCTCGTGCAGCGCACGGCGCTGGCCGAGGGCATTCACGCCATGCCGCGTGACGAGCGACCCGTACTGCACGGCGACAACGGCGCCACGCTGAAGGCCACCACCGTGCTGGCCATGCTGTGGTGGCTGGGCGTGAAACCGTCGTACTCACGGCCCCGCGTGAGCGACGACAACGCCTTCGTCGAAAGCCTGTTCCGCACGGCGAAGTACCGGCCGGAGTTCCCAGAAAAGGGCTTTACGGATCTGTGCGCCGCGCGCGAGTGGGCGCGCCAATTCGTGCATTGGTACAACCACGATCACAGGCACAGCGGCATCCGCTACGTCAGCCCGGCACAGCGCCATGAAGGCCACGACGTCGCGATCCTTGCGGCTCGGCACCAGGTCTACCTCCAGGCTCGCGAACGCAACCCCGCGCGCTGGTCACGCGGCACACGCGACTGGTCGCACATCCGGGCCGTTACCCTCAACCCTGAACGCGACTCTGTGGTCACAACGGCTGTGAGCCGAGGAGACATTCAGCCGATTGCTGCGTGACAGAGGCGACAAGTAGCTTGACGCGCGCCGAGGGGAAGCGGCAGGTCGTCATCGTCATCGAGCAACCCGAGGTCGGCTGCGGACGCGGCCAGCTCGGGGTCGTAGGCGACGGCTTCGGAAAGTTCGGGCTGACGGCGCGGTCCGCCGTCGTCGGCCGAACCCAAGTGCTCCAGGCCATCAGTAGGTGCAGTGGCCGCTGCGGCAGGCACGGCGGGAATCGCCAGCCCGCTCCAGTCGTCGGCTCGCGAGGGCGGAACGTCGGCATAGCGTCCGGCCGCAAGCACGGGCGGCGGCAGCACGCGGCGCTTGAAGTTCGCGTCTGCGTAGTAGCGCAGCTTCTTCGCCTTGATCGGCGCTACGCTGGACACCATCACCACGGCCTCGTCGGTCGGAAGCTGCATGACTTCGCCGGGCGTCAACAGCGGGCGGGCCGTCTCCTGGCGCGACACCATGAGGTGCCCAAGCCACGGCGCGAGCCGGTGGCCGGCATAGTTGCGCTGCGCGCGCAGTTCCGTCGCGGTGCCGAGCGTTTCGGAGATCCGTTTGGCCGTGCGTTCGTCGTTGGTGGCGAACGTCACGCGAACATGGCAGTTGTCGAGGATGGAATGGTTTTGCCCATACGCCTTGTCGATCTGGTTGAGCGATTGCGCGATGAGGAAGCTGCGGATGCCGTAGCCCGCCATGAAGGCAAGTGCCGTCTCGAAGAAGTCCAATCGCCCCAGCGCCGGAAACTCGTCGAGCATCAGCAGCAGCTTGTGGCGGCGCGCGATGCCGTCGCTGCCGTCGAGCGATTCGGTCAGGCGCCGCCCGATCTGATTCAGGATCAGGCGGATGAGCGGCTTCGTGCGCGAAATGTCGGAAGGCGGCACGACCAGATACAGCGACACCGGATGTTCAGCAGCGATCAGATCGGCGATGCGCCAGTCGCAGCGCGAGGTGACTTCGGCCACCGTGGGGTCACGGTACAGGCCGAGGAACGACATGGCGGTGCTCAACACACCGGAACGCTCGTTGTCCGACTTGTTGAGCACTTCGCGCGCAGCGGAAGCCACCACAGGATGCGGGCCATCGCCTAAGTGGGGCGTGGTCATCATCCGGTGCAAGGTCAGCTCGAACGGGCTGGCCGGGTCACTGAGGAAGTTCGCCACGCCGCGCAGCGTCTTGTCTTCGCCCGCATAGAGCACGTGCAAGATGGCGCCCACCAGCAACGCGTGACTGGTCTTCTCCCAGTGATTGCGCTTCTCCAGCGCGCCTTCGGGGTCAACCAGAATGTCCGCGATGTTTTGCACGTCGCGCACCTCGTGCGCGCCGCGCCGCACTTCCAGCAGCGGGTTGTACGCGGCAGACTTCGCATCGGTCGGGTTGAACAGCAGGCAGTGCGAGAAGCGCGAGCGCCAGCCCGTGGTGATCTGCCAGTTCTCGCCCTTGATGTCGTGGATGACGGCGGATGCAGGCCAGCTCAACAAGGTGGGAACGACCAGGCCGACGCCCTTGCCCGAGCGCGTGGGCGCGAAGGTCAAGACATGCTCCGGGCCCTCATGGCGCAGGTACTCGCCGCGATAGCGGCCCAGGAACACGCCGGCCGGCTGCGTCAGGCCCGCCTTGCGAATGTCGGCGGCATCGGCCCAGCGCGCCGAGCCATAGGTCGTGACCAGGCGCGATTGCCGCGAGCGCCACACCGACATGGCGATGGCGACCACCACGGCCACCAGGCCGCTGCCGCCTGCGATGGCCCCGCCCATGTCGAAGACATGCGGCGCATAGGCATCGAAGAAGAACCACCACTCAAAGAGCCGCCACGGGTGGTAGATGGGCGTGCCTTGGAAGTCGAACCACGGCAAGCCAAGGCGTAGCTGATAGCCTAGGGCGGCAGCGATCCACTGGGTGGCGCTCCACACGCCCATGGCCACGATGCCGAATATCACGGCAATCTGGCCGAACAGCACGTTGGTTCCCTGCATGCCCCATGCCTCCACTTGTGGCACGAAGGTGTGCCGAAGGCATCAGGATCAGTGCCGCGCAACGTGCCGGTCAAAGACCGTTATGGCGAGGATTGAGGCCAAAAAAACCAGACTTCTTGCTGTGGTGAAGACGATAAAAATGCCGCAGGCGCGAGCGCGCTGCAGCGTGGTGAGGTAACAGTCGGAACTTCGTCGCGGATGCGCGACGGCGGGCAGGGCTACTGGGCTTTCTGCTCCGGTCGATCGTCAAAGAAGCGCCGGTTGGCGGCTTCGGCTGCACGCAGGCAGAGGTCATCGCCAACCTTCGCGCGGTCTTCCTTGCACAGCCGCCTGATCTCCTTGATGCGCTCGGGATTGGCCATGAGCGAATCCACCGTCTCCATCGGTTTGTCGGGGGTGCAGGCCGCGAGCGTGGCAGCCAGTACCAGCGGCAGCATCATCTTGTTCATGGCGCGTTCCTTTCGCAATACAGGCTCAGGCATCATCAGTCAGCCCGGTGCCTCCGTCCTGGTCGATGGTCTTGACCCTCTCGATGAGGCGGGCCAGCACCGCGGACGGCTCCGCATCGCGGCGAAGCAGGTAGGTCGTGAGCATGGGTGGCTTGCCCGCCAGTGGCCGGCCCACCACGTTCGGCTCGCGGCTGGCGGCGATATGCGCCGCGCCCGCGAAGCCAAGGGCCAGACCTGCGGAAACAAGGGTCATCATCACGTCGAAGGATGCGACGCGCTGCGCGATCAACGGCTCCTGCCCATGCTGGAGAAAGAAGCGATCCACCTGGCGCGAGTGCCCTTCGCACACAGCAGGGTCGCACAGGACCAGCACATGGCGCAGCACCTCGTCCAGCGGCACGCGCTTGTAGGCCAGCAAGGGATGGCGGGCTGGCACGGCCACCATCAGTTCATCCTCCCACACGGGTATCGTCAGAATGCCGTCGCCCGCGTTGTCGGCCATCGAGAAGCCCGCGTCATACAGGTCGTCGTGCAAGCCCCTGATCTGCTGGGCCAGCGGCACCTCGTACAACTGCACCTGAATCTCGGGGTCTTCCTCGCGGCAACGCGCCAGCAGCGCCGGCAGGCGCGAGAGGGTGACGCCATCGGACAAAGCGATGCGAAGCTGTCCATGAAAGCCGTTGAGCGCGGCCTTCACGCTGTCGCGCGCCTGCTCCACCGCCGCGAAGATGCGCGGCACGTGCTCCATGAAAAGCCGGCCTGCGCGGGTCAGTTGTGTGCTGCGCGTGGTTCGCACGAAAAGACACGCCCCGAGTTCTTCTTCCAGTTCCTTGATGGTGCGGGACAACGGCGATTGGTCGATGTGCAGCCGTTCGGCGGCACGGGCGAAGTGGAGTTCTTCGGCTACGGCAATAAAGCAACGAAGATGCCTAAATTCCATAGGTGCCTTCTCTATGCTCAACCCACTCAAAAATCCCGAAGACCTCGGTTCCATTCAGCCTTGTTAGGTCTGGAGTGGCCGGTAACATCGCAAAATTATTCGTGCAAAATGGCCTACAGTCCAATGTTAATATATTTAATCTCTAAGTATTCTTCTATCCCATATTTTGAACCTTCACGCCCCAATCCCGAAGATTTGACACCGCCAAATGGCGCCATTTCATTGGAAATCCCCCCGGAATTAACACCAACCATTCCATACTCTAGCGCCTCCACCACACGGAAAGCTCGACTTAAATTCTCCGTATAAAAATATGCCGCCAATCCATATTCCGTATCATTCGCGTAACCAATAGCTTCATTTTCATCATAAAATCTGAAGATTGGAGCCAGAGGCCCAAATGTTTCCTCTTTGGCAACCAGAGCGTCTTTGGGGACATTTGTCAAAATGGTAGGTTCAAAAAAGTATCCTCCCAAAGGATGCGATACGCCGCCCGTCATAATTTCTGCCCCCTTGCTCAGTGCATCAGAGACATGAGCCTTCACTTTTTCCACCGCAGCGTCGTTAATCAATGGACCGATGGTAACCCCGCTATCCAAACCATTACCGACTTTAAGCCCCTCAACAGCACTCTTCAGTTTTAGCGCGAAAGCATCGTAAACACGATCGTGAACATAAATTCGATTGACGCACACGCATGTTTGACCATTATTACGGTACTTGGC
This sequence comes from Thauera sp. SWB20, assembly GCF_000831325.1. Classification (NCBI taxonomy): domain Bacteria; kingdom Pseudomonadati; phylum Pseudomonadota; class Betaproteobacteria; order Rhodocyclales; family Zoogloeaceae; genus Thauera; species Thauera sp. SWB20. The sequence goes on along the minus strand of NZ_JTDM01000021.1, from coordinate 105,629 downwards.
TGCCAATGCGCCTTCAACCGCCTTGTCCAAATCGGCATCTTCAAAAACAATGAATGGTGCATTTCCACCTAGTTCCAAAGAAATTTTCTTCACATCATTAGCGCACTGCGCCATCAGTATTCGGCCTATATTCGTCGATCCAGTAAAAGTGAGTTTTCGAACAATCGCGTTGCTAGTAAATTCGCCTCCGATTTCGACGGCATCACCTGTCAGAATATTGAAAACACCTGGTGGAATACCGGCACGCTCGGCCAGTCCGGCCAGTGCCAAAGCAGAAAAAGGCGTCTGCGGTGCCGGCTTGAGCACCATGGTGCAGCCTGCGGCCAAGGCTGGGGCCGCCTTGCGGGTGATCATGGCAGAAGGAAAATTCCAGGGCGTAATAGCCGCGGTAACCCCAATCGGCTGCTTGATCACCAATAACCGCTTGTCAACTTGAGGACTGGGAATCACGTCGCCATAGACCCTTTTCCCCTCCTCGGCAAACCACTCAATGAAGGATGCCGCGTACACGATCTCGTTGCGCGCCTCAGCAAGCGGCTTGCCTTGCTCCAGGGTCATCAGGAACGCCAGGTCCTCTTGGTGTTCCAGCATGAGTTCGAACCACGCCCGCAGCCTAGCCGAGCGTTCCTTGGCCGGCAGGGAACGCCATGCAGGTAAGGCTTGGTTAGCGGCAACAATGGCTTGCCTTGCTTCCTGACGTCCCATCATCGGCACCGTGCCGATCAGTTGCCCCGTCGCCGGATTGAAAATTGATTGCGTCTCTCCACCGAGGGCGGACAGCCATTCGCCGTTAATGTAGGCATGCTGCTTGAACAGTTGGGAGTTAATCACTTGAGTTCTTTCCTGGAAGGTTGGGTTGGATCGCTGGCCTTCATTGGCCTGCGTTTTTGCGAGGAAGAAACCCCCGCTATTTCTCCCGCCCGAAGCGCAAGCCACAGAATGGCGACGTCTTCCGTATGGTCGAGCGAGCGCCCCGTGATGGATTCGATCTTGCGTATGCGGTAGATCAGCGTGGTCTTGTGGATGTGCAATTGCTTTGCCGCCGCCAGCCACGAGCGGTTTTGTTCGAGGAACACGCGCAGGGAATGGAGCAGCGGGGTTCCCTGTTTCTCGTCGTGATCAGCCAACGGTCCCAGGATCCGCTGGAAGGTTTGCGCAGCCTCGTCCAGGTTGTCGGGCAGCCATGGCACCTTGTCGACGATCTCCGCATAAGAGATGACGGGGTGCGCCCCCGTGTGGACCAGGGCCAGGCGTGCTTCCCGCAAGGCTTCCGACAGCCTCTCGTAGCCGCCGATCTCATTGCTGAACCCGACCCCCGTACCCAGGATGGCCTGCACCGAGGGAATATCCCTGGTGTGCGCCATCACGATCAATTCATCGCCCTGGGGGCGCAGCACCACGGGCAGATCGAGCCGCCAGAACTGGAGGCTCCATTCCGAGAGTTTCTGTGCACCGGGATGCGCCACGGCAAGGCAGGCCGATTCGATCTTGAGTTTGAATTGTTCGAGCTGCCTTCCCATCTCGTAGGGAGAGAGCCGCAGGCTCAGCAGGTCGTCGAGCAGTTGCGACCCTATCCGCAGAGAGCGCTCTGTTTCCATGCGCAGACGCTCGATGGATATGCCCAGCACCGCAACCAGGTGGTGCAGCAGGCTGTATTCCAGTAGATGGCTCTCTCCATGGCGTATGAGCAGGACACCCCCCTTGCGGGACGGTATGGAAACGGCAAAGACATCGCCGTCGTCGAGCATGTAGCGCCGGACCACGGGCTGCGTTTCCGAGAAATCCATGGGCTGGCGCTTGATCGCGTCGCGCAGATTCTGGGGAATATCGGTGTTCCTGGGAAACCAGAACTGCTTTTTTTCCTGTGGATCGAGCAGCATCAGATCGGCGTGTATATCCTTTTCCAGGCGCTGCAGCAGCTGCTCCAGGCTCAGGCCTTCGATGGCCATGCGGGCACTCACGAACAGCCTGTTGATGGCGTTGCGGCGGTCGAATTCCTCCTTGCGCCCCGCGTCTATGACGGCCCGGGTGACGCTGGCAAACGGCACGCCGTACTGCGTCATCAATACCGGGAAGTTCAACTGGTCGGCCGTGCTTTGCAGCGCGGAGAGATCCGCTGGCGCCTGCATGTTCTCTCCGATCATCACGCCGGCCAGCCCTGCCTGGGACAGCCTCTCGATATACGAGGCCTGCGCTTGCGGCGTGGCGGGAATGCCCATTCCCGTGGTCATCAGCAGATCGCCTTCGCCCAGCCATTCGGTGGGGTCGGGCAGCTCGCAAACATGCGCCCAGCGCACCGTTCTGTCTCCGCCCGGGCCTCCGGCAAAGAAGCGGGTGCGCAGTTCTGGCATCTGGGTGATGTCGGCAATTCTCAATGGCATGGAGGCACCCTTGTGACCGGAGGCTTGGAATCGGCGTGCCTATGGATTCTCAGCCATCCCGCCAGGAGGCAGAAACCGGCGGCAGGCAGGCTTTAGGCAATGATCAGATAGGCCTTGCGCACGGTCTGGCGGACATGCCATTCCCCTTGGGTATGGGCGGCAAAGTAAATGGAGTCGCCCGCGCGGAACTCCACCGGCGCGCCGCCATCCGGCGTGAAGCTGCCTTCTCCGCTGATGAAGTAGCTGTATTCGGCCTGAGGCACCTGGCGGCGGAAACGCCCCGGCGAGCATTCCCAGACGCCGGCGCTCGTACCCTGCGGCGTGACGGGCCGGTGGCCTGCGGTGCGTGTCTGGGCAATGGGTTCGCTGCAAGGGACACCCACAGGGGCCGCTGGCCCGAAAGCGGCGTCATTTTCTACGCGGATCACGATGGGGTTCATCTTCAATATCCTCAGGATTTGTCTTCAAGGCCAGACGGGGCCAGGCTGGCCAACAGGCGATCGATGGTTCCGGGACGCTTGCCACGCATTTCCGCCTGCTCCTTGCGGATCACGGCGTTGCGCACCATGCTGCCGCCGACATACCGGAAAGGTTCCGGCGGAAATGGCTTGCATGGGCGTCCCACCAGGCCGCACTGGGTCCATTCATCCTTGCGGCCCAGTGCCATGCTGGCCAGAATACGGCCGCCCAGGCGGCTGGGGCTCACGCCATTTCCACTCCAGCCAATGCCATAGAGAATGTTGGCGTGCCCTTTCAGGTTTCCAAAAACCGGCAGGCTGTCATAAGTCCGGTCGATGGGGCCTGCCCAGCCGTGGCTGATCCTGTCGTTTCTCAAGGACGGGTAGGTATGGAAAAGATCGGCGCAGGTCATGGCAATGCTTTGCGCGTCGTCACTGAATATGCTCTTGATTTCTGATCGGTAGGAAATGGCTCCGGTGCCTTTTCCGAATGCGATCCGTCCATCGCGGGTGGTGCGGTAGTAATCCACCATCAATTGGGAATCAGTAATGGATTCACCACCTGTCCATCCGATCTTTTCGAATTCTTCGCCCAGAGGGTATGTCACGGCAATGGAACTGTTCACCGGGGTGATCAGACGTGCCAGTTCTGGAATGGCGGCCGACCAAGCATTGGTGGCCAGCACGACCTTTTCCGCCTGGAGCTGCCCCCCTTCGGTGTGCAGCACGGCGGGCATGCCGGGCTGGATACGGGTCACGGCCGAGCGCTCGTGAATCCGCACTCCAGATGCCAAGGCCACCCGGCGCATGCCATGCACGAGCGCGGCCGGCTGCACGGTGGCGTTGGATGCCTCGAAGACCCCGGCCAGGTGGATGGGGGAGCCCGTCCTGCGCCGGACCTCCTGGGGTGAGAGGCGCTCGAAGGGCTGCACGCCCAGGCGCTCGCAGGCCTGCAAGGTGCCGTTCCAGGAATCCACGTGGGCCGGCGTCGTCGCGGTCCACAGCCAGCCCTTCTGCACGAAATGCGCATCGATGGCGTGTTCGCGGCAGAACTCCCCCAGCTCATGGATCGCCTGCTCGGCGCTGCGGCCCAGGAAGAGCGCCTGCTCGGCGCTGCAGATGGACTGGATCGTTCCGATCTTCGGCCACCAGGACATGGCGAATCCGCCATTGCGGCCCGAGGCGCCGCCCCCGCAGACGTCCTGCTCCAGGATGGCCACGTCGCAGTCCGGCTCGTGCTGCTTGAGGGTCAGCGCAGTCCACAGGCCGACGAAACCGCCGCCAATGATGGCGACGTCTGCCTTTTCCGTGCCGCGCAGCGCCGCAGCCGGCGCGCTGGCATCTATCGATTCCTGCCAATAACTCCGTTTCAATGGAGGCGTGGGATTCAACTTCATCATGGCTCCTATGGCCTTTCGGCGTATGAGCAACTGCCCGTGGAATGAAAACACCGGCCTAGGCCGGTGTTTTCAGCGACCTTGCTTTGCGAGCGTGTTCAGGTGGCGCGCACGCCAGCCATCAGCCTCTGAGGGCCTGGGTCGCGGCCGCGTTGACCTGCAGGGTCTGCGGATCTATGACGACGCCGTAGTACTTTTCTGCCGCCTCGATGCTGATGTACTCGTCCAGGACGTCATCGAGCACTTCCTCGACGGTGCGCCGCTTCGGGTTGCCCCAGCCGCCGCCGCCGGTGCTCTCGAACATGAACACGTCGCCGGCATGGAACTTGTGCCCCGCCAGCAGCGGGTTGCTCCAGGCGCCCTCGGCATCGAGGCCGCCGATCACCTTGACGGAGCCGTCGGCATGGATGTGGCTGGAGCGCTGCACGGCGCTGGGCAGGCCGCCGGCCGCGCCGGGGCTGCCCTCGAGGGTGCGCGCGGTCTCCATGCCCAGTTCGCCGCCGCCCAGGAAGCGCACCTTGAAGACCGCGCCGAGGCCGCCGCGGTGCTGGCCCGGCCCGGCCGAGTCCTTGCGCAGCTCGAAGGCTTCGTAGGCGATGGGGAAGAACAGCTCCGCCGTTTCCGCGGGCATGTTCATGCAGTTGCCCAGCGGGTCCATGGTGACGCTCATGCCGTCTGCATAGGGCGTTCCGCCCCAGCCGCCGGCGGGCAGGTCCGAGAACACGTCGGTCTTGCCGTCCGGCGAGGTGCAGCTGGCGACGAACCAGTTGCACTCGGAGCAGGTCGAGCCCGTGATCTTCTCGGGGATGGCCTTGGCGAGCGCCTGCCAGATGGCGCTGGTGATCTTGGAGGAGGTCAGCGTCGTGCAGCCGATGGTCGGCGCGGGCCATTGGGCATTGAGCCAGCAGCCCTCGGGCAGCACCACCTCGATGGGGTTGAACATGCCCTGGTTCTGCGGCGCGTCCGGCGCCAGGAAGAACTGCAGCGAGTAGAGCGCCGCCGAGATCGTGTTGGCGCGCGGGGAATTGATGGCGCCCTGGCACATGGGGTCGGTGCCTGTGAAGTCCACCTTGATCGAGGTGTCCTGGATTTCCAGCCTGACCTTGAGCCTGACCCGCTCATGGCTCACGCCATCGGTATCGGCATAGTCTTCCGCCTCGTAGACGCCGTTGGGAATCTTGCCGATGCTTTCCCGGATCATCTTTTCGGTATAGGCCTGGATCTTCTTCATGGCCTTTTTCACCGTATCGACGCCGTAGCGGTCGCAGGCCCGCTGCAGTTCCTGCTCCGCGCCGCGCAGCGCGCCCAGGTGGGCCTGCAGGTCGCCCTTGATGAAGTGGGGCGTGCGGCTGTTGTTCATGATGATGGCCAGCAGGTCCTCGTTGATCTTGCCGCCCGTGAAGATCTTCAGCGGGGGCAGGCGCAGGCCTTCCGCGGCGATGTGGGTGCTGAAGGCCTGGCCGCCGGCGCCGCCGCCGCCCAGGTCCATCCAGTGCCCGCGGCTGACGCCGTAGCCGATCAGCTCCTTCTTGTAATAGATGGGCTTGATGAACGAGATGTCGTTGATGTGGGTGCCGCCACGGTAGGGGTCGTTGACGACCAGCACGTCGCCCTCGTGGACATTGTTCTTGCCGATGCCCTTGACGGCCTCTTCGGCGCTGAACTTCATGGCCGCCAGGTGCACCGGGCAGTTGGCGGCCTGGCTCAGGAGCTGCAGGTCGGCGTCGTAGATGGCGTTCGAGAAGTCCAGCATGTCCGCCAGGATGGGCGAGAAGGAGGAACGCTGCAGCACGGAGGCCATGCGGTCGCTGGCGAACTCGAAGATGCTGCGCATGACCTCGAACGTGATGGGATCGATGTCGTCCGCGACGGCGTTGTCGGTGGCTTGATGGCTCATTTCGTGTCTCCTTTTCAGTATTCGATGTCGATGACCAGGGCGCCCATCGCGTTCACGTGCGCGCGCGTCTTGGGCGGCAGGACGGTGCAGGCGTGCTCGTATTCGACGATGGCCGGGCCGTCGATGCGGTGCTGGGTGCCCAGCGCCTCGCCGCTGTAGACCTGGCACCGGGTCCAGGCGCCCTCGAAATACACGTCGCGCTCGCCCTTGAGGATGTCGCCGCCAGCGACGTGGGAGATTTCGACGGGTGGCGGATCCTCCATATGGCCAATGGCCGCGACGCCGAAGGAAACGAATGCCGGTGCGAAGTCTTCCGAGCTGACGCCGAACTCCTTCAGGTGGCAGGCGTGGAACTCCTGTTCGATGCCGGGCAGGCTGTCTGCTGTCAGCACGCCATTGGGGATGGGGGTGTCCACCTCGTAGGACTGCCCCACGTAGCGCATCTGAGCGGTACGGATCAATTCGATCTCGTTTTCGTTGTCGAAGCCCTGGGCTTTCAGCGCGGCTTTGGCCTTGGCCTCAAGCTCGGACAGGATGCCGTTGATTCTGTCCAGATCGGCGCTCTTCACCGGGGTGTAATAGAAGTGCTCCAGATCCTGGCGCAGGTCCATCACCGTCGCACCGAACGCGGAGGCCACGCCCGCATGTGGTGGCACGATGACCTTGGGGATGTTCATCGACCTGGCGACGAAGCAGGCATGCAGGGCCCCTGCACCGCCGAAGCTCGCGAAAACGAAGTCCCGGGGGTCGCGGCCGCGTGAAACGAGGATCTTCTTCACGGCCTGGGCCATGTACTCGCAGCCGATGCGAATCATGCCTTCGGCGGTCGCCAACGTGGAAAGGCCGATTTTCTGGGCCAGAGCCGCCACTGCCTTTTCAGCAGCCTCGACGTCCAGCGTCATCTTGCCGCTGAGCGTCGGGTCCAGGCGTCCGAGCAGCAGGTTGGCATCGGTGATAGTCGGCTGAGTGCCGCCGCGGCCATAGCACGCAGGCCCGGGTTCGGAACCCGCGCTGTGAGGGCCCACGCGAAGCGAGCCGCCCTGATCCACCCAACCGATCGAACCACCGCCGGCACCCACGCTGTGAATGTCGAGCATCGGTACAACGATGGGCACTTCCCATTCCAGTTCATGGTCACGGGTGATCAGGCCCCGGCCGTTCTCGACGATGGACACGTCGAAGCTGGTACCGCCCACGTCGGTATGCAGGATGCGCTCGAACCCGCTTTGCTGGGTCAGGTAGCCCGCGTAGGCCACGCCGCCCGCAGGGCCGGACTCCAGCATGTCTTCCGGATGCAAGCGCGCCACGTTGGCCGACATCACGCCGCCACTGCTCTTGAGGATCAGCAGCTTTCCGGCGAACTTGTGCAAGGTGAGCCGCGCTTCGAGGTCGTCCATGTACTTGACCATCACGGGCATGCAAGCCGCACGCACCGCCGTCGTCATAAAGCGGCCATGCTCACGAAATACCGGGCGCGTTTCGGCAGAGAGAACCACGTGAATATCGGGACAATGCTCCAGAAGAATGTCGCGCATCTGTTCTTCATGTCTGGCGCTGACATAGGAGTTGATGAATCCGATACCTACCGATTGGATGCCGGCTGCCTTGATCCGCTTTGCGACCTCATGGGCCGCAGCAATATCCAGAGGCCGCTCGGTATCGCCTTGCACATTGGTACGCTCTGGCACTGTGTAGCGGAAACGGCGCTTGATAATCGGCTTGGGCTTGGTTTGGTAAGGGTCGTACAGGTGTTTGCGGTGCTGCCTGCCGATTTCCAGGGTGTCACGGAAACCCTCGGTGGTGATGAATGCCGCATCGGGATAATTGCGCTCGATCAATGCGTTGGTCGCGGTGGTCGTGCCGTGCATCAGATATGAAATATCCGCAATGTCGATTCCCGCTTTTTCAATCGCCTGGAGAACCGCAATTGAGCGATCCTGCCTGGTCGTCAACACTTTGGCTGTGACTTGTTTCCCGGTCGATTCTTCCCAGGCAAACAAATCGGTGAAAGTGCCTCCAACATCCACGCCAACTCGCCACATATATGTCTCCTTTCAATTTAAGTAATATGTGTGGGGTATTGATTCTCTGGCCGAAAATTGCGCTCGTCCATGAAGCTAAGCTAGAAATTTAGCTCTTTCGTTCCTACTATCGTGCTATGACGCGGCTCGCCGCAACTGTCAGGGTCGCCAACTTGGCGATCCGAAGTAGCCTAACCAACAGCAGGGCTCCGCTGCCGCCCAACTGACTACCACACACCACCGCTGCGTACATTGCCGCGAGCTGCTGCTTCGCCGTTGTTCAAGCACCGGCGTCCACGGCATCCGATCGCGTTTTACCCCGATGGGCTTGGCGTTCGTCTTTCGGACCGCTCGCATGAGGCGGTGACGCTCATGCACGCGCGCCACGTGCCGGGCCAACCGGCCCGATGGGTGGTCGGCCCGGCGATCACTTGTGCGCTCGCCCGCCAGCAGTCCCCCCCGCGCCTAGCCATGGAAAGCTGTTTGTGCCGTACCAACTTTCGCCTGATCTCCTTCATCCTCACGCCAGAGTGAGCGCCGCACGAAGGATGAATCCGAGTTCTGGCTTGCCCGTATGGCGTAAAGTCGGCGGTAGGGTGCCGCCTGAGCATCCCCGCGGCTCGGCGGAGCACCCGGCCCTCTCGGCTTAGAGCTTGGCAGACCCGTCTGATCCACCTCGGCCGATGGGGGTCATGATCGCGATGTTGAACCAGCCCAGGAACATCCCCAGAACCCCGGCGAAGACCGCAGGGAGCATAGTGATCAGGGGCACGAGCGGCTGAGCGTGATCCGGCATTGAAAAAGGCCACGGATTCTACCCCGTGGCCTGTCGCGAGGGCGGCACGCGGCCGCCCGCAATCGCGTCTTACTTGAGCATGTCGGCCACGGCCGCGCGCTCGTCCTCGAGTTCCTTCAGGGTGATGGCGATCTTCCCCTTGGAGTACTCGTCGATCTCCAGACCCTGGATGATCTTGAACTGGCCGCCCTTGCACTCGCAGGGGAAGCCGAACACGACGCCCTCGGGGATGCCGTAGGAGCCGTCGGACGGGACGCCCATGGTGACCCAGTCGTTCGAGCCGAGTACCCAGTCGTGCACGTGGTCGATGGCGGCGTTGGCGGCCGAAGCAGCCGACGACAGGCCGCGGGCCTCGATGATGGCGGCGCCGCGCTTGCCGACGGTGGGCAGGAACACGTCGTTGTTCCAGGCGTGGTCGTTGATCAGCGCCTTGACGCTGTCGCCGTTCGACTCGCAGAAGCGGTAGTCGGCGTACATCGACGGCGAGTGGTTGCCCCACACGACCATCTTCTTGAGCGAGGACACTTCACGGCCGGACTTGGCGGCGAGCTGCGACAGCGCGCGGTTGTGGTCCAGGCGCAGCATGCCGTGGTAGTTGTTCGGGTTGGTGCGACCGACCTTGATGGCAGCGGCGCGTGCAATGTAGGCGTTGGTGTTGCAGGGGTTGCCCACGACCAGCACACGCACGTCTTCCTTGGCGTTCTCGGCGATGGCCTTGCCCTGGACGGTGAAGATGGCGCCGTTGGCGGTCAGCAGGTCGGCACGCTCCATGCCGGGGCCGCGCGGACGGGCGCCGACCAGCAGGCACACGTCGGCGTCCTTGAATGCGACGTTGGGATCGTCGGTGGCGATCATGCCGGCGAGCAGCGGGAAGGCGCAGTCTTCCAGCTCCATCATCACGCCCTTGACGGCCTTCTGGGCCTGGGGCAGGTCGAGCAGCTGCAGGATGACGGGCTGGTCCTTGCCCAGCATTTCGCCGCTGGCGATGCGGAACAGCAGGCTGTAGCCGATCTGGCCGGCGGCGCCGGTGACAGCGACGCGCATGGGGGCTTTGCTCATGTGATTACTCCCTCGAGTGAGACGGTCGTATTAAGGTGCTGGAAACCTGCCCGGCACCGTCGCGGCACCCGCAGGCGGGATCGTCGCGGGAGCTGGCGCGGCGCCCCCCCGCGTGCGCGAGGACCAAGCTGGGCGCCGGCATACTAGACCGGGCTTGAATGCCTGTCAAATGCCATCTTATATCTTATATAAGACACAAGACCAAAGATAGACGTTTGCGAAAATTTATGCTCCAATGCGCGCATGTCGCAGGAGTCGCCTACCTTCAGTCCGCTCTATCGCCAGATCAAGGCCCTGATCCTTCAGGCACTTGAGGCTGGGGAATGGCGTCCCGGCCAGGCCATTCCGAGCGAGCAGGAACTCGCCGCGCGCTTCAACGTGTCGCAGGGCACCGTGCGCAAGGCTATCGACGAGATGGCAGCCGACAACCTGCTCGTGCGCAAGCAGGGGAAGGGCACCTTCGTGGCCTCTCACAACGATCCGCGCGCGCTCTTCCGTTTCCTCCGCCTCGTGCCGGTGGATGGTGACCTCTCGCCTCCGCAGAGCATACCGCTGGATTGCTGGCGTGCGAAGGCCGGGCAGGAGGCTTCGCGCATGCTCGCGATCGAGCCCGGCGCCCCGATCATCATCGTCCGCCGCTTGTTGAAGTTTGCCGCCCGACCCGTCGTCATCGACGAGATCTATCTGCCCGGCGAGGTGTTCCAGGGACTCAGCGCCGAGACCCTGCAGGGCTGGAACGGTTCGCTCTACAGTCTCTTCGAGACCCGCTTCGGCGTGCGCATGATCCGCGCCCAGGAGCGCATCCGCGCGGTCGCCGCCGACCGTGGCGCCGCCGAGGCGCTCGGCGTCCAGGAAGGCACGCCGCTGCTGTCGGTCGAGCGTGTCACGTACACCTATGGCGATCGGCCCGTGGAGTGGCGTCGCGGGCTGTATTCGACGGCGGAACATTTTTATCTGAATGAGCTGAATTGAGGGGCGCGCATGGGCTGCAGGCCGGGACCGGCGCTATAATTTTCCGTCTTTTTTCGGAGTCCGCGACGGGGGTCGTCGCACATGCAGAGGGGAGTCTTCATGTCAGAAGTAACAGCGCGCAAACCAAGGCCGAAGTACCTGGCCCTCAACGAGATCCGGCTGCCGTTGCCGGGCATCGTCTCGATCCTTCACCGCATCAGCGGCGTCGGCATCTTCCTGATGTTGCCTTTCCTGTTGTACCTGCTCGATCGCAGCCTCGGCTCTCCGGAGACCTTCGAGACCTTCGCCGCGGTGGTCGACAACTGGTTCATCAAGCTCGTCCTGTTCGGTCTGCTGTGGGCCTACCTGCATCACTTCTGTGCCGGCATCCGCTTCCTGCTGCTCGACCTGCACAAGGGTCTGGAGCTCGAGGAAGCACGCAAGTCCTCCAAAATCGTTCTGATCGTGAGCCTTACGCTCACCTTGATCATCGGGGTGGTCCTATGGTGAAACAGCGTACCGTCGTCGGCGCGCACTACGGTCTGAAGGACTGGATCGCGCAACGCGCCACCGCCGTCTACATGGCGGCCTACACCATCATCTTCGCGCTCTGTGCGTTCAGCCTGCGCGAGCTCAACTATCAGGAATGGTCCGGCCTGTTCTCGCACGGCTTGTTCAAGTTCCTCAGCTTCCTGTTCTTCCTGTCGGTCTTCTATCACGCCTGGATCGGCATCCGCGATCTCTGGATGGACTACATCAAGCCGAACGGTGTGCGCCTCGCGCTGCACCTGGTCACCATTTTCGTGCTCGTCGGCTATGCCGGCTGGGCAGCCCAGATCCTGTGGAGGCTTTAAGCGTGAACGTCGCGAAGCGTACCTTTGATGCGGTCATCGTGGGCGCCGGCGGTGCCGGCCTGCGCGCGGCCCTGCAACTCTCCGAAGCCGGCCTCAAGACCGCCGTGCTGACCAAGGTGTTCCCGACCCGCTCGCACACCGTTGCGGCGCAGGGCGGCGTCGCCGCCTCGCTGGGCAACTCGACCGAGGACAACTGGCACTGGCACATGTACGACACCGTCAAGGGGTCGGACTGGCTGGGCGACCAGGATGCCATCGAGTTCATGTGCAAGAAGGCCAACGAGGTCGTCATCGAGCTCGAGCACTACGGCATGCCCTTCGACCGCACCGACAACGGCAAGATCTACCAGCGTCCGTTCGGCGGCCACTCGATGAACTACGGCCAGGCGCCGGTGATGCGCTCCTGCGCGGCGGCCGACCGTACCGGCCACGCCATGCTGCACGCGCTCTACCAGCGCAACGTGCGCGCCAACACCCAGTTCTTCGTCGAATGGATGGCGCTCGACCTGATCCGCGACGCCGATGGCGACGTGCTCGGCGTCACCGCGATGGAAATGGAGACTGGTGAGGTCTCGATCTTCCACGCCAAGGCCACCATCTTCGCTACCGGCGGTGCCGGCCGCATCTACTATTCCTCGACCAACGCCTTCATCAACACCGGCGACGGCGTGGGCATGGCGGCGCGTGCCGGCATCCCGCTCGAGGACATGGAGTTCTGGCAGTTCCACCCCACCGGCGTTGCCGGCGCGGGCGTGCTCATCACCGAAGGCGTGCGCGGCGAGGGCGGCATCCTGCGCAACGCCCAGGGCGAGCGCTTCATGGAGCGCTACGCGCCCAACCTCAAGGATCTCGCCTCGCGCGACGTGGTTTCGCGCGCGATGACCACCGAGATCAACGAAGGTCGTGGCTGCGGTCCCGATAAGGATCACGTGCTGCTCGACATCACGCACCTTGCGCCCGACACCATCATGAAGCGCCTGCCCGGCATCCGCGAGATCGCGATCCAGTTCGCCGGCGTCGACCCGATCAAGGCGCCGATCCCGGTCGTGCCGACTTGCCACTACCAGATGGGCGGTATCCCGACCAACTACAAGGGCCAGGTCGTGGTGCCGAAGGACGGCAACCCGAACAGCCCGGTCGCCGGCTTCTACGCCGCGGGCGAGTGCGCCTGCGCCTCGGTGCACGGCGCCAACCGCCTCGGCACCAACTCGCTGCTCGACCTGCTGGTGTTCGGCAAGTCGGCGGGCGAGACCGTGGTCGAGGACTTCCAGTCCGGCCAGCTCAAGCTCAAACCGTTGCCGGCCGACGCTGCCGACGTCTCGCTCGCCCGCCTGGCCCGCCTCGACGGCCAGACCAACGGCGAGAGCGTGTTCGACGTCGGCCTGGAGATGCGTCGCACGATGCAGAAGCACGCCGGCGTGTTCCGCTTCGACAACCTGCTCAAGGAAGGCGTGCAGAAGATCGGCGAGGTCGCCGAGCGTGCCAAGCGCACCCAGATCGCGGACAAGTCCAAGGTCTGGAACGTCGCCCGCATGGAAGCGCTCGAGCTCGACAACCTGATCGAGGTCGCGCGCGCCACCATGGTCTCGGCCGAGGCCCGCAAGGAATCGCGTGGCGCCCACGTGCGCGACGACGCGCCGGATACGGCGGAGAACCCCAACGGCCGCGACGACGCCAACTGGCTCAAGCACACCCTCTGGTATTCGGAAGGCAATCGCCTCGATTACAAGCCGGTGAACCTGAAGCCGCTGTCCGACGACGTCGAGCCGATCGCGCTCGCCAAGCGTACCTATTGAGCGTCCGGGAGAAAAAATTCATGAGCAAGCGTACCGTTCATTTCAAGATTTACCGCTACGATCCGGACAAGGACGAGAAGCCCTACATGCAGGACATCTCGGTCGAGCTCGAGCCGTCCGACAAGAAGCTGCTCGACGCGCTGGTCCGCCTGCGCGCCAAGGATGACTCGATGTCCTTCCGTCGTTCCTGCCGCGAGGGCGTGTGCGGTTCCGACGCGATGAACATCAACGGCAAGAACGGCCTGGCCTGCCTGACCGACGTTGACAGCCTGCAGCAGCCGATCACGCTGCGTCCGCTGCCTGGCCTGCCGGTCATCCGCGACCTGATCGTGGATATGACCCAGTTCTTCAAGCAGTACCACTCGATCAAGCCCTACCTGGTGAACAACGATCCTCCTCCCGAGCGCGAGCGTCTGCAGTCGCCGGAGGATCGCGAGGAGCTCAACGGGCTCTACGAGTGCATCCTGTGCGCGTGCTGCTCCACGTCCTGCCCGTCGTTCTGGTGGAACCCCGACAAGTTCGTCGGCCCCGCCGGCCTGCTTGCGGCCTACCGCTTCCTCGCCGACACCCGCGACCAGGACACCGGTGCGCGCCTCGACAACCTCGAGGACCCGTATCGCCTGTTCCGCTGCCACTCCATCATGAACTGCGTCGATGTCTGTCCGAAGGGTCTCAACCCGACCCGCGCGATCGGCAAGATCAAGGACATGATGGTCCGCCGTGCGATCTAAGGGCGGGCTCAGTCGATGACCATCAACAGGGGGCGCGTGCGCTGGCAGTGCCGGAGGGCGCTGCTCGAGCTCGACCTGGTGTTCACGCGCTTTCTAGAGCGGCATTTCGATCGTCTCACCGACGATCAGCTGGCGGATCTGGACGACCTGCTGCGCTGCGACGACTATGACATCTGGGCGTGGGTCAATGGCAGCAAGGCATGCGAGAACGACCGCTGGAAGGAGATGATCGGACTGTTGCGTCAGGGCTGACGCGGCAGTATCGGTCCTACAAGAGACCAAAGGCAGTTAAACCGGCAAGTAGAAGGGACGATCTATGAGCACTGAACGCACTGCAACCCTTACCGTCGATGGCAAGACCGTCGAATTCCCGGTCATGACCGGCACCCACGGCCAGGACGTCATCGACATCCGTACCCTGGGCGGCAAGACCGGCCTCTTCACCTACGACTCCGGCTTCCTGTCGACTGCGAGTTGCAAGTCGAAGATCACCTTCATCGACGGTGACAAGGGTGAGCTGCTGTACCGCGGCTACCCGATCGAACAACTCGCCGAGAAGTGCAACTTCCTGGAGGTCGCCTACCTCCTGAAGAACGGTGACCTCCCGAACGCTTCGCAGAAGACCACGTTCGAGAACACCATCAAGAACCACACGATGCTGCACGACCAGATGACGAAGTTCTACTCTGGCTTCCGTCGCGATGCGCATCCGATGGCGGTCATGGTCGGTGTGGTCGGCGCGCTTTCCGCCTTCTACCACGACGCGATGGACTTCTCCGACGCCGAGCACCGCAGCGTGTCGATCAACCGTCTGATCGCCAAGCTGCCGACGATCGTCGCGATGGCCTACAAGTACAACAAGGGCGAGCCCTTCATGTACCCGCGCAACGACCTCGACTACACCGCGAACTTCATGCACATGATGTTCGGCACCCCGTGCGAGAAGTACGAGCCGAACCCGGTGCTGGTGCGTGCGCTCGACGTGATCTTCACGCTGCACGCGGACCACGAGCAGAACGCCTCGACCTCGACCGTCCGCCTCGCCGGCTCCTCGGGTGCGAACCCCTTCGCCTGCATCTCGGCGGGCATCGCCTGCCTGTGGGGCCCGGCGCACGGCGGCGCGAACGAAGCCTGCCTGAACATGCTGGAAGAGATCGGGGATGTGTCTCGCGTGGGCGAGTACATCGCGCGTGCCAAGGACAAGAACGACAGCTTCAAGCTGATGGGCTTCGGTCACCGTGTCTACAAGAACTTCGACCCGCGCGCGAAGCTGATGCAGAAGGTCTGCAACGAAGTGCTGACCGAACTCGGCCTCGAGAACGACCGACTCTTCAAGCTGGCGATGGAGCTCGAGAGGATCGCGCTGGAAGACCCGTACTTCGTGGAGAAGAAGCTCTACCCGAACGTCGACTTCTACTCGGGCATCGTGCAGAAGGCGCTCGGCATCCCGACCTCGATGTTTACCTGCATCTTCGCGCTCGCCCGCACCGTGGGCTGGATCACGCAGTGGGAAGAGATGATCACCGATCCGGAGTACAAGATCGGCCGTCCGCGCCAGCTCTACGTCGGCACCGCGCGTCGTGACGTGCCGGCGCTCGCGCAGCGTCCGTAAGAGACGATGAAGAGGGGTTGCAGGATCCGCCGCGACTGACGGTGACGGGGTGGTTGCGCGTGCGCGGCCATCCCGTTTTTCCATCGGCATCGACGCGTCGGCTGCACTCCCGCACCCGAAAACAGGGCAACAGAACACCACAGGTGCTTATCCCATGATGAAGCAACTCGAACAGACTTCGCACTTGTTCGGCTCGAACGCGCCGTTCATCGAAGAGCAGTACGAAAACTACCTCGCCGATCCGGCCTCGGTGTCCGCCGAGTGGCGCGAATATTTCGACAAGCTGCAGGCTCAGGTCGGCGCTGCCGCGCGCGACGTGCCGCATGGTCCGGTCATTGCCGCCTTCGAGCAGATGGCCAAGCGCGGCCCGGTGCGCACCATCGTCACCGCCGGCGAGGACAAGCAGCAGGTCTCCGTGCTGCAACTGATCAACGCCTACCGCTTCCTCGGCAACCGCTGGGCCAACCTCGATCCGCTCAAGCGCACCGAGCGCCCGCAGATCGCCGAGCTCGAGCCGTCCTATTACGGCTTCACCGAAGCCGATCTCTCCAAGAGCTTCAACGTCGGCTCCTTCCACGGCTTCAGCACCGAGCGCGCCACCCTGCGCGAGATCCTCGAGGCGCTGCGCCAGACCTACTGCGGCTCGATCGGCGCCGAGTACATGTACATGACCGACATCGGTCAGAAGCGCTGGATCCAAAGCCGCCTCGAGAGCCTGCGCGGTACGCCGAAGTTCTCGGCGGAGATGAAGAAGCGCATCCTCGAGCGCACCACCGCGGCCGAGACCCTGGAGCGCTATCTGCACACCCGCTACGTCGGCCAGAAGCGCTTCTCGCTCGAAGGCGGCGAGTCGGCCATCGTCGCGATGGACGAACTGATCCGCGTCGCCGGCAGCCTGGGTGTGCAGGAAAGCGTGATCGGCATGGCCCACCGCGGCCGCCTCAACGTGCTCGTCAACACCCTGGGCAAGTCGCCCTCGATGCTGTTCTCGGAGTTCGAGGGCAAGGCCGCGGCCGACCTCACCGCCGGCGACGTGAAGTACCACATGGGCTTCTCGAGCGACGTGATGACCCCGGGCGGCCCGATGCACCTGACGCTCGCGTTCAACCCCTCGCACCTCGAGATCATCAACCCGGTGGTCGAGGGCTCGGTGTATGCCCGCCAGGTCCGTCGCGGCGACGCCGACAAGAAGCAGGTGCTGCCGGTGCTGATCCACGGCGACGCCGCCGTGGCCGGCCAGGGCGTTAACCAGGAAATGCTCAACTTCTCGCAGACTCGCGGCTACGGCACGGGCGGCACGGTGCACCTGGTCGTCAACAACCAGATCGGCTTCACCACGTCCGACCCGCGCGACTACCGTTCCTCGCTTTACTGCACCGACATCTTCAAGATGGTCGAGGCGCCGATCTTCCACGTCAATGGCGACGATCCCGAGGCCGTGGCCCTGGTCACCGCGCTGGCGGTCGAATTCCGCCAGGAGTTCAAGAAGGACGTCGTGGTCGACATCATCTGCTTCCGCAAGCTCGGCCACAACGAGCAGGACGAGCCGATGGTGACGCAGCCGCTGATGTACCGCACCATCCAGAAGCACCCCGGCACCCGCAAGCTCTACGCCGAGCGCCTGGTCGCCGAGGGCACCCTGAAGGCCGAGGAGCCCGACCAGATGATCGCCGAGTACCGCGAGCATCTCGACAAGGGCCAGCTGCTCTACAACCCGGTGCTCTCCGGCCACAACCGCCAGTTCGCCGCGGACTGGACGCCCTACATCAAGCAGCCCTACACCGACGAGTGCGACACCACGGTGCCGGTGCAGGAGATCAAGCGCCTGTCCGAGCGCCTGAGTACCATCCCGGCGAACTTCACGCTGCACTCGCGCGTCAAGAAGATCATCGACGACCGCGCCGCGATGGGGCGTGGCGAAGCGCCCTTCGACTGGGGCATGGGCGAGAACCTGGCCTACGCCAGCCTGCTGGCGCAGGGCTACGGCGTGCGCCTCTCCGGCGAGGACGTCGGCCGCGGCACCTTCTTCCATCGCCACGCCGTGCTGCACGACCAGAAGCGCGAGCGCTGGGACGAAGGCATCTACAAGCCGCTCGACCACATCCAGGACGGCCAGGCCCGCTTCCAGAGCTACGACTCGGTGTTGTCGGAGGAGGGCGTGCTCGCCTTCGAATACGGCTACGCCACCACCGAGCCCAACGAGCTCGTCATCTGGGAAGCCCAGTTCGGCGACTTCGTCAACGGCGCCCAGGTCGTGCTCGACCAGTTCATCAGCTCGGGCGAGGCCAAGTGGGGTCGCCTGTGCGGTCTCACGCTGATGCTGCCGCACGGCTACGAGGGCCAGGGCCCCGAGCACTCGTCCGCCCGTCTCGAGCGCTACATGAACAACGCTGCCGAGCACAACTGGCAGATCTGCGTGCCGACCACCCCGGCGCAGATCTTCCACCTGCTGCGCCGCCAGGCGATCCGCAAGGTGCGCAAGCCGCTGATCATCATCACGCCGAAGTCGCTGCTGCGTCACAAGGAGGCGATTTCCTCGATCGAGGAACTGGCCAACGGCAGCTTCCAGACGGTGATCCCCGAGGTCGAGAAGCTCGACGCCAAGAAGGTCAAGCGCGTGGTTCTGTGCCAGGGCAAGATCTATTACGAGCTCCTCGCCCATCGCCGCGAGAACAAGATCACCGACACCGCGCTGGTCCGCATCGAGCAGCTCTATCCGTTCCCGACCGAGGCCTTCGCCAAGGCGATCGAGCAGTTCCCGAACGCCAAGGAGATCGTCTGGGCCCAGGAAGAGCCGCGCAACCAGGGCGCGTGGTACTGGCTCGCCTCGCGCCAGCACCTGGTCAACGTGCTCGGCACCAAGCGCCGTCTGCTGCTGGTGAGCCGCCCGGCCGCCGCCTCGCCCGCGGTCGGCTACTACGCCAAGCACAACGCGCAACAAAAGGCGGTCCTCGAAAACGCCTTCGGTCCGATCCAGGACACCACGCCGCAGTCCCCGCACTGAAAAATACCTAGGGAGAGAAATCCATGCTGATCGAAGTCAAAGTACCGCAGCTGTCCGAGTCGGTTTCCGAAGCCACGCTGGTCACCTGGCACAAGAAGGAAGGCGACGCGGTCGCGCGCGACGAGAACCTGATCGACATCGAGACCGACAAGGTCGTGCTCGAGACCCCGGCCCCGGCCGACGGTGTTCTGGTGAAGATCATCAAGCAGGGTGGCGACACCGTGACCTCGGGTGAGCTGATCGCCCAGATCGACACCGAAGCCAAGGCCGCCGCCGCCGCCGCGGCTCCGGCCGCAGCCCCGGCTGCGGCCGCACCCGCCGCCGCTGCGGCGGCGTCCGGTGCCGCCGGCGCCGCCAGCCCGGCCGCGCGCAAGATCCTCGACGAGAAGGGCATCGCCGCCGGCGACGTCGCCGGCTCCGGCCGTGGCGGTCGCGTGACCAAGGAAGATGCCGTCGCCGCCCAGCCCAAGGCCGCCGCAGCCGCGGCGTCGGCCGCGGTGCAGCTCACCGGCGACCGTCCTGAAGAGCGCGTGCCGATGACCCGCCTGCGTGCCCGCATCGCCGAGCGCCTGATCCAGTCGAAGAACGAGAACGCCATCCTGACCACGTTCAACGAGGTCAACATGGCGCCCGTCATGGCCCTGCGCAAGCAGTACGGCGACAAGTTCGAGAAGGCGCACGGTGTCCGTCTCGGTTTCATGGGCTTCTTCGTCAAGGCGGCCGTGGCCGCGCTGAAGAAGTTCCCGATCCTGAACGCCTCGGTCGATGGCAACGACATCGTCTACCACGGCTACATCGACATCGGCATCGCGGTCGGCTCGCCGCGCGGCCTGGTGGTGCCGATCCTGCGCAACGCCGAGACCATGTCGATTGCCGAGATCGAACTGAAGATCGCCGAGTTCGGCCAGAAGGCCAAGGACGGCAAGCTCTCGCTCGACGACCTCTCCGGCGGCACCTTCTCGATCTCCAACGGCGGCGTGTTCGGCTCGATGATGTCGACCCCGATCATCAACCCGCCGCAGTCGGCCATCCTCGGCATCCACGCCACCAAGGATCGTGCCGTGGTCGAGAACGGCCAGGTCGTGGTTCGTCCGATCAACTATCTGGCCATGTCCTACGACCACCGCATCATCGACGGTCGCGAGGCGGTGCTCGGCCTGGTGACGATGAAGGAAGCGCTGGAAGATCCGGCTCGCCTGATCCTGGATGTGTGAGCGGACGTAAGGTGCGAGGCGCGAGGCGCAAGGAGCGGTGAGCGCTCCATGCCTCGCGGTTCGCCTTGCCTGGGCGCCCGCAGGGCGCCTGTTCGCACCCGACTCCTGACTCTCAACTCCTCACGGGTAACCCAATGTCCAAAGAATTCGACGTCCTCGTCATCGGCGGCGGCCCCGGCGGCTACGTCGCCGCGATCCGTGCCGCGCAGCTCGGCTTCAAGACCGCCTGCTGCGAATCCAATCCCTACGCCGACCCGAAGGGCGAGCCGCGCCTCGGCGGCACCTGCCTGAACGTCGGCTGCATTCCCTCCAAGGCGCTGCTGCACACCTCGCACCTGTTCGAGGAAGCCGGCCACGCCTTCGAAGGCCAGGGCATCAGCGTCGGCACGCCCAAGATCGACGTGCCCAAGATGATCGCCCGCAAGTCGGGCATCGTCGACCAGCTCACCGGCGGCATCAAGGGCCTGTTCAAGAAGAACAAGGTCACCCTGCTCAACGGCCACGGCGCCTTCGTCGGCAAGGCCGACGCCGGCTGGCAGGTCCAGGTCGGCGAAGAGCTCGTCACCGCCAAGCAGGTCATCGTCGCCACCGGCTCGGCCCCGCGCCACCTGCCGGGCGTGCCGGTCGACAACAAGATCGTCTGCGACAACGTCGGCGCGCTCGACCTCGACGCGGTGCCGAAGAAGCTTGCCGTCATCGGCGCCGGCGTCATCGGCCTCGAGATGGGCTCGGTGTGGCGTCGCCTCGGTGCCGAGGTCACGGTGCTCGAAGCCATGCCCGAGTTCCTCTCGCTCGCCGACCAGGACGTGGCCAAGGAAGCGCTGAAGGTCTTCACCAAGCAGGGCCTCAAGTTCAACCTCGGCGTCACCATCGGTGAGGTCAAGGTGGGCAAGAAGGGCGTCAGCATCGCCTACAGGGACAAGGACGGCGCCGAGCAGAAGCTCGAAGCCGACCGCCTGATCGTCTCCGTCGGCCGCGTGCCCAACACCCAGGGCCTCAACGCCGAAGCCGTCGGGCTCAAGCTCAACGAGCGCGGCCAGATCGAGGTGGACGACCACTGCAAGACCAACCTGCCCGGCGTGTGGGCGGTGGGCGACGTGGTGCGCGGCCCGATGCTCGCGCACAAGGCGATGGAAGAGGCGGTCATGGTCGCCGAGCTGATGGCGGGCCAGGCCGGCCACTGCAACTTCGACACCGTGCCCTGGGTGCTGTACACCAGCCCCGAGATCGCCTGGGTCGGCAAGACCGAGCAGCAGTTGAAGGCCGCCGGCGTGGCCTACAAGGTCGGCAAGATCCCCTTCCTGGCCAACGGCCGCGCGCTCGGCATGGGCGACTCCACCGGCTTCGTCAAGATGCTGGCCGACGCCACTACCGACCGCATCCTCGGCGTGCACATCATCGGCGCCAACGCGTCGGAGCTGATCTCCGAAGCCGTGGTGGCGATGGAGTTCGCCGGCTGCTCGGAAGACCTGGCGCGCATCTGCCACGCCCACCCGACCCTGTCGGAAGTGGTGCACGAGGCCGCGCTCGCCTGCGACAAGCGTCCGCTGCACTTCTGAGCGGGGCGTGAGCTGTGAGGGGTGAGGTGCGGGGGCTTCCCTGCGCCCACCCCTTTTTGCGTTAACCTGCAGTCCTCCGATCAACGCTCCTGACCGATTTCCTATGCCTCACCGCATCCTGAACGTTCCCCAGCACGGGATGATCGACGCCTACGAAGCCCTGCTGAAGACGCGCGGCTACCAGTCCGATCCCGCCCAGCGCGCCGCAGCACAGCGCCTGCAGGGCCTGTACACCGAGCTCGTCGGCTTCAAGGCGGCGCGCCAGGGCAGCCGCATCAAGCAGTTCCTGAACAAGCCCAAGATGCCGCGCAGCGTCTACTTCTGGGGTGGCGTGGGGCGCGGCAAGAGCTTCCTGATGGACTGCTTCTACGACTCGGTGCCGTATCGCCGCAAGCGCCGGGTGCACTTCCACGCCTTCATGCAGGAGGTGCAGAACGACCTGCGCAAGTTCAACAACGCACCCGATCCGCTGCAGAAGGTCGCCGACCGCATCTCCGAGCACACCCGGCTGCTGTGCTTCGACGAGTTCCATGTCTCCGACATCGCCGACGCGATGATCCTGGGGCGGCTCCTCGACGCGCTCTTCGACCGCGGCGTGATCTTCGTGATGACCTCGAACTATCCACCCGACGGCCTCTATCCCAACGGCCTGATGCGCATCAACTTCCTGCCCACGATCGAGAAGATCAAGCAGCGCTTCGACGTCATCGAGGTGGATCACGGCACCGACTATCGCCTGCGCACGCTCGAGAAGATGGAGATCTACCTCGTGCCGCACGACGACGCGGCCAAGCGCAAGATGGCCGAGGACTTCCGCCGCCTCGCCGCGAGCGAGGGCCGCGGCGGCAGCGTCGAGATCCTCGGGCGCAACATCGACGTGGTGCGCCAGGCCCCGGGGGTGATCTGGTTCGACTTCGCCAGCCTGTGCGGCGGCCCGCGCTCGCAGAACGACTACCTCGAGATCGCGCGCGAGCACCACACGGTGATCCTGTCGAACGTGCCCAAGATGCTGGTCGGCAACGCCTCCGAGGCACGCCGCTTCACCTGGCTGATCGACGTGCTCTACGACCACCGCGTCAAGCTCATCATGAGCGCGGCCGTCGAGGCGCACGACCTCTACACCGAGGGCCACAACGCCCACGAGTTCGTGCGCACGGTGAGCCGCCTGATCGAGATGCGCACCCGCGACTACCTCGCCGAGCCGCACCGCACCGAATAGTAGGGGCGCGGCGCCCGTCCGCCGCGATGGGCGTCGCTTGGGCGCGCGTCCGGCCCTTGGACAACCAGGGCGGCGCGGGCGTGTCCCCCGAGCGCTCGCGCCGCCCTGTTCGTCCCGCCGTGGGATCAGGAGCCGACCACGCCCCCGTCATCCTTCGTGATCACGACGGTCGCCGAGCGTGGGCGACCGCCGCCGGCCTCGGGCCACTGACTGAACGCGAGCGGGTTCTGCGCAAGATACTCGTCCATCGACAGGCTCCCGCGCATGCTCGCGTCCGGTGCGCGCGGATGCGAACCGGCCTCGCCGGGATGTTGCACGTTGATGAACATGGTCCGGTAGTCGGGGGAGAATGCAAGGCCGGTGATCTCGCAGCCCGAAGGTCCGACCAGGAAGCGGCGGATCTCCTTGCTCTCGGGGTCGGCAACCAGCATCTGGTTGTTGCCCTGGCCCGCGTAGTCGCCGCTATTCGAGAAGTTTCCGTCGGTCTGGATCCACAGCCGGCCCGCGCCGTCGAAGCCGATGCCGTCGGGGCTGTTGAAGGTGTTGTCGGCGGATACGTTCGCGGAACCGGAGCGCAGGTCCTGGCGGTCGGGGTAAGCCACCGGGTTGCCTGCGAGCACGAAGAGATCCCACTCGAAAGTCATCGCGGCGGCGTCGTCGCCGGCCTCGCGCCAGCGCACGATCTGTCCGTAGCGGTTCTGTGCGCGCGGGTTCGCCTCGTCCGTCGTGGTCCTGCCGGAGTTGTTGGTCAGGGCACAATAGACCTCGCCGGTTTGCGGATGCGTGGTGATCCACTCCGGGCGATCCATCTTCGTCGCACCGACGGCGTCGGCGGCGAGGCGGGCGTGGATCAGGACTTCGGCCTGGGTGGCGAAGCGGGCGTCTGCCGCCAGCGTGGGGTTGGCCGCCTTGTCGAGCAGCAGCCATTCCCCCACACCCATGAAGTCGCCGCTGGCCGCGCCGGCGTCGAATTTGGCCACATACAGCTTGCCAGCGTCGAGCAGGTTGCCGTTTGCAAGCCCACGGCTTGCGTCGAAAACGCCATCGGACACGAACTTGTAGATGTAATCGTTGGCCTGGTCGTCGCCCATGTAGACGACCACGCGCTTGTCTGCGGCGAGCCTCATCTCGGCGTTTTCATGCTTGAAGCGGCCGAGCGCGGTGCGCTTCTTCGGCGTGGAGCCGGGCTCGAAGGGATTGATCTCGACGACCCAGCCGAAGCGGTTGGCCTCGTTGGGTTCCTTGGCGTAGTCGAAGCGGTCCTCATGCTCGTGCCAGCGGTAGCCGGAACCGCCGGCGCTGATGCCGTAGCGGACGAAGGCCGCGCTGCGCGTCGGTGCCGGGCTCGCTGCGGTGGCGAAATAGCCGTTGAAGTTCTCTTCGCAGGTCAGGTAGGTGTTCCACAGCGTCTTGCCGTTGGCGCAGTTGTTCAGCGTTCCCAAGACGTTGAGGCCACTGGGGTCCGCCGTGGTGCGCAGGAGGGCGTCGCCGGCGGCGGGGCCGGTCAGCGTCATCGGCGTCTTGCCGGTGATCCGGCGGTTGTACGGCGAGCCGATGTGGACTTCCCAGCGCCCCGCGCCGTTCTTCTTGACGTGGAGGACCGAGACCCCATGCGCGTTGAGCGCCTTGGAGACCTTGTCCGCCGTCCACGGCGTCATGAATTCGGCGCCGAACAGATACTCGTAGTTGCAGTACTCGTGGTTCATCACCAGGAGGCCTTCGTTCGATCCGTCGATCGGGAAGTAGCTCATCCCGTCGTGGTTGTCGCCGACCTGGCGAGCCTGCTCTTCACCGGTGTTGGTGCCGTCCGCTCGCCATGCGGGGGAGTCGCTGAACAGCGGCGATCCCCAGGGAGTGAAGATCTGCGCCGAATAGCCCGCGGGGACGACGATCGCATCGCCGCTCGATGTGGCGACGGCGGCGAAGCCGAGGAGCGGCCCCGCGGCAGGTGCAGGCGCAGGGGGCGTCCCGGCGGTCGGGGTGCCGGCCACGGGCGTGTCGTCGTCCGAGGTACAGGCAGCGAGCGAGCCCGACAGGAAGGTGACGGCCGAGAGGCCCAGGCCGCTCTTCAGGAAGCCGCGGCGGCTGACCGCACGCTCCACGACGGACTGGAAGTGCTCGTTGGCCGAGAGGTTGGTCGGAAGGTCGTCGAGCGTATCGGGCTTCTTCATTGCTTCATCACTCCGGATGCAGGGTCGGAAAAGCCACGAGTTTTCCTGCGCCGGATTACGCGGGCGTGAAGGGTTTCTTACGCTTCGACGAGGGCGATCCCGCGCACGCGGCGGAGTGCGGCGGGGGGTGATTCAGAAACGGATCCGCATGCGCTCGCCGTCGCGTGTCGGGCGCAGCTCCGCGAGCATGCCTTCCAGGCGGCCAAGCAGCCGGGGATCGCCGCCGACATCGAGATCGACGCGCGGGCGCTGCCCGCCCGAGAGTTCCACCTTGCCATTCACGGCGAGCGCGCGCCCGCGCAGGGCGCTGATCTCCAGCGTCGTCACCGGCGCTGCGATCGCGGCGACGATGCGATGGTCGCCGAGCGCCTGGCCGGGCAGGATGTCCACGCCGCCGGCGCGCCACTCCGCCTGCAGCGTGCCCGCGCAGCGTCCGCCCCAGCCGCAGGCGAGCGCGGGAACGTTCAGCTCGAGGACGCCGCGCCAACCGGCGCGCGCGATCGCATGGGGAACTGCGGCGAACGCGGTGGCGGGCGGCAGCTGCACCGCGAGGCGCTGCAGGGCGACGCCGCCAGGATCGATCTCCAGCGTGGCGGGGGCGCCGCCGTCGATGGTCAGCTGCCAGCGTAGCCGCGCACCCGCCAGCGCGGAGGGCTCGAACGCCCAGCGCAGGCGGGTGATCGGGCTCAGCGATGCGCTGCTGTCCGCGCTTGCGAGACGTCCCTGGCCGTTCCACAGCGTGCCCTCGGCCAGCACCAGGCGGAAGCGCCCTGCGCTGGCATGATCGAGCGCTGCGTCGAGCAGCCGCGCGGGCGCGCTTGCGACGAGCAGTGCCACCACGCTCGCGGCGAAGATGGCTGCGCCGGTGGCGAACTTCACTGTCCGCCCACCTCGAACATGGCGTCGAAGCGCGCCAGCCCGTCGGTACCGGCGGCTTGCAACTCCAGTCGCGTCGGACGCAGGCGCTGCTCGGCGTGCAGGGTGGCGAGCCAGTCCACGAGCGCAGGCAGGGTGGTACGGCCGCCGACTTCCACCCGGTCGCCGGCGATCCGCGCCGCGGCCTCGATGCCGCGTGCGCTGGCGGCGGCGCGGATCGAGTCGGGCAGGGCCGCGAGCGGGGGCGCGGTCGGCGTGGGGCGCTCGCGCAGTGCGGCCAGGCCCAGGCTGTCCTGTTCCATGCCGAGGTAGGCCAGGCGCGCCGCCGGCAAGCTGCGTGCGAGCCGTTCACGTTCGGCGGCGAGCTGCTCGGCCGTGGAGATCAGGGCGCCGCTGAGCACGACTGCGACGGCGAGCACGAGCATCCGGCGCTCGCGCGGGGCGCATGCGGCATACCAGGCGCGCAGGCGCGCAATCGGCGAGAGGGCCGGCGATCGGCCGGAAGCGAGGGCGGGGGTCGAAGAGGCGGTCATCGGCGTTCAGGGGCGGGCGGCGAGGAGCAGGCGGCTGCCCTCCGCGCGCGCCGCGAGGCCACGCGCGTCGAGGCGGACGAGGAGGTCGGCGGGCGGCGCACTGGCCAACTCCAGCGTGAGCCGGCCATCCTCGTAGCGCAGTGCTTGCGGTTGCGGCGCGCCGGCTTCGAGCGCGGCGTCGAGCAAGGCCAAGAGGTCGCCGGCGGCGAGCTGCCCATGCACCTGCAGTGCGCGTTCGTGCGCGCGGCGCAGTTGCATGCGCGGTTCGAGCAGGGGCTGGCCGGGCAGGGCCTCGGCGGCCAGGCGCTCGCCGCGTTCGCGCAGCGCGCGCTCCTCGCCGCCATCGATCGCGACCAGTGCCGCCTGCACCAGCAACCACGCGCCTGCCGCGCCCGCGGCGAGCAGCGCCGGCCGGCGCAGCTGCCGCCAGCCGTCGCCGCCATGCGCCGGCGCGAACTCGCCGTGCAGCAGGTTGGCGGCGTCGTTCGCCAGTCGCCACCAATCCAGCGTCGGACCCTCGCGCAGCTCCACCCCGATGCGCGCCGCAAGCGCAGGGGTCTCGGGGATGGGGGTGCCGGTGGTCGAGCGCACTTCCAGCCGGGTGGGGCGCGCCTCGGCGGGCGTCGCGTCGAGCTGCAGCGCGAGCCATTCTGCGAGCGTGTCCGTGCTGTCGGCGTCGAGCGCCATGCCCGCCTGCAGGCCGGTTCGCAGCAC
This sequence comes from Thauera sp. SWB20, assembly GCF_000831325.1. Classification (NCBI taxonomy): domain Bacteria; kingdom Pseudomonadati; phylum Pseudomonadota; class Betaproteobacteria; order Rhodocyclales; family Zoogloeaceae; genus Thauera; species Thauera sp. SWB20. The sequence goes on along the minus strand of NZ_JTDM01000021.1, from coordinate 78,386 downwards.
CGCGGTCGCGCCGGGCAGCAGCGCCAGCGTCCACTCGCCGGAGGCGGGCGGGGCGAGCTGCAGCGCGCTGCGTACCGCGTCGAGCGGTCGCCCGAGGGCCTTGCAGGTCGCGACCAGGGTGGCGAGCTCGCTGCGCGCGACAACGAGCACGCCGACGCGCGCGTTTGCCGGGTCGCGGCCGCTGACGGTGAGATGCTGCAGGTCGGGGTCGCGCGCGAGATGGCTCTCGAGCGCGTAGCGGATCAGTTGCGGCTGCTCGCGCTTCGGTGCCGGCGGCAGCTCGAGCTCGAGCCGGATCACGAGGCTGCCGGCGAGGACGAGCTCGTGGCGATCGGCTGCGGGCCAGTGGCGCGGATCGCTGCGCCCGTGGTCGAGCGGCCGGCGTGCGGCGTCGAGCAGCACCCAGTCGGCGACCGGGTCCTGTGGCCAGCGCTCGCCGGCGAGCAGCATCAGGGTGGTGGTCATGGCGTGTGGTACCAGAGGATGGCGGGCCAGTTCGACTCGCGGTCGAGCATGGCCTGCAGGTTCAGTAAGGCGTCGCCGTAGGCGGCGCTGATGGTGACGAGGAAGTAGCGGCTGCGTACGTCGAGCACGCGGCCGGCGGGCAGGGCAGCACCTTCGGGCAGGCGTCCTTCGAGGTCGCCGAGGTTGCGGAACCAGGCACGCTCGCGTGCTGCGACCAGGTTGCGCGCGACGTCCAGGCTCAGGCTGTCGAGCACTGCGGCGAGCACTTCCGCGCTTGCGGTGTTGATGTTGATCGGCGCCCCGGGCGGCGCGGCGACGACGTGGGGCTCGAGCGTGGCGAAGGCCGCGGCGGGAACCAGCCCGAGCAGGACGAGCTCGCGTGTCTCGACCAGCGCGCGTCCGCCACCCGCGTTCGCGTTCGTCTCGCCGCCGCTGCGCTCGTCGGGGGCCGTGCCGGGGGCCGCGGCAGGGGCCGTGCCGAGCTCGGCGGTCCCGCCCTGCAGGTGGGCTGCGAGCGCGCGGGCCGTCGCGTTCGCGCTCGCGTCATCCATCCCCACCAGACCGAGCAGGCGGGTGAAGCGGGCGATCGCCGGCGTGTCGGGGCGGCCGTTGGGCGCGAGGTCGTTGAGGTTGAAGCGCCCGGAGAGGTCGTGGATCGCCCCGCCCACGCTGCCGTCGCCGGTATCGCTGCCGATCGCGGTGACGGGGATCGCGGTGGTCCAGATCTCCCCAAAATGATCGGTGGACGTGCGGCGCGCATCGTCGGCGAGGATGTTGCGCGACCAGTCCACCGCGGCGCGCCCGAGCTGCCAGGCCTGGGCCTGGTCGTGGCGGCCGCCGAGCATGGCCAGGCCGTGGCCGAAATCGGCGAGTGCGGCTGCGGCGAGCATGGCGGCGAAGCTGACCGTCAGCAGCGCGAGCACCACCGCGGCGCCGCGCTGCGCGGCCCGCCTAGCGCAGCGCGAAAACGCGGGTGAGCGGGCCGACATCGGCGAGCTCCAGGGTGAGTTCGACCGCCTCGGGCAGCGGCGTGACGAGCGCGACGCGGCCGCGCCGGCGGCTTCGGCTCTCGGCGATGGGCCACTGCGCGTGCGGCTGGCCGGCCGCGATCAGGCGCCAGCGCAGGGCAGCGACGCCATCGAGCAGCGGCAGCCGGACCGCCTCGCCGCGCGCCTCGCGGTCGGGCCAGACGAGGGCTTCGAGGCGACCATCCCGATGGAGGAGTTCGACCCGACCGAAGCCCTGCTCGCCGCCGACCACCGTCCACGCGAGCCGGCTGCGGTGGCCGTCGGGTTCGGCCTCGAGTTCGAGCGCGGGGAGCGCCGCGCCCGTGGCGGCTGCGGTCGCGCCGGTGCCGTCGGCGAGCTCCGGCGGGGCGATCTGCATCAGCTCGCGCTCGATCAGTGCGCTCGCGTGCATCACCGCCTGCCAGCGCGCGAGCTCGGCGCCGATGCGCTCTCGCCCATCCACCAGTTGGCTGGTGGCGCGCCAGGTGAGCACGCCGATCACGCCGAGCAAGGCCATCGCCACCATCAGCTCGATCAGGGTCAGGCCGGCGCCCCGACGGCGCGCGGAGCGGCGACGAGCGGCGAGGGCAGGGGGGGGAGTGCGGTACGGCTGCATCGGCTCGTTCAGCGCAGCGGACGCACGGCGAAGCCGCTCAGGGTGGCGAGGGTGCGCCCGCCGCTCGCGTCGAGCACGCGCACGTCGATACGCCGAAACAGTGCGTTGGGCGTGCCGCTCACTTTCTCCTCCCAGCGCATCCTCATGCGCGCCTGCTCGGCTTCGCCGCTGTACTCGCCGATCTCCGGCCAGGCCGCAGTGGCACGGTGCATTGCCAGGCGGTTCTGCGCGACCCAGCTCGCCAGGGTGTGCTCGCGCAGGGCTGCGGTGGACTGCGCGGTCGCGCCCATCGCGCGCAATGCCGACACCAGTGCGATTGCCACGATCGCGAGCGCGACCAGGGTCTCGAGCAGCGTGAAGCCGCGCGTGCGTCCGGCGTTGCGAGGGCGAGCCCGATTGCGATTCGGCGCCTGAGTCATCGTGCGGCCTCCGCGCCCGGCCGACGCTCCACACGACCGTCGATGCGGCCGGCGATGCGGTAGCGCATGCCCTCTTCGGCCAGTTCCAGCTCGAAGGCCGGCGCGCGCGTGCCGAAGACGATCCTCCGCCCGCCCCCGCCTTCCGCGACCGGGGCGGCGAGCGACTCCCCCGCGGGGGGCGCGACCGCGCCGGGGAGCGACGTTGCGCCCGAATCCGCCAGCAGCGCCTGCCGCCCCGCGCGCTGGCCCACGCGCAGCGCGGCCACGCGCAGGCCGCCGGAAAAGGCACGCGGGGCGAACTCCGGCGGTGCCTCCAGTCGCTTCCAGCCGCCGTCGGGCTGGCGCTCACTGAAGCGATAGCCGTCGGGGAGGAAATCCACCGCGAGCGCGCGGCCGCGCAGCTCGGCGCGATAGGCGGCGCCTTCGAGCGCGCGGCGCAGGCGTTCGACCTCGTGCTCGCCGTCGTCGGCCTGGGCGCGGTCGAGCGCGAGCGCGATGCCACCGCCGGCGATGCCGACGATCACCAGCACGACCAGCAGTTCGACGAGGGTGAAGCCGCGCTGCATGGGCTCGCGTTGCCGAAGGGCGGGGCGCTCAGGGCTGCCAGGAGCCGACGTCGGCGTCGAAGCCTTCGCCGCCCGGGCGGCCGTCGGCGCCGTAGCTGAACACATCGACCTCGCCGTGCACGCCCGGCGCCAGGTACTGGTAGGGCTGGCCCCAGGGGTCGGCGGGCAGGCGCTCCACGTAGGCCTTCCAGTTCTCGGGCGCGGGCGCCGCGGTCGGGCGCGCGACCAGCGCGCCCAGGCCCTGCTCGGTGCTCGGGTAGCGCCGGTTGTCGAGCTTGTAGAGCTTGAGCGCCTGCATCAGCGAGGCGATGTCCTGGCGCGCCGCGACCACGCGCGCCTCGTCGGGCCGGCTCATGATGCGCGGCACGACCAGGGCGGCGAGCACGCCGAGGATCACGATCACGACCATCACCTCGATCAGCGTGAAGCCGCGGGCGCGGCGGCGGCCGGGATGGGTGTGGATGGCGGGGCCGGCAGGGCGGACGAAGCGTTGCAGCATGGACTTACCTCATCAGGGTGTTGATTTCGATGATCGGCTGCATGACCGCGAGCACGATCAGCAGCACCACCGCCCCCATCACCAGCAGCAGCAGCGGCTCGAGCAGGCTGGTGAGGGTGGCGGTGCGGGTTTCGAGTTCCTGCTGCTGCAGGCGCGCGGCACGCTCGAGCAGCTGGTCGATGCGGCCGGTGGCTTCGCCGTTGGCCACCATGTGGATCAGCATCGGCGGAAACGCGCGCCCGGCGGCGAGCGCGCGCGCCAGCGGCCGCCCTTCGCGCACCTGCTCGGCGGCTTCGCGCACCGCGGCGCGGATCGGCAGGCGCTGCACCACGCGGCCGGCGGCGTCGAGCGCGGCGAGCAGCGGCACGCCGCTGCCGACCAGGATGGCGAGCGTGCTCGCGAAGCGGGTGGCGTCCAGGCTGCGCAGGTGGCGGCCGAGCACAGGCAGCGCGAGCAGGCGGCGGTCGAAGGCGTGGCGGATGCGCTCGTCGCGCAACAGCGCGAGCGCGCCGAGCAGGGCGGCGGCACCCGCGGCGAGCGCGAGCCAGCCCCAGTCGCGGATGAAGTTCGACACCCCGATCATGATGCGGGTGAGCAGCGGCAGGGCCTGCTTGCTGTGCGCGAACACGCCCACCACCTGCGGCACCACGAAGACCATCAGCCCGGTCACCACCAGCAGCGCCACCATCGCCACGAGGGCCGGGTAGATCAGCGCCTGCATCGTCTTCCTCTGCAGGTCGGCGCCGCGTTCGAGGTGGTCGGCGAGCTGGTTCATCACCGCGGCGAGCTCCCCGGACTGCTCGCCGGCGGCGATCGCCGCGCGGTAGATCGGCGGGAAGGCGCCGCTGTGGCGGTCGAGCGCGATGCGCAGGCTGTGGCCGGAGACGACGTCGGAGCGGATCGCCGCCAGGGTGTCGTGCACGCGCTCGCTGTCGGCCTGCTCGATCAGCGCCGACAGCGCGTGCTCGACCGTGAGCCCGGCGGCGAGCAGGGTCGCCCACTGGCGCGACAGCAGCGCGAGCTCGTTCACCGGCAGGCGGCGGCGCGCCTGCACGCGTGCGAGCCAGCCCGGGCGATCGGCGGCAGCGCGGGCCTGCTGGCCGAGGTCGATGACCTCGACCGGATGCAGGCCGCGCTCGCGCAGCGCGCTGCGTGCGGCGCGGCCCGAGTCGGCCTCGATCACGCCGGTGCTCGGCGTGCCCTGGAGGTCGAAGGCGCGATAGCGGAAGGCGCTCATGACAAATGGCTCAGGCGCGGATCACGCGCTGCAGCTCGGCGGCGCTGGTCAGCCCGCTGGCGACGTGGCGCAGGCCGTCCTCGTGCAGGCTGTGCATGCCGGCGGCGCGCGCGTGGGCGCGCAGGCGGTCCTCGTCGGCGCCGTCGTGGATCAGGCGGCGCAGGCCCTCGTCGACCACCAGCAGCTCGTAGATGCCGGCACGCCCGCGGTAGCCGCTGTGGCCGCAGTGCGCGCACTGGCCGGCTTCCCAGCCCCGCGTCGTGCTGGCGGGCGCGGCGGGCTGGCGGCAGTCGGGACAGAGCTTGCGCACCAGGCGCTGGGCGAGCACGCCGCGCAGTGTGGAGGCGAGCAGGAAGGGCTCGATGCCCATGTCCACCAGGCGGGTGAGCGCGGCCGCGCTGTCGTTGGTGTGCAGGGTGGCGAGCACGAGGTGGCCGGTGAGGCTGGCCTGGATGGCGATCTGCGCGGTCTCGAGGTCGCGGATCTCGCCGATCATGATCACGTCCGGGTCCTGGCGCAGGATGGCGCGCAGCGCGCGCGCGAAGTCGAGCTCGATGCGCGGGTTGACCGGGATCTGGCCGACCCCGGGCAGATCGAATTCCACCGGATCCTCGACCGTGACGATGTTGAGGCGGCCGGCATCCAGGCTTTGCAGCGCCGCGTACAGCGTGGTCGTCTTGCCCGAGCCGGTGGGGCCGGTGACGAGCAGGATGCCGTGCGGCCGGGCGAGCAGGTCGGCGAACACGGCGCTGGTGTCGGGCGCCATGCCGAGGCCGTCGAGGCCGATCTGCCCGGCCTGCTTGTCGAGCAGGCGCAGCACCAGGCGTTCGCCGTGGGTGGTCGGTACGGTGGACACGCGCACATCGACCGCCCGCCCGGCCAGGCGCAGGGTGATGCGGCCGTCCTGGGGCAGGCGTTTCTCGGCGATGTCGAGCTGCGCCATGATCTTGATCCGCGAGGCCATCGCCGCGTGCAGGCCGCGGCGCGGTCGGGCGATGTCGCGCAGCACGCCGTCGCGGCGCAGGCGCACCACCGACTCGCGCTCGTAGGGCTCGATGTGCACGTCCGAGGCGCCGTCGCGTACCGCCTGGGTGAGCAAGGCGTTGATCAGGCGGATGATCGGCGCGTCGTCCTGGGTGTCGAGCAGGTCCTCGACCGCGGGCAGCTCGGTCATCAGGCGATCGAGGTCGACCTCCTGACCGACATCGGCGACGATCTCCGCCGCACTGTCGCCAGCGCCGCCGTAGGCCTCGGCGAGGCGGGCGTCGAAGAGCGCGCGCGGCACGCGCTGCAGGCGCAGTGGCAGGCCGACGCTGCGGCGCACTTCGGCGAGCGCTTGCGGGCGAACGTCCTCGCGCACCAGCACCTCGGCGTGTTCGGCGCCGAGGGCCGCGACCAGCACGCCGTGGTCGCGCGCGAAGCCGTAGGGCAGCTCGAAACCCATCAGCGCGGGGCCGCCGGCGTCGCGGCGGGCTGCAAGGGGCGGAAGGCGAGGTCGACCACCGGCGCCGGCTCGCCCGGCGGCGGGTCGCGCAGCAGATTGGCGCCCGAGGGCAGCTGGTCGCGGCGGCCGATCACGTAGTCGTAGCGGCTGTCGGTGAGCGCGGCGTAGCTTTCGCGGTCGCGCAGGATCACCGGGCGCAGGAACACCACCAGGTTGGTCTTGGCGCGCTTGCGCGTGTCGTAGCGGAACAGGCTGCCGGCGAAGGGGAGGTCGCCGAGCACCGGCACCTTCTCCTCGCCGCCGCTGTAGCTGTCCTCGACCAGCCCGCCGAGGGCGAGGATGGCGCCGTCGTCGACCAGCACCATGGACTCGATCGAGCGCTTCGTGGTCACCGAGTTGCCGGCGGCGGCGCTCTCGGCGCTGCCCACCACGGCCGAGGCCTCCTGGTAGATCTGCAGGCGGATCGCGCCGCCCTCGGAGATCTGCGGCTTGACGTGCAGGGTGAGGCCGACATCGCGGCGCTCGATGGTCTGGAAGGGGTTGGCGGGCGTGGTGCCGCCGCCGGTGTTGGCGTACTGGCCGGTGACGAAGGGCAGGTTGCGACCGACGACGATGCGCGCCTCCTCGTTGTCGAGTGTGATGAGGTTGGGCGTGGACAGGATGTTGGCGCTGACCTCGTTCTCGAGGAAACGGGCCAGCACCCCCAGGCTGAGCACTTCGCCGATGCCGGGCACGTTGACCTTGCCGCCGCCCACCACCAGGTTGAGGCCATTGTTCGGCAGCGTCAGCCTGGTCCGGTCGGCGCTACCGGCGATGAGCTGGCCGAGGTTGCCGCCGCCGCTGTTGAAGAGCTGCGCGCCGAGTACGCCGACCTCGCCCGCCGAGGCGCCGGCGACCCACTGGAAGCCGAACTCGGCGGCGCGTTCGGTGGAGATCTCGGCGATCAGCGCCTCGATGTAGACCTGCGCACGGCGGCGGTCGAGCTGGTCGATGACCGCGCGCAGGTTGCGGTAGACGGCGTCGGGCGCGGTGATGATCAGCGCGTTGTTCACCGCGTCCGGCTGCACCATGCCGCCGCGCGTGGCGGAGGAAAGACCGCCTGCTGCGCTGCCGGGGGTGGAGCCGGTGCCGCGCAGGGGGGCGCTGGCGACGCCCATTCCGGACGGGGCGGAACTGTCCGTGCCGAAGCCACTGCCGCCGCCGCTGTTGCGCGACAGCGGCTGCGTGCTTGCAGCGTCGCTCGTGCCGCCCTCCCCGGCGAGCGCGGCATTGAGCGTCGCGGCGACCTGGACGGCGTCGGCGTTGCGCAGATACACCACGCGAATGTCGCCGCCCGCGCCCGGACGGTCGAGCGCGGTGACGAGCTGGCGCAGCGCGGCCAGGCGGCTCGGCGTGTCGGCACGCACCAGCAGGCTGTTGCTGTTGGGTTCGGCGACGATCTGCGGCGGTGCGAGCCCGCCCGCGTTCTGGCCACCGGTCTGCTGCTCGGCGAGCAGGCGGACGAGCACCGGGGCAAGGTCGTTGGCCATCGCGTGCTGCAGCTGCAGCACCGCGACGTCGCCCTGCGGGGTGTCGATCGAGTCGATCACGGTCGCCAGCCGGCGCAGGTTCTCGGCGTAGTCGGTGACCACCAGGGTGTTGTTGCCGGGGAAGGCGGTGACCGCGTTGTTGGCCGAGACCAGCGGGCGCACCACGTTGACCATATGCACCGCGGATTCATGGCGCAGCGCGAACACCTGGGTCACCAGGCGGTCGCCGCGCGCTGCGCCCGCGCCCGGACGGCCACTGACCACCGGCACGCCGTGCAGCTTGGCGTCGGCCTCGGGAACGAGCTTGGTCACGCCCGACTCCTCGATCGCCGCGTAGCCCTGCAGGCGCAGCGCCGACAGCAGGATCTGGTAGGTCAGCTCCGGGGCCACGGGGGTGTTGGTGACGAGGTTGATCTTGCCCTTGACGCGTGGATCGATGAGAAAGTTGCGCCCCGAGATGCGTCCGATCGCCTGGATCACCGCGTCGATCTCGGCGTTCTGGAAGTTGAGCGCCACCGGCTCGCCCGCGGCGTGCACGAGGCACGAGCCGAGGCCGAGCGCGGCAATGGCGAGCGCGCGCAGCGCATTGCGCAACACGGCTCGGCCCCGCGCGGGTAAGGAACGAGGAAGCGGTCGGAGGGTGGAAAGGCGGGTCATCGGGGATCGCGTCTGGGCCCGCCATCGGCGACGGGCGTGGGTGGGCGGGAGGACTCGCCGCGCTCGCTGGCGCGCGCGGGCAGGGCGAGCGTGCTGCGGCGGCCATCGAGCTCGAATTCGGCGGCCTCGGGCAGTAGGCGGACGAGCCTGCGGCCATCGGGCAGGGCCTGGCCGGGGCTCAGGCTGAGGCTGGAGCCGTCCTCGGCCTGCAGGATCGCGAAGCCGGGCAGGGCGCCGAAGCCGGTGGCGATGCCGGTGACCGTGTAGCGTGCATCCGGGCCTGCCGCGCGCATCGGGGCCTTGTCGGCGACCGGTGCGGCACGACCCACATGCAGGCCGATGCGTGCGGCCACCTTGCGGGCGTCGGTCTCGTGGCGCGCAACCGCAGCCACCGGCGCGGGCGCCGCAAGTTGCCAGAACAGCTCCGCCGCCACCCAGGCGCAAGAGGTCAGCGCGAGCAGCCAGGCGAGCGTGGGCAGGGTGTTCGGCAGGGAGCGGAGGGCGGCGGTGTGGCGGCGGGAATACGTCGGCATCGGCAGGAGCGGGGACACTGGTGAAGACCGCAGGCGCGATGTCCGGCGCGCGCGACGGGATCGCAGCGACAGGTCGTCTGTCGTTCGGCGCAGGGCATGGGACGCCACCGGAATGCGCGTTTTCGGGAAAGCAGGCGCCAGTTCGCATGCGTGGGCTGGCGTCCGTCCCCTCATGGGGCCATTCGGGGTGATCGCCGTTCTGTCGCTGGCAAAGGCTGTGGACTATCGGCTGGAGATGTTGCAGTGGTGTTGCCGTCGACCGGACCCGGGGCGTGCCGCGATCGCCCGAGCGGGCCGTGGAGCCTCGTGGGCGCGGCAAGCGAATAGGCTAGTTGCACCGAAACTGGGATAATGTACAGCTTGCCCCGGAAGCCCACGACGCATCATGTCCGACCCCGCCCCGATCTTCGCCGACGACGGCCCGCTCGCCGCCGCGATCCCCGGTTTTCGTGCCCGTCCGCAGCAGATCGAGATGGCGCAGAAGATCGCCGAGGCGCTGCGCGAGAACCGCGTGCTGGTGGCGGAGGCCGGCACCGGCACCGGCAAGACCTTCGCCTACCTGGTGCCGGCGCTGCTGGCCGGGGGCAAGGCCATCATCTCCACCGGCACCAAGACGCTGCAGGACCAGCTCTTCAACCGCGACCTGCCCACCGTGCGCGCCGCGTTGAAGGTGCCGGTGACGATCGCGCTGCTGAAGGGGCGCGCCAACTACGTCTGCCACTACCACCTCGAGCGCAACGCGCGCGACGGCCGCTTCCTCACCGCGCAGGACGCCGCAGACCTGCGCGCGATCACGCGCTTCGCCAGGCTCACGCAGACCGGCGACAAGGCCGAATGCACCGACGTGCGCGAGGACTCGCTGGCCTGGCTCGCCGCGACCTCGACACGCGACAACTGCCTCGGCCAGGACTGCCCGCACAAGGACGAGTGCTTCGTGATGCAGGCGCGGCGCAACGCGATGGAGGCCGACGTGGTGGTGGTCAATCACCACCTCTTCTTCGCCGACGTGATGTTGCGCGACGAGGGCATGGGCGAGCTGCTGCCGGCGTGCAACGCGGTGATCTTCGACGAGGCCCACCAGCTCCCCGAGACCGCGAGCCTGTTCTTCGGCGACAGCGTGTCCACCGCCCAGGTGCTGGAGCTGGCGCGCGATACGCGCTCCGAGACCGTGGCCGCGGCGCGCGACTGCGTGGCGATGATCGACCAGACCCGCAACCTGGAAAAGGCCGCACGCGACCTGCGCCTGGTGTTCGGGCCGGAGAGCGCGCGGCTCTCCGCCGCGCAGGCCGCCGAGCATGAGAACTTCGACGCCATGGTCGAGGCGCTGGAGAAGGCGCTCGCCGACTTCCACGCGGTCCTCGCCACCCAGGCCGAGCGCTCCGAGGGCCTGGGCAACTGCCTGCGCCGCACCGAGGAGATGTCCGACCGCCTGGCGAGCTGGCGCAAGCCCGAAGACAAGGAGCTGATCCGCTGGGTCGAGGTCTTCACCCAGTCGCTCGCGCTCAATGCCACCCCCCTGCACGTGTCGGACGTGTTCAAGCGCCAGCTCGAAGGCCACCCGCGCGCGTGGATCTTCACCTCGGCGACGCTGGCGGTGGGCAAGGCCGACTTCGGTCACTACTGCCGCGAGCTGGGCCTGGCCTGGATGGACCCGCCGCCGCTCACCGCGGTGTGGGGCAGCCCCTTCGACTACGCCGAGCAGGCGCTGCTGTACGCGCCGGCCGGCATGCCCGAGCCCAACTCGCCCGACTACACCGAGCGTGTCGCGAAGGTCGCGCTGCCGCTGATCCGCGCCGCAAGAGGGCGCGCCTTCGTGCTGTGCACCTCGCTGCGTGCGATGCGCCGCATCCACGAGCTGATCCTCGACGGGCTTGCGCAGAGCGGTGACGCGCTGCCGGTGCTGCTGCAGGGCGAGGGTTCGCGCACCGAGCTGCTCGAGCGCTTCCGCCGCCTGGGCAACGCGGTGCTGGTGGCGAGCCAGAGCTTCTGGGAGGGCGTCGACGTGCCGGGCGACGCGCTCTCGCTGGTGGTGATCGACAAGCTGCCCTTCGCGCCGCCCGACGACCCGGTGCTGGCGGCGCGCGTCGAGCACATGCAGAAGCAGGGCCTGAGCCCCTTCGTGCATCACCAGCTGCCCAAGACCGTGATCAACATGAAGCAGGGCGCCGGGCGCCTGATCCGCAGCGAGCGCGACCGCGGCGTGCTGTGCATCTGCGACCCGCGCATGATCGACAAGTCCTACGGCAAGGTCGTCTGGCGCAGCCTGCCGCCCATGCGCCGCACGCGCGCCGAAGCCGACGCGGTCGCCTTCCTCGAGAGCCTGCCGCCGCCGCGGCAGGGCGGCTGAGCTGGGTCAAGGGTGGGCAGCGGCGCTCTGTTGTATCCTTCGGCCCTGCTCATATCACGCCGTGGGGCGAGTCTCGATGAAAGTCTTCGGTTTCGCCGGCTGGTCCGGCTCCGGCAAGACCACCCTGGTCGAAAAGCTGATCCCCGAATTCACCGCGCGCGGTCTGCGCGTGTCGGTGATCAAGCACGCCCACCACGGCTTCGACCTCGACAAGCCGGGCAAGGACTCGTGGCGCCACCGCGAGGCCGGCGCGATGCAGGTGCTGATGCTGTCGAACGACCGCTGGGTGCTGATGCACGAGCTGCGCGGCGCCCCCGAGCCCACGCTGGACGAGCAGCTGCGCCTGCTCGAACCCTGCGACCTGGTGCTGATCGAAGGCTACAAGGCGGCGGCGGTACCCAAGATCGAGATCCACCGCCCCTCGCACGGCAAGCCGCCGCTGTGGCCCGAGAACCCGCACGTGGTCGCGGTCGCCACCAACGGCGAGATCGACTGTCCGCTGCCGCGTCTGCCGCTCGACGAGCCCGCCGTGGTCGCCGACTTCATCCTGGACTACTTCAAGAACCGATGAACCCCGACATGCTTTCCTTCGACGAGGCCTACGAGAAGCTGCTCGGCTTCGTCCGCCCGGTGCGCGAGGTGGAGGAGGTGGACACCCTGTTCGCCGCCGGCCGCGTGCTCGCGGTCGATCAGCATTCCACCATCGACCAGCCGCCGATGGACAACTCCGGCATGGACGGCTACGCCCTGCGCGCCGTCGACGTGCCGGTGGCCGGAACCCGCCTGCCGGTGAGCCAGCGCATCCCCGCCGGCAGCGTCGGCCACGAGCTCGCCCCCGGCACCGCCGCGCGCATCTTCACCGGCGCGCCGCTGCCCCCCGGCGCGGATACCGTGGTGATGCAGGAGCTGTGCGAGCACGCCGGCGACGAGGTGGTGGTCAACACGGTGCCGCGTGCCGGCGAGGCGGTGCGTCGCATGGGCGAGGATGTCGCCCGCGGCGCGCGCGTGCTGCCCGCCGGGCTGCGCCTGAGCCCGCAGGCGGTCGCGCTCGCCGCCTCGGTGGGTCTGGCGCGGCTGCCGGTGCATCGGCGCGTCAAGGTCGCCGTCTTCTCGACCGGCTCCGAGCTGGTGATGCCGGGCGAGCCCCTGCCGCCCGGCGGCATCTACAACTCCAACCGGTACCTGCTGCGCGGCCTGCTCGCCGGGCTAGGCTGCGAGGTCGAGGACTTCGGCATCGTGCCCGACCGCCTCGACGCCACCCGCGAGGTGCTGCGCCGCGCGGCCGAGGGACACGATCTCATCCTCACCAGCGGCGGCGTGTCGGTGGGCGAGGAAGACCACGTCAAGCCGGCGGTCGAGGCCGAGGGCAGCCTGGACATGTGGAAGATCGCGATGAAGCCGGGCAAGCCGCTGGCCTACGGGCGGGTGCATGGTGCCGCCTTCATCGGTCTGCCGGGCAACCCGGTGTCGAGCTTCGTGACCTTCCTGTTGATGGTGCGGCCCTTCCTGCTCGCCACCCAGGGAGTGAGCGAGGTCGCTCCGGCGTCGATGCAGTTGCGCGCCGACTTCGACTGGCCGCGGCCCGACCGCCGGCGTGAGTTCCTGCGCGCGCGCATGAACGCGCAGGGCGGGGTGGAACTCTTCGCCAACCAGGGCTCGGCGGCGCTCGAGTCCACCGTGTGGGCCAACGGCCTGGTCGACATCCCGGCCGGCACGGTGATCGCGTGCGGCGAGACGGTGCGCTTCCTGCCCTACGGCGACCTGCTGCACTGAGGCGCGGATGGGGACGAGCGGACGCGGACGGGCAATCAAGGGAACGAGACGGACATGACGAGCAAGGTGAAGATTCTGTATTTCGCGAGCCTGCGCGAGGCTGTGGGGTGCGCCGGCGAGGAGCTGGACCTGCCCGCCGGCGTCGGCACGGTGGGGGCCTTGCGCAGCCACCTGGCCGCGCGCGGCGAGGGCTGGCAGGCGCTGGCGGCCGGGCGCAACGTGCGCGCGGCGCTCAACCAGAAGATGGCGGGCGCCGATGCGTCGCTCGATGCCGGCGACGAGGTCGCCTTCTTTCCGCCGGTGACCGGAGGCTGACGATGGTGGAAGCGAGAGCGCAGGACGCCGCCGAGGTCAGCGTCCAGCACGAGGACTTCGACGTCGGGGGCGAGATCGCGCGCCTCGGCGAGGGACGGCGCGACGTCGGCGCGGTGGCGAGCTTCGTCGGCCTGGTGCGCGACGCCAACGACGGCAGCGGCGTGCGCGCGATGACGCTGGAGCACTACCCGGGCATGACCGAGCGCGCGCTCGAGGAGATCGTCGAGCAGGCGAAGGCGCGCTGGTCGCTGCTCTCCGTGCGCGTCATCCACCGCTACGGCCGCCTGGAGCCCGCCGACCGCATCGTCTTCGTCGGCGTGACGAGCGCGCATCGTGGCGAGGCCTTCGCCGCCTGCGAGTTCATCATGGACTACCTGAAGACGCGGGCCCCGTTCTGGAAGTGCGAGGAGACGCCGCAGGGCGCGCGTTGGGTCGATGCGCGCGAGAGTGACGACTCGGCCGCTGCGCGCTGGGCCGCCTCCGGTGCGCAGGTCCCCGCGGGCGAGGGCGAGGACTGGGACGACATCGAGCTGCGGCGCTGAGGGGGCGAGGACGGCCGGGGAGGCCGCCCTTTGCGGGTTCTTGCGGGATGCGGATCAAATAAAACGGCGCCGCAAGGCGCCGTTTTCAATCGCAGCGGGAACGGCCCGCCACACGAGGCGGAGGCGTTCAGCGACGACCCTTGCCACCCTGCTGGGTGAAGGCCTGGAAGGCCTGGGTGGAGGCGCGCGTCATCTGTTCGAAGGCCGCACGGGTGGTGTCCATCGCGGTCTGCATCGCGCCCAGCGCGTTCTGATCGGCGATCGGCATGCCGGTGAACATCTTCTGCATGGCTTCGAACATGTCGGTGCTGCCCGAGCTCAGCTGCTCCCCCACCAGCCGGCCGAACTCGGCCTGGGTGGCAGCGGTGATCTCGGCAATCTGGCGTGCGCACGCGAGCATCTCTTCGGTGGTGCGCTGCGCGTAGCTCGCGCGCATTTCCATCGCGCCCTGCGGGTCCTTCGCGGCCGAGAGGGCCTTGGCGTTCTGCACGCCTTCCTCGAACAGACGCTTGGCCGTGGTGACCTGGATCTCCATGATGCGCTGCGAGTTCTCGATCGACATCTGGGCCAGGCGCATCGCCGCCTCGAGGTTCTTCTTCTGAAGTTCGTTCAACTGTTCCTGTTTGCTGGCCATAGGCTCCTCTCCACTCGCACGTATCGGTTGTCTGACTTTTTCCGGGCTTGGCGCCCTCGGGACGGTGTCCCTTGTTGTTCTCGGGCCGGCACATCCTCACCGACTTCACCATCCCGGCTTCCACAATAGCACAGCTCGCTTGCGGCTCCGCGGCGCATCCGGTGCTTCGACGGCGTGACGGGTGCGTATGATGCTGCGCTGCAACAGCTTCGGTCGCTTCAGCGCAGCACCGGGCGGTCGGAGAGACCGCCACCGCTCGCAAGGCCGGTGGCGCCCGCCCCGCGGAAAGCCGCGCGCAGCAGCTGGTCCAGGCAATCCACCGCGGCCGCGAGCGCGTCCTCGAAGCGCGCTTCGCGGCAGGGCGTGGCGAGGCGATCGACCAGTGCCTGCCAGGCGGCGGGTTCGAGCTGGCGTGCGAGCGCACGATCCGCGACGATCTCGATGCGGTGCTCGGCGAGCAGCAGATAGACCAGCACGCCGTTGTTGTCCTCGGTGTCCCACACGCGCTGCTTGCCGAACAGCGTGATCGCGCGGTCGCGGATTACGCTCGCGAGCGCCTCGCGGCGCGCGAGGTGGCGCCAGAGGTAGCTCGGCGGCAGGCTGGCCTCGACGCACAGGCAGATCTGCCCGGTGTGGCCGGTCTCGCTTGAGCGAACACGCGCTTCCAGGCGGTCGAGCGCCGCCTCGCCGAGTGCGCGACGGGCGTCGTCGGCGTCGAGCCAGAGGTGGCGCAGGAGCCTGCGCAGTGTCTCCATCACCAGCTCCCCGAGGCGCCGCCGCCACCGAAACTGCCTCCGCCGCCGGAACGGAACCCGCCACCCCCGAGCCTGCCGCCGCCCAGGCCGCCGAGGCTGCCGCCGCGGATGACCGGCCCTCCGCCGCGATGCGGCGGACCGCCGCGACCGCCGCCGCCGATGCCGAGCGCGAGCACGAAGACCACGGCGAGCACGCCGCCGACGAGGGCGAGAAAGAGGCTGGCGGTAAGCAGATGCACGATGAGCCCGGTGACGGCGCCCGTCGCGAAGGCCCCGGGTTTGCGCCCGAGCATGCCCACCAGCACCGCGCCGAGAATCGGCACGCCGACGAAAAGCAGGGCGCCGAGGTCCTCGATGCCGGCGCCTCCGCCGCCGCGTGCGGCGGGTTCCGGCGCAGGCAGGTTCTCGCCGCGGATCAGCGCGGACAGGCCTCCCACACCGGCGTCGATGCCGCCGGCGAAGTCGCCACGGCGGAGGGCCGGCGTGATCGCGCCGTCGATGATGCGCCGGGCGGCGAGGTCGGGGATCGCGCCCTCGAGCGCACGGGCGACCTCGATGCGCACCTTGCGGTCGTCCTTCGCCACCAGCAGCAGCACGCCGTCGCCCACCTCGCGACGGCCGATCTTCCAGGCATCCGCGACACGGAAGGCGTAGGCGGCGATATCCTCGGGCGTGGTGCTGCGCACGAGCAGCACGGCGATCTGGCTGCCATGCGCGGCCTCGAAGGCGGCGAGCTTGCCCTCGAGCGCGCGCACCTGCGCCGCCGACAGCGTTGCGGTGAGGTCGGTCACACGCGCCTGCAGTGCCGGCACCGGCTGCAGCGGCTGGGCAAGCGCCAGCCCGGTCGCGAACAGTGCGGCGAGCGTCAGCAGCGCGCGCCAGAGCTGCTGCGCCATCGCTCAGCGTCCGCCCTGGCCACCGAAGTCGACCCGGGGCGGCGCCGAGATCGCGGCCTCGTCGGCCACCGTGAAGCCGGGTTTGGGCTGGTAGCCGAACACCATCGCAGTGAGGTTGGACGGGAAGCTGCGCGCCAGCACGTTGTATTGCTGGACGGCGTCGATGTAGCGGTTGCGCGCCACGGTGACGCGGTTCTCGGTGCCCTCGAGCTGTACGCGCAGGTCCTGGAAGCCCTGGTTCGCCTTGAGGTCGGGGTAGTTCTCGGCGACCGCGAGCAGACGCGACAGCGCGCTGCCGAGCTGGCCCTGGGCCTGCTGGAAGCGCTCCAGCGCCTGCGGGTCGTCGAGCATTCCGGGGGTGACCTGGATCGATGTGGCGCGGGCGCGCGCCTCGATCACGCGGGTCAGCGTCTCCTGCTCGAAGGCGGCTTCGCCCTTGACCGTCTCGACCAGGTTGGGGATGAGATCGGCGCGGCGCTGGTACTGGTTGAGCACCTCCGACCACGCGGCGCGGGTCTGTTCGTCGAGGCGCTGGAAGTCGTTGTAACCGCAGCCGGACAGGGTCAGCGAGGCGGCGAGGACGAGCGGTAGCGCGAGGCGGCCGAGGTGACGGAAAGGCCGACGAGCGGGGCGGGAATCCATTTCGCTTCTCCGGAAGATGCCGGTGGAAAGATCTTCACTCTAGCAGTGCGCACGGGGTTTTTGTCCTTGCTCAAGGATTCCGCCTGCGCGCGGTACTAGGATTCGCGAGCTGCGATTCCGGCCGCAGGTTCGAGACCGGACCCCCAATGGAAGATCCAAGATGTCCGATAACGCTGTTCACCCCTTCGATGCGCGCGGCGTTGCCAAGCGCTTCCGCCATGCCGCCATCTTCGGTGCGCTCGAGTCGCTCGAGGACGGCGAGGTCATGCGCTTCGTCAACGACCACGATCCGCTGCCGCTGCTGAACCAGATCCAGCAACGCTACGGCAACCAGGTCGGCATCCACTACGTCGCCCGCGAGCCGGGCAACATCGTCATCGACTTCACCATCCAGCTCGGCGCTCCGGCTGCGGTGGGGGCGCCCGCTGCCGCGGTCGCCGGTGGCGGCGGTTGCGGCGGCGGTGGCGGCCACGGCTGCTGCTCCTAAGCCTTTCCGTACTTGCGGAAGACCGCGCGGGCATCGGCCTGCGCGCGTTCCAGGGTGCATATCGACGGATCGTCGTCGTGCCCGCTGAAGAACCCGTCCTCCTGGGCGGCCATCACCAGCTTGATGGCCGCCTTTTCGCTCTGGTCGTAGCGCTCGTATAAAAGCGTGGCGACCTCGTCCAGGTGTTGCTCGTAAGTCATCGGCATCGCTCGCTCCCTTAGCGCATGGTGACGAATTCTTCGGCGCTGGTCGGGTGGATCGCGACCGTGTCGTCGAAGTCCGCCTTGCGCGCGCCCATCTTCACCGCCACCGCGAAGCCCTGCAGCATCTCGTCGGCGCCGTCGCCGATCACGTGGGCGCCGACGATGCGCTCGTCCGCGCCGACGCAGACCAGCTTCATCGAGGTCTTCGGACGGTGCTCGGTGAGCGCGTTGTACATGGCGGTGAAGCGCGTGCTGTAGACCTTCACGTCGGCGAAGCGCTTGCGCGCCTCTTCCTCGGTGAGGCCGACGGTGCCGATGGCCGGGTGGCTGAACACCACGGTGGGGATGTTCTCGTAGTCCAGCTTGCTGTCGGACCCGCCGCGGAACAGGCGCAGCGCAAGCCGGCGACCCGCCGCGATCGCCACCGGGGTGAGCTCGGCGCGGCCGGTGATGTCGCCGATCGCGTAGATGCCGGGCACGTTGGTGTTCTGGAACGCGTCGGTGGGGATCGTACCCTTGGCGTCGGCCTCGATGCCGGCCGCGGCGAGTTGCAGGCGGTCGGTGTTGGGCTGGCGGCCTGTGGCCCACACCAGCGCGTCCACCTCGAGGCTGCCGGCCTCGCCGCAGTCGACGAGCAGGCTGCCGTCGGCCTGGCGCCGCAGCGCGCGCGCCCGGGTGCCGAAGCGAAGCGCGATGCCGTCCTCCTGCATCTGCGCGGCGAGTTCGTCGCGCAGCATGGCGTCGAAGGGGCGCAGCAGGCGATCGCCGCGCACGAGCATGGAGACCTCGCTGCCCAGGCCGTGGAAAACGCCGGCCAGCTCCACCGCGATGTATCCCGCGCCGACCACGGCGACGCGACGCGGCTGCGCCTCGAGGGCGAAGAAGCCGTCCGAATCGATGCCGAGCTCGGCGCCGGGCAGGTCGGGCAGGGCGGGGCGGCCGCCGGTGGAGATCACGATGTGGGGTGCGGTGAAGCGCTCGCCTTCGACCTCGACCACCCGCGGGCCGGAGAAGCGTGCGAAGCCGCGCTTCAGCTCGACGCCGGACTTGTCCAGCATGCCGGCGTAGATGCCGTTGAGGCGCTCGACGTAGGCATCGCGACGCTGCTTGAGCGTGGCCCAGTCGAAGCGCCCGGCGACCTCCGCGAAGCCGTATCCGGGGGCATCGCGCAGCGCCTGCGCGATGCCCGAGGCGTACCACATCACCTTCTTGGGCACGCAACCGACGTTGACGCAGGTGCCGCCGAGGCGGGCGGCCTCGATCAGCAGCACGCGCGCACCGTATTCCGCGGCGCGGCGGGCGGTGGCGACGCCACCGCTGCCGCCGCCGATGGCGATCAGGTCGTATTCCTTCATGGGTTCTCCCTTTCCGTGGGCGGCTGGCGGCCGCCTCGTTGTCGCGCTTGGTGGGGCGCGGCGCTCACAGCGCCTTCTCGATTGCCGCGATCACCTCGGGGGCGTCGGGCTTGGTGCGGCTGCCGAAGGCCGCCACCACGCGGCCGTTGCGGTCGATCACGTACTTGTGGAAGTTCCACTCCGGCGCCGCCGACTGGCGTGCGATCTCGCGGAACAAGGGATGCGCTTCGGTGCCGGTGACGTGGATCGGCGCGTACATGTCGAAGGTGACGCCGAAGTTCTGGAAGCAGACCTCGGCGGTCTCGGCCTCGTCGGCAGCCTCCTGGCGGAAGTCGTCGGACGGAAAGCCGGCGACCTTGAGCCCGCGCGCCTTGTAGCGCTGGTGCACCGCCTCGAGCTCGCGGAACTGCCGCGTGAAGCCGCAGTGGCTGGCGGTGTTGACCACCAGCACGGGCTGGCCGGCGTAGCGGTCTGCGAGCCGCACCGACTCGTCGGCGTACAGACGGCGCAGACTGTGGTCGTAGAGGCGCGTCATCGCATCGTCGGCAGCGCCGGCGTTGGGGGCGAGGGTGGCGAGCAGAACGGCGGGGGCGAGGGCACGGGCAAGACGGGCGAAGGACATGATCGGTCTCCTGGCAGGAACGGCAAGCGGTGGACCGGGCGATGCGCGATCGGTTCGCCTTGTGGGCGCGGCACGCGCAGCGAGGCACCGGACCCGCCTCGTGGCGGATCCGCGCCGGGGCTCAGAGGCGGCTGAGATCCTCGATCGCATCGACCACCATCCCGGTGCCGACACTGATCAGCAGGATGTCGGCGGCGACGCGGACGAAGCGATGACCTTCGGGCGGCATGCCGAGGCGTAGCACGATGTCGCCCGGCGCGTCGTACCACACCACGTCGCGCGGCAGCGGCGCGCCGATGCGCCACTTCTTCGCCTGTCCCGGCGGCATGCAGCCGTTGCCCTTCTTTGCCAGTCCGGGTGGGCAGTCGCCGGCACGGAAGCGGTCGCCGTAATACTGACGCACCACCTCGCGGTGACGGTCGGAGAAGTAGGCCGAAACGCGCGGCGACGAGCCGGCGCGGTCGGTGCGATGTTCGCGGTCGCGGTCCTGCTCGCGGCCGCGCGCCTGGCCACCGTCGCGGTCTCCACCGCGCCCGCGCGTCTCGTCGCCACGCACGTCCCGATTGCCCTGCTCGCTGCGTTTGTCGGGGCGCTTGTCGCCGCGTTCCTGGGGACCGCCGTGATCGGGTTTGCCGCCCTGGACGCGATCGGGTTTGCCGCCGCCGGCCCCGTCCGGCTTGTCGGCGAAGGCCGGGCCGGCGAGGAGCGCGGCGACGATCAGGCCGGCGGTGGCCTTGTGGCGAAGTTTGCCGATGTTCATCTTGTTCTCCCTTGTCGTTTGTGCCGTGGGGCGCGCGGGGGCGGCCAGCCGGCGAGGAACATCCCGCCGGCGACCCGTGCCTGCAGGATAGATCGCCACGGACGCGGCCCGCACGACGGCTTACCTCTTGTCACCAGCCGTCGATCCCGGATGCAAATGTGCGCTGCGTCGGACCGCAGACGCTTACAGCAGCGCCACGGCGTCCTTCTCGCCGCGCTCGTACACCACGTTGGCACGGCCTACCAGCAAGGGATCGAGCGGGCCGATGAGGGAGACATCCTTGTTGGCATAGGGCAGCTTGTGCAGCACGTAGCGCAGCGCGTTGAGGCGTGCTCGCTTCTTGCAGTCGGACTTGACTACGGTCCATGGCGCGTCGGCGGTGTCGGTGTAGAAGAACATCGCCTCCTTGGCCTTGGTGTATTCGTCCCACTTGTCGAGCGAGGCGAGGTCGATCGGCGACAGCTTCCACTGCTTGAGCGGGTGCGACTCGCGCTCCTTGAAGCGGCGACGCTGCTCCTCGCGGCTCACCGAGAACCAGAACTTGATCAGGTGGATGCCGCTGCGCACCAGGTTGCGCTCGAACTCGGGGACCTGGCGCATGAATTCGTTGTACTCGTCGGGCGTGCAGAAGCCCATGACGCGCTCGACGCCGGCGCGGTTGTACCAGGAGCGGTCGAACAGCACGATCTCGCCGGCGGTGGGCAGGTGCTGGATGTAGCGCTGGAAGTACCATTGGCCGCGCTCGAGCTCGGAGGGCTTCTCCAGCGCCACCACGCGCGCGCCGCGCGGGTTGAGGTGCTCCATGAAGCGCTTGATCGTGCCGCCCTTGCCGGCGGCGTCACGGCCCTCGAAAAGGATCACCACGCGCTGACCGGTCTCCTTGACCCAGGCCTGCAGCTTGAGCAACTCGACCTGCAGCCGGTACTTCTGCTTTTCGTAGGCCTTGCGCGACATCAGGTTGCGGTAGGGGTAGCCGCCCTTGCGCCAGTCGGGCGAGAGCTCGTCGTCCGGATGGGCGCCCGGCGCCTGCGGCAGGTCGGCGCGCATCAGCGCGCGGCGCAGCATGTGGATGTCGTCGGGCGAGGCGCCGTCGAGGATGGCCTCGAGCGCGTCCTCCCTTTTGGCCTGCGGATCCGCAGCCGCTCGGGCCAGGATGTCCTTGACCGCGACGAGCTTGGAGTCCTGCGCGGCGTCGATCGCCTGCTCGATCTCGAAGGCCTCGATGCCCGTGCTGCTGAAATCGGGCGCGGTGTCGCCGGCCGCGATCGGACGTGCGGGGCCGGCGGCCTTGGACTTCGCGCGCGCGGCGCCCGCGTCCTTGGCGCGCGGAGCCGTGCGCGGCTTCTTGCTGCGGGTGGAGGCGGTGTCCACTACGGGGACGGTTTCCTCGGTCTTGTTCATGATGACGCTTCTCCCTTGTCTGCACGAATTCTAATCCCGTGCCTTCCGCAGGGCACGCCCGTCGTGGGGTGCGACGGGTAGAATCGCGGACTCCGCCCGCGGCCGGGCGTGGCCCGGCAAAACGCAATCCGTTCTCGATCATGCCGCTGACCAAAGAAACCCGTTCCCTGCTCGACATGGCCTACCGTGTCGGCGCCCCCCGCTTCCACGAACTCGCGGTGGCGCAGGCGCGTCATTCGGCGCAGAAGCTGCACTTCGCCTTCCGGCCCGAGGCGCCGGCGGTGGCCTCCACCGCCGAGGTGCCGATCCCGCGCCCCGACACCTCGGCGCTGCTCGCCCGCCTGTACCGGCCCTTCGGCAGCCATATGGACGACCGTCTGCCGCTGGTGATCTTCGCGCACGGTGGAGGCTGGTGCATCGGCGACGTGGCGAGCTACGACGTGGCCTGCCGCGAACTCGCCAACGGCTCGGGTTGCGCGGTGCTGTCGGTGGAGTACCGGCTCGCGCCCGAGCATCCTTTCCCCGCCGCGCCCGAGGACATGCGCCTGGCCTTCGATTGGTCGGTCGACAACGCCGACCTGCTCGGCATCGACCCGGCGCGCATCGCCCTCGCCGGCGACAGCGCCGGGGGCAACCTGGCGATCGTCACCGCGCTCGCCCTGCGCGCGGCCGAGGTGAAGCCGGCCTTCCTGCTGCTGATCTACCCGAGCACCGAGATCCGCAGCGCGCGGCCCTCGCGCGAGCGCTACGCCGAGGGCTTCTTCCTCGATCGTGAGTCGCTGCAGTGGTTCTTCGAGCGCTACCTGCCCGGCGTCGATACCGAGGACTGGCGGGCGTCGCCGATGCGCGCGGCCTCGCTCGCCGGGCTGCCGCCGATGCAGGTGATCTGCGCGGAATGCGATCCGCTGGTGGACGACTGCCTGGCGTTCGTCGAGCGCGTGCGCAGCGAAGGCGGCGAGGTGGCGCTGCGTGTCTTCGAGGGCGTGGTGCATGGCTTCTACACCCTGGGCAAGCTCATCCCGGAGGCGCGCGAGGCCGTGGCGCTGTCGGCCGCGGCCTTGCGCTCCCACCTCGCGGAGTGCGCGCAGTCCTGAGCGGATCCGGCAGGCGGGCGTCCGCCGGGAACGGCCGGCCGCGGAGTTCAGCCGCAGGCGGCGGAGATCAGCTCCTGACGGCTGGCGCGGGCTTCGGACATCAGGGTGTCGAAGCCGTCGCGATCGAGTCCGTCCGCCACGCTCGCTTCGAGCAGTTCGCCGCGCTGGCGGCTGCCGAGCAGGGTGTCGAAGGGGTTGGGCGATTCGGCCGCGAGGGTGGCGAGGAAGACCACGTCGCCGAGCTCGGCCGGCGGCCACTCGGTGTTGGCGAAGGGGTCGGCGGCGCAGGCCGTGATGATGCGCTCGGGCATCTCCAGGGCTTCGAGCACGGCGTCGCGCACCGGCTCGTCCCAGGTGGTGACCACCTCGGCGAAGCGGCCCATGTCCCCTTCCAGCGCCGGGTAGCGCGCCGCGCGCGCAAGCAGGTAGAACTGGCCGATGTCGAGCATCAGGCCGGCGAGCATCGCGGCATCGGGGTCGGGGCGCTTGAGGTGGTGTGCGAAGGCGCAGGACCACGCCGCCACGTCGATCGAGTGCATCCACAGGCCGCTGGCGATCAGGCGCATCTGGCGCGAGCGGTGGTCGCGCGCGAGCTGCTCGGCGGCGACCGCGAAGGCGAGGCAGCGCAGCGTGGACAGGCCGATGCGCTGGATCGCATCGCTCAGGCTGGTGATCTGGCCGCGGTAGGGGTTCAGCGTCAGCGTGTTCGCCATGCGGATGACCTTGGCCGCAAGCAGGGGCTCGGTCTGCACCGCGCCCGCGATCTGCGCGAGGGAGGTCTCCGGGGCGTCAGCCAGCTTCTGGACGCGCACCGACAGGTCGAATACGGTGGGAAAGCTCGTCACGCCTTCGCGCAGCTCCTGCTGCACCTGTTCGGCGAAGGCTTCGAATTGGGTGTCGAAAGAGCTCATGGGCCGGTTCCGTTCGTGTGATCGTCGCAGTCTATGCGCATGCTGGCCGGCGTGCGCGTGCATATCCCACGAACGACCGTCGCTTCAGGGCTGGGTGAGGCGGACGTGGCCGTTCTCCAGCGCCTCGACCTGGGCGAGCGTGCACACCGGCACGCCGAGGGCCTCGATGGCGGCGTGGCCGTGCTTGAAGCGCTTCTCGACGATGAAGCTCGCGCACAGCACCTCGGCGCCGGCCTCGCGCGCCATCTCGACCAGGGCCACCGCGGTGCGGCCGTTGGAGAGGAAATCGTCGACGATGACGACGCGGTCGGTGGGCACGATGTAGCGCTGCGACAGCACGAGCTTGGTCTCGCCGCCCTTGGTGGGCGAGGGGATCACGCGCGCGATCGCGGGGGATTCGACCTCGGGCGCGTACTTCTTCGCATACACCAGCGGCACGTCGAGGGCCTGGGCGACCACCAGTCCGGGGGCGATGCCGCTGGCCTCGGCGGTAAGCACCACGCTGGGTTCGAAGCGTGCCAGGCGCTTCGCGAGCTCCTGGCCCATCTCGGTGATGAAGCTGGGTTCGATGCGGTGGTTGAGGAAGTGGTCGATCTTGAGGATCTGGTCGCCGATGACGGTGGCTTCGGCTTCGATACGGCGCACGAGCGGGCCGTAGGGGCGGATGAGGTCGGGATCGGGAAGCATGCGCGGGTCCGTAAACGGGAACGCCCCCGGGCCGGGGGCAGGACGGGCGGATTCTAGCCGAAGGCAGCGTGCTTGACCTCCAAGCCTCGCGCCCGATCGTGACCGCGGCTTCGATCCGGTGGCGGCGCCGGGCGGCCGCTCGCGGCCCGTCGCCGGCTCGCGCTCCCGCGGCGAGGGGCTTGGGTGCACGGCACGCGTGCTCGGGCCAGGTCGACGGCGCGTGCGGCTCGGCCCGCGGCCTTTCGGGCTAGAATCGCCCCCGTTCCCGATCTGCGAAAACCATGAACGACGAAGACTACATGCGCGCTGCGCTCGAGCAGGCGCGCGCGGCCGGGGCCGCGGACGAGGTGCCGGTGGGCGCGGTGGTGGTGTGCGGGGGCGAGATCGTCGGCCGCGGCTTCAACCAACCGATCGGGCGCCACGACCCTACCGCGCACGCCGAGATCATGGCGCTGCGCGACGCCGCGGCGCACCTCGGCAACTACCGCCTGCCCGGCTGCGAGCTCTACGTCACCCTGGAGCCCTGCGCGATGTGCTCGGGTGCGATCATGCACGCCCGCATCGCGCGCGTGGTGTTCGGTGCGCGCGACCCCAAGACCGGTGTCGCCGGCAGCGTGCTCGATCTCTTCGCCGAGCCGCGCCTCAACCATCACGCCACCATCGAGGGCGGACTGCTCGCCGACGAGTGCGGGCGCATGTTGTCGAGCTTCTTCGCCGCCCGCCGCGGGCGCACGCTGGTGGCCTGAATGCACCTCCGCGTGGACCTCGGTCGGCAGTGCCTGGAGCTCTTCGGCGCCGACGGCGCCTGCATCCGCCGCTACGCGGTGTCGACCGGCGAACGCGGTGCGGGCGAGCGCAGCGGCAGCCTGTGCACGCCGCGCGGCCGCCACCGTATCCGTGCGCGCATCGGCGCGGGCGCACCGGCGGGTGCGGTGTTCCGCGGGCGCAGGCCGACCGGCGAGGTGTGGACGGCGGAGTTCGCGGCCGCCCACCCGGGGCGCGACTGGATCCTGTCGCGCATCCTGTGGCTGTGCGGCGAGGAGCCTGGGCGCAACCGCGGTGGCGAGGTCGACACCATGCGGCGCTACATCTACCTGCACGGCACCGGCGACGACCAGCCCATGGGCGTTGCGCGCTCGCACGGCTGCGTGCGCATGCGCAACCACGACATCATCGAGCTGTTCGAGCTCGTGCCGGCGGGCACGGTGGTGGAGATCGTCGAATGAAGGGCGTGCGGATCGAGGTGGTGGGCTGGGACGAGGCCGAGGCGCGGGTGATGCCGGTGCGTACCGGGGTCTTCGTGGTGGAGCAGGGCGTGCCCGAGGAGATCGAGCGTGACGCCTTCGACGCGGTGTGCCGGCACGCGATCGCGCACGATGCCGAGGGACGGGTGATCGCCACCGGGCGCCTGCTGCCCGACGGTCACATCGGCCGCATGGCGGTGCTGCGTGAGGCGCGCGGCGCCGGGGTGGGCGGTGCGGTGCTGCAGGCGCTGATCGCCGAGGCGGCGCGGCGCGGGCTGAACGAAGTCGCGCTCAATGCGCAGACCCACGCGCTCGACTTCTACCTGCGCCACGGCTTCGAGCCGGTGGGCGAGGTCTTCATGGAAGCGGGCATTCCCCACCGCGCGATGCGGCGGCCGGTGTAGCGGCCGCGCACGCGAGCGCATTGCGCGCGGCGTTCAGGTCGTGCCGGCGCCGAACGCGTGCTCGACCCGGCTGCGCAGTTCCCCATCGGCGTCCCAGGTCCATTCGACGAGGCGGGTACGGCCCTTGCGATCGCGCAGCACCACGCTGCTGCAGCGCGTGCCGTAGCCGGGTGCGCGGATGAAGGCGGGCGACAGCCAGCGCTCCCACTCCAGGCTTACGCCGGTCGCGGGCAGGTGCGGGTCGGGCGCGGGCGCGGGGTCGCGCAGCAGGCCGAGGAGGCCGGCGACGAGCGCATCCTCCGTCGCCGCGGCCGGGCCTGACGTCGGCAGCGCCTCGAGCTTGCCGGCGAGTGCTGCGCGCGTCTTCACCAGCTTGGGCCAGGGGCTGTCGAGCAAGTGGTTGGACAGGCCGTAGTATCCCGGCTCCAGCATGCGCAGCCCGCCGGTGGTGCTCTCGAGCACGCCGAGCCGGTCGGCGTCGCCCACCAGCAGGTTGAAGGCGGCGTAGTTGCCCGCGCTCGCCTGCACGGCCTGCAGCGTGGCGGGCGCCGGGCGGACATCCTCGAGCGCCTCGCGCACCAGGGCGCCGCGCGAGGGCGCGCCGGCGATGTGGCGGCTGGGGTCGCGGTAGTTGGTCAACGCGGCGAAGCGGCCGCCGCGCGTAAGGCCCATCCAGGTGCCGCCGGCCTCGAGGTCGCGGCCGGCGAGCAGCTCGGGTGCGTCCACCCACCAATGCGCGGGCGCGGCGGGGCGCGCAAGATATTCGTCGCGGTTGGCCGCGACCACCAGCGGATAGTCGGGATGCGCCTGCCAGGCGAAGACGATCAGGCACATGGCTACGCGCCTCGGCGAGTACGACCAGGCCCCCGGGCCCGGTCGCGGTGCCCGTCAGGCGAGCGCATACGGCAGGTCGAGCAGGTCTGCGCGCGGCCCGTCGGGCGCGCCGACACGGATCTCGCCGGCTTCCGCGCTGCTCGACTGGATCACCGCGAGCGCCTCGACGCCACCGTCGGCGGTCGGTGCGACGTTGACCAGCTTGCCGGCGGACTGCTCGCCGAAGTCGGGCGCATAGACGTCGGTGCCGGGCGCGGCCGTGCTGCCGGCGGGCAGGGCGAGGCGGTAGGTGCGCTTCTTGAGCTTGCCGAGGTACTGGGTGCGCGCGACGATCTCCTGGCCCGGATAGCAGCCCTTGTGGAAGTCCACCCCGCCGATGAGCTCGTAGTTGAGCATCTGGGCGACGAACTCTTCCTGGGTGGGCGCGGTGACCAGCGCCAGGCCGGCGCGGATCATGCCGAGCTGCCAGGCCGCGGTGCCGGCACGCAGCGCGCCGGCGGCGACGAGCGCGTCGAACAGCGCCGGGGCGGCGTCGGTGGCGACGGCGAGCACCAGGCGCTGCGCGCCGAGGCGGATGCAGCGCACGCCCGCGGCCGATACCGCCTGGCGCATGTCCTCGGCGGGCAGCGCGGCGCCTGCCGCCTGCGCGATCGCCACGGCCTGCGGACCGGCGAGGCCGATCAGCGCGACCTCGGCGCTGGCGTCGGCGAGCTTGACCTTGCTGCGCAGCACGTACATCGAGAACTTCTTCAGGAACGCGGGCAGGATGTCTGCCGAGAGCGCGAGCGCATGGCCGCCCTCCTCGGTCCACACCAGGAAGCTGGCGATCATCCGCCCCTTGGGCGAATTGAAGCTGTTCCACGCCGCGGTGTCGGCTTCCATGTGCTTGACGTCGTTCGACACCAGGTTGTGCAGGAAGGCGGCGGAGTCCGGGCCCTGCGAGCGGATCGTGCCCAGGTGCAGCAGCGGCACCGCGATGGTGGCGGTCTCGGTCGCGCGCGCTTCGTCGGCGGGCGAGGCGAAGGCGATGGAGCGGGCGGTTTCGTCGAGCGTGGCGCCCATGCGGGCGAGGTGTTCGGTCCAGGCAGTCATGGTCTCGGTTCGGGCAGTCTCGGAAGGGATTCGGGGGCGCGCCGCAGGAGGGGGAGGGCACGTGCTGCGGTATTATAGGCGCCCTCCCCGTGGCGGTCGCCCCTCGCGCCGACAGGGATTTAGCCGGCTCCTCCCCCTCCGATGAAGCGTTTTCTCCCCCGCCTGCTCCTGCTGCTCGCCGTGCTTGCCATCCTTGCCGCGATGATCGCGGCGACGGGCTGGTGGTATGCGCACCGGCCGCTCGCGCTCGCCGCCGAGCGGGTGGATTTCACCGTGGCGCGCGGCATGGGCATGCGCCAGGCCGCCGCAGCCATCGAGCGCGCCGGCGTGGGCGTGGATGCGCGCCTGCTCGCGCTGCTCGCGCGTCTGACGAAGCGCGACGCCCGCATCAAGGCCGGCAGCTACGAGGTGCACGCCGGCATCACGCCCTGGCAGCTCATCCTCAAGCTCTCCGACGGCGACGTCACGCAGGGCGAGCTGTTGCTGGTCGAGGGCTGGACCTTCCGCCAGGTGCGCCAGGCGCTGGAGTCCCATCCCGATCTGGAAGCCGACACCGCCGGGCTGGGCGAGGCGGAGATCCTCGCGCGCATCGGCGCGAGCGCGCAGAACGCCGAGGGCCTCTTCTTCCCCGATACCTATCTGTTCGACAAGCGCTCGGGCGCGCTCGCCGTGCTGCGACGCGCGCACGAGGCCATGCAGGCCCGCCTCGACAAGGCCTGGGCCGAGCGCGACCCGGCCACGCCGCTGGCCTCGCCCTACGAGGCGCTGATCCTTGCCTCGATCGTCGAGAAGGAGACCGGCCGCCCCGAGGACCGTGCCCTGGTCGCCTCGGTGTTCGCCAACCGGCTGCGCATCGGCATGCGTCTGCAGACCGACCCCACGGTGATCTACGGCCTCGGCCCCGAGTTCGACGGCCGCCTGCGCCGGGCGCATCTCGATGCCGACCACCCGTGGAACACCTACACCCGTGCCGGCCTGCCGCCGACGCCGATCGCGATGCCGGGCGAGGCCGCGCTGCGCGCTGCGCTCAAACCCGAGAAGAGCGACTTCCTTTATTTCGTCGCGCGCGGCGACGGCAGCAGCGAGTTTTCGCGCGACCTCGCGGCGCACAATCGCGCCGTCGATAAATACATCCGCAACGGAGGTGGGGGATGAGCCGGATGCCGCCGCGCCTGCCCGAAACCGACATGATCGAGAACGCACCCTCCGCCGTGCCCGCGAGCGCAGCCGCGCCCGCCCGCGGCCGCTTCATCACCTTCGAAGGCATCGACGGTGCCGGCAAGAGCAGCCAGATCGCCGCCGTGGTGGCGTTGCTGCAGGCCGCAGGCCGCGACGTCGACCAGACGCGCGAGCCCGGCGGCACGGCGCTCGGAGAACGCCTGCGCGAGCTGCTGCTGCATGAGCCGATGCACCTCGAGACCGAGGCCATGCTGATGTTCGCCGCGCGCCGCGAGCACCTCGCCGCGCGCATCGAGCCCGCGCTCGCCGCCGGGCGCTGGGTGGTGTGCGACCGCTTCTCCGACGCCACCTTCGCCTATCAGGTGGGGGGGCGCGGGCTCGACCGCGCCAAGTTCGACGCGCTCGAGGCCTGGGTGCATCCCGGCCTGCAGCCCGACCTCACCCTGGTGTTCGACCTCGATCCGGCGCTCGCCGCCGCGCGCGTCGCCTCCACCGGGGTCGACCCCGACCGCTTCGAGCGCGAGCAGCGCGACTTCTTCGAGCGCGTGCGCGCCGCCTACCTCGAACGCGCCCGCCTGGCGCCGCTGCGCATTTGCGTGATCGATGCCGCGCGCTCGCCGGAGGCGATCCGCGCCGACATCGAGCGCGTCGTGCGCGAGCGCTTCTTCTCATGATCCACCCCTGGCTGCAATCGACGTGGACGCGGCTCGTCGAGCTGGGCGAACGCCTGCCGCACGCGCTGCTCTTCGTCGGCCCCGCAGGCCTGGGCAAGCGCGCGCTCGCCGAGGCGCTGGCGGCGCGCCTGCTGTGCGACGCCCCCGGCGCCGACGGCCACGCCTGCGGGCAATGCGAGCCCTGCCTGTGGCGGCTCTCGGGCAACCACCCCGACCTCCACAGAGTCGTGCCCGAGGCCGAGACCGCCGCGGCGGAGGGCGAGGGCGACGGCGAGGCGCCCGGCAAGGCGGCCTCCACGCAGATCCGCATCGACCAGATCCGCGCGCTGCAGGGCGCGCTCGCCGTCACCGGCCACCATGGTTCGCGCCGCGTCGTGCTGCTCGATCCGGCCGAGGCGATGAACGGCGTCACCGCCAACGCGCTGCTCAAGCTGCTTGAGGAGCCACCAGAGGGCTGCATCTTCGTGCTCGTGTCCTCCGCGCCGCGCATCCTGCTGCCCACCATCCGCAGCCGCTGCCAGCAGTGGCATTTCAGCCGTCCCGACGCAGCTGCGCTGGCGCGCTGGGGCGCGCATGCCGCCGCCGATGCGCGTGCGCTGCTGGCGCTGGGCGGCGGCATGCCGCTCGCCGCCGAGCGCCTCGCGCAGGGTGGCGGCGCGGCGATGCACGCGCGCTTCGTGCGCGATATCGCCGGCCTGCAAGGCGCCGACGCGCTGCGCCTGGCCGGGCAGTGGGAGGCCTGGCTGCGCTCGAAGGATGCGCTCGCCGCCGGCTTCGGCCTGCCCGAGCTCACCGACTGGATGCAGCGCTGGGTGAGCGACCTCGCCGCGCTGCGCCTGGGTGGCCGGGTGCGCTTCTTCCCCGCGCAGGAGGGCGTGCTCGCCGCGCTGGCCAGCCGCATGAGCGTGGCCGCGGCGAGCGCCTGCTACAATGAAGTCGCCCAGATCCGCAAGGTGTCGCGCCATCCGCTGAGCCTGCGGCTGGTGCTGGAGGACATGCTGATGCGCTACGCCCGTGCCGTCGCCGGAGCCCGAGGATGACCCAAGCCGTTCGACCAGCGGTCAGCCGCCCGAGCGTGCTGTCGCTCAACATCAGCTCCAAGTCGGCGCTCTACGCGGCCTACATGCCCTTCCTGGCCAACGGCGGGATCTTCGTGCCCACGCCCAAGAGCTACAAGCTGGGCGACGAGGTCTTCATGCTGCTGCAGCTCATGGACGACGCCACCCGCCATCCGGTCGCGGGCACCGTGGTGTGGATCACGCCGGACGGCGCGCAGGGCGGCAAGACCCAGGGCATCGGCGTGCAGTTCTCGCCCGACGAGTCCAGTCGGGTGCTGCGCGACCGCATCGAGAAGGTGCTCGCCGGCCATCTCGGCTCGAGCCGGCCCACGCACACGCTCTGAGCGCGCCGGCAAGGGCAGGGCCCGCTTCGCGTCGCGCGCTGCCGAGTTCAACAACGCCGACTTCATCAAACCATTCCAGGACCCGGATGTTCGTCGATTCACACTGTCATCTCGATTTTCCCGGCCTCGCCGAGCGCGAGGACGAGATCCTCGCCACCATGGCGGCCAACGGCGTCGGCACCGCGCTGTGCATCGGCGTACGGCTGGAGGAATTCCCGCGTGTGCGTGAGCTCGCCGAGCGCCACGCCCACCTGTGGGCCTCGGTCGGCGTGCATCCGGACAATGCCGATTGCGAGGAGCCGGACGTCGCCCGCCTCGTCGCGCTCGCGGACCACCCGCGCGTGGTGGCGATCGGCGAGACCGGGCTGGACTACCACTGGCACAAGGACGCGCCCGAGTGGCAGCGTGAGCGCTTTCGGGTGCACATCCGCGCGGCGCGTGCGACGGGCAAGCCGCTGGTCGTCCACACCCGCAACGCCGCCGCGGACACCCTGCGCCTGATGCGCGAGGAGGGGGCCGGCGAGGCCGGCGGAGTGATGCACTGCTTCACCGAGAGCTGGGAGGTGGCCGAGGCCGCGCTCGAGCTCGGCTTCTACATCTCGTTTTCCGGCATCGTGAGCTTCCGCAACGCGAAGGAGCTCAAGGAGGTCGCCCGCCGCGTGCCGCTCGAGCGCCTGCTGATCGAGACCGATTCCCCCTATCTCGCCCCGGTGCCGCACCGCGGCAAGACCAACGAGCCCGGCTGGGTCGTGCATGTCGCCGAGGAGATCGCCCGCCTGCGCGAGCTCCCGCTGGCGCAGGTCGAGCAAGCCACCACCGACAACTTCTTCCGTCTCTTCCGCCATGCACAAAGACCTGCCTGATCTCCGCACGCCCTCCCGCACTCCGGTACATGGGCTGCGCCGCCTCGTTCTCGCCGCGGCCTTCGTCGCCGGCGGCCTGGCTTCGCATGCCGCGCTCGCCGCCACCCTCGACGACGCGCTCTCCGCCGCCAGCATGGGCGACGCGAAGGAACTCGTCAGCCTGATCCAGCGCGGCCTCGACCCCGATACCGTCGACGCGCAGGGCAACACCTTGCTCATCCTCGCCGCGCGCGAGGGCCACACCGCGGCCGTGGAGGCGCTGGCGAAGAACCGCGCCCGCCTCGACTACCGCAACCCGGCGGGCGACTCCGCGCTGATGCTGGCCGTGCTGCGCGGCCACGAGGACGCCGCACGCGCGCTCATCAAGGCCGGCGCCGTGGTTGCGCACGACGGCTGGGCGCCGCTGCACTACGCCGCCTTCGAGGGCCGCGACGAGCTGATCGCGGACATCCTCGCCGCCGGCGCCGACGTCAATGCACCCGCGCCCAACAAGGCCACGCCGCTGATGCTGGCGGCGCGCAACGGCCACATCGACGTGGTCCGCCGCCTGCTCGCGCTGCCACAGACCGATCTCAACGCGCTCAACGACGCCGGCCTTTCGGCCGACGCCTGGGCGCTGCAGAACAACAACACCGACATCGCCGAACTGATCCAGGCCGAGCGCAAGCGCCGCGGCATCCGTCCGCCGGCGATGAAGATCACGATCGAATGATTCCCCATCCGGGCGGCCGTCGCGCCGCCTGCGGTCCAATCCATCAGGAAACGAAATGAGCAGCCTGCCCAGGTGCCCCGCCTGCAATTCCGAATACACCTACGAGGACGGCGACAACTTCGTCTGCCCCGAATGCGCCCACGAATGGCCGAAGCTCGCAGCAGCCGAGGCCACCGAGGCGCACAAGGTGTGGAAGGACGCCAACGGAAACGTGCTTCAGGACGGCGACAGCGTCACCGTGATCAAGGACCTCAAGGTCAAGGGCTCGTCCCTGGTCGTCAAGGTCGGCACCAAGGTGAAGAACATCCGCCTGGTCGAGGGCGACCACGACATCGACTGCAAGATCGACGGCATTGGCGCGATGAAGCTGAAGTCGGAGTTCGTGAAGAAGAATTGAGCGGTCGTCAGGAAACGCTCCGCAACCGCGCCGGTTCTGTAGGAGCGACGCAAGTCGCGATCGCACGGCACGGTGGTGAGGGGCGTGGGCGAGCGCGGAGACGTCGCAATCGCGACTTGCGTCGCTCCTACTGCGCTTGCCCGGGTGCGCATCACCGAGCCGCTCGAGATGCTCCGCGGCGCACCCCGGGGCACGGTCGGCAAGCACGCCGGTTTTGTAGGAGCGACGCGAGTCGCGATCGCACGGCGCGGCTGCGATGGGCGTGGGTGAGAGGCGTGGGTGAGGGCGGAGACGCTGCAATCGCGATTTGCGTCGCTCCTGCAGCGCGCCACGGACACAACGCGCATGCGCCCATGCCCTCAGACCGCGCTCAGTCGCGGAACTTCGGCGGCTGCTTGGTCAGGCCGGCGCGGATCGCCGCCTGCAGGTCCTCCGACAGCAGCATCGCGGCGTTCCAGGTGGCGACGCGGTCGAGACCGTCGGCGACGCTGTGGTCGCGGGCGTGGTTGAGCATGTCCTTGGTGCCGCGGATCGCCAGCGGCGACTTGGCGGCGATGGCTTGCGCGAGCTGCATCACCCCCTCCATCAGGGCCTCGGGCGTGTCGAAGACCCGATTCACCAGGCCGATCCGCCCGGCCTCCGCGCCGTCCACCCGGCGCCCGGTGTAGGCGAGCTCGCGCACCATGCCTTCGCCGATCAGGCGTGGCAGGCGCTGCAGGCTGCCGACGTCGGCGACCATGCCGAGGTCGACCTCCTTGACCGAGAAATACGTCCCCGCCGCGCAGTAGCGCATGTCGGCGCAGGCCACCAGGTCCACGCCGCCGCCCACGCAGGCGCCGTGGATGGCGGCGAGCACCGGCTTGCGGCAGCGCTCCAGGCTGGTGAGCGTGTCCTGCAGGTCGAGGATCAGGTTGCGCAGGTTCTCGCGCGTGCGCGCCTCGCAGGCGTCCTTCACCATGGGCAGGATGCCCATCATCATCTGCAGGTCGATGCCGGCGCAGAAGTTGGCGCCGGCGCCGTGCAGCACCGCCACGCGCACCGCGGGCGTGCGATCCACCCACTGCATCGCGGCGCGCAGGTCCTGCCACATCTGCAGGTTCATCGCGTTGGCCTTGTCGGGGCGGTTCAGCGTCACCAGCGCGACCTGGCCATCGAGGCCGATGCGCAGGGTGTCGAACTGCGGCAGGGGGATGCCGGCGCTGCCGGGAGAGGCGGGGAGCTGGCCGGCGAGCAGTGCAGGGGCGGATGCCGCCTTCTCGATCCTGGCCGCCAGCTCGATGCCCTGCTTGATCGCGCGCTTGGCGTCGAGCTCGGCGGCCACGTCCGCGCCGCCGATCAGATGCACCCGCATGCCGGCCTCGACCAGCGCGGCCTGCAGCTCGCGCTGCGGCTCCTGGCCGGTGCACAGGATCACGTTGTCGACCGCCAGCACCTCGTCCTTGCCGCCGATGCTCACGTGCAGGCCGGCGTCATCGATGCGGCGGTAGGTGACGCCCGCGATCATCCGCACGCCGCGGTTCTTCAGCGCGGTGCGGTGGATCCAGCCGGTGGTCTTGCCCAGGCCCTCTCCGACCTTGCTCGCCTTGCGCTGCAGCAGCACGATCTCGCGCGGCGCGGTTTCGAGCTGGGGGCGGGTGAGCCCGCCGCGGTTCGCATAGCGCGCGTCGATGCCCCATTCGGCGTAGAACTTCGCCGGCGCGAGGCTGGGGCTGATCCCCTCGTGGCTCAGGTACTCCGCGACGTCGAAGCCGATGCCGCCCGCGCCCAGGATGGCGACGCGACGGCCGACGGGCTTGCTGTCCCGCAGCACGTCGAGGTAGCCGAGCACCTTGGGATGATCCACGCCCTCGATCTCCGGCACGCGCGGCACGATGCCGGTGGCGAGCACGACCTCGTCGAACTTCCCGGCCAGCTCGGCGGCCGAGACGCGGGTGTTCAGCTTCAGCGCGACCCCGGTCTGTTCGATGCGGCGCCCGAAGTAGCGCAGGGTCTCGGCGAATTCCTCCTTGCCCGGGATCTGCATCGCGATGTTGAACTGTCCGCCGATGCGCGCGCCGGCCTCGAACAGCGTGACCCTGTGGCCACGCTCGGCGGCGGTCGTCGCGAAGGCCAGACCTGCCGGGCCGGCGCCGACCACCGCGATCGTGCGCGGCGTGGTGGTGGGTTCGATCACGAGTTCGGTCTCGTGACAGGCGCGCGGATTGACCAGGCACGAGGTGATCTTGCCGGCGAAGGTGTGGTCCAGGCAGGCCTGGTTGCAGGCGATGCAGGTGTTGATGTCGGCGCCGCGGCCCTCTGCGGCCTTGTTCACGAAATCGGGGTCGGCGAGGAAGGGCCGCGCCATCGACACCATGTCGGCCTTGCCCTCGGCGAGGATGGCCTCGGCGATCTCGGGCGTATTGATGCGGTTGGTGGCGATCAGCGGGATGCCGACGTGGTCCTTCAGCTTTTGCGTCACCCACGCGAAGCCGGCGCGCGGCACGCAGGTGGCGATGGTGGGGATGCGCGCCTCGTGCCAGCCGATGCCGCTGTTGATCAGCGTGGCGCCGGCGGCCTCGATGGCCTGCGCGAGCTGCACCACCTCCTCGAAGGTCGAGCCGTTCTCGACCAGGTCGAGCATCGACAGCCGGAAGACGATGATGAACTCGCGCCCGAGCCGTTCGCGCGTGCGGCGCACGATCTCGGTGGCGAAGCGGATGCGCTTCTCGTAAGCGCCGCCCCATTCGTCGGTGCGCTTGTTGGTGTGGGCGACGATGAACTCGTTGATCAGGTAGCCCTCGGAGCCCATGATCTCGACCCCGTCGTAGCCGCCGGCGCGGGCGAGCTCGGCGCAGCGCACGAAGTCCTCGATCGTGCGCTCGACATCGGCGGTGGACAGCTCCCGCGGTGCGAAGGGCGCGATCGGGGCCTGGATCGGGCTGGGCGCGACCAGTTCCGGGTGATAGGCGTAGCGCCCGAAGTGCAGGATCTGCATCGCGATCTTGCCGCCCTCGCGATGCACCGCGTCGGTGATCACGCGGTGGTGCGTGGCTTCTTCCTGCGTGGTCAGCGTGGCGCCGCCGCTCCACGGCCGGCCCTCGGCATTGGGCGCGATGCCGCCGGTGACGATGAGCCCGACGCCGCCGCGCACGCGCTCGGCGTAAAACGCCGCCATGCGCTCGAAGCCGCCTTCGGCCTCTTCCAGGCCGACGTGCATCGAGCCCATCAGGAAGCGGTTGGGCAGGGTGGTGAAGCCGAGGTCCAGGGGGCGGAATAGGTTCGGGTAGGTGGGCATCGTGTCGCTCGCAAATCGTCTTGGGGCCGGGGTCTTGGGCCCGGGGTCTCGAGTCCGGATTTTGGGTGGTGCCGGGTGATTCTGAGTGCGTTTGTCCGGGGCTGGCCGCATGGCCGGACGAGGACGCGAGGGAGGCCGACGCGCGTGCCAGAGGGGAGGGAGGAGCGCGCGCTGGCAAGCAGTCCTCATCCGACTATGCAACCAGTTGTAGAACTGTAGAAGATCGACGCCAACTATGCAACGCGTTGCACGATCGCGCGGCGCACGGCTAGACTCCGACCATGTCGCTCGCCCACGCCCTGCTCACCTCGCTGCTCGAACAACCCTCGTCCGGCTACGACCTGGCGCGGCGCTTCGACAAGTCCATCGGCCACTTCTGGCAGGCCACGCACCAGCAGATCTACCGTGAGCTCGGCCGCATGGAAAAGGCCGGGTGGATCCGCTCCGAGCCCGACCCCGACGCTGGCCGCACGCGCAAGCGCAGCTACGCCGTGCTGCCCGCCGGGCGTGAGGAGCTGATGCGCTGGGTGGCGGAGGCTGCGCCGCTGGCCGAGCTGCGTGATGAGTTCATGGTCCGCCTGCGCGCGGACGCCGTCATCGGGCCGCTCGACATGGTGCCCGAACTCCGGCGCCGCCGCGCGCTGCACGCCGACAAGCTGCGCGCCTACCGCGCCATCGAGGCGCGCGACTTCTCCCCCGAGGCCGAGCCCACGCGCAAGCGCCGCATTCACCACCTGATCCTTAAGGCCGGCATCCAGTACGAGCAGGGCTGGATCGCCTGGCACGACGAGGCGCTCGCGCTGCTCGGCGAGGAAGGCGCCGCGGCGCCCGCAGCCAGCACGCTATCCGCCCCTCCCGGCGCGCCCGAGGCGCGCTGACCGTCACCGCAATCACGCCCCCGGAGCGCTCATGATCCACGGCAAATCCCTCGAGGCCTGGTGCGCCAGCCATCCCCTCATCCGCGACCTGGTCGCCTTGCGCGAGACGAGCTGGTTCAACCCCGGCATCGCGCCGGCAGCGACGGCGCTCGCCGATGTCGGCCTGGGCGCAGACGACGTCGCCGACGCCAGCGCGCGCCTGCAGCGCTTCGCGCCCTACATCGCCAAGGTGTTTCCCGAGACCGCGGCCGCAGGCGGGATCATCGAGTCGGACATCGTGCCGCTGCCGAAGCTGCAACGTCGCCTGCTCGAAGAGGCGGGGAAGACAGGCGAGGCGCAACTGCCCGCAGCCGGCGCGCTGTGGCTCAAGACCGACAACGCGCTGCCGATCTCCGGCTCGATCAAGGCCCGCGGCGGCATCCACGAGGTGCTGTGGCACGCCGAGCGGCTGGCGTTGCAGGCCGGGCTGATCCGCGAAGGTGACGACTACGCCGCGCTCGCCAGCGATTCGGCGCACGCGTTCTTCGGGCGTCACCGCATCGCGGTCGGCTCCACCGGCAACCTCGGCCTGTCGATCGGCATCATGAGCGCCAAGCTGGGCTTCCAGGCCACGGTGCACATGTCGGCCGACGCGCGGCAGTGGAAGAAGGACCGCCTGCGCGCGAGCGGCGTCACGGTGGTCGAACACGCCTCGGACTACAGCGTGGCGGTGGAGCAGGGCCGGCGCGAGGCGGCCTCCGACCCGGCCTGCCATTTCGTCGATGACGAGAACTCGCCCCAGCTCTTCCTCGGCTACGCGGTCGCGGCCGAGCGCCTGGCCGGGCAACTGCAGCGTGCCGGCGTGCGTGTCGATGCGGAGCATCCGCTGTTCGTGTATCTGCCCTGCGGCGTCGGGGGTGGGCCGGGCGGCGTGGCCTTCGGGCTCAAACGCGTGTTCGGTGATGCGGTGCATTGCATCTTTGCCGAGCCGACGCATTCGCCCTGCATGTTGTTGGGTGTGTACACCGGGCTGCACGACCAGGTCAGCGTGCAGGACTTCGGCATCGACAATGTCACCGCGGCCGACGGCCTGGCGGTGGGCCGTCCGTCCGGCTTCGTCGGCAAGGCCATGCAGCGCCTCATCGACGGCTACTACACGGTGAGCGACGAGGCGCTGTTCCGGCTGCTGGCGCTCGCCCACGACGACGAAGGATTGCGCCTGGAGCCTTCGGCGCTCGCGGGCGTGCCGGGGATGGTGTGCGTGCTGCGCGATGCGGCCTATCTCGATCGCATCGGGGTCACCCCGGCGCGGTTCGCCCGGGCCACGCATCTGGTGTGGGGCACGGGCGGCAGCATGGTGCCGGATAGCGAGTTTGCCGCCCATGTCGACAAAGGTCGCGCGCTGCAGCGCCCGTCGTCCTGACGGGCGCCGCGCTGGTCACGCGCTTCTGTAGCGCTCGAGCCAGTGCGCGTAGGGCGCGGGCAGCACCCAGGTCGGGCGCTCCACGTTCAGCGCGCGCGCCGCCTGCATCGGCCAGTGCGGGTTGGCCAGATGGGCGCGCCCGACCATCACCAGGTCGAGCTGGCCGTCGCGCACGGTGGCGTCGGCGGTGGCGGGGTTGTCGATGCCCCAGGCCGAGGCCACCGGCAGTCCCGCTTCGCGACGCACGCGTTCGGCGATCGGCGCGAGGAAGGCCGGTGCCCAGGGGATGTTTGCGCTCGGCGTCGAGAAGCCCACGCTCACGCTCAGCAGGTCGAGGCCCTCGCGCTTGAACTGGCGGGTGAGCTCGATCGATTCGGCCAGCGTCTCTTCGTCGCGGCCGTCGTATTCGAGGACGCCGAAGCGCGCGGTCAGCGGCAGGTGTTCCGGCCACACCTTGCGCACCGCCTGCAGGGTCTCGAGCAGGAAGCGGCTGCGGTTCTCAAAGCTGCCGCCGTAAGCGTCGTCGCGCTGGTTGGCATGCACCGAGTAGAAGCTCTGGGCGAGATAGCCGTGGGCGAAGTGCAGCTCCAGCCACTCGAAGCCGGCCTCGAGCGCACGCCGGGCGGCAGCGACGAAGTCCTCGCGCACGCGGGCGATGTCGTCCACCGTCATCGCGCGCGGTACCTTGGGCAGGTTTGCGCCGAAGGCGGTCGCCGAGGGCGAGATCGTTGCCCAGCCGCGCGCATCATTGGCGGCGATGTGGTCGTCGCCGTCCCACGGCCGGTTGGCGCTGGCCTTGCGGCCGGCGTGGCCGATCTGGATGCCGGGCACGGCGCCCGCGGCCTTGATCGAGGCGGCGATCGGCGCCAGCGCGGCGGCTTGCGCGTTGTTCCACAAGCCGGTGCAGTTGGGCGAGATGCGGCCTTCGGGCGACACCGCGGTGGCTTCGACGATGACCAGGCCGGCGCCGCCGCGCGCGATCGCGGGGTAATGCACGCTGTGCCAGTCATTGACCACGCCGTCGGTGGCCATGTACTGGCACATCGGCGGCACGGCGATGCGGTTGCGCAGGGTGACGTCCTTGAGCTTGAAGGGCTGGAAGAGGGCTGACATGGGATTGGTCCTTTGGGGGGATTGGGAAAGAGGGGATCGATCAATGTGCGGCGACCGCGGGCGGACGCGACAGGGTTGAAGTTGAGGCAGGGCTTGAGGCGATTCGACCAACCGGAACGCTGTCATCCGCCGCGTGGGTGCTTATTCGGCCAGCAGTCGCAGGCTTGCCGACCAGGCCTGCTCGAGCGGTTCGGCGTTGCGGTGGAGCTTGGCGAGCAGGTTCGCGCCCAGCCACAGCGCGTAGAGGGTGCGCGCCGTCGGCAAGGGTTCGACCGCTGCGAGCGAGCCGTCCTCGACCGCGTCCGCAATGCACTGCCCAAGCCGCGCAATCACATGCTCGGTGCCGTCGCGCAGGGTCAGCCGCATCGCCTCGGACAGGTCCGACACCTCGGCGCTGAGCTTGACCACCAGGCATTTCTGCTCGCAGCAATCGTCCGCCTGGGTCGTGCGCCACTGCTCGAAATAGCGCAGCAAGCGATCCCGCCCGGACAGCCCCGGCGCCTGCAGCAGCGTGTCGAGCTGGGCGAGGTAGTCGGTGAAGTAGTCCTCGAGCAGCGCCTGGCCGAAGAGCTCCTTCGACTTGAAGTAGTGATAGAACGAGCCCTTCGGCACTTCGGATGCCTGCAGCAGCTCGGCAAGACCGACGCTGGAAAAGCCCTTGGCCGCGATGATGTGCTTGCCGGTGCACAGGATGTGCTGGCGGGTGTCGGTGTGGCGGGTGGTCATGGGGGAGGCAGTGTACGCACGAATAGACCGGTCGTCTAGAAGCGCATCAGAATTCCGCCGTGCATCGCACTGCTGGTCATCGGCGCCATAATCGCGCCATGCCCGAAACGCTCTTCCTCTTCGACCACCCCGAGTCGGTCGCCGCCTGGTCCGCCATCGATGATCGCGTCATGGGCGGCATCTCACGCAGCGCGCTGCGCTTCGATCCGGCCGGCCATGCCGTGTTCGGTGGGCAGGTCTCGCCGGACAACAACGGTGGCTTCGCCTCGGTGCGCGCGCCGGTTTCACCGCCGCCGGGCGCGGACATCGACGCGATCGAACTCGTCGTGCGCGGCGACGGCCACCGCTACAAGCTCAACCTGCGCACCGACCGCGGCTTTGACGGCGTCAATTACCAGGCCCCCTTCGAGCCACCCGCCGGGCAGTGGGCCACGCTGCGGCTGACGATCGATGCTTTCCAGCCGAGCTGGCGCGGTCGTGCGGTACCCGACGCACCACCCTTGCGCGGCGCGCGCATCGAACAGGTCGGGCTGATGATCGCCGACCGCCAGTTCGGTGCCTTCGTGCTTGCAATTGGCGCGATTCGTGCGAGGAGGGCAGGCGAGGGCGGTGACGCCCCTCGATGAGTCGGCGCCGCGCCACGCCCGATGGCGCGCGATCGCTCCAGCAGGCGCCGGCCTCTCAAGAAAATGTTTCACAAGCCCTTGTTTTCTTTGCGAACGCCTTTCACCGCTGGCGGGGGATGGGATGCTCAGATCGCCCGGCGCACCGTCTCCAGCGTCTGCGCCCCATACGGCGACAGCAGCCAGCCGAGCGCCGCGCAGTTGAGCACCACGGTGATCCAGTAGGTGGTCTGGAACGAAGCCTTCGAGGACTTGTGGCGGAACAGCCGCTGCGCCGCCAGCGCCCCCGGCCAGCCACCGAGCAGCGAGAACAGGTGCAGCGTGCGCTCCTGCACCCGCCAGGCGTTGCGCACCGCGGCCGACTTGTCGTGCCCATAAGCGAGAAAGGCGATCACGC
This sequence comes from Thauera sp. SWB20, assembly GCF_000831325.1. Taxonomy (NCBI): domain Bacteria; kingdom Pseudomonadati; phylum Pseudomonadota; class Betaproteobacteria; order Rhodocyclales; family Zoogloeaceae; genus Thauera; species Thauera sp. SWB20. The sequence goes on along the minus strand of NZ_JTDM01000021.1, from coordinate 36,776 downwards.
TCGCGACGACATAGAGCCCGAGCACCGCCACCGGCAGCCTGCCGTAAAACGCCATCGCGGCGACGAACACCAGAAAGCCAGCGGCAAACACAGTCGGCAGCGCGCTGCGCTGGGAAGAAGCGGGCGCCACCGCCCGCTCGCCGACGAAGGCAACGCCTTTCGCCTGCGCACGTCCCTTGTTGTCGGTGTTGCACTCGTAGGTCACCAGCTCGTTCCCCTGCGGCCGGCGTTGTCGGTTGGAGAACTCGCTGACATGCAGGAAGACGCGCTCGCCGCCGCCGTTGGGCGTGATGAAGCCGAAGCCTTTGTCGTCGTTCCAGGTGGTGATTCGTCCTTGATGGCGCATGGGGGCGGAGGATGGGTAAGGGGCGGGGAAGGGGAATCCACGACGAGTGTCGTGAGCGGTGCGGAGGATAAACCAGGCGGTGACGGGCCGTCTGCTTGGGGCGGTGCTCCGTGCTTATGCCGGGCGGGCTATGGTTTTTTACCGGTTGCCTATGACGGTTCGTCGGCCAGTTCCTGCATTCGATTCTGCTCGGCTGCATGCGGAGGGGATGACCGCTTGCCCGAATTCCCAATTCACCCTACCGACCCAATCCAGTCTGTCGAGGAGTTGAGAAGCAGTCGCTGCCGACGGCGGCGACCGATGAAGATGCCCTGCGTTTCGGTGCCAGTCAGCGTCTTGCGGCCCGCGCGGACGAGCCTTTATCGGTGGGGATGCACCACAGATTCCACCCACCTGAAGTTTCACTTGGCACCCCCGCTGGCCTTCGACACGTAGAGCGCCAGCGCCGCAATCTCTGCTTCGGTGAGCTTGTCCTTGTACGAGGGCATCTGGCCCAGCCCGTTGCGCAGCGCCTTCGCCACGCGCGCAGCGTCGGGCTTCAACTCGTCGAGGACCGGGCCGACGGCGCCCTCGGCACCTGCGGCCTGCAAGGTGTGGCACACGGCGCACGACGGGACGACGCCCTGCAGGAAGAGCTTCTTCCCCAGGGCGAGTTGCGCGCTTTCGTCGGCCGCCAGCGCGGGCAGAGCGGGCAGTGCCAGGCCTGCGACGAGCACCGACGCGACTTTCAAGGCATGCACCACGAAGTGCTGGTGGATGGTGTTGCGCATGTTCAGGCCACCGTCACTTTCACGGCGTGGTCGGCCCAGCTCGTGTTGTTGTAGCCGCCGGCGTTTTCCATCCGCTGTTCGGGCTGCACGTTGCCGGCCGTGTCGGTGGCGCGGCTGGCCAGCGTGTGGCTGCCAGCGGGCAGCTTCGCGGCCAGCACGAACTGTCGCCAGGCATAGCGGCCCAGGTCGGGCCCGGTGAGCCGCGCGTCGTTCCAGGTCTTGCCGCCGTCCAGCGACACCTCGACGCGCTTGATGCCGTTCAGCCCGCCGAAGGCCACGCCTTGCACCTGCACCAGGCCGGCCTTGACGCTGGATGCATCAGGCGCCGGCGAGTTGATCCACGACTTGACCGACATCTCCTGCACCGACGGCTGGCTCGGGTCGCCCTTGCCGCCCGGCGGCGAGATGCGGTAGCCGTGCGACATGATCTTCGCCTCGGTTTCCTTGGCCGTGAAGGCCAGGCGCTTGATGTACTTGATGTTGTTCACGCCGGTGTAGCCGGGCACGATCAGGCGCAGCGGCCCGCCGTGGGCCAGCGAGATCGGCACGCCGTTCATCTCCCAGGCCAGCAGCGCGTCGGCCATCGCGGCGGCCGGCACCGAGCGCTCGACGATGATGCTCAGCGGGTCCAGGCCTTCGGGCAGCTTCTCGCCGCCGGTGCCGGTCAGGTAACCGGCGCCCGGCACGACGCCGCCCAGCGCTTCGGCCACCACGCGCACCGGAACGCCGGTCCACATCACGCAACCCGCCGCGCCCACCTGCCAGGGTGTGCCACTGGGCTTGCTGGGGAAGTAGCCGCGACCATTGCCCGAGCACTGCAGCACCATCGCGGTCGTCTCCACGCCCATCGTCTTCAGCTCGCGCAGCGTCAGCGTGCGCGGCGCCTTCACGCCTTCGATGGCCACCTGCCAGGCGTCGCGGTCGGCGACGATGGACGCGTCGGGCGCCGGCAGGTTGTTGCGGATGTAGAGCTGCTCGCCCGGCGTGATGACCCCGCTGCCGAAGGCTGCGCGCTTGGTCTCGATGGTGGTGCTGCTGTGCACGATGACGCTGGCCGGGTCTTTCCACGCCACGTAGGCGGGCAGCGGCTTGGGCGTGGCGCTGGCCACTGGGGTTTCGCCAGCCGCGGCGGCACCGCGCGTGAAAGTGGCCAGGCCGGCCGCGGCCAGGGCGCTGGCGCTGCCGGCCAGCATCTGGCGCCGCGGCAGCGAGTTCAAGGTCTTGTTCATCGGGTCTCCTTGGGGGTCGGTGTGGAATTCGGTGGGGACATGTCGGTGGCTGGACCGAACTGGCTTTGCGCCACGGCCAGGGCCTGCTTCTTCTGCGCCACCAGCACCAGCGGCTTGCCGTCGCGCGAGGTGATGACTTTCCAGTGCACGTTGCCCCACCAGCCGCTGCCCTCCGTCAGTGCCACCGCCTTGTCGAAGGCGAACACGGTGACCATGCCGCCCTTCTCGAAGAAGGTGGTGAGGTGGTAGACGAGGTGGCCGTCGATGTCGCAAGGCCGCATCAGCTGCGGGAAGCCGGGCACCACCTGTTGGCCGGCCAGCCCCAGGTGCTGCAGCAAGGGCGCGCTGGCCATGAAGGTGCCGCGCAGCGTGCGCTCGAAGTATTCGTGTTCGATGGCGCCGCGCACGAGTTCTGGCGGGCGCATGGCCAGCACGGCGCCGGTGCCGCTGCCTGCCAGCAGCAGGCCCAGCACGGCGCGCTGGAAGCTGCGCCGCGCCATTAGCGGCTGCGCCTTGCGGTACAAGTGCGGCGGGGCGTCGATGGGCTCGAAGGCCAGCGCCAGTTCGGCGCGCGTGCGCAAGTCGAACGCGCTGTCGGGCAACTCGGGCGGCCGGAGTTCGCGCTTCATGACGGGGTCTTCCGCAAGGGCGTGACCTGGGCGCCGCCGGGTGCCCGCACTGGCACGCCCATCACCTGCTTCAGCGCGTCGCGCGCGCGAGCCAGGCGCGACAGCACGGTGCCGGGCGCAATCTCCAGCGCCTCGGCCATCTGCGCGGTGGGCATGTCGTCGAAATAGAACAGCACCAGCACCTCGCGGTGGATGGGCGCCAGCCGCGCGAGCGCCTTGACCACGTCCAGCTTGTCGTCCAGCCCGGCGTCGGGGGCGGCCTGCTCGGGCTGCTCGTCGTCGTCCAGCGACTGCATGCCCGGCGCGGCCTGGCGGAAGGCGGCGCGCCGCATGATCTGGAACAGCCAGGCCCGCGCCAAGGCCGCATCGCGCAACTGCTCGCGGTGCTTCCAGGCGTTGGCAAAACAGTCCTGCACCACGTCTTCGGCGATGGCACGCGAGCCTGTCAGCGCCCAGGCGCTGCGCAGCAGGAAGCGGTAATGGTCCCGCACCCATTGGTTGTAGCGGGACTCGGCAGACTGGAACAGCATGGTGATCAAGAGCGGACAGCGCTGCGGTTCATTCCATCGCCATCGTCAGTGCTTACCCTCAGGCTGGGCATCACGGCCCGCGCGTGCCACCCAGCGATGGAAATTCGGCTGCCGAACCCGCGCTAGAGCGCTGCTGCAAGGCCGCCAGCCGCCGCGTCATGCTCTCGATCTCGATGGTCTGGCCGGCGATGATCTCCTCCGCCAGTTGCCGCGTGGCCGGGTCGCGGCCGTGCTGCAGCACCAGCCGCGCCATGTCGACGGCGCCGGCGTGGTGCGGAATCATCATCGCCAGGAAGTCGATGTCGGCCTGGCCCACGAAGCCCGGGCCGTGCATGTCTTGCATCATGCGGGCCATCGAAGCGTCCATCTCGCGCTCGAAGGCACTGACTCCATGTTGGGCGTGTCCGCCCCTCATGCCCTTCATGCCCTTCATGCAGTCTGCCCCTTGGCACCCACGCGCACGTAGACCAGGTTGATGCTCTTCTTGTTGCGCAGCGCTCCGGAAGGCAGGGTCAGGTTGCCCAGCGGAATCTGCGCGATGAAGACCGGCTTCAGCGGGTCGCTGACGTCGAAGGCGCTGCACACTGTCTGGCCGGCGTTGGGCGTGCCGGGCAGTTCGTCCTGCTCGTGGGCGATGTAGAGCAGCGTGTTTTCGGGGTTGGTCCACAGCCCGTGGGCTTCGCGGCCGTGGCTGAAGAAGCTGCCCACCACCTTGCGCTGCCCGCCGGCGGCGCTGCGGTCGATGATGGCGATGGGGCTGGAGGCCACGCCGCCGGGGCCGCCGTCGTCGATGCGCGCCAGGCTGGCGTAAACCACGCTGCCGCGCGCGTTGCTGACGAACTCGACGTGGTTGGGCCGCGCGCCCATGCCCAGCGGCACGCTGTCAATGAGGTCGAAACCGCCCCGCGTCGAGCGAGAAGACAGCGCATCGGCCAGCTTGTGCGAGAACCACACCTCGGCGCCGTCGGGCGTGGTCTTCATGAAGGGCGTGAAGCCGGGCTTGTCCTGCGCACTGATGTCCAGTGTCGTCACGCGCTGCGGCTGGCTGTGGCCATCGGCGCCCGGGTTGACACGGAACACGTCGACCTGCGACACCTTCTGGCTGGCCACGAAGGCCAGCGTGCCTTCGCGGTTGAACCATACCTGGGCCGGGCCGTTGATCGTCGGCAGGAACTGGCGGATGGCCGTCGAACCTGTGTTGTCGGTGCCCTTCAACTGACGCAGGGCGAGTTCGACGTTGACGATGGCGATGCGGTCTTCCCCGCGCAGCGTCACCCAAAGCTCCTTGCCGTTGCGCGTGAAGGTGGGCTCGTGCGGTTCTCGGCCCAGCAGCAGGCCGCTGCTCAGGCGTTCGGGGTTGGTGGTGGGGCCGGCAGCCGGGTTCGGCGTGTTGCCGATGACGCGGCGCTGCTCGGCGTCGATGAGGTAGATGTTGCTCGAGCCGCGCCCGCTGGTGGCCAGCAGGCGGCCGTCGGGAGACGGCACCGCGCCGTGGGCGTCGATGCAGCCGTGGTACAGCGGCTTGTGGATCATCGCCGCGTGCGTGGGCGCCACGCCGGCGGTGACGTAGCGGAACGGCGGCCGCGGGTCTTCGTCGAAGCTGGTCAGGTTGATCGTGCTCTCGACGGTGTTGGTCTTGGGATCGATGACGACGAGCGTGTTGGAGTCTTCGTTGGTGATGAAGACGCGGTCGCGCGGGTCGATGCCGGGGCCAGGCGCTGTCGTGCTGGTGCTTGTGCTGGCGGCCGGTGCCTGGGCTTGTGCTGCGGGCAGCGCGCTGGCTGCCGCGGCGGCCAGCGAGTATTTGAGGATGTCGCGACGTTGGGTGGTCATGGGTGCTTTCTTTGTTCAGTGCAAAGGTGGACTGGGGCCCGTGACGCGCGACCTTGCACCCAACGAAGGGCTGTGTCGGTGCGTCAGGCGCTCGCAGCAAAGAGCGCGCTTCAGGCCAATTCATTCCATGGCGGTGCAAACCGCCTGCGCTGCGGGACTTGCCGTGGCCTTCAGCGCGGTGCGCCCAGCTGTTGGTAGACCTCGGCCGACACCCGCGCCAGCACGCTGCGGTCGGCGTCGGACGACAGCGCATAGCCGAAGGGCCCGTCGACCCAATAGAACACGTTGACGGCGCCTTCCTGCGCGAAGCGGAAGGCGGTGTCAGCGTTCTTCGCACCCGGTTTCGCATCCGGTTTCGCGGCCCCGCCCGAGCCCGCGGCGCTGCCGACGTCGGCCACGTCATTGGACACGTACAGCGTCAGCTTGCTGCCCTGCTGGTTGCGGTACATGAACTGAGCCACCGGCCCCTGGCCACCTGGCAGCAGGCGCCCACCTTCCAGCGTGTAGCCCTGCGCCTGCAGGTGCGGCGGTTTCATCGGCGCGCCCATGCGCTTGGACAGCCAGGCCACGAGCTGGTCTTCGTGCGCGGCGTCCACTTCCACGGGCCGGCGCACATCGGGGCTGTAGACCGCGTGCGCGACGGCGGCACGCTGCGCGAAGCCACCCGCAGACACCAAAGTCAAACCACCTGGGGCCGGTTGCACAGCCGCCATGCGGGCGGCATCGTCACCGGCTGTTCCAGGTCCGACGCCGCGCAGCCCCCAGCCCGTGGCGCCGCTGATGACGGCGATAGCCAGCCCGGCGGCCAAGCGCTGCAGGTACCAAGGCGTCGGCGATACGGCGCGCGGGCGCGCCGACTTCAGCAGGCGTTGCGGCGGCTGCTCGTCCAGCACGGGGTCGAACAGGGCGTGCAGCTCGCGCTTCTGCGCACGGTAGGCCTCGACGCGCTGCGCATCGTCGGGGCGCGCGGCCAGGTAGGCGGCGATCTCGGCCTCACGCTCTGCGGGCAGACGGCCATCGACAAACGCATGCAGCTCGGCCTCGGTGACCGGGGGGGTGGGCGGGAGGGTGGGCGGCGATGGGCGATCGGTACTCATAGGGTGCTTCGCAATGCATTCATTTGACGACCTTCAGCCGCACGGGTTCGGCACGACCTTCCATCAGGCCGCGCAGGCGCTCACGGCCGCGCGACAAGCGCGACATCACCGTGCCGATGGGAATGCCCAGGGCCTGCGCCACGTCGGCATAGGCCATGTCTTCCAGCGCCACCAGCAGCAGCACTTCCTTCTGCTCGACGGGCAGCAGGTCCAGCGCGGCCTGCAGGTCCAGCACCGCCAACCTGTCGCCTTGCGTCGGCATCACCGGCACCTCGGGGGTGTCATCGTCCATGGTCACGGTGTGCAGCCTGGGCCGGCGCACGCCATCGACGTGCAGGTTGTGCATGATGCTGAAGAGCCAGGCGCGCATGTCCGCCACGCTGCCCCACAGGCCCGACTTGGCCCAGGCCCGCTCCAGCGTGTCCTGCACCAGGTCGTCGGCGTCGTCACGGTTGTTCACCAGCGCCCGGGAATAGCGGCGCAAACGCGGCACCCAGCTCAGCAGTTGATGGTCGTCGTTCATCAAGATGTTGACGATGGGGTGAGCCCGCGCGAAGCTGGGTGTGCAGGCGGGTGTACAGGCGTCATTCCTTGATGATGTGCCAGACCTGTTTGAAGTTGTCGCCGCTGCGGTCGCCGGCCTTCTGGTCGGCCTTGTAGGTGTACACCGGCTTGCCCTTGTAGGCCCACTGGCGTGACCCATCGTCGCGAGTGACGATGCTGTAGGCACCCGTGGTCTGGTCGGTGGCGGTGGCCATCATCGGCGGCCACAGCGCGGCGCAGCCGCCGTTGCAGGCGCTCTTGCCGCTGTTCGCCACGTCCTGGTCGAAGGTGTAGAGGGTCATGCCGCCGGGTGTGACGAGTGCGCCGCCAGACAACATGGCGGGCGCCTTGGCAGGCGGCTCGACCATGTTGGCACAGCCGGCAGTGACCAGAAACGTTGCCGCAGATGCGGCGATGGCGAGGGTTTTGAACATGGGAAGCTCCGTGGAGGTGGTGGCGGATTGGGCAGCGTGGGTGAGATGTTGCTCACATCGGGGCAGACGGCACGCTCAGGCCTTTTATTCCGCAGGCGTGAAAAAAAGATGGGGTGTTGGTTGTGCAGGGTGGCGGGCTGCCCCTGCCCTGTGCGTCGAGCGCGGCTCCATGGTCGGAGCCGCGCGGCCTCGTTCTCAGGGTTCGGGCGTCAGGTTTTGGCCGTTCTCGACTGGGCTGATGCCCACGACGTGGCTGACGCTGCGGGTGCGATTGGCGTTGTCGGTGACCCGGGCGGTGATCGTGACCGAACGCTTGCCCGCGGGCATCAGGAGCGATCCGCCCACCACCCAATCGGCCGTCGTCACGACATAGCCGTCAGCGTCCAGCTCGCTGCCGGCAACGTTGAAGATCGGCGCCAGGTTCGAGCCCGCCGGCACCACGTTGCCGTTGGGCTGGCGCAAGGGCACGTCGAAGGTCACGTTCAGACCCGGGAAATTGCGGTTCGTGCCGTTGCTGGGATGCGTGATCGGGTTCTGGATCTGGCTGCCATCCAGGATGGTTCCCAACACCGAGCGGGCCGCCGTGCCTTGGCCGTTTTCGCTGACGCCGATGCCGTGACGCGAGCGGTCCAGCGCCGCCACTTGAATGAAGAACAGCGATGCATTCGCAGGCGGCGTCGGATTGCCGGTTTGCGGCCCGGGTGACACACGCGACGGCACGCGGGGCGCGATCATCGTCACCTCCGGTCCGTCCGCGTCGTCGATGCCGTCATCGAACACATCGATCGGAAGGGGCGTCAGTGCCTGCCCCGATGTGATACCGCCGCGCAGCACCGCCATCGAGACCCTGTCGAAGCCGATGCGACCGGCGGTGTCGACCACGGCGGTGGTGATGTTGAAGCGGCTCGTGTCGAGCGGCAGCGATTCAAGCACGTGCCAGCCCAGCCACAGCGTCACGCCCGCGCCGGGCGTGTCGTCGGTGCCCAGGATGTTGAAGAGGTTCGCCAGGTTGGTGTTCTTCGGGATCACGCCACCGTCGGGCTTGACGAGGTCGGTGTCGAGGAAGACATAGAGGCCCGGAATGTTCGGGTTGACCTGGCCGAGAAGCGCGGTGTTTCTGATGTTGAGCGATTCTTTCGCGGCGATCGGTGTCGCGTCGCGCGTGACGACCTCGATGTTCAACACGAAGCCGGTGCCATTCACGCTGCCTGCGCCAATGCGGCCTTCGCCCGGCACGATCTGCGAATCCGCCAGCGGCGAGACGATGCGTGCGATCGGTGCGAGGTCGCCGCGTGCGCCCATGCCGTCCCGTATCTTGATGATGTTCGGATACGTCAGCGATTCAGCGCCGTCTGCAGCGTGGCCGGGCAGTGAAGCAAGGCCTGCCGCGGCCGCGAGGGCAGCATGCATCAGCACGGCCGAAAGTTTGGAAAGCGGGTGTCGCATGGGGAGCTCCTGGGTGGATGGGTGAGCAGTGCGTCAACCACTTCAATCAGGTCGACGCACGGGCGCTTGCGGGTATTCCGTTGTCAACTGCGGGGAATGAACCCGAACGACGCAGGTGCGCACCGCCCCCGGTCTGGCCCGGTGCGGCGCGGCGCTGGTGGATCAGTAGGTCGCGGTCTTGCCGGCGGTTTCGGCCGTGGCTGCCAGGGCGACGTTCAACTTGGGGTCGATCTGCCACGTTTCGCTGACGATCTTGCCTTCGCGGTAGGTCAGCACGTAGCGCACCTTGATGGGCATCTTGCCTTCGAAGACGACGTTGGCGGAGACCGTCGAGCCCTTGGGGTTGGCCGATTCTTCGATGGAGCCGATGGTGAGCTTCAGCGGGCCGACGGCCTTGCCGAACTTTTCCCAGGTGCCGCGGATGGCGTCGGTGGTGGCGTAGGTGCCGTCCAGCGGGCCGCCGACCCAGTTCAGCTGGGCCTGGTCGGCGTAGGCGCGCATCACGATCTGGGTGTCGCCCGAAGCGATGGCCTGGAAGTGCGTGCGGGCGTCGTCGGAAGGGGCGGCGAAGGCGCTGCCAGCGGCAAGCGTCAGGGCAGTGGCAGCAAAGGCGAATGTCTTGAACATGGAGGGCTCCGTTGAAGGCTTGATGTGAAGTGAGGGGTGGTCGGTGGTGGATGAAGGGTCCATGAGGTCCCGACACAAGGGCAGACGGCGCCGGCAGGCGGTCTATTCCGGCCCACGCAAAAACTTTTTCTGTCACGCCATCGGCAGTTGACCCGCCCGACACGCTCCACCAATTGCTCCGATGAAGCGAACCCTGACCTTCCTGCTGCTGGCCAGCTTGTTCACCGCCGCGACCGGTGCGCTGGCGCAAGGCATCACCGACCCCATTGGCGACCTACTGCCCACGTACATCGGTCCGCAGAACGGCGACGTGGATGTGGCGAGCGCGTTCGCCGGCTACGACCCGGCCAGCGACACCTTCAGCTTCTCGGGCACCTTTGCCGACGCCCTCGGCACCACGGCGGGCGCCTTCTAGTTGCGGGGCCTGGACCGCGGTGTCGGCACCGAAGGTTTCGTGAGCGGCAGCCCATCGGTCGGCCAGCGCATGAAGTTCGACGCCGCCGTGTTCCTGTGGCCCGACGGCATGGCTCGCGTGATCACCTTCGTGGGGTTGGTAGGCACGGGCGTCGAACTCGGGGCTGGTACTGCCACTATTGCCGGCGGCTGCGCGCCTCAGGGCGCCAGCCGCTGACCGTCTTGCGCGAACACCACCCCGCCGGCGTAGTGCGCGGTGATCGACGCCTTCACAGCGTCACGCTGCGCGTCGAGCGCGGGCGACAAGTGGCTCAGCAGCAGCTGGCCGGCGCGCACCGCATCGGCCACTTCGCCGATTGCCTTGGGCGGCGTGTGCAACGTGTACAGCACGTCGGGGGAGCCGGGTGGGTCGAGCACCACGCTGTTGAAGACCAGCAGGCTGGTGCCTTGGGCGATTCGCCGCAGACCCGCCAGCCCGCTGGCGTCGATGTCGCCGCTGAAGGTGATGCTCTTGCCGGCGTGGTCGATGCGGTAGACGACGGCCGGCGCGTCGCGGTGGTGGCCGGCCACGGCGCTGATGCGCAGGCCGCCTTCATCAAACAAGGTGCGCACCTCGGGCAGCGCCGCCGCCGTGGCGGGTGCGTCGATGTCGGTCACTTGAAAGCGCAGCGGCGTTGAGAAGTCCTTCAGGTAGCCGAAGGCGCCCTGCTTGCCGAACAAGAGGTCAATGAAGCGGCTGGTGGCCGGGAAGTCGGCATCGTCGGCATCGAGCGCACGCCGCCCGGCCGGCCCGAAGATCTTGAAATCGACCGGCCCGCGGTTGGACACCGCACGGGCCTTAAAGAGGCCTGGCAGTCCACCGGCATGGTCCACATGAAGGTGCGTCAGCAGCACGATGTCGGCCCGACCCAGCGCCAGCTTGGCTTCACCCAGGCGCACGAAAGATCCCGGGCCGGCGTCGACGAAAACACGCGCCACGCCATCCACCAACACCACGAAGGCCGAGCCCGCGCGGCCGGTGGCACCCGGGCCGCCCGAGCCCAGCACCACGAGTTCCAGCGCCGGCGGGGCGGCCGTCTGGGCCTGAGCTGCGAACGCGGCGGGCAGCGTGCACATGGCCAGACAAAGTGCCGCCAAGCGGCGCCGGCAGGGGTTGGCCAGAGTTTTCATTCGATCCTTTGTGCGGGCGGGGCGACAACGGGGCGAACCGGAAGCGGCAAGCCCCCGGCTCGGTCGTGCGGTGCGCCGGTTCTCTGACAGTTCCCGGTTTTCAGTACGCCGCCACCGCCTGCGCAGCGGCCACCGTGGCGACGATTCGCTGCCCGGCACGCTCGACCTTGGAGATGCTCAGGTCCTCGTTCAGCACGTAGGCCGTCTTGGCGTCGCGCGTGAACACGATGGCCTGGCGCGGCTGCTTGAAGCCGGCGATGGTGGCCACCACCTTCAGCGTGGCCACGTCGATCACCGACACCGTGTTATCGGCCAGATTGCCCGAGTAGATGAAGCGGCCGTCCGGCGTGAGCGCAGCGCCGTAGGGGTCGCGGCCCACCGGCACGGTACTGGTGACGCGGCGCGCGGCGATGTCCACCACCGCGATGTCGTTGCTGCCGCTGTTGGCCGCAAACAGGGTCTTGCCGTCGGCGGTGACCGAGATGGCGCGGATCTTGTTGAAGCCCGCGATCTCGCCCTCGATCTTGTCGGTCTGCGTGTCGACGATGGTGACCTTATCGCCCAGGAAGTTGGTGACGTAGAGCTTTGCGCCGTCCGGGCTCAGGCGCACGCCCTGGCGCGGCTGCGCAAAGCCGGTGATCACGGCCTTGGCCTGCCCGCTGGCGGTGTCCAGTCGCGTCACGGTGCTGCTGGCCTGGTTGTTGACGTACAGCGCGCTGCCGTCCTTGCTGAGCGCGGTGCCGAAGGCGCCGGGGCCGGCCGCCAGCGTCGACGCGGTGGCCAGCGGCTTGAGCGTGGTGGTGTCCAGGCGCGTCACCGTGCCCAGGCTGCTGTCGGAGACATAGAAGCTCTTGCCGTCGGGCGCGAAGACGATGTTGCGCGGCGTGACGTAGCCGCGCAGCACACCGCGCACGGCGCCGGTGACCAGGTCGTAGACGATGACATCGGGCCGTTCGCTGTAGGACACGACGGCCGTGGCCTCGTCGGGGCTCAGGGCCAGCGAGTTGTTGCGGATCTGGCCGTCGAAGGTGACGCGGGCCGGGGTTGCTTCGGCGGCGCCTGCGGGCAGGGTGGCCGTCACGAGGACGAAGGTGCTGCACAAGGCCAGCGCGGTGGTGCGGAAGAAGGTATTCATGGGATGTCTTTCGGAGAGTGTTGAGAAAAGAGGGAAAGGCTTGCTGTCGTGGACGAGGAGAGCCCGTGGTTTATTCCGTCGGGCCGTGAATTCGAGGCTTCAGCCGAGCAGGGCCGGTACCCAGCGGTTGATCAAGGCACCGCCGACGATGAGCCAGCCGAACAGGATCAGCGCCAGCAACAGCGGCTTGGCACCGGCCTTGCGGATGGCGCCGATGTGCGTGGACAGGCCGAGTGCGGCCATGGCCATGGCCAGCAGCGCGGTGTCGATCTCGGTGGTCACCGCCACCACCGAGGCCGGCAGCCACTGCAGCGAATTGAACAACACCACCGCGACGAAGCCGAAGGCGAACCAGGGCACGGCGAGCTTGCCTGGGGCCTGGCCCGTGGCGGCGGAAGTGTGGGCGTGGCGTTTGTCGTCACGTGCCAGCCAGGCCGACAACATCACCAGGAACGGCGCCAGCATCATCACCCGCACCATCTTCGCGATGACGGCCGAGTTGGCCGCGTCCGGGCCCACCGAACGCGCCGCGGCCACCACCTGGGCTACCTCGTGGATGGTCGAGCCGGCGTAGACGCCGAAGCCGTTGGCGCCACCCGGAATCAGCGCCCAGTGCTGGTTCAGCTCGAACAGCGCCGGGTACAGAAAGATCGCCAGCGTGCCGAACACCACCACCGTGGCCACCGCCACCGTGACCTGCTCGGCTCGCGCCTTGACCACCGGTTCGGCAGCCATCACCGCGGCGGCGCCGCAGATGGAGCTGCCGGCGCCGATCAGCATCGCCGTCTTGCGGTCCAGGCCCAACCAGCGCGTGCCGATGAAGCAGGCCAGCGCGAAGGTCGAGCCCAGCACCAGCGCGTCGATGGCGACGCCGGCGATGCCGACGTGGCCGATGTCCTGCACCGTCAGCCGCAGGCCGTACAGCACGACCCCCAGGCGCAGCAGGTTCTGCTTGGACACGTTGACGCCGGCACCGCTGGCCGCGGCCAGGCGCGGCACCAGCGGATAGACCGTGTTGCCCACCAGCATGCCCAACACGATGGCCAGCGTCAGCGCACTGAAGCCGTGGTCCTGCAGCCAGCCGATGTGGCCCAGCGCGATGCCGGTCGCGGCCAGGGCGCCGCTCAAGGCGAGGCCGGGCAGCAGGGCTGCCAACTGCAAGCGCAACCGCGCTGCCCGGTGGCCGGCTGACGGGCCAGGGCTGGCTTGTGAGGTCGACCGCGCGTGCATCACGCCAGCACCCAGATCAAGGCGATGCCGGCGCACAGCAGCACGGCCGCCATCGGCACTGCGACCGGCATCCAGCGCAGCACCTGCGGGTCGATGCTGCTGTCGGCGGCCAAGGTGGTCGAGACGGCATGGGCCACGTCGCGGGTCGGCCCCATGAAGCCCGCCACTGGCCGCCGGGCAGCAACCCATTGAAGGGCATGCAGTGCCTGTGGGGCCAGCGGGCCGGGTGCTGCGGGGCGTGGGGTTGTTCGTTCAAGGGTCAGCATGTCGGGCTCCAGATGCCGGTGGTGGCGCGGCGGGCCGCCGCCCCGTGATCGAGCGGCCAGGCAAATTTAGAGCTTGGCAATCAACCCGTCCAACGGGTTGTATGACTAAGATGTACCTGCGAAATCGATAACAACGGCAATCACCGTGGACGTGCTTCGACTCACCCTGCGTCAGCTGCAGATTTTTGTCGCCGTGGCGCGCAGCGGCAGCACCACGGCGGCCAGCGCTGAGATAGCGCTGTCGCAATCGGCCACCAGTTCGGCCGTCAACGAGCTGGAACGCCTGCTGTCGCTGCGCCTGTTCGACCGCGCCGGCAAACGCCTGCTGTTGAACGACAACGGCCGCGCGCTGTTGCCGCGGGCTTTGGCTTTGCTCGACGGCGCCGCAGGCATCGAGCAGATGTCGCGCGACGGCAGCGCGCAGGCGCAGTCGCTGCGCATCGGCGCCAGCACGACGATTGGCAACTACGTGTTGCCCAAGCTGCTCGCTGGCTTCATGGGGGCACAGCAGCCCGGCAGCGCCGCCGCCTGGCGGTCGAAGGTCGTTATCGGGAACACCGCCGCCATCTGCGATGCCGTGACCGCTTTCGAACTCGACGTGGGGCTGATCGAGGGGCCCAGCCACCAGCCGGAGCTGGTGGTCACCCCCTGGCTGCAAGACGAGATGGTGGTCGTGGCTGCGCCCGACAGTGCGCTGGCCCGGTCGAGTACGGCAGGCGAGCGCATTCCCCTGCGCACGCTGCGTGAGGCGGTCTGGCTGGTTCGCGAAACGGGCTCTGGCACGCGCGAGGCCACCGACCAGAGCTTGCTGCCCCACCTGCGTTCTTACCGGCGCAGCATCGAGCTAGGCAGTTCGGAAGCCATCCAGCGTGCCGCTCAGGAAGGGTTGGGGGTGGCTTGCCTGTCCGCCTGGGTAGTGAACGATGCGCTGGAAGCTGGACGTCTGTGCCGCGTCTCCACGACATTGCCGCGGCAGCTTCGGCAATGTCATCTGGTTGTGCATCGTGAGAAGCAGTCGACGCCCGCGTTGCTGGCGTTCATCGCCCAGGCAGATGCGACCGCTGGGGCTGCCCGCTAACGTCCCGGCCCCGCTTCGCATGTCGAAGGTTCAGCCCTCGGCGACACGCGATTACCCTTCAGCTAGCTAGGCGCCGACGCCCGCTCCGCCCACCTGCCCATTGATCGAAGCTTTGATGCAATGAGCTGGTCTGGGTAATCGACGTCCGCTTCCGGACGCACCACCCAACGGCTGCTTGTGGCCGATTGTGCCCTCTCGGCATCGCCACCGTAAGCGGCCGCCCGCTGGTCATAGACGCTCGGCGGGCGGCTACTCCAGCGTCAGATCTCGATCTGCTCAGAGATCTCCAGCGCGTCATCCACCTCAATGCCCAAGTACCGCACTGTCGACTCGAGCTTGGAATGCCCCAGCAGGAGCTGAACAGCCCGCAGGTTCTTCGTGCGCTTGTAGATCAATGTCGCCTTCGTGCGCCGCATCGAGTGCGTACCGTAGGCGGACGGATCGAGGCCGGCCACCACCACCCAGTGCTCGACGATCCGCGCGTACTGCCGGGTGGAGACGTGCGGGGAGTCGTGCAGCCGGCTCGGAAAGAGGAAGTCTTCCGACCTCAGCCGGGCCTTCGCGATCCAGGCGGCCACGGCCGTGCGCGTCGGCTCGGTCAGTTCGAACTGCACGGGCCGCTGAGTCTTCCGCTGCAAGACCATGGCGCGTGAGAGCACCTGGTTTCCATGCGTCACGTCACGCACCCGCAGGCTGACGAGGTCACAGCCTCTGAGCTTGCTGTCGATCGCGAGGTTGAACATGGCGAGGTCGCGCACTGCGTGCGCGTTTTGCAGATGGATACGGATGGCCCAGATGTCTTTGGGCTTGAGCGGCGCCTTCTGGCCAACCAGCTTTCCCTTGTTCCATGCTTCCCGATGTTCGCGGGTTTCCATGATCGGCTCCTTGCTGTTGATCGGAGCCTGATTCTTGAACTCGTGGCGTTCGGTTGCCATCGGGGAAGATGCCCACCGCGTACCACTCGGCCCGAGGGCTGGTGATCTTGACCAGCTGCGGCCAGATGAGCGCCTGCGCTACATCGGCGGATTGCAACGCATGGCGCTGACCGCGCGTCCTCAGTGGCTTGGCCAGTTCCAGATCGCGGGTACATCCCGGGCGTGGTGGAGGACGCGCGCAACGGTGATCCCATCGTCCTCGACGAAATAAAACAGGATGTAGGGCGTCGACGTCGGCCAACTGCGCAGGCCGACCGCCAGTTCGTCCCGAGCCCGGCCCATTTTCGGCTGCAGGAGTAACGTTCGCGACTCGGCTTGGATCTGATCGAGCAAGCGGTCGGCGGCCTCGACGCTGTCCTCGGCGATGAACAGCCAAGCCTCGAGCAAATCGTTTTCCGCACTGGCGGAATGTCGAACCTTGCTCACGCCGTCGCTACGCCGGCCGCCGAGCTGCCAGTGTTGCCCGGCCGCGTTGCTTGATTTCGTTGATGTCGAGTTCGCGCACCCGGCCCGCCTCGATGTCGGCGACGCCTTGGGCGATGTCGGCTTTCAGGCTGGCCAGGTTCGCCGCCTGCACGCCCTGGTAGGCCTCGAACAATCGCAATGCTTCGCGGATGACTTCACTCGCAGAGCTATAGAGGCCAGATTCGACGTGCTGGCGCACCCGGTTTTCCAGCTCTGGTGGTAAGGAGACGTTGAGGGACATGGCGTACTCCAGGCGATGTCAAGTAATGGCATAGTTTGCCACTAAACCGACTGCCTGTGCGCTTGTCAGCGCGTTCGCGCCGCCTCGACGATCCACGCTTTGTTGGGCTAGCCGGTGCGGGAATCTACCCTGTGCGTACGAACATGTACCGAAGCCCTTCCAGGGCAGAAGTCCTGGTTCGCGGGATGGCAAGTGAGCGACAGATTTCTGCCGCATTGCGGCTGCACTGGCAGCGGCTGGCGAATGGCGGCACCGGCCGAGATTCAGCCTTACGCCGCGCCACCCCCATCTCCCGCTTCCCCCTTCGCCAGCGCATACACATACGCCTCTACCACCTCGCCACTTCGTGCGCCGTGGGGATCCTGAGGCGGCGCTCAGTGCGCGAGCGCGGCGCGGTTGTGGCGGATCGAGCTCCACAGCGACGCGGCGATCAGCACCGCGCCGATCAGGCCGGTGATGGTCTCGGGGATGTGCACATGCACGCCGATGAACATGATCGCCGCCAGCGCGCCGATCGCCCAGAACGCGCCGTGTTCGAGGTAGCGGTAGGCCTCGAGCGTGCCGCGATAGACCAGCATCAGCGTGAACGAGCGCACGAACATGGCGCCGACGCCGAGGCCGATGGCGATGATCGGCAGGCTGTTGGTGAGCGCAAAGGCGCCGATGACGCCGTCGAAGCTGAACGAGGCGTCGAGCAGCTCCAGGTACATGAAGCCGGCGAAACCGGTCTTGGCGACCACCTGGCCGCCTTCGCCTTCCTCGCCGCCCATGATGGCGCCGATGCCGTCGGCGAGGATATAGACGATCAGCCCCCACACGCCGGCGACGATGAATTCCATGCGCTGCTCGGCGCCGTCTAGCCAGGCCGAACTCGACAGGATGGCGAGCAGCGTGAACATGATCTGCGCCGCCTCCAGGCGGCCGAGGTGGGTGAGCGGGGCCTCGATCGGCGCCAGCCAGTGGGTGTCCTTGTTCACGTCGATGAAGAACTTGAGGAACACCATCATCAGGAACGCGCCGCCGAAGGCCGCGATCTCGTGATGCGCCGAGGTGAGGATGCGCGCGTAGTCGTCCGGCTTGAAGAGCGCGAGGTCGATGACCGCCATCGGCCCCATGTTGGCGACCACGCCGACGATGGCGAGCGGGAACACGATGCGCATGCCGAACACCGCGATCAGGATGCCCCACAGCAGGAAGCGCTGGCGCCACTTCTCGTCCATGTGGCGGAGCACGGTGGCGTTGACCACCGCGTTATCGAAGGACAGCGAGGTCTCCAGCACCGCCAGCACGGCGACGATGAAGACGGCCGACCAGCCGCCGACCAGGTAGCCGCCGATGAGGCCGAACACGGTGAAGCCGATCGACCAGGTGAAGTACTTGAGGTTCTGCATGGCGAGGGCGTGCGAAAAAGGTGCGCAATGTTAGCGCTTTCGCTCCTCGTGTGCTCCCCGAGCGTTTCCGGCCTGCAGGCCCGCTTTCCCCCGGGTCGCCTACGCTTCCTCACCCAGATAAGCCGCGCGCACTTTCGGGTTCGCCAGCAGGTCACTGCCGCTGCCGGTGAGCGTGATCTTGCCCGACTCCATCACGTAGCCGCGCTGGGCGAACTCGAGCGCGAGGTTGGCGTTCTGCTCGACGAGCAGGATGGTCACGCCCTCGCGCGCCACCGACTGCACGACCTCGAAGATCTTCTCCACCACCAGTGGCGCCAGGCCCATGGACGGCTCGTCGAGCAGCAGCAGGCGCGGGCGCGACAGCAGGGCGCGGCCGATCGCCACCATCTGCTGTTCGCCGCCCGACAGCGTGCCGGCGACCTGCGGCAGACGTTCCTTGATGCGCGGCAGCATGGTGTAGACGCGCTCGAGGTCGGCCTCGATGGCGGCGCTGTCGTTGCGGCTGTAGGCGCCCATGCGCAGGTTCTCTTCCACCGTCAGGCGGGTGAAGATGCCACGGCCCTCGGGCACCAGCGCGATGCCGGCGCGCAGGCGGCGGTGGGCGGGCAGGGCGTTGATGCGCTCGCCCTTGTAGTGGATGTCGCCGCTGGCGATCGGTAGCACGCCGGCGATGGCGTTCAAGGTGGTGGTCTTGCCGGCGCCGTTGGCGCCGATGAGGCACACGGTCTCGCCGGCGTGAAGCTCGAAGCCGATGCCCTTGACGGCCTGGATGCCGCCGTAGGCGATCTTCAGGTCGTGCACGCGCAGCAGCGGGGAGGTCTGATCAGTGTGCATGCTTGCCTCCGCCCAGATAGGCGGCGATCACCGCGTCGTCCTTCTGCACCACGGCCGGCACGTCCTCGGCGATCTTCTTGCCGAAGTCGAGCACGGCGACGCGGTCGCACAGGCCCATCACCAGCTTCACGTCGTGCTCGATCAGCATCACGGTGATGCCGTCATTGCGGATCTGCTGGATCAGTTGCTTGAGCTGGCCGGTCTCGGTGGCGTTCATGCCGGCGGCGGGTTCGTCGAGCGCCAGCAGTTGCGGTTCGGTGGCGAGCGCGCGCGCGATCTCGAGCCGGCGCTGGTCGCCGTAGGAGAGGTTCTTCGACACCACATCGGCGAAGCGCTGGATGCCGACGTAGCGCAGCAGTTCGTAGGCGCGCTCGGTGGTCAGGCGCTCCTCCTCGCGGGTGAAGCGGCTTTGCAGCAGCACGCCCCACACGCCGGCCCTGGTGCGGATGTGGTGGCCGGCCATGACGTTCTCGAGCGCGGTGAGGTCGCGGAACAGGCGGATGTTCTGGAAGGTGCGGGCGATGCCGCGGCCGACGACCCTGTGCGGCTTGCCGGTGGGCAGCAGGCTGCCGTTGAACACGAACTCGCCGCCGTCGGGCGTGTAGGCGCCGGTGAGCACGTTGAAGAAGGTGGTCTTGCCGGCGCCGTTGGGGCCGATGAGGCCATAGACCTCGCCCTTGCGGATGGTCAGCGACACGTCCGACAGCGCCTGCAGGCCGCCGAAGCGCTTGCCGATGTTGCGGGCCTCGAGCAGCGTGATCACTTCGCGGCCTCCTGCTTCAGCGCGTTGTTCAGGTGCTGGGTCAGGTGCTTGTCGTGGCAGTAGCGCGCGCGCGCCGGGATCATGCCGGCCGGGCGCAGCAGCATCATCAGGATCATCGCCAGCGACAGCAGCAGCATGCGCAGCACCTCGGGGTCGAGCAGGACGTGGCCGAACAGCGTCTGCTGCAGCGGCACGGCGACGTCGCGCAGGATCTCGGGCAGCAGGGCGAGCACGAAGGCGCCGACCACCGCGCCGGCGATGTTGCCCATGCCGCCGAACACCACCATCGTCAGCACCGCGATCGACTCCATCAGGCTGAAGCTCTCCGGGCTGACGAAGCCCTGGAAGGCGCCGAACAGGCAGCCTGCCACGCCGCCGAAGGTGGCGCCGAGGGCGAAGGCGAGCAGCTTCATGTTGCGGGTGTTGATGCCGATCGCCTTGGCGGCGAGCTCGTCGTCGCGCATCGCCGCCCACGCCCGCCCGATGCGCGAGATCTGCAGGCGCTGGATGAACAGGATCGAGGCGGCCACCGCGGCGAGGAAGAAGTAGTAGTAGAGGAAAAGCGAGTTGACGGTGAAGTCCTCGCCGATGCGGATGTTGCGCGACAGGTCCCAGCCGAACAGGTTGATCGGGTCGATCATGTTGATGCCCTGCGGGCCGTTGGTGATGTTCACCGGGTAGTTCAGGTTGAGCATGAAGATGCGCACGATCTCGCCGAAGCCGAGGGTGACGATGGCGAGGTAATCCCCGCGTAATCGCAACACTGGAAAGCCGAGCATGATGCCGGCGAGCGCGGCGAACGCGGCGCCCAGCGGCAGGATCAGCCAGAACGGCAGGTGGATGTCGAAGTGCGGCGAGGCGAGCAGCGCGAAAGTGTAGGCGCCCACCGCATAGAAGGCGATGTAGCCGAGGTCGAGCAGGCCGGCGAAGCCGACGACCAGGTTGAGGCCGAGCGCCAGCATCATGTACAGCAACGCGAAGTCGAGGATGCGCACCCAGCTGCGGCCGAACTGCCAGGCGATGAAGGGCGCGGCGATGGCGATGATGATGATCAGCCAGCGCGCGGCGGTGGGGTTGCGCTTGCCCAGCCAGGGGACGGCGGCGACGAGTTCGTTCATGTTGCGTGCTCGCTCAGGCCCGGTCCGACACGCGTTCGCCGAGCAGGCCGGTGGGCCGGAAGATCAGCACCAGGCCGAGGATGATGAAGGCGAAGATGTCCTGGTAGGACGAGTTGAGGAAGCCGAAGGTGAAGTGCTCGATGTAGCCCGCGCCGAAGGATTCGACCAGGCCGAGCACGACGCCGCCGAGCATGGCGCCGCCCAGGTTGCCGATTCCGCCCAGCACCGCGGCGGTGAAGGCCTTGAGCCCCGGCATGAAGCCCATGCCGTAGTGGGCGATGCCGTAGTTGCTGGCGAACATCACCCCGGCCACGGCGGCGAGCGCGGCACCGATGACGAAGGTGAGCGCGATCACCGCGTTGGTGTCGACCCCCATCAGGCTGGCGACGCGGTGGTTCTCGGCGGTCGCGCGCATCGCGCGGCCGATGCGGGTGCGATTGACGAGCAGCAGCAGGCCGATCATCAGCAGCGCCGACACCACCACGATGGCGATCTGCACCGGGGTGACGAACACGCCGGGAATCGGCTGCAGCGGCGTGGTCGAGATGAGCTGCGGGAAGGTGTGGTAGTTGCGCCCCCAGATGATCATCGCCACGGTCTGCAGCAGGAAGGACACGCCGATCGCGGTGATCAGCGGCGCCAGGCGCGGCGCGTTGCGCAATCGCCGGTAGGCGAGCCGCTCCATGGTGAAGCCGAGCAGCATGCAGATCACCATCGCCACCGCGAGCGCGATCGCCAGCATCACCAGCGGCGACATGCCGGGTGCCATGCCCATCAGGAACAGCATGGTCTGCAGCGCGACCAGCGCGCCCACCATCAGCACGTCGCCGTGGGCGAAATTGATCAGGCCCAGGATGCCGTACACCATGGTGTAGCCGAGCGCGATCAGCGCGTAGACGCTGCCGATCACCAGCCCGTTGATGAATTGCTGGATCAGGGTTTCCATGCTGCCTTCTTGAAGTCTGCGGAGTCGCGCGCCACGCCCCGGCGGACGCGCAGGGTCTCCGGGGCGGGCAAATCGGAACGGGGATGTCGCGCGCCGCCGGCGCGCCGCAAGCGGGTGCGCCGGCGGCGGTTCAGGCGCTTACAGCGGCACCCAGGCGCCGTCCTTGAAGTTGTAGATCGTCACCGCGCCTTCCTTGATGTCGCCGTTGGCGTCGAAGGAGACGTTGCCGATCACGCCCGGGAAGTTGCTCTTCTTGAGCTCGGGCAGGTACTTGGACGGCTCGACCGAGTCGGCTTTCTGCATCGCGGTGATGATGGCCATCGCGGCGTCGTAGGCGTAGGGGGCATACACCTGCACGTCGGCGTTGAAGCGCTTCTTGTAACGCTCGCGGAAGTCGGCGCCGCCCGGCATCTTCTCCAGCGGCAGGCCCGGCATCGAGCAGTAGGCGCTGGACGACATGCCGTCGCCGGCGAGCTTGATCATCTCGGGGCTGCAGCCGCCGTCGCCGGTGAGGAACTTGGCGGTGATGCCGAGCTGCTTCATCTGCCGCACCATCGGGCCGGCCTGGGCGTCCATGCCGCCGTAGAAGACGACCTCGGGGTTGGTGGCGCGGATCTTGGTGAGGATGGCGTTGAAGTCGGTAGCCTTGTCGGTGGTGAATTCGCGCGCGACGACCTCGCCGCCGGACTCCTTCACCGCCTTCGCGGTCTCGTCGGCCAGGCCCTGGCCGTAGGCGGTGCGGTCGTCGATGATCGCGACGCGCTTGGCGCCGAGCGCGCCGGTGGCGTACTTGCCGAGCCCGGTACCTTGCTGCACGTCGTTGGCGATGGTGCGGAACACGCCGCTGAAGTTCTGCAGCGTCAGCTTCGGGTTGGTCGAGGCCGGCGACACCTGCGGAATGCCCGCCTGGTCGTAGATGCGCGAGGCCGGAATCGAGGTGCCCGAGTTCAGATGCCCGATCACCCCCTTCACCCCGGCATCGACCAGGCGCTGCGCCACCGTGGTGCCGGTGCGCGGGTCGGCCTGGTCGTCCTCGCCGACCAGCTCGAACTTGACCTTCTTGCCGCCGATCGTCACGCCCTTGGCGTTGGCCTCCTCGATGGCGAGGCGGGTGCCGTTCTCGAGATCCTTGCCAAGGTGCGACTGGTTACCGGTGAGCGGGGCGGCCCCGCCCAGCTTGACGACCACTTCCTGCGCTTGGGCGGCACTGAGGCCGATGCTCATCAGGGCGACTGCGACGACGGTTCTCTTCATGCTCTGGATCTCCGGGGTGATCGGGGGAGGGGTTTGGGTGAAGCCGAAACGCGTCCGTATTGTGCCCAAAAAAACGCGTTGCGAATGGGCGAATTAACTGCGCGAATGACTTGTCCTGCCCTGAGGCTGAGGCAAGCGCCATGCCAAGCAAGCGACCGTATTGGGCAGGCATGCCCGGGTCATGCGACGTCGTCGATGGTGCGAAGCCGGTGGTCGCCGAGTGCTAAGCGTTGCTTGTCCCGCAACCGGCGATCCACCCCTCCAGCGGATCCATCCCGGCGGGCAGGCCGAAGTGCGGCGGGCCAAGGCGCGCAGCCGCGGCCGCCTGCAGCAGCGCGAGCGCGGCGTCCAGAAGATCGCCGCTGGCGTCGTCGAGCATGGCCTGGTGTTGTTCGCGTGTGGCGGCCAACACCAGCGGTCGGGACGCGCCCTGCGACGAGACCGGTCCGACGGTGAGCGTGTCGATGATCTGCTTGCGTGCCGCATGGCGTTCCGCGTTCTGCTTGCGGCGCTCGTCGCTCTTGTACGAAGCGGGGGTGATGCGGCGGGCGAGCAGCCCGGGATAAGCCTCGATGGCCACGCGGCTCGGGTCACCGTCGTGCATGCCCGGCACACGCACGCCAGCGGCAAGCAGACGCGGCGCCCCTTCCAGGAACATCAGCCCGACCGGCGGATTCACCAGCTTCAGCGGACTGTGCGAGCGTGCGGGGAGGTCGGTGGCGCGATGGGCATAGCGGCGACCGACCGGGCGAGATTCGCGGTAGGCATCGAGCGCGGCGCGAAAGGCGGGCTTGCCGAGCGTGGCGCAATGGCGCACGAGGGCTGGCCAGGTCTGCGGCCAGTCCAGGTCGGCGATCGCCTCGCGCGGCAGTCCGAACGGGAAGTCAAAGGCGCCTAGCCAGGGGCCGGGGCGAGCGAGCAGGGCCTCGAAGCCGGGCCAGTCAACGCAGTGCTCGAAACGGACGAGCTCCACGCGCGCGCCGTCGAGGTGGCCATGGGCCACGGTGATCGGCTTGGCGCGGCGGGGTGAGGAGGTGAAGTCCACGCCGTACAGTCGGGTCGTCATCGCTGCATGTCTCCAGCGACGCAATGCGTCGTGATCGGTGCTTCGGCGCTGCAGGCCGCACCGCGTCGGGACGGACGCGATGCCCGGTGCAACGCGGGCCGATCCGGGGCACGTACTCGCGTTCCGGCACCATCGCAGTGCGCGCCGCGGATTTGAACCCGGCCGTCAGCGCGCATTGGCCACCCGCGCCGCCGTGCAGAGGGTGTTGAAGTGGATCGTCACCGTGTCGTCGATCGGCTGCGCGTAGCCACCGGCCATGGCCACGGCGACCGGCACGTCGGCGGCGCGGCACCGGCCGAGCACGCGTTCGTCGCGCCGGCGCAGGCCGTCGATGCTGAGCGCGAGCCGGCCGAGGCGGTCGCCGGCGTAGGGGTCGGCGCCGGCGAGGTAGATCACCAGCTCGGGGCGGCCGCGGGTGAAGACGGTGTCGAGCGCCGCATCGAGCGCGGCGAGGTAGGCCTCGTCGCCGGTGTCGTCGGGCAGTTCGACGTCGAGGTCGCTCGCCTGCTTGCGGAAGGGGAAGTTCTTCGCACCGTGCAGGCTGCAGGTGAAGACCTCGGGCGTGTCGGCGAGGATGGTCGCGGTGCCGTCGCCCTGGTGCACGTCGCAATCGACGATGGCGATGCGGCCGGCGCGGCCCTCGGCCCGCATCGCCAGCGCGGCGATGGCGGCGTCGTTGAACACGCAGAAGCCCGAGCCGAAGTCGCGATGTGCGTGGTGCGTGCCGCCGGCGAGGTTGGCGGCACAGGCTGCGCCGCCCTCGCGATCGAGCGCGCTGCGGCAGGCGGCCAGCGTGGCGCCCGCCGAGCGGCGCGAGCGCTCGACCATCGCCGCGCTCCATGGAAAGCCGATGCGGCGTACCTCGGCCGCGTCCAGCGTGCCGCCGGCGACGCGCTGCAGGTAGCCGGCGTCGTGGGCGCGCAGGATCTCGGCGTCGCTGGCGGCGGCAGGGACGCGCAAGTCGTCGTCGGCGAACAGGCCGCTGTCGCGCAGGCGCGCGCGCAGCCGCGAGTATTTTTCCATCGGAAAGCGGTGGCCCGCGGGCAGCGGGAGGACGAAATGGTCGGCGTAGTAGAGCTTCAAGGTGGACGGGTTCCGGTTGAACTCGGGCGCGGCAAGGGCGGGCGTTCTGTTCCCGCACGGCTTGGGACCGTGTGCGCCGCAATTGGTGCGCAAAGCATAAGCCGCCGCGCAGCCGCGGCGGCGCCATCGACGCCCGCCTCGGACGCGTATCTCGAACGCGCACGGCCGCAGCTGGGCGGGGACGTGAATCCGCGCCTTCGAGGGGCGGTCAGGATGCTGGCGGACACGAGCCGGACGCGCTGCAACAGGGATGGATTGTCCTGCTCCGTGGAGCGTTCCTGTTGTCAGGCGTTTATGGTGCAGTGCAATATGTCGAATGTCGATTCCATGTCCACTCCAAATCGAGGCTGAAATTGGGTTTCCGCCTGTTCCTGGCAAGCATCCGTGCGGCCATCCTGCGCTTCTGCGCCGGCAAGACCGCCGCCCGCGCGCGTCTGCCGGGGACGCGCGTCGCCTCCACGGCCGTGCCGCCAGTGCCGGCAGATGCGCCGGAAGTTGCACCCGCGTCGATATCCGAGCCTGGGCCCGCACACGCGGAGTCCCCGTCGATGCCTGAGCGTCGCGATCCACTCGGCGCCGAATCCGCGCCCGACGAGCATGTCGAGCCTGCCGCCATCGTCGCCGCGCCCGATCCGGACGCCGAACGATTGCTCGCGCGCTGTGCCCGTCTGCAGGCCCAGATGCTCGACTTCACCGGCCGTCTCGCCGACATGGAGCAGCAGGTGCGCAGCTACGAGCAGCAGCAGTTCCTTGCCCTCGGCGACGTGGTGGGTGAATGCCTGCGCCTGCGCCGGGAATACCTCGACCTGAAGGCCGAGCGCTCGGGTGCGGCGGCCGATCGGGAGCAGGCGCGCCAGGCCGAAGCGGACTTCGACGCCTACCGCCGCAGCACCGCGCACACGCCCGCGCCGCGGCCCGAACTCGATGACGACGAGCAGGACGAACTGCGCCGGCTGTATCGCGCGGCGGCCATGCGCTGCCATCCGGACCGTGCGGAGGAGGCCGAGCGCGCCGAGGCGCACGACGTCTTCCTGCGCGTGCAGGCTGCCTACCAGGCGCGCGACCTCGCGGGGCTGCGCGCCATCACCGCCGAGCTGGCGGGGTGGGCGCGCAAGCGCGACGACGCGAGCCCTGTGCAGGGGAGCGCGGCGCCCGCGAGCAGCGCCGTCCGGCGTCGGGTTGCCGAACTGCAGACCCGGGTCGCCGACCTGATCCTTGCCGTGCAGACCCTGCAACTGGATCCCGCGTACCGCCGGGCCGCTCAGGTCGAGCGCTGGGAAACGCACTTTGCCGAAGCGCGCGCCGGCTTCGAGGCCGAATGCGAGAGCTTGCGCGAGCAGATCGCCGGACTGGCGTCGCGTCGAAGTTGAGACCGGCGCGGGGCGCCCGCGGCTCAAAGCGCCAAGCACCCACCGCGAGCCTCACCCCCGCATCACACTTCCAGCGCGCGCACCTTCACCTTCTTGCCCTTGAGCGTGCCCGCCGACAGCCGGCGCACCGCCTCGCGCGCGATCGCGCGCTCGACCGCGACGTAGGTGGTCTGGTCGGTGACGGTGATCTTGCCGACCTGCTCGCGGGTGAAGCCGGCCTCGCCGGTCAGCGCGCCGAGCACGTCCGCAGGGCGGATCTTGTCCTTGCGTCCGCCCAGGATCAGCAGCGTCGTCATCGGCGCCTGCAGGGGCTCGTTCGCGTCTTCCACCAGTTCGTCGAGGGCGTGCCACTCGGGCTCGAAGCCCATCCTCTGCGCGATGCTCGCGACGCGGCGCTTGTCCGCGCTGCTGCACAGGTTCAGCGCCCAGCCCTCTTCGTCGCCGCGGCCGGTGCGGCCGATGCGGTGGATGTGGATCTCCGGGTCGGGGGTGACGTCGACGTTGATCACCGCCTCGAGACGTGCGATGTCCAGCCCGCGCGCGGCGACGTCGGTGGCGACGAGCACCGAGCAGCTGCGGTTGGCGAACTGGATCAGCACCTGGTCACGCTCGCGCTGCTCCATCTCGCCGTTGAGGGCGAGCGCCGCGAAGCCCCGCGCGCGCAGCAGCTCGACGAGGTCGCGGCACTGCTGGCGGGTGTTGCAGAAGGCCAGCGTGCTGACCGGGCGGAAGTGGCGCAGCAGCGTCGCGACCGCCTCCAGCCGCGCCGGGTGGGCGACCTCGTAGAAACGCTGGCGGATCTTGCCGTGCGCGTGTTGCTCGAGCAGCTTCACCTCCTGCGGCTTGCGCAGGAAACGCGCGGCCAGGCGGGCGATGCCCTCGGGGTAGGTGGCGGAGAACAGCAGGGTCTGGCGCTCGGAGGGGCAGCGGCTGGCCACGAAGGCGATGTCGTCGTGGAAACCCATGTCCAGCATGCGGTCGGCTTCGTCCAGCACCAGCGTGTTCAGGGCCTCGAGCGCCAGGCTGCCGCGTTCGAGGTGGTCCATGATGCGCCCGGGCGTGCCGACCACGACGTGGGCGCCGTGCTCGAGGCTGTCGCGCTGCGGGCGCATCGGCGTGCCGCCGCACAGCGCCAGCACCTTGATGTTGGCCTCGAAGCGCGCCAGGCGGCGGATCTCCTGGGTGACCTGGTCGGCCAGTTCGCGGGTCGGGCACAGCACCATGGCCTGGACGGCGAGCTTGCGCACGTCGAGCCGGGCCAGCAGGGGCAGGGCGAAGGCCGCGGTCTTGCCGCTGCCGGTCTTGGCCTGGGCGATGAGGTCGTGCCCGGCGAGGGCAAGCGGCAGGCTGGCCGCCTGGATCGGGGTCATGGCCCGGTAGTCGAGCTGGCGCAGGGTGTCCAGCATGGCGGGCGAGAGCGGCAGGCCGTCGAAAGGCAGGCCGGGGGTTGCGGGCGGGGGTGACCCGGGCGGGGCGTCCGGGGGACTCGCGAGGATGGGGGAGGAGGGGGGCGTCGATTCGGTCATGCGCGATTATCGCGGCGGATTCGACATCTTCCCTAGAGAACTTTGTGCGATCGGCCGGAATCGCCGTGTCCGAGGGGGCGGGAACTTCACGCCGCGTTTTGTTTCAGACCCCGGCGACGTCGACGTGCTCCATGACGGGAAACACATTCTGCGCTGCCCGATCGCGACTTGCGTCGCTCCTACGGTGCGGCCCGCGCGTAGGAGCGACGCAAGTCGCGATCCATGCGATCCCTGCGGTCGAGACGCCACGACGCCTGGAATGCATGCCGACCATCGTGATCCCGCGTCGCGCCAGCCGTCTCCCTTGCCCCCGCCGCAACCGGATTGAGGACGCCGAAGGATCCACCCGCGTCCGCCTGTACTACACTCGGACACCCGCGACAAACCACGACAACACGGTGCAGCCATGAGCCTCATCGAAAGCGTCCGCCCCCTGCAGAGCAAGCTGACCGCGATCCGCCGCGACATCCACGCCCACCCCGAGCTCGCCTTCGAGGAGCGCCGCACCGCCGAGCTGGTGGCGCGCCATCTGGAGGCGCTCGGTATCGAGACCCATCGCGGCATCGGCGGCACCGGCGTGGTCGGTGTGGTGCGCGGCCGCCGCGGGCTGCGTGCGATCGGGCTGCGCGCCGACATGGATGCGTTGCCGATCACCGAGCGCAACGAGTTCGCGCACAAGTCCACCATCCAGGGCTGCATGCACGCCTGCGGTCACGACGGTCACACCACCATGCTGCTCGGCGCGGCCGAGGCGCTGGCCGCACGGCGCGACTTCGACGGCACGGTGTACCTGATCTTCCAGCCCGCCGAGGAAGGCGAGGGTGGCGCGCCGGCGATGATCGCCGACGGACTCTTCGAGCGCTTTCCCATGGAGGCGGTGTTCGGCATGCACAACTGGCCGGGCATGGAGGCGGGGAGCTTCGCCGTCCACGCCGGCCCGGTGATGGCGAGCGCCGACCGCTTCGACATCCGCTTCACCGGCGTCGGCGCGCATGCGGCGATGCCGCACCTCGGCGTGGACCCGGTGGTGGCGGGCGCGGCCTTCGTGCAGGCGGCGCAGACCCTGGTGAGCCGCGTGCTCGATCCGATCGACGCCGGCGTGGTGTCGGTGACCCAGTTCCATGCCGGCGAGGCCTACAACGTGATCCCCGACCGCGCCGAGCTGTGCGGCACGGTGCGCACCTTCTCCGCCGAGGTGCGCGACCGCCTCGAGCGCGGCCTGCGCCAGGTGGCCGAGGGGATCGCGCAGAGCCATGGTGTGCAGGTGGATTTCGAGTTCCGCCGCGGCTATCCCCCGACCGTCAACACTGTCGCCGAGGCCACGCTGTGCGCCGAGGCGGCGCGCGCGGTGGCGGGACCGGAGCGGGTATTCACCGACCGCCGCCCGAGCATGGGTGCGGAGGATTTCGCTTATTTCCTGCAGGAGAAGCCGGGCGCCTACGTGTGGGTCGGCAACGGCCCGGGCGAGGGCGGCTGCATGCTGCACAACCCCAACTACGACTTCAACGACGAGGTGCTGCCGGCCGGCGTGGCCTACTGGTGCGCGCTGGTGCAGCGCCTGCTCGGCGGCGTGAAGTGAGCGCCGCCCGATGATGCGCACGCTTCGACTCGCCCTGCGCATGATGCTGCGCGACTTGCGCGCGGGCGAGCTGCACCTGCTCGGGCTGGCGATCATGATCGCGGTGGCGAGCCTGACCAGCGTGGGCTTCCTCGCCGACCGTGTCGGGCGCGCGCTCGATCGCGAGGCCAACCAGCTCCTCGGTGGCGACCTGCTGCTGCGCGCCGACAAGCCGTGGCCCGACGCCTTCATCGACGAGGCGCACAGCCGCGGCCTGCAGACCGCCAGGACGGTGCTGTTCACCAGCATGGCGAGTACCGCCGAGGGCGCGGCGCTCGGCGGCGTCAAGGTGGTGGAGGACGGCTACCCGCTGCGCGGCACCATCCGTCTGGCGCCCGGTCCCAACCAGGCCGACGCCCCCGCAGGTCGCGCGCCCGAAGCGGGCGAGGTGTGGCTGGACGAGCGCCTGTTCGCCGAGCTGGGCGTGAACACCGGCGACAAGGTGGGCCTCGGCGAGCTCGAGTTCCGCGTCGGCGCCATGGTCAGCTTCGAGGCCGACCGCGGCGCCAACTTCTTCAGCCTGCTGCCGCGCGCGATCTTCAACCTCAAGGATCTGGAGGCCACCGGCCTGATCGCCGAGGGCAGCCGCGCCACCTGGCGCTTGCACGTGGCCGGCGCGCCGCAGGCGGTGGAGGCTTACGAGAAGTGGGCGCGCGCGAACCTCGGCCGCGGCCAGCGCGTCGAGACCGTGGACAACGCCCGCCCCGAGGTGCGTGCCGCGCTCGACCAGGCGCAGCGCTTCCTGCGCCTGGCGGCGCTGCTCGCGGTGATCCTCGCCGCGGTGGCGGTGGGCCTGTCCGCGCGCCGCTTCATGGCACGCCACCTCGACGGTTGCGCGGTGATGCGCGTGCTTGGTGCGCGTCAGGCGCAGGTGCTGGGCATTGTGGTGGGCGAGTTCCTGCTCTTCGGGCTGGCCGCCGCACTCGCCGGTACCGCGCTGGGCTGGGCGGTGCAGTGGGGGCTGGCGGGCGGGCTGCGCGAGCTGCTCGCCACCGACTTGCCCGCGCCCTCGCCGCTGCCGCTCGCGCATGGCATGGTGGTGGGCATGGCGCTGCTCGCCGGCTTCGTGCTGCCGCAACTGCTGCGCCTGGGCAAGGTCAGCACCCTGCGCGTGCTGCGCCGCGAGTTCGAGTTCGCCGAGCCGGTCTCGGGTGCCGCCTGGGCGCTCGGGCTGGCGGCGCTGCTCGGGCTGATCTTCTGGATCGCCGCCGACGCGCGCCTCGGCGCCATGGTGGCGGCCGGCTTCGCGGTGGCGCTCGGCGTGTTCGCGCTTGCCGCCTGGGGTGTGCTCAGGCTCGCCGGCCGCCTCAAGGGACAGGGCAGCCTGCGCGGTGGTGGCTGGCGCTACGGCATCGCCGCCCTCGGCCGCCGCATGGGCAGCAGCGTGATCCAGGCCGCCGCGCTCGGACTGGGCATGACCGCGCTGCTGCTGCTCACCCTGGTGCGCGCCGACCTGCTCGACAACTGGCGGCGCATGGCGCCGCCCGATGCGCCCAACCGCTTCGTGATCAACATCCAGCCCGACCAGCGCGCCGGCATCGCCGCGCTGTTCGCCGCCGAGGGCCTGCCGGTGCCGCCCATCCAGCCGATGATTCGCGGCCGCATGGTGGCGATCGAGGGCAAGCCGGTCGACCCCTCGGCGTACGAGGACGAGCGCACGCGGCGCCTGGCCGAGCGCGAGTTCAATCTGTCGTACGGCGCCGAGCTGCCGCCGGGCAACGTCGTCGAGGCGGGGCGCTGGCACGGGGCGGCGGCGCAGCCGCAGTTTTCCGCGCAGTTTTCCGCGCAGTTTTCCGTCGAGGCCGGGCTGGCGAAGACCTTCGGGCTGGCGGTGGGCGACCGTGTGGCGTTCGAGATCGGCGGCCGCCGCGTCGAGGCGCCGATCACCAGCGTGCGCAAGCTCGACTGGGACTCGATGCGGGTGAACTTCTTCTTCATCGCCTCGCCGGGCGTGCTGGAGGATTTCCCCGCGACCCTGATCACCAGTTTCCACCTGCCGCCCGCGCGCCACGACTTCACCACGAAGCTGGTCGGCGAGTTCCCCAACCTCACCGTGATCGACACCGCGGCGGTGATCGCGCAGGTACAGTCGATGACCGACAAGCTGATCGTGATCGTGCAGTTCGTGTTCGGCTTCGCGGTGCTCGCCGGGCTGGTCGTGCTGTATGCCGCGCTGCAGTCCACTCACGACGAGCGCGACTACGAGCTCGCCATGCTGCGTACCCTGGGCGCGCGCAACCGCCAGGTGCGCCAGGCCTTGTTCGCCGAGTTCCTGGTGCTGGGCGGGGTCGCCGGCGTGCTCGCGGGCGTGGGCGCGAGCGCGATCGGCTGGGTGCTGGCCGAGCAGGTCTTCCGCATGCCCTACGTGCCGGCGCTGGCGCCGGTGCTGGTGGGCGTGGTGCTGGGCGCGGCCGGCGTGGTCGCCGGCGGCTGGCTGGGCACGCGTGCGCTGCTGAGCCGGCCGCCGCTCGCCAGCCTGCGTGCACTGGGCTGAACGCATGACGTCCTTGCAACTGACGCCGGTCGAGTGGCTGCTCGCCGGCCTGCTGGTGGCGGTGCTGGTGCTGCAGGCCTGGGGGCTGCTGCGCGGCGGCGGCGCCGAGCGCCGCCTGCGCGAAGGCCTCGGCGACGACCTCACCGACTTCATGGAGCAGCGCCTGGCCGCGCGCCACCGCGAGCTGCTGCTCGACCTGCACGACGGGCTCGCGCGCCAGACCGACCGCATCGGCGAGCACGCGCGCGCCGACCGCGAGCTGCTGCAGCGCGGCCTCACCGCCGCCTCGCTGCAGCTGTCGCGCGGCATGCAGGCGCTCACGCAGAGCGTGGACGGCCGTCTCGACACCCTCTCGGGTCAGGTCAACCAGCGCCTCGACGAGGGCTTCCGCAAGACCAACGAGACCTTCGCCAGCGTGATGGCGCGGCTGGCGACGATCGACGAGGCGCAGAAGAAGATCGACGGCCTCACCACCAACGTGGTCAGCCTGCAGGAGCTGCTCGGCGACAAGCGCGCACGCGGCGCCTTCGGCGAGGTCCAGCTCGAGAACCTCGTGCGCAACATGCTGCCGCCCGAGGCCTTCGCCTTCCAGCAGGTGCTGCCCAACGGCACCCGGGTGGACTGCCTGCTCACCCTGCCGGCGCCCACCGGCAACGTCGCGGTCGATGCCAAGTTCCCGCTCGAGAACTACCACCGCATGTTCGACGACACGCTCGCCGAGCTCGACCGCCGCGCCGCGCAGCAGGCCTTCCGCGCCGACGTGAAGCGCCACGTGGACGCGATCTCCGCCAAGTACATCCTGCCCGGCAGCACGGCCGATGGCGCGGTGATGTTCCTGCCCGCCGAGGCGGTGTTCGCCGAGCTGCACGCCTACCACCCGGAGATCGTGGCCTACGCGCAGCAGAAACGCGTGTGGATCGTGTCCCCGACCACGCTGATGGCGGTGCTCAACACCGCGCGCGCGGTGATGAAGGACGTCGAGACGCGCAAGCAGATCCACGTCATTCAGGACGCCCTCGGCAAGCTCGCGAAGGACTTCCAGCGCTTCGACGAGCGCATGGCCGCGCTCGCCCGCCACATCGAGCAGGCCAGTCGCGACGTGCAGGACGTGCACACCTCGAGCCGCAAGATCAGCGCGCACTTCCGCCGCATCGAGTCGGTGCAGCTGGACGAGGAGGACGAAGAGGCGGGCGAGGGCGCGCCGGCGGCGCTGGCTGCCGGGACCGTGGGAAGCGGATCCGTGGGGGGGCGGGATTGAATTCTGCGAACCTGGGGAATTCTTCCGGGGCCGCTGCGGTCGGACCACCCGTCACGGGCGCGCACGGATGATCGTCCGCCCGATTTGATGCGGGACAGGGACGGGGCGCGCCGCCGCCCGTATCTTCAGGCCCGACTCGCCGCAAGGCCTGCATCGCTTCTCCGATTCACCCGTCCGGGAACCCCGCACCGATGTCCGATTTTCCCCTGCCGATCCTTTTCATCATGGCGGTCTTCTTCACGATGTGGCTCATCCTGAGGAAGTTCCACCGCATCGAGCAGCGCAAGCGCGCGCTCCCCGAGCTCAACGCCTACTTGTACGCCAACAACCAGACCGAACCGCGCTGCTCGGCCTGCGAATCGACCGAATTCAAGGACGAGGGCCTCAGCCACGGCAAGGACGAGCGTCGCATCGTGTCGTGCGCCAAGTGCGACACCCTGCTGTACCGCATCGTGCCGCCGGAAAGGGCGGAGTAGTCGCTCCGCCAATCGCGACTTGCGTCGCTCCCACAGCCCTGCCCGGGCGCCGGCAACAAAGCGCGCGTGCCGGTTTTCGTAGCAGCGACGCAAGTCGCGATTGCGCGGTCTGGAGGGGCGGTCATGCGGGCTGCGCACTCACCGCGGGCCCGAGAAGGCATCCACCAGCACCTGGGCAAGCTCATGCATCGGGCCGAGGGGTTGCTGTGGCGGCGTCAGGCCGGCGACGAAGCCGGCGGCCGCGAAGCGGGTGAGCAGCGCGGGGTCGGAGGCGATCACATGCACCGGCACGTCGTGCGGCTGGTCCGGCCCGCTCACCGTGCCGATCGGCTGGTGGTCGCCGATCACGATCAGGACCAGCTCCCGCGCGGCGTGATGGGCGAGGTAGTCGGCGAGCCAGCCGAGCTGGTAACGCATCGAGGCCAGATAAGCGGGGAGCGGCTCGGTCCAGGACACCCGCACGGCCGCCGCGGCTTCGACCTCCTCCTGGCTGAAGGCGTCCGCGCGCAGCAGCCGCGACCAGTCCTCGCGCAAGGGTGGGATCGCTGCGAAGGGGGCGTGCGTGGAGACGGTGGCGAAAACGACCAGCCGTGGCGCGCGACGCGCGGCAGCGGTCTCCGCGCGTGCGCCCGGACGGGAAGTGGGCGCGCTGGCGGAGGTGTCGCCCGCAGAAGCCGGGGAGGAGCCCGGGCTGGAGCGGGCCTGCTGCGTACCGACGGCCTCGCCGAAGCTGCCGCCCAGCTCGTCCACGTGGATGCGCGCCATCGAGGCCTGGTCGGGGATGCGCCAGAAGCCGAAGGGCAGGCCGGCGTAGCCCGCGCTGTCGGCATCGGCGATGCGGTCGAAGCCGTAGAAGCGGCCCTCCGGCCAGGGGCGCTGCAGCCCTGGCATCCAGCCCACGGTACGGTAGCCGTGGGTGGCGAAGTGGCGGACCAGGGTGGGGCGATCGGTGGTCAGCAAGAGTGCGTGGTCGGCCGGGTCGCGGGTATCGACCCCCGCGAGCACGGCGGCGTGCGCCAGCCAGGAGGCGCCGCCGAAGGTCGGCGAGACCACGCGGGCGGAGACGGCCTGGCGGCCGCTGGCCGCGATCGCGGCACCCAGCTCGGTGCGTGCGTCGGCGAGCGCCGCGGTGATCGGCGGTCGATCGAAGCTGACCGCGCCGTAGGCCTCGGCGAACACGATCAGCACGTCTGCGCCCCGCAGCGCCGCGAGGTCGCCGCGGAAGTCGGGGCCGGGGCCGAGCCGCTCGCCGCCGTCGGCGGCGAGCGCCGAGTGCAGGAAGCGGATCTGATCGGAGACCAGCGCGGCGACCGGCCGCGCGAAGGCCGACGCGGCGAGCGGGCCGGGCCACGGCGCCAGCGCCCACAGCAGGATTGCCGCGCCCGCGACACCGCCGAGCAGCGCACGCGCGCCCGGTGCCGCCGCGCTGCGTGCGAGGGCACGCACGCAGGCCGACACCACGCGATGCAGTACCAGCACGACGAGGATACCGAGCGCGAGCGCGAGCAGGACCTTCGCGCCCGGACCGTCGCCGCCCATGTCGAGCACGGCGCCGAGGTGGGGCAGGTCCCAGTAGAGGGTGAGCGGGCGGCCGAACAGCGCGGGGACGGTCACCTGCACGTAGCGCAGCACGATCCACAGCGTGGCCAGCCCCGCGAGCACGCGCACGAGGCCGTGCGCTGCGTGTTTCCGCCAGGCGGCGAAGAGCACCAGTGCGGCGACGGCGAAGGCGAGCTCGATCGAGACGGCCGGCGTCGGCCGCGGCCACAGCGTCGGCCAGGCGTTGTCGAACACCAGCAAGGCGTCGAGCGCGAGCAGCGGCAGGAGCGTGCCGAGCACAAGATCACGCGCCCGTGCGCTCATGCGACCCCTCCGCCGCGTGCGGCAAAGCGCGGGCGCGCGGGTCGGCACCAGGGCGCGGGACACGGCGACGTCGGGCCGTGGCCGAGTGCGGCTATGATCCGGGACAGCCGATGCCCCCCGGGAGACCGACCGAAATGAACGCCAAGCCCGCGCTGCCCTGGTGGCAGGACCTGACCCCGAGCCGCATTGCCGGGCTCGCCCGCGCCGATGCGGTCGCGTTGCTGCCGCTCGCCGCGATCGAGCAGCACGGAGAGCACCTGCCGCTGTCGACCGACCTCGACATCGCCCTCGGCCTGCTCGAGGCGGCCGTGCCGAAGCTGCGCGCGGGCCTGCCGCTGTGCGTGCTGCCGCCGGTCGCGGTGGGGTGCAGCCTGGAACACACGGGCTTTGCCGGTACGCTCGCGCTCGACGCGAAGACCGCGCTGGCGAGCGTGGTGGAGATCGGTGCCTGCGTCGCGCGCGCCGGCTTGCGCCGCCTTGTGCTGTTCAACACCCATGGCGGCAACAAGGCGCTGGTGGACCTGGCCGCGCTCGAGCTGCGCGCCGCGCAGCGCATGCTGGTGGTGCGCGCGCATTCCTTCCGCTTCCCGCCGCCACCCGCCGCGCTGCCGGCGGACGAACTGCGCCACGGCCTGCATGGTGGCGCGCTGGAGACCGCGCTGATGATGCATCTGGCGCCGCACAAGGTGAGGCGCGATGCGGTCGATCGATTCGAGTCGCTGGGGGCGCGCATGGCGGCGGCGGGGCGACTGCTCGGCCCCGAGGGCGAGGCCGGCTTCGCCTGGATGGCGCAGGACCTTCATCCTTCGGGGGCCTGCGGCGATCCTCGCCTGGCGGACGCCGCGCTCGGGGCGCGCCTGGTGGAACACTTCGCGAGCCGTCTCGCGCGCATCGTCGAAGAGGCACACGACTTCGACCTCGAAGCGCTGGTGACGCGCGCACCGGCGCCGGAGCAGCGCTGAGCGGGCCGCATGGCCGGCCTGGAGGCCGCGCCTCAGGCGCGGTGCGCGGCGTCCGCGGCGGGCAGGCATGCGGGCTCGTCGTCGCCCGGCTCGCCCTGCTCGTTCAGCAGATCGTTGAGCCAGTGGCCGTGACGGCTGGCCTTGGTCCTGAGGTAGCGCTGGTTCTGCGCGGTGACCTCGCCGTAGATCGCGCGCCGGCCGACGACGTGGATGCCGGCTTTCTGCAGCGCGGCGACCTTGCTCGGGTTGTTGGTGAGCAGCAGGATGCGGTCGATGCCGAGCTCGTCGAGCATCTCGTGGGCGATGCGGAAGTCGCGCTCGTCCTTGGAGAAGCCG